>CAIVPR010000057.1 GCA_903907865.1 uncultured Acidobacteriia bacterium
AGTTGTACAATCGGATTGCCTGGACGGAGGGTAGGGCAACGCAGGGATGCGACCCGAGCGCCGACCGGGGCCGGAGTGGACGGCGGCTCCCAAGCCGCCCCCCCTTCAACCTCGCCTACCCACACGAAATAGCGAGGAGGCATCAGACTGCATCCCGGCCCAGCCGGGCATTGCACTCTGTTCGGAACGCACACTACCATGGGGCGCTTGCGACCTATGGTATTCCCAACCACTCAAACGAATTGTGGTGTAAGTGCGGGCCGGTCATTCGTCCGCCTCGACATGTTTTCCCTCTCCGCATTCGGTGCGAGGGTCTGGATTTTATCCCAATCCGTCCACTGCCAACCGCGCGTCGTTCAACGCCCGGAGCTTACGCAGGAACCCCGGCAGCAGATCCAACCGCAGCGCGTTCGGCCCGTCTGACAGGGCCTTTTCCGGCTCATCGTGCACTTCCACGAAGATCCCGTTGACCCCCACCGCCACCGCCGCCGAGGCCAAAGGCTCAATGAACCGGGGTTGTCCGCCAGACGCCGTTCCGCCAGCGCCGCCGCCCGGCAACTGCACGCTGTGGGTGGCGTCGAACACGACGGGCCACCCGGTATCGGCCATGATCTTGAGCCCGCGCATGTCCACAACCAGGTTGTTATACCCGAACGAGGACCCGCGCTCGGTCAGCACGACCTGCCCATTCCCCGTCGAAGCCACCTTGTCGCCCGCATGCCGGATGTCGTGCGGCGCCACAAACTGCCCCTTTTTTATGTTCACGATCCGCCCCGACCGCCCGGCTTCCAGCAGCAAGTCCGTCTGTCGGCACAGGTACGCCGGGATCTGCAGCACGTCCACCGCTTCCGCGGCCGGACCCACCTGGCAGCACTCATGGATATCCGTCAGCACCGCGAAACCCCGGTCTCGAATGCCCTTTAGGATCCGCAGCCCTTCCACCAAGCCCGGCCCGCGGAATCCGCCGATGCTCGACCGGTTCGCCTTGTCGTACGACGCCTTGAACACGTACGTGAAGCCGCACTCCGCCGCCACTGCAGAGATCGCATCGGCCATCTTGTGGACGTGATCCTCGCTCTCGATCACGCACGGTCCCGCAATCAGCACAAGCCGCGATGGGTCTTGGAAGTCCTGAAAATTCAAAGCCGCTACTCCGTGTAATCCGGTTCCGGCAGCAGCGGTGCCATCTGCGTCGCGATCCGGTGTGCCCGGAACTTCCGCGCCGCCCCCACAAACGACGTGAAGAGCGGATGCGGCTCCATCGGCTTCGACTTGAACTCGGGATGGAACTGGCAGCCGAGGTAATACGGATGGTCCTCGATTTCGCAGATCTCCACGTACGTCCCGTTCGGCGTCACACCTGTGATTTTGAGCCCCTTCGACGTCAACGCCTCCTCGAATTCGCGGTTGAATTCGAAACGGTGCCTGTGGCGCTCGCTGATCTCGACCGCCCCATACGCTTTGTGCGCGAACGTGCCGGGAGTCAGCACGCACGGCCAGGCACCCAGCCGCATCGTACCGCCCAACTCGTCGATCCCGGTCAGTTCGCGCAACTTGTAGATCACCTTCTGCGGCGCGGCCTTGTCGAATTCGGTCGAATTGGCGCGCTTCATCCCGCAGACGTTGCGTGCGTACTCGATGACCATCGTCTGCATGCCGAGGCAGATGCCGAAATAGGGCACTTTCGCGGTCCGGGAGTACTCGATGGCGTTGATCATGCCCTCAATGCCGCGCTGGCCGAAACCGCCGGGCACCAGGATGCCGTCGTAGTTTTCCAAGAGGGGGCCGGGCGCATCCTTCTCGAAGGCCTCCGCCTCGAACCAGTGCACGTTCACCTTCACGTTGTGCGCGATTCCGCCGTGCAGCAACGCTTCCTTCAGACTCTTGTACGAATCCTCGTACTCGATGTACTTGCCGACGATGGCGATATCGACCGTGTCCGCCGGATTCTGCATCCGCTTCACCATGGCCGACCACCGCTCCAAGTTGCGAGGCCCCGTCATGTCGAGGTGGAGGTGGCGGAGGATGATCTCGTCCACTTTCTCTTCGGCAAACGCCAGCGGAATTTCGTAGACCGACTTCACGTCCCTCGCCGCGATCACCGCCTCCGGGGCGACGTCGCAGAAGAGCGCGATCTTATCCTTCATGTCGACCGGAATCTCACGCTCCGTGCGGCACAGCAGGATGTCGGGCTGGATGCCAAGAGCCCGCAACTCCTTCACCGAGTGCTGCGTCGGCTTGGTCTTCAACTCTTGCGCGGCATTGATCCACGGCACCAATGTCACGTGGACGAAGAGGCAGTTTTCGCGGCCCACTTCGTGCCGCACCTGCCGGATCGCTTCAAGGAACGGCAGCGATTCGATATCGCCCACCGTGCCGCCGATTTCGCAGATCACTACCTCGTTCTCCGCCGCCAGCTTCATGACGGCGGCCTTGATCTCGTTGGTCACGTGCGGGATCACCTGGACAGTTTTTCCGAGGTAGTCGCCGCGGCGTTCGCGCTGGATGATGGTGTCGTAGATCCTGCCGCTGGTCAGGTTGTTGGCGCGGGTCAGGTGGGCGTGGGTGAAGCGTTCGTAGTGGCCCAGGTCGAGGTCGGTTTCGGCACCGTCGTCGGTCACGAAGACCTCGCCGTGCTGGAACGGACTCATGGTGCCGGGGTCGACGTTCAGATAAGGGTCGAACTTCTGCAGGGTGACGCGGAGGCCGCGGTTTTCGAGCAGGCAGCCAATCGACGCGGCTGCGATGCCCTTGCCGAGGGACGAGACGACGCCCCCGGTGACGAAAATATGCTTGGCGCGTTTCAGTGTAGTTTGTTGGTCGGTATCAGCCACGGGAAGTCTCCGCCAAAGGCGTTGTAACGGCGGCGCGGCAAGCGGCGAACAGCTCGCGCACACGCTCCAGGTCTTCGGGCGTATCAACGCCCAGGGATTCGTAATCGGTTTCCACGACGCGGATCTTGAAGCCGTTCTCCAACGCCCGCAATTGTTCCAGACGCTCGGCCTGTTCCAGTGGCCCGACCGGGAGGTCGGAATAACGCAGCAGGAAGGCGCGCCGGTAAACGTACAGGCCGACGTGCTTGAAGTGGACGGCCCCGTCGCTGGCCCCGCCGCGGGGGAAGGGGATGGTGGATCGGGAGAAGTAAATGGCGTTTTCGAAGCGGTCGGTGACGACCTTGACCACGTTGGGGTCGGTGACTTCGCGGGGATCCTCGATACGCTTTTTCAGCGTGCCCATCTGGATGGTGGGCTCTTCAAGGAGGGGCATGAGAGCGGTGTCGATGGCTTCGGGGTCGATGAGCGGCTCGTCGCCCTGGATGTTGACCACGAGGTCGACGTCGGGAAAGGCGGAGGCGACTTCGGCAACGCGGTCGGTGCCGGAAACATGGTCGTCGCGGGTCATGCGGACGCGGGCTCCGAAGCGACGGGCCTCGGCCTCAATGCGCGGATCGTCTGTCGCAATAACGATGGAGGTGGGGTAGCGGGCCATGGAAACACGTTCGTGAACGTGTTCGAGCATGGTGCGGGAGTCGAGTCGGGCGAGCGCCTTGCCTGGGAAACGCGAGGAGGCGAACCGGGCCGGGATAACCGCCAGGATCTTGGGGTGCACACACGATGCTACCACAGGGGAACGCGATGTCGGGGTTGGGGGGCTACTTGGGCTCCAAGTCGTCCAGCCGCGCTTCGCACCAAATCTGGATTTTTCGCAGCATTTCGCGGGCCTCGTAGCGGTCGAACCCCATATCGCCAAGGCCCTCGTACCGGAAGACGGTCGCGAACGGTGTCAACGAATCCATGGACCCAAACCGGGCAGCTTCTTGCTCTCCGATCCGCAACAACGCAGCCACAAGCGTTTCGAGGTCGTGGGTCTTGCGGACCGTCTCCCCTGCGGCAGTCAGCACGGCCTTCATGAGTTTCTCTGCTGCCTGCTGACAGTGAAAGCCGATAATCTCATCCGATATGGACTCCACCTCAATGACGGTGTCGACCAAGACAATGTCCTCCACTGCCTTCTTGACGAACAACCTGGCCAGTTCATGCCGCTTCATATAGCGTCAATCCCTCCGTCGCAGCCTCATAGTAAACACTTCCCGGCGTGTCGCACCAATAGTCGTACTTCTCGGAACTGACGACCAGCAAGTCGATCGGTACGCCGAACCCGCGAAGCAGCCGGCGCAACCGTACCATCTCCTGATACCGGTTTTCCGGCTGGTCTTCGACGACGATCAAATCGAAATCGCTCTCCTCGTTCGCGTCGCCCCGCGCCTGGGACCCGAAGAGGATCACCCGACGTGGCTTCGCGGCCTCGACGATCACGTCGGCCATCTTCGCGGCGATCTCGTGCGCTGCGGTGGTTGCCTGCACTCTTCCAGTTTAGCCGGAACTTGCGTGCACACGCAGGACGTCGGGATCTGGGATAGGCGCATACAGGCGCTCGACCGACGCTGCCCGGCAGGTCAGCACGGCTGCCGCGTTGACGGAGCCCTTGTCGGTCAATTCGCCCGAGTCGAGCGTTGGCGGGTCCTCCAGCACCAAGGCCCGGGCCACCCGGTTGGAACTGCCGGTGCTCCCCTCAGCGAAGGTCGCGAGCAGGTTCTCCAGCGTCTCGCGGGCGGTGCCCTCGCGTTTCAACCGCGCGTAGTGCTCCGGATCAGGGAAAAGCAGCGCCGTAACATCGTCCTGATTGATGCCCGCGATCACGGCGTCCTTCAAGAATGGCGCGAAGTGCAGGATCAACCGTGTGCGGAGCGGCCCAACGCTTACCCACGTGCCAGTGGCGAGTTTGAAATCCTCGGCGATGCGGCCGTCGAAGAGCAGACCCGCGTTGGGGTCGGACGGATCGAGGAAGCGCACGGCGTCGCCCATTCGGTAATAGCCGTCCTCGTCGAAGGCCGCCCCGGTCAATTCCGGGGCGCGCCAGAATCCGGGAGTCACGTTGGGCCCTTTCACCCGGACTTCGAGCTTAGCGCCGGGTACCAGCTTCAGCCGGACACCCGGCACGGGAAGCCCGATCACACCCGCACCGGTGTTCTCGGCATTGGCACAAACGGCGAAGGGCGCGGTCTCGGTGGCTCCAAGACCGGTCAGCATCGGGACCCGCTCGCCGCGAGTCTGCAGCGCCAGTTCGTCCATGGCGTCCCAAACGTGTTTCGAAAGCCCGGCGGCGGCGAAGAAATTCATCCTGAGCCGTGAATAGAAGTGTTTGCGTAACTCCCGGTCGCGCCGCATATGGTCGGCCAGCATTTCAAAGCCCTTCGGGACATTGAAATACACCGTTGGCGCGATCTCCCGCAGGTTGCGGAGGGTTTCGTCGAAGGCTCCGGGCACGGGCCGGCCTCGGTCCAAATAAAGCGTGCCCCCGTTGTAGAGGACGAGCCCGAAATTGTGGCTGCCGCCGAAGGTATGGTTCCACGGGAGCCAGTCGCAGACCACCAGGGGCTCGTCGCGGAAGAAGGGGAAGACCGTCCGCAGCATCTCTTGGTTGCTGGTCAGCATGCGGTGGGAGGTGGTGACGCCCTTCGGAACACCGGTGGAGCCCGAGGTGAACAGGATTTTCGCGACGGTGTCCGGGGTGACATTGGCCAGAGGTCCTTCGTCAGCGTCGCCGTTCGCGATTTCCGCCAGTTCCGCACCTTGCAACCGGATGGCGTCGGGCGCGGCCACCGCGTCAATTGCGCGGTCGAACGATTGCCGCCCGCCCGCAAATACCAGTCCCGGCGTCAGGATGTCGAAAACATGCCGCAGTTTGCCGAAGTCGGAGGAGACCAGTGAATAGGCCGTCGAGACTGGGGAGTACGGAATTCCGGCGTACATGGCGGCCATGGCCAGCACCGCATGCGGGATATCGTTGCCGGACAGGATGGCAATGGGGCGTTCGGCGGAGAGATTGAGGCGCCGGAGCCACTGCCCGACCGCCCGGGCTCGGCGGCGAAAATCGGCGTAGGATTCACGCTGCCACTCCCCGTCTGCTCTGCGTTCGGCAAGGAAAGTGCGGTTGGGGGCAATGCGGGCCCAGTGGTCGAGCGAATCGGTCACACGGTCGGGATACGGGCCAAGGGAAATCTCGGGTTCGACCAGCATCGCCCCGTCCGGTCGGGTCTCGACCCGCACATTCCATTTCAGAATCGGAACGGGCCTAGGCACCAGCCTTGCCCTTGTCGTAGTGTCCCAGTCCGGGCTTGTAGGATTTCTCGTCGATGAACTGGCGGATACCCTCCTTGCGGCCTTCGCCATCGAAGGAATTTGCTGCCTCCTGGGCGCGGACGAGGTAGTCCTCAGCTGCGTCGTAGGGCATTTCCATAACGCGCCGGACAGCGTCTTTGGCGGCTTTCAGGGTGACCCAGTTCTTCTGCAGCAGCTTCTGTGCGACCTCGGTGACGCGGGCCTCCAGCCTTTCGAGGGGCACGGATTCATTGACAAGTCCGACCCGCGCTGCTGTGGGGCCATCCATGTTTTCCCCCATCAGCGCGTGGTACATGGCGGTGCGCATGGGCATCAGTGTGGTAGCGACCTTGGTGGCGCCGCCGCCCGGCAGGATTCCCCAGTTGATTTCGGAAAGGCCGAACTGGGCCTCATCGGCGCAATATGCAAGGTCGCAGGCGAAGAGCGGGCCGTAGCCGCCGCCGAAGCACCAGCCGTTGACCATGGCGATGGTGGTTTTTTGGTACCAGCGCAGCCGGCGCCACCAGCCATAGGCCTCGCGCTGGGCTTTGCGGACGCCGCCCAAGCCCGTGGCTTCAACGTCGCGGAAGTACTCCTTCAAATCCATGCCCGCGGACCACGCTGTCCCTTCTCCGCGCAGAACCAACACGCCCACATCGTCGCGGAACTCCAGTTCGTCGAGCACCTCCATCATGCGCCGGTTGAGCGACGGACTCATGCAGTTGCGCTTTTCGGGACGGTTGAAGCTGACCCAGGCTATGCCGTCGCGGACTACGTAGGCGACAGTGTCTTTTTCGGGTCTCGGAGGGTCAACTCTTGGCTGCGACGTGGACATGTGTCCATATTATGTCGCCCCGCGTGTGCGACGGCGGATTCAGGGCATATTGCGGAGCAGGCGCTGGTCGGCAGTGGCGTGCATTTCGAGCGCGCGAGCGAAGATTTCGCCGACCGTGCCCTTGGAGGTGGGGTCGCACTGCCTGCACGCTCCCCGCAGGGCCGCCGAATCGATGATGGCCGAATACATTTCGTTGGACTCGGAGTCAAACTTCTCGCGGCAGACGCGCGGCGTGCCCTCCATCCGGCACTTTTCGAGCCGGAGGGACAGGTCGAGCGCCTTGGCCGCCATGTCGTAAACTGCGTCAACCTTGGCGTAACGAGTTGCGAAGGGGGACAGGCGCTTTTTTTCTTTTTCCGGGCGGCCGTCAACGGCTTGGATCTGGTCCTTGAATGCCGTCTGCAGTCTTAGGAAAGTGGCTTGTTCCGGCACGTTTCCCGCCGCTTGCACGGCATCCTGCAAGGCCTTGCCAGCCTTGTATAATTCGCCGAGTTCGACCTTCGGGTTGCCGGGAGGGGCGGGCGGCTTCGAGTCGCAACCGACATGCAGAAACAATAGTGACAAAAAAATGAATCGGCTCGCTGAATTCAAATACCGGCTCCTCGGATCAGTATCCCACGTCTAGCCGTACCAGGAGTCATGAAACAATAAATGTTGGAAACGCGCACGGGGTTGCAACCTCGTGGAGAAGGCGTACACTATTGGCATGACGATTCCCCGCCGTCAGTTCCTCTCCCACTCCTTCGCAGCCGCCAGCGCCGCAGTAATGCAGTCGCAATCGAAGGCTGCTACCACGAAGCCCGGCATGCCCGGACCGTTCCCCGGCCGTGTGGTCGCAGTAGAGCACCCCGGCAGCATCCTGGCCGACACCTACCAGCCCGAACCCGTCCAACGGATGATGCGCAAAGGCATGCAGGAACTGACCGGTGCCCCATCTTGGATCGACGGTTGGAGGATGATGTTCGAGAAAGGCGACCGCGTCGGGATCAAGGTGAGCCCGGTGGGCGGCAAGGGTCTGTCGTCGGACGCGCTGGTTCTACAGGAGATACTGGCGGGGCTGAAGGAGGCCGGGATTCCGTCGAAGGAGGTGCTGGTCTTCAACCGTTACAAGGAAGAATTGGTCGCAGCCGGCATCGACAAATGGCTGCCTCCCGGGGTGCGGTGGGACGCGTCGTCGGAGCGGTACGATGAATGGCAACACGACATGGGCGGCTATGACGCCGACCATTTCATGGAAATGGCACTGATAAAGCCGGGCGAGAATTTCAACGACCCCCACATGCGGCGGTCATACATCGCGAAGATTGTCACCAAGGACATCAACAAGTTCATCAACCTGCCGGTATTGAAGCACCACCAGTCCGCAGGGGTGACGATTTGCTTGAAGAACATGTCGCACGGCATGTCGAACAACGTGAACCGGAGCCATACGACACCTACCCTGAACGCTTGCGGGGTGTTCATTCCAAGCGTGGTCAGCCTGCCGGTGATCCGGGAGAAGGCGACGTTGCACATCTGCGACGGGGTGAAGGCGTCATTCCATGGCGGACCGGGCGGCAAGGCGAAGTACATCTGGGAGCACAAGACCATGTACTTCGCGACGGACCCGGTGGCGCTGGACAAGACAGGCCTGAAGGTGATCGACGGCAAGCGGGTGCAGATGGGGATGCAGCCGCTGGCGCTCGCGAAGCCTGACAACGACAGCCACTATTTGAATTCGCAGATCGAGCACATCGAGATCGCGGGGATGCTGGGGCTGGGTGTGTTCGAGGACGATAAGATCGATGTGCGACGGTTCCGGATCTAGCGTTTCCTCCAAGGGTGCCGGTACTTGGCCGACTTGGTGGCTGGAGTTCTTCGATGCCAAACAATCCCCCGACGGACCCTAGATCAATGACATTGCCAAGCTTTCCAAGTGGTCCGATTGCGGGTCACTCGGCATGCTATCCTGCGTTGGATGTGGAATTCCCTCGAGATTGCTAAGCTGGCGTTGCAAGGCGCAGCCCTTATCGTCGCCGGATTCGGACTCCGCCAATTTAACGTGGCGGTTGCTGCATACCGCGACCTGCACGACTGGAACCGGCGAAAGGCAGCGCAGGACGCAGTCGATAGATACAAGGACATCCAAGATGACAACCTAGTTCTGCACACACACTTTAACGTCATGGAGTCTGCGGCAGAACTGGAATTGCGGCAGGTGGAGGCACTATGTTCCCAAGATCCGCTAATCCGGAAGGCCGTGCATCGCCGATTGAACTACTTCGAAGCTCTCGCAACCGGCTGTAAACAGGGTGTTTACGACGAGGATGTGATCAGAATTGCCCTCGAGAGTTTGTTCCGGCGTTCACTCGGCCAGTTCCGGGCCTATATAGTTCACCGTCGAAACGTTGGGGCCAAGGACCTGTGGATTGAATTTGAAGCTCTGTCCAATCGGTGGTCCAACGGCGTCAGCCCCGCAAGGAAAAGGTTGGGAACCAGCGTTTAGCCCCACCCGTACCGGATGTCCACTACTTGCCGCGACAGGAACGGCGAAACATCGATTTCCACGGTTCCGTGACACCCGACGGCCTCCCGTGCCATGTCGCGGAATTCGTCGGGTGTATACGCCCGGCGCACCGACAACCGTCCGTCCGCCCCGGCCTCCCTGCTGATCAGGGGACATAGAAAGATCGAGAACAGGGCCAGCGGCAGGGGGTGCCGGATCAGGTCGAGGATCAGAAACCGTCGGCAAGACCTCGCAACATTGCGGATCATGGCGATGTTCTGTTCCGGCGTGAGATGGTGGGCCAATAGGGAACAGATCGCGACATCCGCTTCCGGCAGAAGGTCCGTTGTTGCGTCGGCTGCGACCATCGGCACATCCAGAATCCGGCCGGGCTTGAGGTCGATGCCGACTACCTCGGCACCAAGCTTCTGGCGGAGAAAAACCAGCAGGTCGCCGCCCCCGCAGCCGATGTCGAGAATGCGCTTCGGGGGATTGGCGTCGGCGCGCAGGAACCGCTCGATTGTGGGGAAACTGCCCAGGAGCTTGTGGAGCAGCGCCAGATCCCGGTGGAAGCGTTCCAGCAGCGCCTGTGGGATTGCATCGTCGTCCATCAATTCCCGCTGGAGTGACCGGACCACCTACTTGCCCCGCGTCAAGCCCAAGGCGCGTATGCGCTTGTGCAGGTTCGTCCGCTCCATGCCCAGCGCCCTGGCGGCGCTCGACACGTTCCAGCCAGCTTCTTCCAATGCCCTTAGAACGTAACCGCGCTCGGCCGATTCCCGAGCCTCCTGCACGCTAGACCTCGGCGAGCTGTCGCGTTGCAGCTTCAATTCGAGCGGGATCGCGGCCATCGTCAGCACGTCGCCGTGGGACAGGATCGCCATCCGCTCCACCACGTTGCGCAGTTCGCGCGCGTTGCCAGGCCAAGAATACTCCTCGAACGCGGACCATACCTCGGGGTCGAAACTCTTCTGCCGGAAGCCGTTGCGCGAACAAAAGTCTTCGAGGAAGTACTGGGCCATCGGGGCGACGTCCTGGGGACGCTCGCGCAGCGCGGGAACGCGGATTGGCACAACGCTGACCCTGTAGAACAAGTCCTCGCGGAACTTTTCGGCGGTCACCATGGCGGAAAGGTCTCGGTTGGTAGCTGAGACGACACGCACGGAAACCCGGATCGTCTGCTCGCCGCCGACCCGGTGGAATTCGCCCTCCTGCAGCACCCGGAGCAGCTTGGCCTGCGAGTTGGCGTGCAGGTCGCCAATCTCATCGAGGAACAGCGTCCCGTTGTCGGCCATTTCGAACTTCCCGCGACGCATGGATGTGGCACCGGTGAACGACCCCTTCTCGTGGCCGAACAACTCGCTCTCGATCAGGTCGCCCGGGATGGCCGCGCAATTCACCTTGACGAACGGTCCTCCGGAAAACGGGCTGGAATTGTGGATGTGGGCCGCCAGCAGTTCCTTGCCGGTGCCGGACTCGCCGATCAACAGGACCCGCGCATCGGACCTCGCGGCCATGGAAGCCTGCTCCACCGCGCGCATGAACGCCGGACTGGCCCCGATCATCTTTGCGCTGGGTCCCGCCACGTCGCGCAGTTTCTTGTTTTCCTGTTTGAGCTTGCCCTGCTCGAAGGCGTTGCGGACTGCCACCAGGACGCGGTCGCGCCCCAACGGCTTTTCGAGGAAATCGAACGCCCCGGCCCGCGTTGCCTCCACCGCATCCGCGATGGTGCCGTGGCCGGAGATCATGATCACTTGGCCGGGTATTTCCGCAGCCTGCAATTCGCGCAGGACGTCGATGCCGTTGGCATCCGGCAGCCGCACGTCCAGAAGTATCAGGTCCATGCGTGAGTGCTCTGGGAACCTTCGCATTTCCGCCGCGGATTTCACCGCGTTGACCTGGTACCCCTCGCGTTCGAGAATCATGCGGAGCGATCGCCCGATGTTCTCTTCGTCGTCCACCACCAGAATTCGTCGAGCCGCCATATTCTCCCGTGAACTACGCCGCTGGCAGCAGGACGCGGAATGCAGCCCCGCCCAGCTCGCCCGTGATCGGCAGGATGTCCCCGCCGGAAAGCAATGCGCTCTTGCGCGCGATCGACAGCCCCAGGCCCATGCCGCGCTTCTTGAACGAAATCGTGGGTTGGAACAGCGACTTGCGCGCCAGTTCGCTCAAGCCGGGGCCGGAATCGTGGACCTCGATCGCAACCCGCCCGTCAATGGGACGCACCTTGGCGAGAATCGTGCCGCCCTCGCCCGCAGCCTCGGCCGCGTTCTCCAAGAGGTTGACCAGAATGCCCCGGACCAAGTCCTGGTCGGCCACGGCGCTCGGGGTTTCTGCCACCGCTTCGACGGCGTAGCGGACTTCGGGGTGGGCGGTCCTTAGGAAGGCGATCCGTTCTTCGACAATGGCTTGGAGGTCGAGCTTTTCGGGGCAGACTGGCGGCTCGGAAGAGAACTCGGAGAACGCGCGGATGCGGCGTTCGAGCGATTCGATCTCGTCGACCACGATGGAGGCGGCTTGGCCGAGGAAGGCCTTGCGATCCTCGACTGCAACGTCCTGATCCTCGCTGCGCGCCACCATCTCTTCCACCGTGAGCCGGATGGGGGTCAGCGAATTCTTAACCTCGTGCGCCATTTTGCGAGCCAGGACCTGCCAACTGGCCAACTGCGTCAGGTAGACGAGCCGGTCGCGGTTCTGTTCGAGTTCGGACGCGGTGCGGTTGAAGGCCTCGGCGGCCAGCCCGATCTCATCTTGACCGCTACTTGCGACCCGGACCCGGAAATCACCCCGCGCGAGGGCCTTCAGCGCCTCGGTGAGGCTGACGATGGGGCGGCTGAAACGGGCGGCCACGAACCAGACGAGGCCGAGCGCCCCCAAGCAAATCGCCGCAGCCAGAAGGCCCCACGCGAGGAAGAATCCGCGCCTCAGGTCGCGCGCCGCAGTCTGCCGGGCGAGGCCGATTTCAGCGGAAAGGTCCTGCATGCGTACCGCCAGTGGACGCCGCCAAACGCGCACGCCTTCGGGCGTATTGAGGAGGTAAAGCAACTGGGAGCCACCCTCGCCCACGCGTACGAACTGTTCGGCTTCTCCGCTTTCGCGCAGATCCTGGGCCATTTGGGCTGCTTCGGGGAGGGGCAGGGCATCCGGCGCAGCGCGACCGGCGAGAGCATCGGCCCGCAACTGGTCGCAGGCCTGACGGTAGTATTCGCGACCGGTCTTCTCCAGTGCCGCCGAGAGGCTCGACAACTGGCCTACCGGGCGGAGTCTCAGGCTCTGGTCAAGCAGGACCGACGTCAACCACAGCGTGGCACCAAGCGGGACGAGGGTCGCGGCGATGAAAACGAGCGCGAGCCGCGTCCGCAGGCTCGACGTACCCCATGTCGGCGTTCTCCATTTCACCCGTGGCTCTCTTTCCTCAATTCGGCGAGCTTGAACGGTCCCCTGTCGAGCAGCCAGCGCTGTTGGGTGGCTTTTACAGGTCGGCTGAAGATTTCGATGAGACGGGTGATGTTGATGCCGGGGTCGCCGACGATGCCCAATTGGTCGCGCGGATCTTCGGCGCGCAAGTCGAGGTGGACCCAGAACGGGCGGTTGGCAGGCAGGGCGGAGCGGTCAACGGTGAGGTTGTCCAGGCACCAGCGTTCCACGCCGGCCTCGGAAAGATGCGAAACCGAGCGCTTCGAGGCGGAGTTTTCGCCGAACCTGGTGACCGCGAACTTCTCCTCCCAAATGTCGTAGCTGATGGCGAACCGGGATACGGAGCGGGCATCGGCCACAAAGGAGTTCGGTTCGGAGGTGACCGTCAACTGCCCGATGAAGGCGACGGTGACGCCGTCTTTCATGCGTTGCAGCGGCTTGCCTCCCAGAAAACGCAGGTGCGGGGCTGATATGTGCAGCATATCCCCGTCCAGGTGGACCTGCAGGAGGGGCTCGTTGGTGGTAACGGCAAACGCGACCGTCAGGGCGCACGTCAGGAACCCGGCCGCGAGGGCCGCAGTCAGCGTCGTCCGTCTGGCCAGACGTTTGATCAATAGTTCATTCCCGCCATGAAAACCGGCCTCACGCTTAAGGCTCCATGCACTTCCGTAACAGGCATTGCCACAGTGAGGAAAAAGATTCCCTGTCTGTACCCGGCACCGATCGAATGTCGCAACTGGCTGCTCTGCCCGTTGGCCGATAGCGACCCGGCGTCGTAGAAGGCCTCCACCGTGCCCTCTCCCACCAGCCGTCCGTATGCCACCGTATTATGACTGACGCGCGTACCGCCCAAAGGGTTGATGGCATATCGGTTCCAGCCGCGCAATGTGGAACTGCTGCCGAGCACGAAACGCTCGTAGAACGGTGCCGAACCCGTTATCGACCCAGCCATGAAGGCGTCCGAGACCGTCTGCTTGCCCATCTTGACCTCGTAGCGGCCCGTCAAGACCTGCCGGGTATACGAATAATCGGAGCCGAGGCCCGCCCACCCGGCCCGCAGGCTGTACTGGGTGTCGAACGATTGTTGCCCGAGTTCGCCCTCGAACTTGCGTCCGAACCGCAATTCCGCCGTGACAGCATTGGCCGCGCTGTGCTCGCTGCCCGGGCGCTCGGATTCCAATTGCTCGAAACTGACTCCTCCGGAGATGCTCAAGCCCCTCGCGATTGTCACGGTCGCTTCGGGCGCGATGTTTTGGCGGCTGCGATAAAGGTCGAGCGCCGAACGCTCGTGTGACGGCAGCGCGGTGAGTGCGTTCCGGGTCGCGTCGTTCCACAGGTCGTGATAACCCTCGATCTGGACGGCCACCTTGATCCGGTCTGAAAAGAACCGCGAGTTTTCGATGCGGGCCGAAACGCCGGTGAAGCGCTCCGTCGAATCGTCTCCGTTGGAGACGGCACCCACGGTGACCGACGTGTTGCGGAAATGCGAAGCGGCGTCGAGCTCGCCGGTCCATCCCTGGCTGGAGTGGTAGAGGAACTTGGGGACGGAAACGTCGAAAGCGACCGCCTTCTTCACGATTTCAAAGTTGACGCGGATCCGGTCTGGCTGGCTGCCCTTGGAGAGATGCTCGTTGACGGAACGGAGATGGAGTTCGGAGCGGATCTGGTCCGCTAACTCCTCGATCACCGCCATGTCGCAACGTTCGCCGATCAACGATTTGAGACGGCGTCGCAAATGGGTGGGGATGCTGGCCTTTTCGAGCTGAGCGCCAGCGACCGAGATGCTTTCAATGGTGTACCGCTGGTTGACGTTGACTTCTGCGGCTTCACGTACGAAGGCTTGGCCAGCGGACAAAGAGAGGGCTGCTCCATTTAGGAGGAGGGACAGGGCGAGAACGGCACGAGCTGCGACCGGCATTGCTATTCCCCGTTGCACGCTGTCACCCAGCATACAACCCATTGATAATACAGGGAAACCGTTGCCACCCTCCTGTGGAGTACTGTGCACAGGTGTGCGGGCGGCAAACGACTAACCTTTGGACCCGTAGTCCTTCCACTTTCGTGGGTCCACGAACGACGGGTCCGAGCTGCTTACTTAGAGTGCCTTTGCCAGTTCGGCTGCAAACGCGCTCTTGGGTTCGGAGTCGCGCTTTTTGCCGCCGCGGCGGTCGGGCCGGTTACGATCCGCAGGACGCGCCGCTGCTCCACCCGGAGCTTGGGCGGTCGCACCCGTTGCCGGGCCACCCTTCGGAGCGGCACCCTTGGAAGGTTGCGCCGGATTGGCCCTGAGGATTTTGTCCTCGAGCGGTGCGCGGTCGAAGCGGCGAATAATCGCCTGCATTTCGTCCGCCGTGGGAGCCTCGACAAACGCGAAGCCCTTGGACTCCTGCGTTTCGTGGTTGCGGATGACCTTGACGGAATCGGCTACGAGGTCTTCTGCCGCAAGCCATTGCTTGATGTCATCGGCGGTGACCCAGATGGGTAGATTGCCCAAAAAGACGGTAAAGCTCATTCAGTTAACTGCGTTCGCTCCGTGGTGTGGATTTGTTGTGGTGGCCGTACAAGAGGGGAACTGCGTTCTTCTCGCCTACACGATACTAACAGACCGAAACGCGTGGCGCAATGTTACCGGGTTTGGGAGATGTTTTTGTGCCCTGCGAAAGGCCTCTGGCGGAGGCTTTACCCGGCCCTTACATTTCGGAAACCCACACTTTACCGGGCCGCGATATCCTGGCACTGTACCCCCCGAAAAGGAGCGTTTCCCGTGTCCCCGACTACATCGCGATTTCCCCTTGCCGTCTGCCTTTTGCTCGCGGCCCTCCCGTGCGCCCAAGGGCACCACGCCGCCGCGCCACATTTCGACCTCGAAAAGACCATCGAGCTCAAGGCCACTGTCACCAAGTTCGAATTCGTCAATCCCCACGGCTATGTCTATTTCAACGTCGACGACGCTGGCAAGCAGGCCGCCTGGCGCTGCGAGCTTCCCGCGCGCGCAGCGTTGTCCCGCCTCGGGTGGACCGACAACACGTTCCGCAGCGGACAGAAGATCGTTATCAAGGGGGCTCCGGCACGCCGGGAGACCAATGTCTGCATGTTGACCTCGTTCATCCGCGAGGATGGCGTGGAAATCCGGCGCGAGGCGGACCTGACGCGGCTTTCGCCAGCGCCTGTGGCCGCAAAGGTGGTCGACAACGGGCCGCGACCGGCGAAGCTTCCGACGGGCGAGCCGAATCTGGCAGGACTCTGGGTCGCGCAGGGTGGTCCGGGCGGTCGTGGCCGGGGACCCGGGGGACGTGGACCTGACGGTCGTGGGCCTGATGGACGTGGGCCGGGAGGACGTGGTCCCGACTTCGCAGGACGTGGTCCTGGAGGCCCGGGAGGTCCCGGCGGTCGAGGCCGCGGTCCAGGCGGGCCGGGCAATCTGCCGCAACTGACCGATGCCGGACAGGCGGTCCGGTCCAAATACGACCAGCGCTTCGACGATCCCGGCCTGAAGTGCAGTCCGGCCAACATTTTCTTCGGTTGGAACCACGACCAGCACGTCAACGAAATCGTGCAGGGTCCGAAGGAGATCACCCTGAAATACGGCTACATGGATCTCGTCCGCACCATCCACATGAACGCGGCGCATCCGAAGACGGTGCAGCCCAGCCTCGCGGGCCACTCGGTCGGCGTGTGGGATGGCGACACGCTGGTGGTGGATACGGTTGGCTTCTTGGCTGGAACCTTGATGCCGATGTCGGGACATCCGTTCAGCGGCCAGATGCACGCGGTGGAACGCTTCACGGTGAATGCCCAGACCGGTGTCCTGACCCGCACCTACAAAGCCGACGATTCGGCCTACTGGACGAACGGGTATTCCGGCACCGACACCATGACGCTGACGAAAGAGATCTTCGTGCCCTACGCTTGCAAGGAATTATCGGGGAAGAACAACCAGCGTCCCGAATAGGCAGACATGGACTTCCTGAGGCAGTTGGAGCAGTTGGGGATCTCCCGGTGGGTGCGGGAATCGGGCTCGGTGTTCGCCTATCCGACAGTCCTGTTCTTGCACACTCTGGGCTTGGCGATGGCGGCCGGGGTGAGCTTGGCGGTGGATGTCCGTATTCTCGGGGGCGGCGCGGATCTTCCGCTGCCCCCCTTTCGCCGATTCTTCCCTGTCCTTTGGGCCGGGTTCTGGATCAACGCGGTATCCGGCGTAATTTTGCTGTGTGCGGCGGCGACCACCAAGCTCACCAATCCGGTGTTCTACGTGAAGCTGGCGTTCATAGCTGCGGCCGTGGTGCTCGCCCGGCGCATTTCCGCCAGTCTGGATGATGCCGGGCCGCCGAAGTGGATCGCGGGCGCGTCCTTGGCGTGCTGGGCGGGGGCGATCACTGCGGGTCGGTTGCTCGCGTATCTTGGGCCGCAGGGACCGAGGCACTGACCATGTCACTACTCGACAGCTTTTCCACGTGGTTGAAGGCCTCGCCCCTCTCGTATGCGGCCACCCACTACGAGTGGGTTTGGCCGTTGTGCCAGATCCTCCATTTCGCCGGGTTGGTGATGCTGGTGGGCATTGTGGGCCTGCTGGACCTTCGGATGCTCGGCTTGGGCAAGGGACTGCGGATCTCGTCCATTTCGCGGATGGTGCCTGTGGGCGTGCTGGGATTCTGCCTGAACCTTGCCACCGGCGCAGTGTTTGTGGCTGGCGATCCGCTGCACTACCTCCAAAACCCGGCATTCCAGTTCAAGATGGCCTTCATCGCGGCGGCGGGGTTGAACGTGGGGATGTTCTACGTTTCCGGACTCGCACGGCGCACGGAAGGGCTTGGGCAGGACGAAGAGGCCCCTGTCGGAGCCAAGTGCGTGGCCGTGGTTTCCCTCGTCCTGTGGGTCGGTGTGATGTATCTCGGCCGCATGCTGCCGTTCCTTGGCAATTCGTTCTAGGCGATTTCGTAATAGGAAGCGGTAGCTGGCTGCGCCGCGACGGTAGTTCGGCAAAACTCCCTTGCGGTCGCGGCTCGGTAACATCTTGATTCTACTGAGCCGCGACCGCAAGGGAGCGTTTTTTTCGACCGATGTCTAGTCGTCCGCGAAAATGCACTAGGCTTGCCGGAGCCAGCGGTTCATCGGCTCGGAAAAGAACGTCGCCACCAAGTGTCCCAAGAGCCCGGAAACTCCCAGAACGACCGCGAACCACATCGGGGCCGCGTCGAGGGGCATGTGCAGCGCCGTGAAGGCTTGGAATCCGAACATCACGGCGAACATGTGGGTCAGGTAGATCTCATAGCTGTTGCGGCCGTACCACCGGATCGGGGTGGTCCACCGCGATGGAGTCCCGCCGTTGCCCAGCGTCATGAGTACGAGTGCCGCGCCGAGTGCCAGCACCGTCACGTCCAAGCCGGTCGGATACAGGTGCAGTTTTGCCACGATGGGGCGCGCAACCGTAACGAGCACGATGAGCGTCCAGCCCGCGATTCGCGTCGCGAGGCCAGGCAGACGCAAACGACCCGCCAAGACTGCGGCGACGCACCCCATCGCGATGCAATCGAGGTTCGCGAAGAGCGCGTAATCGGTCGCCATCTCGTTCGGAGCGAGTACCGTGCGGAAAAACGGGCCGGCGACCACCAGCCCCGCAGCCATACTGGCAAGCATCCACCAGCGGGTCACCAAGCGGCAGACGACCGGGTAGAACAGGTAGAACGTCTCCTCGACCGCCAGCGACCAGAGGATATCCCAAGATCCGGGCAAGTACCCGACCTTGATCTCCAGCCAGTTGACATGGAATGTCAAGGCGGCAAAAAGGGCGCGCGCGAGGCTCGTCCGCGTTGGATTGATCGTGAAACCGGTCACCCCGGCCAAGTGCAACGCGCTCAGGACCGGCAGCAGGGCCAGCAGGCACGGGGCGATCCGCGCAAAGCGTAGCCGGTAGAAGGCGCGGATGTCGATCCGGTCCAATGTTCCCCATCGACGCAGGATCGTCGACGTGATCAGGAAGCCGGAAACGACGAAAAATACCTTGACGCTGTAACTGCCGGTCCAGAAAAGGAACCTGTTGATGACATCGGGCAGCGCCGCCCCGAGCGCGCTCTTGTTGAACCGGATGCGTAGATTGAGGTGGTGCACCACCACGAGGATGATGCAGAGGCCTCGGATGAAATCGACGGTTGGCAGGCGGTCGCGGACCGCCGTCACCTGCGGAAGCTCAAACCGACGCCCATCGTGTAGAGGAAGTCGTTCGCCTTTCGGCCCGCGGCAGGGCGGTTCAAGTAGCGGTCGCTCAGCGAGATGTTCCAGACCAGCCATTTGGCGATCTTGGTGGAGGAGCCGACGTCGAAATTCACGCGGTAGGATCCGGTGTTGGTCAAGTCGTTGAACATTCGGGCGCTTTGCACCAGCGAGGTGTTGCCCTTCAGCCTCAGATTGAACTCGTCGCCCCAGTAGGCCTCGGCAGACTTCCTGACGGCTGGCGTTCCGTACGCGGAGTGGTTGAAGTCGCCACCGCCGAGCAAGTCCAGTTGGCTGCGTTCCCGCTTCAGCGCGTGGTAGCCGAAACCACCGCCGAGGACGAATCGAAGGTCGAGGTTCTGGAACTTGTCGTATTCGTAGTCGTTGAAGCCGTTGACAAAGGCGCGGCTGCCGATGTTGCGGTTGTACCCGAGGCCTCCCCGAACGGCTTGTGCCGTTCCCGAGTTTTTGCCGTTTGCCAGCGCCGAGGCCTTGACCGAGTTGAAGTACAGCATGGTCTTGTCCGTGCGGGTGGTCCTTGACGCCGTCACACCGGTCGTGAACGTGAGGGTCTCCGCGTTTCCTGATGTGCCGGCGAAGCCGATGCTGCCGGTCCCGATCCAGAGTTGCCCCCAGCCCGGATGCAGCAGGCGCTCGAAGGCTTTTTGGCCGGCGTCGTCGCGGATCGCCCCCAATTGAGGGGCGGGCACGGATATTGGCGCGGCACCGGCGGGCAAGATTTCGGCTTTGCCATCGGCCACAGTCATTGTGCCCAGGACAGTCTTGTTGTCGGGCATCACCACGTTGAGCGGCGTATCCGTCTTGACCGACACAACCTTGTCCCAGGACGTGGTTACGGTGCCGAGCAGGTCGGTCTTGACGGTCAGGTTCTTGCCGTCTTTACCCACGATGGTGCCGGTGATCCGGTCACCGTTGCTAAGGACGATCTGGTCGGCAAGCAGGCTTGTGGTGCCTCCACAAAGCAGAGTCATGAGTAGCAATTGGACGCGCATAACTCCCAGTATCGCCGGAGGGCCGGAACATGTCAAGCACTTTGAGACACCCCGAAGCCGAATTTACTGAGTATTGTTGTCCGGGGTCTTTGGTCTATTGATCCAGGCCTCCCTGGGAACGGGTGGTGGTTGGGGCGGACGGCGGACGAAGCGTTCGGGATGG
>CAIVPR010000058.1 GCA_903907865.1 uncultured Acidobacteriia bacterium
AGGTCCTGTTCGGCGGCGGATTGGTCGAAGGTGGGGATGGGTTGGAGGCCGCGGAGCTTGCGGTATTCGAATAGGTCCTTGACGGCGCGGGTGTAGGCGCGGGTGTGGCGGATCTCGTAGCGGTGGAGGAGTTCGAGGGCTCGGGCGTCTGCGTCCGTGTTGGAGGCGAGGCTGGCGGACAGGCCGGCGAAGGCGAGGTCGAAGTGGCTGCCACCGGGATTGTTTTGCTGGATGGCGAGGCGGGTCTGGTGACGGTGGAAGAAGGAGAAGCCGCAGGTTTCCATGGCCATGGCGCGCTGGCGTCGCCAGATGGAGGTGAGCATGATTTCGACAAGGTTGGCCTCGTGCTCGTCGGCTGGCTGAAATAGCTCGATGAGGTTGCGGGAGAGCTGGAGGAAATTGGCCTGGCCTTCGCCATCCATTAGGGCCAAGCGAGAGAGAAGGCCGTGGCGCTCGGCGTTCATGGAGGCGATGTGCTTGCCTTCGGGGGTCTTGGGGCCTTTGGACTTGGCTCCGTTGGCGCGGGAGGCGGCAATTTGGGCCTCGGACCGGGGTTTCGGGGTGGACGGGGGAGCGGTCGCGGGGGTGGTTTCTGGGGTATGGGTCAAGTTTTCCATCGCGGGATGATCGTAGCGCGCGAGGGGGTGGAAAACGAACTATGGAGGGGTGGCACTACGGTTGTAGGAGAGGCGGTTTGGGGTTTGGTTTGTTGGGGTTAGGAGGACGTGGAATATTTTTTCATGGGCTGTGATCAGGGATCACGGCGGTTGCGAGGCTGGGGGCTTTGGAGGACGGGCGGCGCGGAACCGGGGGATGCAGCCCAGCCTCAACAGGGTGTTTTGGGTGCCGATCCTCAAATCGCCGTTGGCCGACGGCGCAGCCGGGCGGAAGGAACACAAATCACGTCCGGTCTTATGGCGGCGCCTTCAAGATTGTCTTCGAGGGCCGTGCCGTGAATGTTGATGTGCTCGACTGTGACCGGTTTGGCACCCTGCACGACATGGGCACTGTAGTCTGGACTTGGGCGTAGGCGAAGCTGCCAATCAATGAGAGAGGGACAATCACCTTGTTTATGTTGCCGTGATTCTGTCCCACTTGGCCAGCTTCGAGACTGATCACGCAGCCGGTATCGCTACGGGTTCCGATCTCGAGAAAAGAGTTCGACAAATTCTGGCACCGTCTTCCGCAGGATCCCAAGCAACTGAGCGAGCGTGCGGCCCCGGTCGGCGGCCTGTTGTTCCAGCTTCAGCCGCACCGGCACTCTATCATTCCGATATAGATCCGCCAGGAACTCCTGTGGATGAACGGTCGTGACTCCCCACGTCATCAGGTGGCGCGCTTCAAACTTACGCAACGTTCAGCATAACGATCATTTCGGCACCGCCGTGGACGGCTGCCGCAGCAACGTGGCGGTCCTTCGTGTCGTTGGTCATGCAAGGAACCATGAACTGGTAGCCGTCGATCCACGCATCGTCGAAATGGGCGTGCAGCTCAGAAACGAAGTGGTCGACCAGCGATCCGGGCCATCCGAGCTTACCTCGCAGCGTTCGCGTGGTCTCGTCGATAATTTCATCGCTCCATCTCGGCTCGAAGAGCCGGGGCGGCTCCGCCATTCGGGTGAGATCCCGGCGAGTACGCGTCCATCACCGGATCGCGGACCGCGACTTTCAGCAACAACTCGTGATCACACGGTGAACTACTTTGTTCAGCAGCGCCTCACCAATCCCAATCATTTTTCAAAGCACTATAGCTTCGCTTGCAGGGCGTTCGATCTCGTGCGGAACCACGTGCCGATTTCGGAAATGGACCGAGCTTCACGACTCCTCCGTTTTAACCTGATATTCTCTTGGAATGAACGAAACATTGATGACCGTCTTCACGGCAGTGATTGCAGTCTCCACGGTCATATACACTTTGGTGACATTCCGGCTCTTGAACGCCACCAGATCTTCGGTTGATATTGCGAGGGTAACCGTCCTAATGAGCTACCTGACCACCCTCGCTCAGGAAGCAGAGAAAATGAAAAACACGGATCCGCAGGCCGTAACGCTCTTGCAGCGAGTCGCAATGCTGGTCACGGAAGCAGCGATGGATGGGTTCTTGGAAGATGTGACCCTAAGTAAGCAGCCTCGTTTACGGGATGCCCTCAACAAGTTTGAAGGATGTTGCGAGCGCAAGGAATCGATCCGCAGACAATCCCTTGGTTCCGGCCTGTCGTAGAGAAGATGAAAACCGGACGCAGACCTGGCTCAGTGGTACGTCTCCGATTTCTTGTAGTTCAGGTCTGCCTCGACAACAACCTCCTTGTCGGTGAATGAGGAAAACCTATTACTGAAGGCGAGATAGTACACGCCGGGCTTTAGACGCAGCTCGAAACTTCCAGTTGTCTCTTTGCCTTGGGTACTCCAGAAAGCGCTAGATTGATGGCCGTTGATCCAATTCGTATAGTTCATCTCGTCAGCGATCACCGCGGCAATATCATTCCCAGAACCACCCGAAGCGGTGAAAGAGCCTGTCACTGTGGGCTCCACCATTTCAGGTGTGATGACAAATTGATACTGGACGTACCCTTGGGCCTTCACAATGACCGGCCCTGTGGCGATCTTCTTGGTTGCCGGGACGTACCGCGTCTTGGCAAATGGCGACGAGGTGATGGCAACGGGTGTACCACCCTCACTCTCGGCTTTCGGCTGGCTGAGGTCGTAGGCGAGGAGAATCACGCCGACGATCAGAATAGCGCCAAGCGCGAGTACCCAATGAATCTGGCTGGGTTTCTGAACCAGCGTGGGCTGGGCCTTGGGCTCGGCCTGTAGTAGCCTAGCCCGAATCTCGGCCCGGTATTGCGCTTCAGCAATCCGCTTGCGTTCTTCTTCCTCAATCCGCTGGCGTTCCTCTGGAGTCAGCATAGGTAGCTTCTTAAGGCGGTGGCCGGTACAGGCTTCGATTTTTGGTGGCGGAGGGACACAACCGCTGAATACAGATTCTATCGCAGTACCGCGCCCAAATGGCTCCCACAGCAGCCTACGCGCGTTCGCGTTGGCCGCCGCGCGGAGTGAGACTGTCACGCGGCCAAGGTGATCGCTCCGGCTTGAGGCTTACGATAGTCAATATGCAGGAGCCAAGAAAGCGAAAGGTCGTTGCCAAGGGCAAGAGTACACGCCTGCCAGTCCGCGCCCACCTTCTGATCGTCGAGTGCGATGCCGAACACCTAGCCAAGCACGGAATGGACTTGGGTAGCAAATTTGCTGAGTATGTGCGGGGCCAGATGCCACAAAAGCAGATTGTGGTTGTTCGCGCAAACAGCGAGGGTGAGATGGGGCGTGATTTTGCGAATGCGCTTCAGGAGCATTCCCGAGGCTTCCGCACCGTATTGATTGTTGGCCACAGCAACGAACACGGCCTAAAGTTGACGGGCGAAGCGATGCGCTCGTGGCCTACCGTGGGTCGGTGGCTGAAGGTGTTCGCTCCAGACTACCTGTTCTTGACCGCGTGCAATGCGGGAAAATCCGAAGTGGTGCGGAGCCTTTTTGGGGAGATTAACAGTCTGCGCGAAGTTTACGGTTCGCCCGCCCTCATGAATCGCGCGCACACGGTACCAATCGGGGCGATCTTGCTCTCGCTCCTCAAGACGGGCCGCATCAACGCCGAGGACTCGAGCATTTACCGACTGTTTGGCTACGTCGCCACAGGCAGTCAAGTGTGTCGCTGGAGAAAAGCCGAATTTGGCCCAGGCGAGGAACTGAACAGTGCGCTTTGGGATTGTATCGGGAATATCGCTAATGGACTCAGCGAATCAATGCGATAATACGAATGCGACGTCTCAACAAAGCGAGTCCCGCCTTACCCCGCTGTGCCACGAACTCTGCCTTCCCATACTCCGCCAAACCTAAACACGCGCGAGCCTCGTCGAACTGCCCTCTGTGTCAAGCTTGATGAGTCAGCCTGTGTGACAAGGATTAGAGTGCAGGGCGGGAAAGGCAAACCTCATCATGACGACAAACGGTTTTACAAGCCCGATCCCGGCTCGGA
>CAIVPR010000059.1 GCA_903907865.1 uncultured Acidobacteriia bacterium
CGACATATCCATTGCGTGCGCCGACCTCGACCGCCCCGCGACCATTCCCATTTTCATTCAAATCCTTGCGGGCCGGCCCGATGGGGAACAATCCTGCATGCCGCGTCGACAATCCTGTCGACGCCTGTTCTTCGTCCGGTTGCGGCTCCGCTGTCCGTGTGGGGCAGCCATTCTTGGCTGCAGGCCGCCTTTCAGGCGGCCATAACCGCACTGTCCGGAGCGCCAGCACGTTTTCATCGTTTTTTGTGGGCCGTAGGCGCGAAGCAGCCGAGGCCCATTGCGACAGGCCCGAAACGCGCGAGTTCGGTCATGGCAACGCAATCCTTATCCGAGCCGCGCGCGCGAGCAAGCGGTCCCCACATTCCTGCCAGCGCCGCTTGCCACTTTGTAGGGCAGCCATTCTTGGCTGCTGCGACCTTTCAGGTCGCCATAACCGAACAGCCCGAGGCGAAAGCCAAGCACTTCTACTTTCGCCTCCCCAAAATCAATTTCTTCGGGGCTCCCCCACCCCACCCCGGCACCTGAAGGGCCCCGCCCCCACCACCAACCAAAAGGAAAAAGAGACAAAGACAAAAGGGAACTAAACTTCCCTGGCCACTCGCAGCCCGAGGTAGTTGCTGCTGAAGCCGGGCCGGAACACCCAGCGAGCCCCGCAACATAAGTGCCAAGCGTAGTCATCAAACGACCCGCCGCGCAGAACTCTCAGCGCTTCGTTGTCCTCCCCTGCCTCGGCATCCTCTACCCACTCCCAAACATTGCCCGCCATGTCGAGGACGCCTTCCGGCGTCGCGCCATGGGGGTGAAGTCCCACAGGCGTCGTCCCTCGAACTCTCTCCCCGTCGAAATAGTTCGCCCGCATTTCGTGGCTGTTCTCATGAGTACCCCAAGGATACGGGCGATCCTCCCCACCCCCACGCGCCACAAACTCCCACTCGGCCTCTGACAGGAGCCGGATCACGATCGGTTCCCGCAAATGGTTCGGGGCCGCCCGCTCTTGCTCGGTCCGCCATCGGCAGTAAGCCTTGGCCTCGTACCAGCTCACACCACTAACCGGGTGGTTCCGCTTCTCCGTTTGTTGTTCCCAGCCCCACGGCTCGTCACGATGTTCGGCGATCGATTCGCGCGATATTGCCGGGTTCCTACGATCCGCTCTGGGGTACCACGGCTCGTCACGTTTGCCGACAATCAGATCGCGGGTGCCATCCCACCATTGAAGGTCGTCGTAGCCGCCGCTATCAACGAACTGCGCAAACTCGGCCACCGTCACAGGATACTTCGCGATGTCGAACCCCTTCACGATTGCGACCTCCTTGCGCTTCACCCGCTCCTCCGCTTCCCCCATCCAAACGCTACCCGGTTCCACCCGGATCCAATTATCCTCGTTCAGCCGCGGGTCGCCCGATTCCCCCAACGCGTTGGCCGCCGCAAGCCGGGTCGCAAAGTCGATGCCACCGCACTTGTCGCGGTCAAAAATCGCAAGCACCTCGTCGCGCAGCCGTAAATACCGCTTGTCCGCCGGATGGTAACCGTACGGCTTGTTCCGGGGCCGCAGATCGACCATCACCGCGCCGAGCAGTCCGAAAACCATGGCCTTCCGCTTCAAGTCGGCACCGGGGCCCACCCGGTCCAGAATCTTGCTCACGATCTCGTCCACCGGCTCCATGCCGCCCTCGGAAAGATTGCCCAAGAGCAGGAGGAGCACCTCGCGCCAATTCGGGCTGAAGACCCGCGCGTCCTTGTCGAACAGGTCCGTATCGATCCAGCCCCGGTTGAACCCCAGCGCCCGCGCCACCAGGAACTCCTGGAACGTCAGATGCTTGAAAACCACCGTCGGACCGCGCGAAACGATGATGCCGGTTTCCAGTTCCTCCTGCCGGATAAACTCCAGGGCGGCATCGCCGGACGCCCCGAAATCCGGGGCGAGTTCCCTGGCTGCGGCTGCCCGCTCGATTTCCAGCTTGCGGCCAGCCGGGTCGAGGTGCATTTTCCGCGCCAGCTTTTGCAGACGGGTGAGGCATTGCGCGGCACCGATCCGGCCCGGACGCTGGACGCGGGAACTGGCAAGGGCGTTCAAAATGGAGCGGTAAAGGTCGGCCCTCTGCTCCGGCAGGTTCCGTTCACACCAGTGGACGACGGCGAGCGCGGTCAGCATGAGCGGATTGCTGGCCATCCGGCGGATTTCGGGGACAGCTCGCAGGGCCTTCGTCAGTTCGGCGAGGTAGCGGCCCGCCAGTTCTTCGCTGTCCGAGTACAGCACTTGGCACCACCGTTGCAGGAAGAACAGGATCGCCGGGCGGTCGAGGGGCTCGATCACGTGATCGTCAAATCGCCTGAGCACCCCGCTGCCTTCGTAGGAGGCGGGCCGGGTGGTCACCACAAAGCTGGTCTTCGGATAGGCGCGGGCGGCGTTTTCGATCAGCGCGGAGAGGAGCTCCCGCGAACGGGCGGTGGGGCCTTCGTCGAGGCCGTCGAGAAACACGATGTTGTGTTGATCCTGGAACCGGGCTTGGAAGAAAGCGCGGCTGAGGCCCTGGTTGAACTCGTCGCTCTCGGCGGCGAGGAAATCGGCCAGGCAGGTGGGACCCGTGGCCTCATGCTCGGTGGGCTTGTGGGCCTCCATGAACGCGGCGAGACGCGCCAGGGACGCGAGGATCGGGAACGGCGCGTGGAGAGGGTCGGCGTCGAAGGCGTGGACGCGGTCGAGGACGGACTTGCGGAGGAAAGTGCTCTTGCCGGAGCCGGGATCGCCGATGAAGATGAGGTTGACGACGGGGCGGGCGTCCAAGAGGGTCTTGAGTTCGACCAGGTCGGTCTCGCCGTCCGGAGTTTGGGCGGAACCGCGGCCGGCACTGGGGGAAGACGCGCGGGCGCGGGTGTTGAGCGGGATATAGAGGTGGTCGATGGGAAGCCGGGGGGCCTTGCCCGAAGCGACCATCAGACCCTGGATTTCAATGAAGCCGCAGCGGTCGCGGAGTTGGGTCAGGTACGGCGTGAGGTCGGGGTGTTCGTCGTCGGTCTGGTGGCCGCCCAGGTGGTTGATTACGGCGACGCAGACCTCCTTGGCCAGGTGGTCGGGGTTGTTGAAGGACCGCCATGTGAACTTGCCCAGGAACTGCTTGAATGCGCGGAGCGGACTTCCCGCTTCACTGGAATCTATCTCTGCGAGGAAGGCCAGCACCGGGACGGGCTTCGGGGCTTCCGTAGCTGCTGCGAGTTCAAGCCAGGTGATGGAACGGTACCCGTCTCCGCCGGAGCTAGTCGGAGGAACATGGCCGTACTCGTTGGCCACAATGCAGACAACCAGATCGCTACCCGCCGCCAATCGCCGACATTCTGTGGCAGGGTCGTCGGGCAGCGCGGTAAAGGTCTCCATGCGGACCGGGACTTGGTGGAGTTGCTCCAGCGCGACGCTCACAGCCTCGCGGTGCTTGGCCAAGTCTCGCGAGGTGGAAGAGAGGAAAATGCGCAAGGGCTTTCGAGCCATTGCCTAGGATTGTACGATATGCCAACCCTGGACGCACGCTTGTGCGGGGCGGCTCACTGCGGTGGTCGACGAAGATGCCCGGCACACAAGATCTTCGGGGCTCCGCCCCGAGCCCAACCCCTAACCCCACACCCTCCGCGCTTCCGAGCCGCGCGCGTGAGCAAGCGGTCCCACCATCCCACCCAGCGCCATTTGCCAACATTGCGGGACACCCCGGCCCCAGTACCACCGTTTAGGGAGAAGGCAAAGGAAAAAGAAACAAAGAACAAAGGAAACTACACTTCCCTGGCCACTCGCAGCCCGACGTAGAGGTTGAAGTCGCCGGGCCGGCCCACCCAGCGGGCCCCGCAACGCAGGAGCTCTGCGTTGCTGTAGTACGACCCGCCGCGCAGAACCCGCAGCGTTTCCTTGTCCTTCTCCACTTCCGCATCTTCGACCCACTCTAGGACATTTCCCGCCATGTCGAGGACGCCTTCCGGCGTCGCTCCATGGGGGTAAAGGCCCACGGGTGTGGTCCCGCGAAGGCTCTTCCCGTAGTAATAGTTGGCCCGAACGTCGAGGTCGCTCTTCTCCGGGCCCCAAGGATATGGGCGATCTTCGTCGCCCCCCCGCGCCACAAACTCCCACTCCGCCTCCGACAAAAGCCGGATCGTGACCGGTTTCGTCGCATGGTTCGTGGCAGCCCGCTCCTGCGCGGTCCGCCAGCGGCAGTAAGCCTTGGCCTCGTACCAACTCACTCCCGTAACAGGGTGGTTCCGCTTGCTCTCTTGCACATCCCACCACACCGGCTCCAAGCGGTTGCCCTCGATCAGATCGCGTGTGCCATCCCACCACTGGAGATCGTCGTAGCCCCCGTCCTCGACGAACTGGGCAAACTCTGCTACCGTCACCGGATATCGGGCGATGTCGAACCTCTTCAAGATTTGCACCTTGGTACGTTCGGCGCGTGCTTTCGCCTTGCCCATCCAAACGCTGCCAGGTTCGACACGGATCTAGTTGTCCCCGTTCAACCGGGGGTCGCCCGATTCCCCCAACGCATCGGCCGCTTCCCGCCGGGTCTCGAAAGGAACCTTGTCGCACTGCTTGGGATCGAAAATGGCGAGCACGTCGTCACGGAGTTGCGCGTAGCCATCACTCTTCGGCTGGTAGCCGGTCGGCTTGTACCTCGGGTGCAGGTCGGCCACCAAGGCGCTCAGCAACGCAAATGCTTTGGCCTTGCGGGGAAGCCCCGCATTGTGCCCGACTGCGGCCAGAATCTTGGCCACAAACGACTCCACTGCGGTTCGGCCATTCCCGGAAAGTTGCCCGGCAAGCAGCAGCACCACCTCGCGCCACTCCGGGCGAAAGACACGGTCACCCTCGAACAACACCTTGTCTATAAGATCGCGATCGTCGCACATGGCGCGCCCGACCAGATACTCCTGAAACGTCAAGTGCGCAAAGGCGACGTTCGAGTCCCGCGCGACAATGATCCCGCTCTCCAGCTCTTCGGCAACAATAAAGTCGAGGGCCAATTTCTTGGAGGCAAATTCCGGCGCAAGGGCATCGGCCGCGGACTCCCGGTCAAACTCCTTCCGGCCCTGATCGGACTGGTGCATCTTCAAGGCGAGCCGCTGCAGGTAGTTCAGGCACTGCTCGGGTGAGATTTGGGCACCGCGCTTTTCATCGCGGGCATTGGCCAGCGTCAGGAGGATGGACCGGTAGAGATCGGCCCGCTGCTCGGGAAGGCGGCGGTCGTTCCAGTGGATAGCGGCCAACGCGGTCAGCATCAAGGGATTGCGCGCCATCTTCTTGATTGCTGGAACTCGTTGGATCGCCGTCGCAAGTTCGCCACTATGCTTGGCGGCGCCTGCCGCGTCCTCCGGAAATAGGGCCGCGCACCACTTCCCAATGAAGGTCTCCACAGCCTCCCTTCCGAGCGGGGCAATCTCGGCGACCGCAAAATCGCCCGACAGGCGACCTTTCCCGTCATACGACTTCGGACGCGTGGTTACCACAATGCTGCACTTCCGGTACGCCGAGGCGATGACTTCGAACAACTGCACCATCCGGGCGCGCTCGCGTTCATTCGGTGCCTCGTCGAGACCGTCGAGCAAAATATCCGCGTTGCCGCTTTCCAGCGTCGCCTCAAAGTACTGGCGGCTCAAACCATCCTTCAACGCCTTGCTCTGATCGTGGAGAAAGTCAGGCAACCAGCAGGGGTCGTCGTGGCGCGGTGCAAGAATCCCGCGTTTGGCGGTTTCGCTGGCGATGTGGCGGGCCAGGGTCGAAACCCGCACTAAGATGGGGAGCTTGGTCCTTGCTTCGGAGCTGTACCCGACCGCCCGGTCGTAGGCGATCCGGTTGAGAAAAGTGGACTTGCCCGAGCCCGGATCGCCAATGACCACGAGGAGTCGGGCTTTCAGCGCCTCGCGCAGTAACACCTGTTCCCGCATGCCCGCGCCTTCCGCGGCCAGCTCGATGTAGAGCTCGCTGATGGGGAAGCGCTTGGCCTTGCCGTCGGCGATGTAGAGACCCTTCAGGTCAATCCAGCCACACTCCTTTTTGATTCGTTCGAGGTAGAGGGTCGGATCTTCCTTTAAAGGCGGGTCTTCGTCGTCTACAACTTGCACCGCCCATGTCCAGAACCAACCCACACTCTTTTCATTCCCGATGGCGTCGTCGCCCTCGCCCGCATCCAGCAGTTTCTTGATCAGCTTGAGGTTGTCCGTGGCGTAGTTCTGCGCAAGGGTTCCGACCTCGGTGCCATCCGTTAACGCGGCCATGATTTGGTCGGCAGTGACCAGCCGTGGCCCGTGTGCCGCCGTTGCGCCCTTGAGCAGCATCGCGAGGAGCTTGCGGGGGTTGCCGGAGATGGATATGCGATTCGAACCCTTGGTGAAGAGTCCGTCCTCAACGAAGACGTACTTGTCCGGGTCGGACTCCGGACCAGTTCGGAAGGTCATTAGTCGCCAGTTTATCCGATCTGTGTGGGGCGGGCAATATTGCCCGCGGCGGGCTTTCAGCCAGCCGTAACTGGAATGCTCGTTGCGGCAGCACCCCGATTTCTCCACGGCTCCGCTGTCTTGTGGGGCAGCGATTCTTCGCTGCAAGCCGCCTTTCAGGCGGCAATAACCGAACATCCCCACCGCGCCAGAGCCCCAATCTCCAGTGGCGTGACTTGCGAAGACACGGGTCAGTCAGCGCGGTGAATCCGCGTTCGATCTCCACCCAGCGTTTTTCCGGTGTTTTTCCAGTTTCAACCGGGGTTTGATTCCAGTTTCAGTTGGGAAATTTGCCTTGTCCCCAACCGGGGGACAGAGGAAACGACCAATGAAACGACGAACCAACGAGACCACCGGGCCCGAGGCGCTGAAGCGCCGCGACGCCCTTGAGGTCTATCTTACAATGCGGTTCCCCGGCTTCGCGCACAGTGCCGTGAGCGCAATCGTGACGCCAATCACCGGCTTGGCTCCGACCTGGCGCGAGCGCCAGCCGGTCTTCGCCAACGGCAAGCTCCGACATGTCTACGCACTGCTGGGTGGCTTGTCGACCGGCACCGCGCTGGTCTTGGCAGGACCAGGCCTCGGCTTGAAGGTCATCGGCTCTGTGCTGCTGGCCGGTGCTCTCCGCAACCTGTCCGCAGGGACAGGCCACGAACTCACGCACTCCACGGCCGGCCTCCCCTGGGGTCCCAAGGTTGTGGACGGCAAGCGGAAGCCGGATACGCTCACCCCGGCGGTCTATGACGCGGTAACGGCAGTCGCGCTCCTCCCAAGCTGGAAGACCTACCAGGTTGTCCACGGCTGGCACCATGCGTTCGCCGGCGTCCAAGGAGAAGGTGTCGACCCCGACGAGCAAATGGTGGAAAGCCTCGGCGCGCGCTTCACCGGCTGGGGTGCGTTCCTGCGGACGCTCGCCGACCCGGTCCTGCACTGGAACTTCCTCACAATGCGCCTCCGGGCGTCGCTGGGTGCCGGGGCCAAGGGCTCGCGCAAGAAGGGCGGCCCGAACGAGATACCGTCCAACCCGGTCTGGCGCAGGGTCTTGGCCGGACTGGTGTCGGTCGCAATCACGTTCGCCTTGCCGTGGCAAGCGGCGCTTGCCTGGTGGCTGGCCGTGGTCCTACTCTACCAGGTGTTCTCGCTCTGCAGCCTGGCCGTGTTGCACCTCTGGGGGTATCGTGCCCCGGAAGGCGCGAAACCCGGCGTGGTCGCAACCACCATCACCTTTGGCAGGCTCCTCATCCCCGACGCCAATTGGACGGCATGGTTCAAGCTCCCGCTGTATGCGCTGGTGCGTGCAACGTTCCTGAATTCGGCGCTTCAGAGCCACGACCAGCACCACAGAGGCAAGCTCGACTGGTGGGATGCGCCCTACGTCAGAACCGCGCTGCTCCTGGAAGGCGCGGAGGTGTGGCAAACCACCTCCCTGCGGGCCGCCTTCGAGACCGCCTTCGAAGCGGCGCGCCGCTTGCCGGGTCGGAGTGACGGCTGGGCCAGCGACGACGAAATGCTGGGAGTCTAACCCATGTGGGCGAATTGCGGCGGCGACCGTATGGAGTCGCCGCCGGACCGGTTCGCTCAAAATCCAGCCCAACCCAAATCACGGTGAACTAAACCGCTTCGCGGTATTATCCTGCGACCGGGGCACCGTGGGGCTGCCCCGACAGGCACTGCCCCGGCATTTGGCATGGCGGGCGGTTTTCCCGCAGACTTGGATTAGCGGTTATTCCAGTAACCGCAATCC
>CAIVPR010000060.1 GCA_903907865.1 uncultured Acidobacteriia bacterium
AGAAACTCATACCTTGGCTTGGACGAATCCATGGCGGCGGAAACCAAGACACCCACAAGACCAAACATGGCCCCCGCTCCGGGGCCATAACCATGCGGCTTGATGAAATAGGTTCGGTTTTCGGGAATTGTCCCGAGCCGTGTTGAAATTCGCTCGGCAGGCGTCACGGTCTGAACAGGCTACGCGGCTTTGGCGTGCTGTTCAAGATCGGGGTTGATGGAATGCTTGGCCTGATGGGCAAGCAGGGCGGCTCGCAGGCTCGGCAATTGCTTGTGGGCCTTGAGCCGCCGGAACCCCTTGGCGGCTTCCAGCATGGCGGCACCAGTCCAGCGGAGTACCATCTTGGTGTCCCGCCAACGTTTGACGTTGCGGCAGACCTGGCGGATGGTGCCGTTCATGTTCTCGATGATGTTGGTGCAGGCCAGCGACCGGCGCAGTTGGAGCGGCAGCTTGAGGCGGATGACGGTAAGAATTTCATCCAACCCCTCCAGAATGCTGGCGGAAACGCCGGGCGCGTCATGCTCCAGGCGACGGGCGAGGTTTCGGATCAGGCGCTCGGCCTTGTCGGCATCATCCAGTTCCCACGCTTGGCGCAGAGCCTTGCGGACGCTGGCATGAAGGGGCTTGGCAAGGCGATCCGTGATGTTGCGGGCCTTGTGGACCTGACAACGCTGGATCGGGGTGTGGCGACCGAAGGTGTTGCGGATCGCCTTGGTCAGCGCCTTGGCTCCATCGACGACAAACAGGCGGCAGATTGTCGGGTCGAGACCGCGCTCGATCAAGGTGTCGAGCAGCGCCTGCACCACGGCGGCGTTCTCCGTCGCCCCTTCCAGCACCCCCAGCGGATGCTTCACGCCCTCGCCGTCGATGCCGATTGCGGCCAACAGCATCAGGTCTTCCTCGATGTGGATGCCGTCGATCTGAATGATCAGCAGGTCCAACTTGGACAGGTCCGCCGCCATCCACTCCTTCAAGCGTTCCGCCGACAGCGCCACGAACCGGCGCGACACCGCCGACTTGGACACACCCGTGCCCTTCACCACCGGAATATCACCCTCCGGCAGACGGACGGAGCGGCCGAACTTGCGCGTCGAAATGTTGATCAGCATCTGGGACAGCGCCCATTTGCTCAGCAGGTCTTCGGACTGGGCGGCCTCCCAACTCGGCAGGCTCACCTCGCCGCCCTTGCGGGAACGGACACGAGGCCGCTCGACCTCGACCTTGCCGCCGTGGAAGCCGACCTTGCCCTTGGCCTTGCCCCAGCGGTGTCCGTCCTTGCCATCACCATGGCCATAGCGGGGGCCGCAGAGCCCATCCGCGTCCTCCTCCATCATGCGAGCCAAGGTGGCGATGCCCGCCGTCAGGCAGAACCGCTCGAAGCTGACACCGACTTGTTGCCAAGCATCTTCGACGATTGCCGCCGGAATCACTCCGGCCGATGTGGTAGATTTCTTCATGGCGTTGCTCTCCTTTGCGGATTCGACACCCCGAGCCTACAGGCTTAAGGTGAGCAACGCCTGCCCTCCAATTTCAACATCGGCCGGGACATCCCCATTTGCGCCTAGTTGTCCGGCTTGGGCAGGATGCTGACAGCGCCATTCGCCGCCTGATCACAATGGTCGAGGGCCGCACCAAGGGGCTGCAGCGACTGGACGCGCTCACCGCGAGCGAGGCCCAGGTGGGGGAGTTGCGGCGGGAGCTGGAGGACACGGTGGCGCGCGTCGAGTCGGAGCGACGGGCGCACGAGATGGAGCGCACGGCGGCCGCGCGGGACTACGAGGAGAAGCTCGCGGGGCTGTTCAACTACAGCCACGCCGGGCGACTGCTGCTGGCCAGTGATACCACTGCTGGGTCGTCTGTAGCTACGCCGACGAGGACGCCCTTCCGTCCTCCGCCG
>CAIVPR010000061.1 GCA_903907865.1 uncultured Acidobacteriia bacterium
ATCAGCTCGCGCCTTTGCTCCACGCTTCTTTCAGACGATTCCTCGCGGTCACGCCCTTGCGCTTCGCTATCCTTCACCTCCATCAGGTTGGTCAGGGGACTTGCACCCCAGTAGTCGCCGAACATGCTCGGCACACAAAAAGGGCCGCGCGACTTCCATCACGCGGCCCGTCCACCGTTCGAATCGCCGGTTTTAGTAGTAGATCTTCACACCGAACTGCAACTGCCGCGCCGGTGCCGCGAGACCGGTGATGGTCCCGAAGCTGCCATTGCTGCGGTTGCCGTCCGGGGTGCCGAAGTTCGTCCGGTTCATGAAGTTGAACACTTCCGTCCGGAACTCCAACTTCGAAGATTCGCTCCACAACCGCACCTGCTTGTGCATCGCCAGATCGGACTGCAGCAATCCCGGTCCATGCACCACGTTCCGCCCGGCGCTTCCGAAGGGATGCGTGTAGTCGGTCGGCAGCACCACGGTGGCCGGGTTGAGGTAGTTGGTCGGACCGCCACCGGACGTGTAGGGGTCGCCAATCAGGTTCGGGCGATAGGTCGGCAAGCCGCTGACCTGGAACTGCGAGCTCGGGCTGTAGTTCAGGTTGACCGGCAGTCCTGCGGTGGCCGTGGTGATGGTGCTGAACTGCCAACCGCCCAGCAGCGTTTCCACAACAATGTTGGCGGAACCCATGTAATTGCGGCCCTTGCCGAACGGCAGGTCGTACACAATGGCGAGTGTGTTGTTGACCGGCTGGTTGTAGCTCGAAAGGCCTTTTTCGTCCTTCAGGTCCGCCAAGTTGACGCGCGAATTGTCGCCGCTGGTGGCTTCGAGGTGCCCCGACGCGTTGTCCATCGCTTTCGAGAAGGTGAACGAATTCAGGATGTAGAGGCCGTTCGAGTAGCGCTTCTCCAGTTTCATCTGCAGCGCATGGTAGTTGGAGAAGCCGAGGCCGGTGGCCACTTCGATCGCGTTGAAGTTCGAAATCGGCCGGCGGGCTTGCAGGGACAGGTTCTGCCCGAGCTGATTGGGAACGGCCTGGTTCTGGTCACCCAGCACCATCAGGTGGACGCCGTGGCTGCCCACGTACGCGATGTCGAACACCAGGGACGGGGTGATTTCACGCTGCACGTTGAGGTGCCAGCTCTGCACGTAGCCGTCCGGATTGTCCTTGGGGATGTAGCGGGACTGGGCGTTGAGCGGGTTGAACGTCGCGGGCACCGCGAAGTTGTCCGGGTAGCCCAACTGAGTCGGACGGAAGCAGGTCCCGTTGGCCGCGCTGGCCGACACGCACAAGGGCAGGTTCGACGGGCTCTGGCTGAAGGTGGCACCGACAATGCTCGGACCGTTGTAGGCCAGCAGGTTCTCACCGCCCATGCGGTTGAAGTGGACCCACGAAATGCCGTAGCCGCCGCGAAGGACGGTCTTCGCCATCGCGCGGTAGGCGAAACCGAAACGCGGAGCCCAGTCGTTCAGTCGCGGATTGACCAGCGAGCGGTCATAGAGGCTGCCGTTCTTGGCCTGGATCAACGACTTCGTGGCGGGGTCGAAATTTGCGAGCCGGTTGCCCGCAACCCACTGCGGGGTGGCGAACTCGTAGCGCATGCCGAGGTTCAAGGTCAGCTTCGGGCTCACCTTGAAGTCGTCCTGGACGTAGGCGAAGTGCATCTTCTGCTTCAGGTCGATGATGACGAAGTTGTTGAGGCTGTAGCTGTCGCGCGCGCCGACGAGGAAGTCGGAAAGCGAATAGGCGAGGCGCTGGGCCGTGGTCGGGGAGGCGACGCCAGGGTTCGAGAACAGCCCGTTGTAGGTGTCTTGCCCGTAAACGGGGTTGAAGTCGTCTATGGTCGTGGTGATGTCCTGGTATTCGTAGCCCATCTTCAAGGTGTGGCGACCCATGTAGCGGGAGTAGTTGACCTTCGGATTAACCACGAACGGGTTCTGAAACTGCGGATTCGAGCCTTGGCGGCCGAACTGGGAGAAGCCGGATACGCTTTGGCTGTTGAGTGCGCTGACGACGAGCGGATCGGTGGGCAGTCCGCCGATGCCGTACTGGGTGAGCAGGCTGGGGGTGTCCTTGCCGATCGGCGTCTTGCCACCGTCGAACCAAGAGATGCCGAGGCGGCCTTCAAGCAGCGAGGTCGGACTCAGGTTGTATGTGGTGCCCGCGGCGATCTGCTGGTTGAACTGGTGCACGTTGCCGTTGTTGTTGCCGCCCGCCACGCCCGGGATGTTGCCCGGAACGTAGAGGTTCGACTCGCGGTGGCTGTAGCGTGCGAAGGTCGTGAGCTTCTGGTTGGGGATGTAGTCGATCTTCCAGTCACCCTTGTTGTCGTTGATCGAGGCGCGGGGCAGCGATTGGTAGTTGTTGCTGATGCCGGGAAGGTTCGGGGTCGGCAACGCAGCCAGCACGGCCCGCGCGAACGGCGTGCTGACCGACTGCGGGATCACCCCGTCGGAGTAGATCGCGCCCGTGTAGGGATTCTTTACCGCCGTGCCGAGATTGGCGAAACCGGTCGGAATCGTAGCGAAGGTCAGGGCCCTCTGGACGCGCCGAAGACCCTCGTAGTCGACAAAGAAGAAGAGCTTGTCGCGGATGATGCGGCCGCCGCCGGTCGCGCCGAACTGGTTCTGCTGGAATACGGGCTTGACGCCTCCCAGCGGCTTGAAAAAGCCGACCGCGTTCAGCTCCGTGTTGCGGACGAATTCCCACAGGCTGCCGTGGTAGTTGTTGGTGCCGCTGCGGATGGTGGCGTTGACCACGGCACCCGAGGCGCGGCCGTATTCGGCGCTGTAGTTGTCAGTGGCGACACGATATTCCGAAACTGCGTCCGGACTGACTTGGACGATTTGATTCGAGAAGCCTTGGTTGCTGGTGCCGTAGGCGTTGTTGTCGACGCCGTCGAGCACGAAGTTGTTGAACGCACTGCGCTGTCCGTTTACGTTGTAGGAGGCGTCGCGGCTGGTGATCGAGCCGTCTTCCAGCACCGACTTGCGAACCCCGGGGGCGAGCAGCGCGAGGTCGGCATAGGAGCGGCCGTTCAGGGGCAGATCGAGGATCTGGCGCGTAGCCATGACCTGGCCGCGGTCGCTCGAATCGGTTTCGAGGACGGCTGCGGCACCGGAAACAGTGACACTTTCGCTGACCGCGCCGATTTCAAGCGCAAGGTCGACACGCTGCCGGGCATTGACGCGAACTTCGAACTTGGCGGCCTGGGCAGCCTTGAAGCCGCCAGCCTCGGCCTTCAACGTATAGGTGCCGATACGCACCTTCAGGAATTGATAATTGCCTTCCGCATCGGTGGACGCGTTTTGTTGCGTGCCGTCGGCGGTGTTGGAGAGCACAACTTTCGCGGTCGTGACGACGTTGCCGGACGGATCCTTGATGGTTCCGAGGACCGTTGCGGTGTCAAACTGGGCGAACAGTGGTGCGCTGAGTGCAAGAAATGCAGTGAGAACTCTAAGACGCATGATCCAGCGTATCGGCTGGAAGCTTCGTTAGAATTACAAAGCCATCTCGATTCAATGACTTGGCACATTGGGCGATGACGCTCAAGCGGTGAAGCTGCCGGAGCACAGCATCAAGATGATCCGGTGTGGACCCATTACGACTGACGCCTCTTGACCCGCTTCACCGTCGGCACTTTTCCGATCCGCGGGTCGCCGGCGATAACCAGTTCGCAAGCCCGCACCGCCGACTCCTCAAAATCCGGGGCGTCCACCGGCAGGATCTGCCACCCCGTCACCCCGCCTGCGCCAAGGACTCCCACCGACCGCATGCTGGGGAACTCCACCCGCAGGCTCTCATGGTGTTCGACCGTTGTTGCCAGCCAGACGCCGTTGTCCGCGGTTGCCGTCGGACGGTCGCGGAGGGCGAAGACAATCTTCTCCCCCACGTACACCGCAAAGCAACTGAACATCGGCCTCGTACGGACGCGCAAACACGAAAGCGCCTCCAGCACGAACTCGTGCGGGAGGCGCTTTCGGATTGGAGCACTCCTGGTGGACACTGGACTAGAAATACAGCTTCACCCCGAACTGGATGAACCGGGGCGAGCTGTTGTTGTACAGCGTCCCGAAGCTGGTGCTGTAGGCCTGGCGCAATTGGTATTGCTTGTAGCCCGCGATGGTCGTGATGTCGTACGAGTTGGCCGGAGTCCCGTAGAAGTTGCTCGCCAGCGGAACCGTGAAGAAGTTCGCGGGCAGCACGCCGTTCACCTTGTAGGTGTTCACGTTGTTCACGATTTGGTTGTAGAGCGCCGTGCCAGCCGTGGTAGCATACGCCGGTTGGTTGTTGGCGGCAGCCCAGGTGCCGTAGGCCGCGGTCGTGAGCGTCGCGGTAGAGGGCGCGCCCATGAAGTCCGCGCCGCCGCCGCTGTTGGGAACCACTGCGAAGGTCGGGTGGTTCAACGCGTTGAGGAAGTCGAATCGGAACTGCAGGCGGCGCTTGCCGCTTTCCGAGAGGCGGAACGACTTCTGCAACGAAACGTCGAAGTTCGTGATCATCGGACCGCGAGCATTGTCTATGGTGCGGGGCGCGTTGCCGAGCGCACCCAGGGCCGGACGCTCGAACGCGGCTGGATTGAGGTAAGGCTGGCAACCGGCGCCAATCGGGCAGTTGCGGCTGTAGAGAGGATTTACCAGCGGCACACCGGGAATGATGTTGGGCCGCACAGTGTGGGTCAAGTCACCCAACTGGTTCGTGTCCGAGACGTAGACCACATAGGGGAAGCCGCTGTTGAAGCGTTCCAGACCGGTGACGGTCCAGCCGCCCACCGCGTAGTCGAGCCACTTGTTACTCGTCAGGAAGCGGCGACCCTTGCCGAACGGCAGATCGTAAATCGCGTTCGCGTGGACCACGTTGCGCTGGTCGAAGGTGGAGACACTACGGTCGTTCTGGCGGGTGCCGCCGAACGCGACCTGTCCGCCGACCTGTCCATTGACCGGGGTCAGGATGCCCTTGTCGCCGCCCGCGCTGGAGCCCGTGTCGATGGACTTGGCGCGCGTATAATTCGCCGTAAACGTCAGCCCCTTGGCGGCCCGGTGGACTACATTCACATAGCCGGCGTGCCGAATGCTGTTGCCTGCGGAATCGAACCACTGGTACAGACTGGAGAAACCGAGGTACGGGCTCCCGAGAGTGCCGTTCTGGACGGCAATCACCTTGCCGGTTTGCAGGTTGATGCGTCCAAGCGGGTCGTTGATGGTTGCCGTGGTGCTGAGGTTGGCCGCGATCTGGGCACTCAACACGCTCGAGTTCTTCGGGTTGATGTTCTCCTGCGGCATGAACAGGTGGATGCCCATGTTCCCTGAGTAGGCCACTTCCACCGTGGTGCTGGCGTTGGCCTGCCACGAGATGGTTGTATTCCAGTTGTTCGAGTACGGCGTATGGTAGTTCGGCGAGACGGCATATGCCCCGATACCCGCCTGGTAGTACAGGCTGTTGTTGGTGACGAGGCCGTTCGACGGGATGCCGCCCGGTCCATAGATCACTTGGTTGGCCGTGGCGGGCGTGATCACGGGCGGGTTCTCACCCAGCCGCATCACGTTGTTCGGGTTGGCCGTGGACGAGGGTGCCGTGCTGGCATAGCCGGAAGTCGCGCTGAAGTCCGGTTGCGGCAACTGGGTGAAGCCGGTGATGGGCGCGTGCGAGAGGCCGTAGCCGCCGCGCAAGGTCACGTGGTGCGATTCGAGGAAGCGCGGGCTCCATGCGAAACCGAAACGGGGCTCGAAATCCTTGTACTGGGGGTTGGTGAGGTAGCGGGAATTGCCGCCCACACCGCTGAAGGCGAACGGGACGATCTTTGTGGAGCTGACGACGGAGCCGTCCGACAGGGTCAGAGGCGCGGGCAGGTTGGCCGAGGTCGCGAGATCCGGCCGGAACACGCCCTGGTGGTTGTACTTCTCCGTCCGCGGCATTTCCAGATTCCAACGGATGCCGAGGTTGATGGTAAGATTCGGGCGCAGCTTCCAGTCGTCCTGGACAAAGCCGTCGGCGGCCACCCAGCGGTAGTAGTAGGGGATTTCCACCGGGCGCAGCGTGACGTTGCCGTTCGGGACGCCGAGGAGGAAGCTGGCCCACGGGGAGCCGCCCGTGCCGGCGCTCGTGGCCGTCGAATTCGTCTGGATGGCCGAGAACGGATACTGGCCGCCCAGCGCGGCATAGAGCGGGGTCACATTCTGCAGGGACCGGCTGAAATCGCCGCCAATCTTAATGCTCATCTTGCCCCAGGTCTTGTAGACGATGTCGGAGAGGCCGTAGCGCTCTTCCTTGTCCTCGGAATTGGTGGAGCCGCCCTGGCCGAAGCCAGTCGCGGTGCTGCCGCCGCCGCCGAGCGAGGAGCCCGGGAACAGCGAACTGAAGGCCGGGACGCCGCCGGTGGTGATGCTCGGCAACCCAAGCATCGTATTGAGGTTGATGCCCGTCTTGGCGTCGTATTCCGGCGCGGCGGTGTTGCTGAAGCGGCCGTGGGTGTAATTGACGCGGATGTCGTTGACGACGGTCGGCCCGAAGGTGTGCGTGTCGGAAATCAGCGCCTGCTGGCCGGCGCTGTAGACGGCCGCGTTGTTGGTCGGGCTGACCGGCGTGCCCTGCGTCTTGACGACGGGCGTCAGGCTGTAGCGGCCGTAGATGCGGTTGCTGCTCGAAATCGTGTGGTCGATGCGGGCCGTGTAGCGGACCTCGTTCTGCTTCAACTGGCGCGGCGCGAAGATGTTCGAGATCAGGCCGTTGCTGTTGAGGTAGTAGGCGTTGGCCTTGGCGATGTACGGGACCGTCTTGATTGCCGTGGTGTCCAGCAGTGATTGCGGGATCACGTTGCCGGGGAACGCCGTCGCCTTGGTGGCGGGCGTGAACTGGTTCCCGGTCACGACGTAGTTGTTGTAGATCAGGTTGTCGCCCGTGGACGCGACCGCGGTGGGCGCGACGCTCTGGAATTGGCTCACTACCGATTGCGGCAACCAACCGGAGGCGGTGTTGACAAGGCCGCTGAAGTCGCCGTTGCGCATGCCGTCGGTCGGCAGCAGGCCGTACTGGTCGAGGTGGTCGCGGCGGTACTGGGGTTCCACGGCGGCGAAGAAGAACGTCTTGTCCTTGCCCTTGTAGATTTTGGGGAGGTTGACGGGGCCGCCGACGGAGCCGGAGAACTGGTTGTACTTCAGCGTCGGGACCGGGCGGTTCACCGCGGCCAGCGTGAATGGCGCTGCGGCGAAATCGGGATTGCGGTTGTACCAAAGGAGGGTGCCGCTCAGCGCATTGGTGCCGGACTTCGTCGTCACGTTGATGACGCCGCCGCCGGACTGGCCATATTCAGCGGAGAAGGCCGAGGTGAGCACCGTGAACTCCTGTACCGTTTCCGGCGAGAAGCTGGTGATGGTGCGGCCGAGGCTGACGCCGGTGTTGTTCGCGCCGTCGGCCAACATCAGGGTGCTCATCGGGCGACCGCCGCCTACCGAGAGGTTGCAGCCGGGGCAGGGGGTGACGGACGTGATGACCGGGTCCTCGCTACCCGCGTCGCCCGCGACGTTGGGGAGAGTCATGGCGAGATCGAGCACGCTGCGGTTGACCAGCGGCGCATCTTGGATTTCGCGGGCCGTGATGGTGGAACTGAGCGAGCCGTTTTCGGTGTTGATGGAGGTGGCTTCCGCCTGGACCATCACGGTCGAGGCGATCGTGCCGGTTTCCAGCTTCACGTCGACGGTTACGGTGCTCGCGGTATCCACCTTGATGTTGTCGACGATGGTCTTCTTGAAGCCCTGGGCATCCACCTCGACCCGGTAGGAGACGGGGTCGAGCGACGGCACACTGTAGGAGCCGGCGGCCGAGGTCTTCTCGTGGATCTTCTGGTTGGTGCCGATATTGGTGACGGTGACGGCGGCACCGGGGACGACAGCCCCGGTCTGGTCGAAAACGGTGCCGGTGATGGCGCCGCGGTTTGTCTGTGCGTGAAGTGCGGTGGCGAAGAGCGCTGCGGCTACGGAAAGCGCGGCGACCGCGACTAGGCGAGTCTGGAACATGGAAGAACCTCTCTTGTGGCGGCCCACACCGCCGAACTGTCTTATCCAGTTTTGCAGGTTTGCGGGACGGGTGGCAAGCGCTGCTTAAAAAACGTTTACGAAGGGCGAGACAGGGAGGGGTGCGGCGGGGTATACTAGTGAGTTCGGGCTGTGGCGCAGCCTGGCTAGCGCGCTTGCTTGGGGTGCAAGAGGTCGTGGGTTCGAATCCCGCCAGCCCGACCAGTCGTATCGAGGACTTGCAGCCAAAGGTCTTTGGAGAGAATAAAGGTGGACTCCGAATCGGAGTCCACCTTTTCTGTTTTAGAGAGATGCGGCTTTCCGATACGTGGTAGGCACGAGAGGTGGACCGTTGAAAGAACCAGCCGGGGCGGAAACCGCCTCCGAATTGATCGACCAAAGAATCCAGCAACTGGGGGACTGGCGCGGCCAGATGTTGGCTAGAGTGCGCGGCATCATCCACGAGGCCGACCCTGAAATCGTCGAAGAATGGAAATGGATGGGGACGCCTGTTTGGTCCCACGGTGGCATTGTCTGCACCGGAGAGACGTACAAGAGCGTCGTCAAGATGACATTCGCCAAGGGCGCGTCGTTGAACGACCCGGCCGGTTTGTTCAACTCCAGCATGGATGGAAATGTCCGGCGGGCCATTGATATTCGCGAGGGCGAAGAAGTCAACGAATCGGCCTTGAAGGATTTGATCCGCGCTGCTGCCGCGCACAATCTCCAGGCCAAGGGCAGTCGGAAGCCCCGCCCGACGGGCAGCGCGCAAGTTAAGTCGTAGTCGTCCGCCCGGAAGTCGTGTTCCCACACTGGGCTGCGCGGACGCTGATCGAGTCTCGTAGCGCGAGCCGAGTTCGGGGCGGAATTTTCAGGCCCGCTTCAATGGCTCCAATTCCTATCCGCGCAATTTCGCGGCCAGACCTTAAACTCAAGAAAACGGTAACGCGTGCTTGACACTCCCCCCCCCCCGCTGCGTTACCCTCTATCAGAGGGATTGAACTATGCGGCTTGGACTAACTTTCACGACGGTCATGTTATATGTGTTCGCAGGAACACAGGCGCACGCGGCAAATATTGTGGTGAACGGCGGATTCGAGGCGAATGGCGGACCCGGATCCAGCACTTTTTCTGGTTGGGCGGTGCATGGAAGTTACGGTCCGTGGGGCGTGGGTTTTTTCGACAACTCTAGCAGCACAACTCACCCCTACGCTGGAACCTACTACGCGTCAAACGGTTGCGTCCTTTCGCCGTGCATAAACGGCACGACGGCGGAACAGTCCTCGCTGTCGCAGACGCTCACGACCGTTGTGGGAGACATCTATACGTTGGATTTCGAGTTCAGTACTGGGGGATTTAGTACGCCCAATGAATTGCGGGTCATTTTCGGTGGAGTGGTTGTAGAAGACTTCGTCGACGCTGCGATCACTGGCTATCAAGAGGTCACCATTACGGGACTCGTGGCGACTTCCACCTCGACCACGCTGGAGTTTCTCGGGCGCAACGCACCTGGACACAGCAACTTAGACGAGGTGAGCGTCGTCGATACGGGGGCCTCTCCGGCACCTGAGCCGGCGGCTTGGCTGCTGGTTGCGATCGGTAGCGCCGCGCTCGCAGGGTCCCGACTTCGAAAGACGTCTGTGAATTGAGAGCGTGCGCCCAATGAGGGGGCACGTTCTGAATCGTTCGGTGATCCTCAAGCCTCAGAGCAGCTTCCCCTCTGAACCGGAGTACAGCCCTCAAATAAACGCCGCAGCCGAGACCCCAAACCTGGCCCCCAGCCGTTTCGCCTGCTCCTTGCTGATGGAGCGCTTCCCCGACAAGATCTCCGAAACCCTCGCGCGGGAACCAATTTCGCACTCCAAGTCTCCCGCCGTAAGTCCGTTGTGCTCCATGAGATCCCGCAGGACTTCCTCGGGGGCGGCATCCGCAGTCGGACAGGCGCGGGTCTCGAACTGTTCAATCAAGGTTGTGACCAGGTCGAACATCGCATGCTCCTCTGGCGAGAAGTTCGGTTCGCCCTTTTCGAGCATGGACTCGACAATAGCCAGCGCGGCCTCGTTCTCGCCTTCGCTCTCGATGATCTTAGGCGCGAAGAGTGCCAGCATCCGACCGTACTCTGCAACGTTCATTTCCGATGCCACGGCAATCGTCGTGGTCATGGCTATTTCCAATCCCCCTTGTCGTAATCCTTGTGCGTCAGGATCGCCTTTATGAACACCTCCTGGGCCCGATAAGCCACCCATGCGATCAGCCTGTAGCGGTTCTGCGCGACATTGAAGACAACCTTGTCGCCGACCAGCGACGCGTCACTGAACGTCCTCTTGACATCGGCTGGATTTGACCCCGCCGCGTTGCCCACTTCACAGGCTAGATCGCGAGAGCTGCGACCGAATGGGATTGTTCTCGACCAAACTCACGGATCGCTCGTCGGCTGATGATCCTCAAACCGCCATGATCCCATCTCGGGAGCGGATTCGCAAGGCGGAATTCCTGAGAGTCACTCATCGGCGGATGGAACGGAAAAGAGCCCCTGTCCAGTCAACTGGAGAGGGGCACTTTTTACGCAACCGACGCTCCGTGGGGGAGCCGACGGTGACGTGGGGCAATCGACTGATCCGGCGCAGGCTGGGGAGACCTCGAGGCCGCCGCTGCCGCCGGGGCCCCGACGATGCCCCGGTCGCCGCAATCCCGGCAGAGCCCCTTCGCGCCAGACAAGGACCAGCCAGGATAAAACCGGCGCAAACAGGGCCAGCGAGCCGGGTTCGGGAGCGGACGCCGCGCCGGGGGCGGAATCGCCGAAGACCCTCGCACCCAACTGGCTGTCATGAGTAGGGGTCCAAACGCCGCTGGTCGTATCCCGAAGTACGTTAAGGCCGACAGTGCCAGTGAAATTGAAATACCAGCCTACACAGGAATTGGACTGGCACGTCACGGTCAGCCAGTAATTGCCTGGAGCCATCGGCAAGGAGGAGCATGCCCGTCTGGCGCAGTGATGCAGCGCGGTTCCACTCAGCACTCATATGCGGGCTAAGCGAGAGTCGGCATCCCCAAAGTGATCCAGCTTCACGCCCATCCGATCCATCAGCGAAAGGTACAGGCTGCACATCTTGCGGTTCTCCGCGGGCTCGCCCAGATAGCTGAGCGACCGGCCCGTCTTCAACGTTCCGCCCAACCCGCCTGCCAGCACCACCGGCAGTCTGGTGTTATCGTGCGTACGGCCCACAAACAAGCTCGAGAGGAACATCAGGCAGGAGTTATCCAGTACCGTGCCGTCGCCTTCCGGCATGCTGTCCAGCTTCGATGCCAGATAGGCGAACTGGCTCACATGCCAGCGCGCGATAGCTTCGTAACCGTCGGAATTATTGTTGTGCGAGGCGCCGTGATGACCCTGGTTCACGCCCAAGAACGGATAGTACATGGCCGAAAGATCGCGGGAGATGATCAGGGACGCAACACGTGTCTTGTCCGTCTGAAACGCGATCGCGATGATGTCGCACATCAGTTTTGAGTGCTCTCGCAGGTCTTCCGGCAGGCCGTTCGCGGGGCGTTCCATCATGAAAGCGGCGGTGTTTTTCAGCTTGGCCTGATCCTCCGCCAGATCTTTACTCTTGCGCACTGCGCCTACACGCTTCTCCACTTCGCGCACGCTGGCAAGATAGTCATCCAGCTTACTCTTGTCTGCCGCGCTGACTTTCTTGCCCATCTCTTCCGCGCTTTCCTTCACGCGGTCGATAATGCTGATGCTGCGCAGGCTGCCGCGGTTCTCAAACAGGTTGTCGAAGGCCAGCGATGGATAGAGTTCCACGGGGACCGGGGAGTCCGCACTCTGCCACGAAACGTGGGAGCTGTAAGCCATCGAGTAATTGGTTTCGTGATACCCGGTCATCGGCGGATCGCAGGCCAGCACAATGCTGGATTGCGGCGTATCCTGCCCGACCGTATTGGCGATCATCTGATCGACGCTCATGCCGGAGTGGAGAACCGCACCTTTGGAAACCTGAGCGCCCGAAAGCAGACTGCCCGTCTGGGCAGGGTGAATTCCCAGACCAACGGAGGCTTTGTTGAAAAGGCCGTCGACAACGTTGATCTTGTGCTTCAGCGGCTCCATCACCGACAGTGTCTTGCTGAGCTTCATATCGCCGCCGTCGCCCGAGGCGCTCCAGTGATCCTCATTGACTCCGCAGCCCATGAACATAACGCCAAAACGCTTTGGGAACGCCGTGGCCGCGCCGAAGACAGGGAGGGATTCGAGGAATGGAAGTGCCATGGCCACGCCCGCCCCCCGCAGGACCGAGCGGCGGGACATCATACGCGAAAACTCTCGTGGGATTCTGTTTTGCGGAAGTAGTTTGTCGGACATTTATTCGCCTCTCCTCTGGGTGATCTCGGGATTCCGCCGGTTTAGAAACTGCTGGCTGGACACAATGGTTTCCACCAGTCCGCCAAATCGATAGCCGTCGGCGGCCATCCTGGCCTGCATCTTCTGGACAACCGGTTCGTCAGAAAGCTGCAGGCTCCTGCTTAGAGAATACGCCAGAAGCTTGCGGCTGAGGTTATCCAGGTAATCTTTCTGCCGTTTTTCTTTGATGTATGCCTGGACGCCCCGGAATCCCGAACCCTGGTAGCCGCCCGGGAATGTCGCGGAGGGGTCGATGGCCCGGCCGGCGACATCTTTGGTTCGTGCCTCACCCACCGGCCCGTAACCTTCCATCGCGATGCCGAATACGTCAAACCGCGCATGGCAGCCCGCGCAAAGCGGGTTTGCCCGATGCCGTGCCAACACATCTTTGAGCAGTGCATCCGTCTTCGCCTCGTCCTGCGGCAACTCGGGAACCACCGGCGGCGGAGGCGGAATCACTTCGCCCAACACCCGCCGGACAAGCCAATATCCCCGCTTCACGGGGCTGGTTCTCAATCCGGGAGAACTTTGCGTCAGGAAAACCGCCATCGGCAGCAAGCCGCCGCGCTCGTATTTGCCCGCATCGTCCACCCGAACCCACGTCTCGGCGGTTACGGACGGATTGGCATACACCTGAACCGGTGGCGCCGGCAGACCTGGCATCGGAAGCATGGCCCTGCCTGGTCCAGCCGCTGGTGGTGGCTTCACCTCAGCCAGTTTGAACTCGGGAATGTCCTTCATGCGATAGTGCTTCGCCAGAGCCGGATTCACAAAGGTGTAATTCCCATACAGCATGTCGAGAACGGAACGGTTGTTTTTGATTACGTCATCGAAGAAACGGATAGGCTCTTCGAACATTGCCTTCCGAAGCTCGCTATCGAAATCGGGGAAGCGCTGGCGATCCACGGAATTGTAGGTTTCGAAGTGCCGGGAATCGAGCCAGTTCGCCGCGAACTCAGTCGCCAGCCCCCGTGACCGGGGATCTCTCAGCAATCTCCGGGCCTGGGCCATCAGAACATCCGGCCGCGTCAAATCGCCCTGCGCCGCGTGTTTCAGCAATTCTTCATCCGGCGCACTGGACCAAAGGAAATAGCTCAGCCGGCTGGCCAGATCGTAAGGTGAAATTGGCGTTCCCGCACCAGCGACGCCTGGCGAACGCCTTGACGCCGAGATACCCGTGCCGGTCGGAGGTGGCTGTAAGTCGACCCGGAAGAAAAACTCCGGCGAGACCAGAATACTGGCGATGGCATCCCGCATGGCGTCCTCATGGGACAGCGCGCCGTTTTCGCGGAGCTTGCGGTAGTAAGCCACCAGACCGTCCCGTTGCGCCTTCGTCAGGGGCTTGCGGTAGGCGCGCCCCGCAAACTTCACCAGAGCCTCTAACTGGACCGGTTCCGCCGCGGCCCGCATCTTCTCCAGTGACCGCAGCGTGGAGTCGATGCCGTCAAAATGGCGGGGCATCCATGCCGCGGCGATCGGATTATCGCTGGCCTTTGCCAGCGCGATGTACTGATCCCGGATTCCTGCGATAACCGACGAGTCGGTCACTTCCTTACCCGCCGGACGCGGCCGGCCCGACTCGGCCCCACCGCCCTGAACCTCGCCGCTCTGATTGAAATAGTACTGAATGAAAGTACGCGCCGTGTGGCTGGCGTAGAAGTCGAATTCCGTCCAAAGTCGGTCAAGTTCCGCCTTGCCCTTGTCGTCGAGAATGAGTTCCTGCAGCGGCTTATCGTCACGCCAAAAGCCCATCACGCTGTGATAGCCGGCGCTCACCAGACGCCCCGAATCCGCCGAGTCGTCCGGGAAGAACTTGCCGCGCTCCTTTACATAGAACGTATCCGGGAAGACATCCGCGAAACGCGCGAACGACTCTTCATATTTGGCCCGCTGCGCGGCGGGAACCACCAAATCGGGATCGCTCAGCTGAGCCGTCTTCATAACCGCGGCCCAGCGCACGGACGCTTCCGCATGCAGTCCGGCATACTTGGGGATCTCCGGGGCCTTCTCCGGGGCCTCGGAATCCAGCCTTAGTGCGCCCGGATCGAATTTCCTGCGGTTTGTATTGAACTGAGTGTATTTCCAGGTCAGCAAGGGCTGGGCGGCCGCAGGTAAACCACGCCCCCGGCCCCCGCCACCACGGCCGCCCCGGCCTGCAACCGGAGCACCTGCCGGTTGAGGCGGAACAGGGGGCCCAGTTACTACCGGGGCCGTAAACTGCATTGCCGTATGGTTGCGGATCCGGACTATGAAGTCGCGCATCTCTACCCATTTCGCGCGAAGGATCGCGGATTCTTTATCGCCCGGCTTGCCCGAAGACGGCGCCGGCAGAGCTTTCCACATGGCCTGCAGTTTGCCGATGGGGCCAACTTCCGCTTTACGCTGCGCGGGAGCGACTGTCTCGCCCAGAATTCCCCAAACTACCGGCAGATACTTGGGGCTGACTCTCCCGGCGGCGGCTGTGCTCGCGAGTGTGGCTGCCGGTTTCCCGAATGTAGCCCGGTACTTGTAGCGCCAAGCCGCTTCAAAATAATCGGCGTAGTCGGTGGGTTGCGCTTCGTAGAAGGCGACGATCCGTCTCACAGCGAACTGATCGCGATCGGTTTCCACCAGCAGCGGACCCGGTGCGAAGATAAAGCCATCGGGCGTGAGTGCCATGTGATCGGCCACTTCACGGGCCGCAACCAGGTACTTGTTGAACAATGCCGGCGACATGTTCAGCGTTTCGCCGGTGTTGTCGAAGCCGGCCTCGTTCGCGGGGTCCACCGGGAACTCCCTTGTGGGCCTCAGGTCCACACCCGTCAGATCCCGGACCGTGTAGTTGTATTCCGAATTGCTCAGCCGGTGCGCCAACACCTGTCCTGGATCGCCCGCGTTCCTTTGCAGTTCACTTGTTCGGACGGCCTTCAGCCAGTCGATAACCTGCTGCCGGCGCTCCGCCGGCGGCTGCGGCACGGCTTTGGGTGGCATCTCCTGGCGCTCCAACCGTTCCATTGATAAAATCCAGTGCGGAAGATCCTTCAGGACGGACGAGAGCGTCGTCACGGATTTGAGATCCAGTTGAGCCGCAGGCGTCGCGCCGCCATGGCAGGAGACACAATACTGACCGATAAAAGGACGAACCGTCTGACTGAATCGGCGTTCTAAAGTAACGCTCGCCACCTCGGCTTCGATGAGGGGAGCGGTCGCCAGCAAGGCCAACATCGCGAACATACTGAGTTTTCGGAGTTTCACGGGTGTACTGAACGGATGATATCAATCCCGGCCCATCGAACCCTGCGCGTCGTCTCCTGCTGCCCGTGGAAGGGACCGGCGGCCCTCTCGACGTCCACCTGCAGCCGCTTTCTCCGGGGCGGCTTCCTTATCGAGCGCGTGGATATCGACGGGGACTGCGACGGGATTCCCGAGGCCGAGCTGGAGAAACGCTGTCAGAACGGACGGATCCGCTTCGAACTAGACGATCAATTTGCCGATTACAATTCTCTCGAAGCCTCCTGCACGGACTACGCCTGGCTCATCACCCGGGGAGAGCGTATCTGAAAGCGTGGCAGCAATATCTGGGAGACAGGAACCTTGTCGGACTCGTGACTTCAGTGGCTCGCACGTATGCGACGGCACCGCACTATGCAGAACTCGCCTGCAAGATCGCCAGCGAGCCGCCAGTGCTGGAAGACCTAAAACGACGGCGTCAAACTGCCCGTGGGTCACGACACGCCAGAGCATCGCCATCGAATTCTCCTGAACAGACTCCCTCTTCCCCGCTTGATGTCCCGCCGCGACAGAGGTAAGCAATCGTAACATAATTACATGGACTTTTCAGGGCGCTGGAGCATGACATAGTTCCATTCGCCGTGTGATTACTGACCAAGAGATTCTGAAAGCTGCCCTGCTGGGGCTCCAGTCTCAGATTGCAACCATTGAAGCGAAGATGGCAGAGATTCGGGCAAGGCTCGGCGGAGACCTCGCGCCTCCGGCCGTGGAAGCACCCAAGAAGCGCACGATGTCCGCTGCCGGTCGGAAGGCTATCAGCGAAGCTTCGAAGAGACGATGGGCAGCGCAGAAGAAAAAGGCGTAGTTGCATGGAGGAGACCGAGAAGGAGCTAATCAAGGCGGGTGCGGATGCGGCGATGAAGCCGTTCGCAAACCTAATTGAGCATCCGCTCCCGAGGAAGTGAAGGCACCGGAGGAGGAGACCATTGCTCCGGCCAAAGCATAGCCGGAAGCGGCTCCCGAGGAAACGAAACCGGAAGCCGGAACCGAGGCAACAGCGGAAGGCCCGAGCGCCGAAGCCCCTGCAGCCGACGAATCACAAGAGCCTGAGACCACAGCCAGCCCGGAAGCTCCGAGCGAAGCCGGTCAGCAGCTCATTCAAAAGACTGGGAACAGCAAGGAGCAATCCCCTAAGAGGAAATCGACGGAACCCGTTCCGAACGGATCATTACCACCAAACCTCCGCGACCGCCCTATCCGTCCGGCATAGGGCGGCTTCCCGGAACTATTTTATTTTGCCTTCGAGGCACAATCGGGACAAAGTGCTCCCTGCGATCCCCCGTGTGGCGCTCCGCATTTTGTACAACGTAGAATCGGACTCTTTCCCATACTGCTAACACCTCCTCGAAACATCTTACACCTATTTTGATGACCCAAAGCATCGCACAACGCGAAAGCCGAATATGCGGACTTGGAATCCGCTATCGGCTTCTCGCAGACGGCGCTATCGTAGAACGCACCACCCTAAAACAAGTTGCCTTCATCTTTGAGGACGCCATCATCGACGAAGCCCTCTCAATCTGGGGAGGGAAGCTCGACAGGTTCCTCACGGACTATATGAATCAATGAAAACCGCGACACGAAATACAGGGTTGGAGGTTAAGAACACACCCGCAAAGGAGCGCGTCAAATACAGCGTCAGGTGCGGAATGACCGTCGTGATTCCCTCCTTCACGCCCGTGTGCGGTTCCGTCGCCGCCGCCCACTAGTCCTCGCCAAGCACCAGCTACTTCCCCTTCATCATCTTCCTATGATTTTCCACTACACCCTCAAATTCTCCCCCGCCGTCTCCCAGAAGGAACTCGAGAAGGCTTTGCATGAATCGGGCGACACACCGCTCGAGCTTCCGGACATGACGAAGATGAAGGCCCGCATCGAGATAGTGGGCGATTTTGCTGACCTTGAAACAGGTGGCACTGTTACTGAAGACGATGGCGAAGAGTGATTAGATAGGCAACGAGCGGCGCTTCCGTTCCAGCTCGTCAAGGAATTTCATCGTGCCGTCCCAATCCAAAAGGGGCATGGGAGCGCCTCCACAAACCTCTTTGAGTCTATCGTGCCATTCAATGGCCTTTTCTAGTTCTGTGCCAGACATTCCGGTCTCCGGCTGACCGATGAACGGGCTCCATTGCGTACGGTTGGTTGGAGCCTGAACAAAGGAGCACGTGGGCCATCTCCGACGAATGTCCCTCATCTTTTGTTTCAATAGCCAGATGTTTTCGCAACAAAGCGCAAGCTCGTTGTGCAGTCGCCACGCCGCGCCCCACAAGTGCAACAGGTACATTGCAAGGATTACCAGCACGTAGTCTCGCGCGACATGGGGGACTGTGAGCGTCCCTTCCATGACCTCGATTGCAGTGAGCACGCCCGCGACGAGAACGCCGAAGAGCATGGTCCCGCCCCACTTCAGCATCTCAACGAAGGCGCGGCATGGAACGTGTTGCGCGTATTGGAAAACGCTCTTGAACATGCGGAGAGCCACCAGTTCTATCATCTCAAAGGCCGCCGCTCCCGCCGACTGGGGATTTGCGGGCGACCTGGGCCGCGTCACCGAAGAGCTTGCTCAGGTGCTCGCTTCCCTCGGAGACCGCAGAGGAGTTGACGAATCGGGGCTACGGTACTGACCTCGCCGATAAACGCCTTTGCAAGAGCGGATCGGATTCTGTAGAAACGTCGCGGTGGAAGGAGGTGCTGGATGGACGGACTGGTTGTGGTGGCGGCGGACCGGACCGCCGAATGGAACAGGCTGAAATCGCTGGTGCTGGACAGCGTCGGCTCGCCCGTGACGCGGCGGGTCTACAACCTCGGTCTGGACGAGTTCATCGCGTGGTACACACGGGAGGCGCGCCCGGAAGGCTTCACGAAGGCCACGGTCGCCGCGTGGCGCGTGGCGTTGGTGGCGCGGGGGCTGGGGCCGGTTTCGGTCAACGTCAGGATCACGGCGGTGCGCAAGCTCGCAATCGAAGCGCCGACAACGGCCTGCTCGCCCCGGAACTGGCTGCGGGGATCAACCGGGTCAAGGGCGTCAAGTCGCGCGGGGTCCGCACCGGGAACTGGCTCACGCTGCGGCAGGCGCAGGCGCTTCTGAACGCGCCGGATGTATCGACAACCTAGGGGCTCCGCGACCGCGCCATGTTCGCAGTGCTGCTGGGCTGCGGGCTCCGCCGGGCGGAACTGGCGGCGCTGACCCTGAGGCATGTCCAGCAGCGGGACAACCGCTGTTGCATCGTCGACCTGGTCGGCAAGCACGGGCGGATTCGGACGGTGCCAATGCCAGCGTGGACCAAGAACGCGCTCGACGCGTGGACCAAGGCTGCCGGTGTCACCGTAGGCCGCGTGTTCCGGTCCGTCCACCGGGGGGACCGGGCCCATGGAGAGGGGCTGGGCGAAAAGGTGGTATGGCAGACGCTGAGGAGCTACACCTCGGCTGCCGGACTGCCGGAGATCGCGCCCCACGACCTGCGCCGGACCATGGCCAAACTGTGCCGCCAGTCCGGGGGCGAACTGGAGCAGATCCAGCTTCTGTTGGGGCACTCGTCAGTTCAAACGACCGAACGCTACCTCTGAACCAAGCAAGATCTGGCACACGCCCCGAACGACGGGATCAAGTTGGGCATCGCCGGATGAAACGACCGCATGGCTCGGCTCGACGATGAATTTGCTGACTACGACTCCTTGTCCGCCTCCTGTGATGAACCTGCTGCCCCGCCGGACCTGCGCGTCGCACCCCGGTCCTACCGGACGCGCCGCAACTCCCGACATCTCACCAACCAGCTCGCCTGCGCCTACGCGGACGACCCGCGCAGGCGCAGGTGGAGTGGGAGCCATGGCTCACTCCCACAAAAGGAGCCTCACTTCGACTCGGTGGCCTTTTGCCCTTTGACCTCCAACTCGTTTACCACTTGCTGCACGTTCGGAACTGCGGATGCCGCATCCAAGTTGTGCTCGATCCCCTTGTCCAGCTCCGAGTTCAGTGTCTTAGCCTCGCTCTCGATGCCGGGCCGAACCACCGCGATCTGGTTCGCCACGACTTGGTTTACCGCCATGGATCTTGCGATGGATTCGGCTTGTGGTTTTTGGCCGACTGACGCCACGTGACCGCCCATGGTCACAACGCCCTTGTCCCGATCCTGACTCACTGAGACATCCTGCAGGCCGCCCTGATCCAGTGATGTCCGAATGCCGTCAGAAACGTCGGGTGATTTCGTGGGCGTCGTGGAACATCCCATTTGGGTCCCGACGACCATTACCACCAAGAGTGGTACGCAAAGCTTAAGTGTTTTCATCTTTCTCCTTTTGTTGCGATATCGACCACTGCATCCTTACGGCCCGGGAAGGGCCGAATGCCCAACAGGCGTGGCAGCCGGCCCATGGCCGGCTGCGAGGGAACGGCCCTATGCGTGCTGGTCAAGGCATGAGGAGAGTGTTACGCAATACGAAGCCAAAATCACGAAGACCGATCCGGATACCCGATATCGTCGCGTACTCTCAGCGAGCACCATGGCTGGCGATCAAGTGCAGAACTCAGCCGGAGACGACCTTGGAAAAGTGGATGAAATCATGATCGACATTCCAGCTGGCAAGGTCGCCTATGCCGTCCTGTCCTTCGGCGGATTCCTCGGCATGGGCAGCAAGCTCTTCGCTGTACCGTGGAGTGCGCTCAAAGTGGACGAAGACAAGAAGATCTTCATTCTGGATGTCGACAAGCAGAAGCTGGAGAATGCTCCCGGATTTGACAAGGACAATTGGCCGGATATGGCTGATACTGCTTGGGGAAACGACATCTTTAGCTACTACGGAGCGGTACCGTACTGGGAGACGAAGACGAACGACAAGGCATTCCGGAGTGGCGGTGGCGTCATGTAGCAAGGCCCGCAAGGCTCACCACATCAACCTCGGCCCCTTGCCAGCCTGAGAGGGCATGGTTTGAAACCAATCGGTGGTTCGAACGAGAACTGAGGAAAGATCATATGGAAGAGATAACAATTTCGTCACGACATGTCGGCTATCCAGTCCGCCTAGACGAGGCTTCGGTCGGAAATGAGTCCAACTCGTCGGGTGTGTCGTGGGCCGCAGTGATCGGCGGCGCTTTTGTGACGGCGGCATTGTCTCTTATCCTGCTTGCGCTGGGTGCGGGGCTTGGTTTTTCTTCGGTATCGCCATGGTCCAACATTGGCGCGTCCCCGTCGACGCTCGGGACGGCAGCCATCGTGTGGCTGATTCTTATGCAAGTGATGAGTTCGTCCGTCGGTGGCTACCTGGCGGGCCGACTGCGTACGAAATGGGCCAATATTCACACGGATGAAGTCTATTTCCGTGATACGGCGCACGGCTTCCTGGCGTGGGCGGTAGCGTTGGTGATCACGGCGGCGTTTTTGGCCTCCGCCGCCACCTCCATGGTGGGTTCAGCGGCGCAATCGGCTTCATCGGTGGGCGCTGAGCGGGAGATCAATCCCAACGAGTATTTTGTCGATGCATTGTTGCGTTCGGACCATGAGGTGCCGGATTCGAGTCGGGCGTCGGTGCGCGGCGAGGCTGGACGCATTCTTGCGAATGCGCTTCGGCACGGAGGCTTGGATGTTGCGCCGGCAGACAAGGCCTATCTAGCCCAACTCGTGACTTCTAGAACGGGCCTCAATACAACCGACGCCCAGAAACGCGTGTCCGATGTGGTTGCAGAGGCTCAACAGGCCGCAGATACCGCCCGCAAAATGGTGGCGCATTCATTGTTGTGGACATTTGTCGCTCTATTGGCGGGCGCTTTTTGTGCAAGTTTCACCGCGACCATCGGTGGCAGACAACGAGATCATGTAGTGACGGTCTAGCGGTTCGGCACGATTTTCGATGCCTGCCAGCGTTCAGCACGTTGTCACGACAAGTGCCGGGCGGTTGGTTTGTGTTCGGGAGAGAGCAGAGTGTGACCGGAATATTGGATATAGTTTATTCAAGGAGACGTTTTAAAGATGCGTTCGATCCTATTGTTGATCCTCGGTGTACCCCTCCCGATCATCATTTTGATTGCACTGTTCAGCCACGCGTGATTGTGGCTTCGTTACAGTGCCGCCCAGCCTGGCCACACGGGGACCATCGTGCCCTGCCGTGGACTTGTCCCGGATGTGGCAACACACCCGGGCCCCTGCCGCCGGAATTTAGCGGCGGGGGCTCTTGCGCCGGTGGTGTCTGCGGCGGTTTTTATTCCCTCGGCCTCCGGCCTTGCTGATGCAAATCAGCACAACTATGGTGGTGTTGTTGGAAGTCTCCTCAGTCTTCGGCTCTCGAATTTATCCAACTGGCCATTTGCCCGCCCGCGCCTCCCGAAGGCAGCTACGACAAAGCCGCCACAGTTCGGGGAGCGTTTTGTTGAACGGGAGTGCGCAATGATCGCGGAGCCCGGCGGGAATAACCACGTGGCGGAGGATGCAGGCACCGACCATTTCCACGCCAACCGTATGCCGGATCGGTCCTATCGAACGGCACTCGTGCGTCGGCTTGGTCGCATCCAAAGGGCGGCTTCCACCACGATGGGCGAATTCGCGACGCTCAGCGACGTGATCGACCATTACAACACTTTTAAGCGGGTTGGATTGAATCATTGGTAGAAGAAGTGATCTGATCGAATATCTGAAGTCGCTCCAGGCGAAAGGTCAAAGGAAAACAAAACATGAAAAGCGGTTCTGGTACCACCGTCTCCGTCTGGATGGGAACGACCGAAATCGCGGTCCGGCCGGCGCTGGACAGCGATGTCACAGCGGACGTATGTGTCGTCGGCGCCGGCATCGCCGGGCTGACTACCGCCTACTTACTGGCTGCGGATGGCCGTTCCGTCGTCGTCCTTGACGACGGACCAATCGGTTCCGGTGAAACATCGCGAACAACGGCGCACCTCGCCAATGCTCTTGACGACCGGTATTATGATATCGAGAGCATGCACGGGGCAAAGGGGGCACAGCTTGCTGCCGCCAGTCATACGGCGGCCATCGACCGGATCGAGGCGATCGTCGCCACGGAAAAAATCGAGTGTGATTTCGAGAGGCTGGATGGTTTCCTGTTTGTGCCGCCCGGGGAGTTGACCACGGTGCTCGACAAGGAACTGGCAGCTGCGAATCGCGCCGGATTGACGGGCGTGGAGCGCATCGGGCGTGCCCCCTTGAAAGATTTTGATACAGGTGCCTGCCTCAGGTTTCCCCGGCAGGGGCAGTTTCATCCGCTGAAGTACCTTTGTGGGTTGGCGCAGGCCATCGAAAAGAAGGGTGGCCGCATTTTCAACACTACCCATGCGGAGGACTTCAAGGATGGCGACGGCATTCGCTGCAGGGTCACGACGACCAAGGGTGCGGTGGTTTCGGCCGGTGCCATCGTGGTCGCGACGAACACGCCGGTCAATGACTGGGTCGCCATCCACGCGAAACAGGCCGCCTACCGCACCTATGTGATCGGCGTACGGGTCCCTTCGGGGTCGGTGACACGGGCGCTCTACTGGGACACGTCCGATCCGTCTCATTACGTGCGGCTGCAGGATCGAGGGACCGACGAAGTGCTCATCGTCGGCGGAGAGGACCACAAGACTGGGCAGGCCGACAACGCGGACGAGCGTTTCGACCGTCTGGAAGCATGGACGCGGGTGCGCTGGCCAATGGCGGAAGAGGTTCAGTTTCACTGGTCAGGACAGATCATAGAGCCTATCGACAGCTTGGCATTTATAGGACGAAATCCCGGCGACAAAAACATCTATGTGGTTACCGGCGACTCCGGGAACGGGATGACCCATGGCACAATCGCGGGCATTCTCCTCACTGATCTGATCATGGGGCGCAAGAATGAATGGGAAACCCTCTACGACCCCTCGCGCATTTCCCTTCGCGCCGCTATGGAATTCGCCAAAGAGAACCTGAACGTGGCGGCGCAGTACGGTGACTATGCGACTGCCGGTGACATCGATCAGATCCGCGGACTTGCGCCGGGAACGGGGGCGGTGATCAGGGACGGAATCAAAAAGGTGGCTGCCTACCGCGACACTCACGGCACTCTGCACCAGTGCTCGGCTGTATGTCCTCACCTGGGATGCATAGTGAACTGGAACTCTATAGAAAAAACCTGGGATTGCCCTTGTCACGGATCGCGTTTCGACCCGTTAGGAAAAGTTCTCAACGGCCCGGCGAATACTGGTCTGGGAGCTTCTGAATAAAGAGCCTCGGTCTGTAACGGACCCCGTTTTCTAGTCAGGTCTCCAAGCAGGCCGTGGAAGAAGCAGCTTGGACCCCCGTTGCGGCCGGACACTACTGATAAGACTTAGATGACTCCCGCAACGATATGCTAACGACGATGTTGATCTCCGGGCGGTGGCTGTGACGGACCTGCAGAGGCGAAATCGGGTCGATTCGCCGTCAACAGCTTTTGTCTCGCGAGACGGAATTAACTGCATTTCAGTGTTTGTATTCACGGTATTTCATGTCGGTGCCGTCGCGGCTCTATTTGTTTTCAACTGGCCGGCATTCTTTACCACCCTGATTCTCCATTGGATTTCTTTGAGTCTGGGGATCGGAATGGGCTATCACCGCCTCTTAACGCATCGTTCGTACGCGACGCCTAAGGGCATCGAATATTTTCTCGCTACTTGCGGAACCTTGGCGCTGCAGGGTGGGCCGATGTTCTGGGTTGCCGCGCACCGGGTACATCACCAATTTTCTGACAGGGATGGCGATCCGCACACGCCGAGGGATGGAAAGTGGTGGAGTCATATTATTTGGATGCTGGTCGGGGACGCCACTCATAGTGATATTGCCCGGTGCTCCCGCTATGCCCCCGACATCTGCCGGGATCGGTATCTGGTGTGGCTCTCGAAATATAATTACGTTCCCCTGATTTTGCTTGCGGCGCTGCTGTTAGTAGTGGGGGGGCTCCCCTTCTTTTTGTGGGGCATCTTCTTCCGCGCGACGATCGGCTTGCATGCCACGTGGATGGTGAATTCCCTTACGCATTTTTGGGGAACCAGACGTTTTGCCACACGGGACGACTCAAGAAATAATTGGTTCGTGGCGCTATTAAGTTTCGGCGAGGGCTGGCACAACAATCATCATGCGTTTCCAACCTCCGCACGACATGGTCTTGCCTGGTATGAGCTTGACGTGAGTTGGATTGGGATTCGGCTCTTACAGATGCTCGGGTTAGCCAGGCATGTGCGCAGTGTGGGGATTGAAACGCGCTTCAATCGCGCAGAGGAAGACAGTCTCACGAATTGAATTGAGCTCGTTCAGCCCCCCGAAGACAGACAGATGCTTCTGTATTCATGAGGAGTGAAGCTGAGGAAAACGCGGTTGGCCGGTGCGAGGGGTGGGGTATGCTTTTACAGGGCCGGTGGGAAGGGACTTGGCGCGGCCTCTGGGCGCGCAGCGCGGATGGTGATAAAAGGTAGTGAACTGAACTTTCAATGAGAATTCTTTCCGCGGCAAGCGCGTTCCCGGCGCATCATTACACTCAGGGAGAACTGGTACAGGCATTCCTGAGGCACTGGGGAGAACGGCTTCCTGATGGCAGAAAGCTCGAACTCTTACATTCCAACGTAGGCGTCGAAGGCAGGTATCTGTCGCTGCCGATCGACGACTACCCCACGCTGACTTTCGGACGCGCCAACGACGTCTGGATTGAAACCGCGCAGCGTCTGGGGCAAACCGCCCTATGCAAGGCGCTGAGACTTGCCGGCGTTTCACACGCAGAGCCGTCTGCCTTCTTTTTCGTTTCCCGTGACAGGCATTTCCAGCCCGTCCATCGAAGCGCGCCTGGTGAACCGGATGCAGCTTTCAAGGAACATTAAGCGGGTGCCTGTTTTCGGATTGGGATGCGTGGCAGGGGCTGCGGGAATCGCACGCGCTGCCGACTACGTAAAAGCCTATCCCGACCAATGCGCCATCCTGCTTTCGGTGGAACTTTGTTCGCTGACTCTGCAAACAGACGATCTTTCCATTGCAAATCTGATTTCCACCGGGTTGTTCGGCGATGGCGCGGCGGCCGTGATCGTGGGCGGTGACAATGTGCCTGGCACAGGACCGGAGATCATTGCCACCAAGTCGATTTTCTACTCGGATACCGAGCGAGTGATGGGCTGGGATATTTCTGAAACCGGTTTCCGCATTGTTCTTTCGCCGCAGGTTCCCGACGTTGTGGCGAAGAATCTGGGCGGAGATATGGACACGTTTCTCGCGGAAAACGGGCTTACGCTGCGCGATATAGGGTGCTGGGTGGCGCATACCGGCGGCCCTAAAGTTTTGCGGGCCACACAACAGGCACTGGGACTCGACGAGAAAGCGCTGAGCGCTTCCTGGGATTGTCTCGCGCGGATGGGAAATCTGTCGTCGGCTTCGGTGCTGATGGTGCTCGAGGAAACGATGCAGCGGCGAAAGCCCGAGCCGGGGACATGGAGCGTACTCGCCGCGATGGGCCCGGGCTTCTGTTCGGAGCTCGTGCTTTTGCGCTGGTAAGGCAGCGGAACCGGCTGCGGCCCGGCTGATCGAGGTCGCCCTGGCTTCTTGCCGCGCCGGCGAGCGGCTCAAATTGCCTCAGGGGCGATTGCCTTCGTTCCAGCCCGCCTCCCGTCTTTTTTGCGGTCTTTGCGTGAAGATCGGGAAACCGGCATCGTTCAAAGTTTCGTCCGGATTTTGGTTGCGGCTATGCCGCGCCGTGTTTATCGGGGGCATGTTTTGGCTGTACTGACCAGGCCGCTGGCTCGTCGTCTTTGTCGGCTTCAGCAGCCGCCGCCGTCGCCTGCACCTTGTCGGGTGTATGGTGAGCGGGCGCGTAGATCGCATAGACCTGCATTGGCGTCGCGCCGATATTGGTGACGTTGTGCCAAGTCCCCGCCGGAACGAGGACACACCAGCCGCTTGACACTTCCTTTTCAAAAGTCAGTTTATCCTTCGCGGGTCCCATCTGCACTCGACCGATTCCAGCGTCGAGGCGCAGGAACTGATCAGTCTCAGGATGCGCTTCAAGGCCAATGTCGCCGCCAACAGGAATCGACATCAGGGTCACTTGCAGATAGCGCCCGCTCCAGGCAACCGAACGGTAATTTGTGTTTTCCTTTGTGCCGCGTTCAATGTCGAACGATTGCGGCTGGGGCCCAATGTCTTTGATCCTGTCAGCGGTGCTTACCATGATTTATCTCTCCAAGTTCTTATTTCGTAGGTGCCGACGACGTATGAGCACGTTGAGTTCCAAAGCGCCCTCCACCGAAAAAGGTGCTGGCGGACGCGCTGGATCAATTCCGCTGTTTAGGGCTTACAACCTCAAACCGGAAGGATAGAGGCCATCGCGCTCGCACTCGCGAGTGCAGAACTCGGTTGCGTATTCACGCAAACTACCGTGGATAGGGAAGGATGGCCATTCGCGACCCGAATTCCACCACCTATGTGGGGAGCATCGAAACAGCCGGACGGGCGATTCCTTCCGCCCGGAACAAACCCGGACCGCCATTCCCGCGAGTTCCCGGAAAGCCCCAGCACTCAGAACACACAGCCGACCGCTCCCTGCTGTTTCGTTCACCGCCCGTCGCACCCGCTTTTCCGGCACGGGCCATCCCCAGCGCCCCCGCATCCCAACCCGGAAAACCCGGATGCGACCTTTATCGGTGAACTAAACCGCTTCGCGGTATTATCCTGCGACCGGGGCACCGTGGGGCTGCCCCGACAGGCACTGCCCCGGCATTTGGCATGGCGGGCGGTTTTCCCGCAGACTTGGATTAGCGGTTATTCCAGTAACCGCAATCC
>CAIVPR010000062.1 GCA_903907865.1 uncultured Acidobacteriia bacterium
CGGGCACTTGAAGGAGCTTCCGCGCGGGAAATTCAAGTGGATGTCGAGCCGCGAGGCCTTTTCGTCAAAGCAGCAGCCCTCAACCCGCCAGGGCGGCAACAATCCCAAAGCGGCCTGAAACAATTCCTTCCCGTCCATGCGTGCGGCACCTCCGTCCAGCGCGATTCACATCATAGCGAAACAGCCTCCGCAGTCCGATATCCCGTCGGGAACTCTGTCCCCGAACCCCTGGGATTTAACGCTTTGGAGCCAGAGTGGAGGCCGGCGGTACAAACTGGCAGTTGTACAATCGGATTGCCTGGTCGGAGGGTAGGGCAACGCAGGGATGCGAGTGCGCCGGGATAAACCGGCATGTTGTAGGGGATGAAAGAGCCCTACAGAAAAGGAGCAGCGACTCTATTCTGACCTCGAGTCTTGCGTGGTGCGTCGCGAGGCGTACGGCGAAGCGTAGATAGAGGCATCGGCGGGCCGGGCGATTGAGCCCCGAAAACTGACGAACCGCGTGCCGACCCTTTTTGCATAGCGGGAAGGCAACATCCGCCGCAGGCGACATATCGCGAGCCTGAGCGGGACGCGGCGTGGTCGAAGACCCCGCGCACGTCGAGAAACAGCATGCACGAGAACCGGGAGACCTGCGGCGCGCCTGTGAACCAGACAGGCCGGTCAGCGAAGGCGCAAAGCCGAACGGCGGACGCGAACGCGCTGCAGGAGTCGGACCGCTGCGTATTACCAGTGAAGCAGCCGAACAAAGAGGGGCAACCCTTGGCGGAGGCAGTGGAGGGAAGGCAGCGGCCCAAGGAGAACGACGCGCAATCCAGCACCGGTCCGACACAGAGCGGGGAACAGGTGTCCCAGGGATTGAGCGGCGTGCGCCGAGTGGCGCGGGCAAGGAAGCAAGAGCAGTTCACTGCTTTGCTGCATCATGTAACGATAAATCTGCTGCGGGAGAGTTTTGACGCATTGAAGAAGAATGCGTCTCCCGGGGTGGACGGCGTATCATGGCGCGAGTATGAGACGGGGCTGGAAGATCGGCTCATTGATCTGCACAGCCGCGTCCATCGTGGCACGTACCGGGCACAACCATCGCGTAGAGTGTACATTCCGAAGGCTGATGGGCGACAACGTCCGTTAGGCATCGCGGCGCTGGAGGACAAGATTGTTCAACAGGCCGTTGTGACCGTGCTCAATGAAATCTATGAGACGGACTTTCGGGGTTTCTCGTATGGGTTTAGGCCAGGACGTAACCCGCATCAGGCTCTCGATGCGCTTAATGCGGGGCTGCAAAAGAAACGCGTGAACTGGGTACTCGATGCCGATATTAAAGGCTTCTTCGACCACGTTAGTCACGAGTGGTTGTTGAAGTTCCTCCGGCATCGAGTGGCCGACAACCGAATGCTGCGGCTGATCCAGAAATGGCTGAAGGCGGGCGTCTCGGAAGACGGTCAGTGGTCGGAAACGACGGTAGGGACACCGCAAGGGGCAGTAGTTTCACCGCTGCTCGCCAACGTGTACCTTCACTATGTATTCGACCTGTGGGTCGAGGTATGGCGAGAGAAAATCGCGCAAGGCGACATGATTGTGGTCCGCTACGCCGACGATCTCGTCGCCGGATTCCAGCACCGGGCGGACGCCGAACGGTTTCTGAGAGACTTTCAGGATCGGTTGGTGAAGTTCGGGCTGGAGGTTCACCCGGAAAAGACACGGCTGATCGAGTTCGGACGTTTTGCGGCGTCCGATCGAAGGAAGCGAGGGCAGGAAAAACCGGAAACATTCACGTTCCTCGGGTTTATGCACTTCTGTGGCACGAACTCGACAGGTCGCTTTGTGGTCTGGCGGCATACGGCGGCGAAGCGGATGAGGGCAAAGCTCCGAGTTATTCAGCAGGAGTTGCGCCGGATGATGCATGAGCCTGTCGCGCTCGTCGGCGCGTGGCTGAAACGGGTGGTGGAGGGCTACTACCAATACCACGCGGTTCCGGGTAACCTGTCTGCACTTTCGCGGTTCCGAGAACGGCTTTGTCGCTACTGGCGGCATGTTCTACGCCGACGCAGTCAGCGGCGGAAGCCGGATTGGGATCGTCTGAGGCCTATCTTCAATCGGTGGATTCCTCGTCCCCGCACTCTTCATCCATACCCCGACGTACGCTTCGACGCTCGTATCCAAGGGAGGAGCCGTATGCGGTAATTCCGCCCGTACGGATCTGCGCGGGGGGTGGGCAGTGATGCTCATCCCTACCGCAACCCCGAGCGCCGACCGGGGCCGGAGTGGACGGCGGCTCCCAAGCCGCCCCCC
>CAIVPR010000063.1 GCA_903907865.1 uncultured Acidobacteriia bacterium
AAAGTCTGCCCCAATGAGCGTCTCCGACTTCGCAAACGTCCCCAGCGCGTTGGTCAGCAAGGCCGTCGCGCGGAATGACTTCGTCCGGGTGGCGTACTCCTGATTCTGGGCCGGTGCCTTGCCCGTGGAGGCGAGCGCCCACGTGCCCGTGGGGTTCGTCGTGACGTTGGGCGCCAGAATGTTCGAAAAATTCGACGCATTCATTCGCGGATCGTGCAGATTGTCGTAGCCCGCATCGACTTCGGTGGACAACCAGTTGCTCCATTTCGTCTTGGCCGTGAGCGTGGTCCACGTGTGGTCGAAATGCTCCTGGCCCCACGCGCCATCGAGGGCATCGACATTGCTCCAATTGATGTAGCCGTTGCCGATCAGGCCCATGCCACTGGGCGCGCCCCCGGCGGCGGCTTGCATTTGGTTGGTGGCAAGCAGGTAGTGAAGGGTCTGGCCGTTGCGGGCGTCGTTGGCCGCGCTGAGGGCTGTGACCGTCTGGCTCTGCATATTTTCCACCCGGTCGTAGATCATCTTCTCACCTGTCAATCGAATCACCGTCGTATCGAACACGCGGGCTCCGAACTGCACGTACTCCGCTTTCATCGGACCGCCCAAGAATTGGGTAAAGCCGCTCACCTGCTGGTCCAACAGGGCGACGCGAACCGCGAGTTTGTCGGTGCCAGCCCCGAGGTCGAACTGCCCGAGCTTGGCACCGTATTGATCCACCTTGAACGTCAGGGAGCCTTGAGGAGCCTGACCCAGGCGAGCTTGTTTGGAAACGAGATTTACCACGCCGCCAGCGCCGCCATTGCCGTAGAGCAGCGATTGCGGGCCGTTGATGACCTCGACCCGCTCGATATCGAAGTTGGCCGTCGAGCCGTTCGAAGACGCAATTGACATGAACGTGTCACGCCGGAGGACGGTCGAAGACAGCCCCCGCAGGCTCAGTTTGTTACCCGCGTTCTGAGAGTTGGTCTGCGGATTGGTCGAGGCATCTTTTCCCGGGGTAGTGGAAGCATATCCAGCACCCGCCGAATAGCTCTGCACGAGCGCCTCCACCGAAGTCGTTGCTCCCACGTCCTTCATGAAGGCATCGGTAAAGATGTCGGCCGTGATCGGGAGATCCTGCAGACGGGTGTTAAATTGCGTAATGGAATTTGAATTGAGGGCACCGTAACTCTTGTCCGCGTCCGATTGGACCTCGAAGGGGTTCAGCATCACCGTTTCGCCCTCTGGGGCCGGAGTTTTCACGACCGCGCCGGACTGCGGGGCAGGGGAGGCAGCCGGCGGCTGCGATTGCGCCCGCCCCAGGTAGGGGGCAACGAGCATTAGCCCGCTCGCCAGCGTGGCAAATCGGGCAAAAGTGAGACGTGGTGGGGTCGGTCGATTCATGGGGGGTGCGCAATCGTCGTTGTCCGAACTTCGACAATCGCGACGCAGGGGTTTGGGGTGGTCTGACCGCTTGGCGACGGTCGGATAGCAAAACGGAGAGTAGTCTCCTTCTTCCTGTCCGTCCATCGGTCGTTTGTACGACCTCCCGGCATAGCCTAATGCTGGGAGCAGGCCGGATGGTCGTTCAAAACGTCATTTCTATTTGCGTTCCAGAAACTTAACGACCGCCTCGGTCCGAGACTGCACATGCAACTTCTCGTACACGGAATGGATATGTGTGCGCACGGTGCTCATGCTGATGCCCAGCTGTTCCGCGATTTCCTTGTAGAGCAGCCCCTTGGCCAGGCACCCGAGGATTTC
>CAIVPR010000064.1 GCA_903907865.1 uncultured Acidobacteriia bacterium
GGGTGCACAGGGCCGTGGCCGAAATCGACGGAGCCACGGGCATGGCGATCATCCGCGCCATCGTGGGCGGCGAACGGGACCCGCTGCGGCTGGCGCAATTGCGGGACGGGCGCTGCCACAAGAGCGTGGAGGAGATCGCGGCGGAGTTGAGCGGGCACTGGAGGGCCGACCACCTGTTCAGCCTGGCCCAGTCCTTGAAGATGTACGATTCAGTCCACAAGCAGATTGCGGAGTACGACGAGGAGATCCTGCGCCGCCTCGGGGCGATGGAGCGGGAGGGCTGCGCGGGACGGGAGGCCCCGGATCTCGCCAACAAGGCCAAAGGAAGAAAGATCAAGGCGCAGGGGGACGAACCCATGCGGCAGGCGCTTTACCGCGCCGCCGGAGCGGACATGGCGGCGATCGACGCGGTGGGGGTGCAAACCGTCCAGGTGGTCCCGGGCGAATACGGGCCGGACTTGAGCCGGTTCCCGACGGAGAAACACTTCATCTCCCACCTGACGCTTGCCCCGCGCCAGTCCATGAGCGGGGGCAAGCCGACGAAGAAGAAGAGCAAGGGCGGTGCCAGCACCCGCGTTGCGGCGGCGCTGCGGATGGCGGCCGTTTCGACGAGGCACAGCAAGACGGCCCTGGGTGCGTACTACAGGCACACCGCGGCAAGGGTCGGGGGCGACGTGGCCGTCTTCGCCACCGCCAGAAAAATTGGCACGGTGGTCTACCGGCTCCTGCGGTATGGCCAGCCCTATATCGACATGGGGGCCGAGGCCATGGAGAAACAGTACCTGCAACAACGGATCGGAAGTGTCAGGAGCAACGCCGACCAACTCGGATTCGACCTCACGCCCCGAACCGCCGCAGCCTGAGGAAACTTCGACCGGGGACCCGCCGAAAATGGCCACACGTTAACCACGTTAACGCTGCCTAGTGTTATCAATAACTTGCATGGTTCCCGGGAATCTGTCACAGACCAGTAGTCCACCGGTCTGCGCCCCTGGTCGAGAATGTCGCGGCGATGCTGAACAAGCTGAACATCGAGCAGACCAAGTCCCGTCCGGGGCACTCGAGCGACAACGGACTGGCCGAGACCAAGAACGGAGGGGTGATCCGCAAGCACATGGGGTACGACCATATAGCCTCGGTCCACGCCGACGAAGTCAACACCTTCTACAAGGAGGACTTCAACCCGTACATGAACTTCCACCGGTGCGGGGTTCCCGAACTGAAGACCGACCGGAAAGGAAAGACCAACCGTGTCTACAACGCGTATGCGACGCCGCTGGAGATCCTGCTGAACCTGCCGGAACCGCGGCTGAAGGACGGCGTCACCAGGCAACAACTGGAGAAACTGGCCGGGGCCCAAAGCGACACCGGTGCCGCCATGAAAATGCGCGAATCCAAGCGCAAACTGTTCGACGGGATCGAAGCCGCAGCCCAACGGAGGGCCGCATGACAGCAGGAACTGTGGAAATGACGGGTTGTGGACGACGCGGAAAACCAAACAACAGGTTTTCCGCCGCCGCCCACAACCCTTGGCAATCCCGTTCCGGGATTGCCACATTCCCACAGCCCCGGCATCGGCGGTTCATCCCTCTTAGAGAACACAAGACAAAACCACAGACGAAAGGAGCGTCAATCCCGGCCTGCTAACCTGGGCCTTCAGGCTCGTCCTTGGATTGGAAAAGACTACCAGAACCGCACGTAGGGCGGTGCGCCGGGTTGGGCGGCGGCGACGCGGTCGGCCTCCTCGGAGTTCGCGGTGTCCGGCCCGTCCGGGTAGCTGTAGCGGGCGACGAAGTCGTCCTCCATTTCGAGTCCCCAGCCCGGCGCGGTCGGCAGTTGGTAGTGTCCGTCGCGCACGACCAGCGGATTCTTGAAGACTCCCGCCTGCAGGAATTCCAGGTACTCTAGCCAACGGCCTTCGCTGCCGAACCACGCTTGGTCGAAGATCGACATGGGGCCCACGAGTTGGCCCAGGCCGATGCCGCCGCTGTGCGGGCAGACCGGCACGTGGAACTTGGCGGCCATGGCGACGATCGCGAATAGTTCGTTGACGCCCGCCACACGCGCACCGTCGATCTGGCAGTGCGTCAGGCCGCCGTGGCCGAGCAGCTGCTTGAAGGTGACGGCGTCCGGAGCCTGTTCGCCGCCTGCGACTCCGATGCCGACCGGTGCCAGCGCCTCGCGCAGTTTGGCGTAGCCGATGACGTCGTTGTAAGCGATTGCCTCCTCGATGAAGAGGGGGTGGAAGTCGGCCAGTTCCTTCATGTAGTCGGCGGCGTTGCGCCAGTCGCCGAGGTTCTGGTTGGCGTCTGTGAGCAGCAGCGCGTCGGGGCCGGTCGCTTCGCGCATGGCCTGGAGCATCCGGCGGTCCTCGTCGAGGGCGCGCTGGCGGTCGTACTGCTGGCCGCGCCCGACCTTGGCCTTGAAGGCGCGGGTGCCTTGCTTGTAGAGGCTGGAGCAGAGTTGGCGGACCTCTTCGAGCGGGCGGCCGGACCATCCGGCGGTGCTGTAGACGCGGATGCCCTCCACGGCGAGGCGTTCGAGATTCGCGGCGCGGTCGCCGAGGCGGCTTTCCAGCATGCCGAGTAGTTCGTCTTCGGTGAGGACGTCGCGCAGGTGGTGGAAATCGATGCACTGGACGATCTTGGCCGGGGGGAGGCTGGTGAGGAGCTTCCACATGGGGACGCCTTCGGACTTGGCCCAGAGATCCCAGAGGGCGTTGATGATGCCGCCCGCCGCCATCCGGTAGGTGCCGAGGGCGAGCCAGCGGAGCTGGTGGTGCTCGACGAGGGCTTGGGCGAAGAGGCCTGGCTCTTCGATGAAGTCATTGAGGTTGCGCCCGACGACGAAGCGTTGGAGCGCCTCCACGGCGGCCTTCTGGATTTGGTTGCCGTCCCCGACGGTGAAGATGAGGGAGCGGCCTTCGAGTCCGGTGTCCGTGCGCAGGATGGGGATGACGCAGGAGTAATTGGGGGCGAGATGGCGGGGGTCGGAACCGGCCATGCCGAGGCGGACGGTGGGGTAGCGGATGTCGAGGACTTCGAGGGAGACGATCTTGTGGTTCACGGACACTGAACCATTATCCGTGGTGACTGTGTTGCGTTAACGTGAACTGCGCAGTGCTGTTGGCGGCGATACATGGCGGGGCATGCGGCGCTCGCCTCCAATCCTTTGACGGCCTATAATTGTTGCTGTAGGGGAAGTGCGGCTGCGGGTCTTGGCGCGGCTGCACGGACGACTCCACGTTGCCGTGGTTGCCCCGCGAGCGGGCGAACTTCGCGTTATCAGCTTCAGGAAGGCCAACCGGAAAGAGGAGAAACTGTATGAACAACGCCGCTCGAAAGCCTAACCCCTCCCGCCCGGATGCCGACAACCCGGAATGGACGCAGAAGGATATGCTCAACGCTCGCCCCGCAACCGAGGTTCTACCTGGGCTAATTGGTGCGAGCGCGGCCGAGGAACTATTTCGAAAGGGCACCGGTCTCCCGGTATCAGAGACCCGAAAGGCAAGTCGGACGATTCGACTGGATCCAGATGTGCTGGCGGCCTATCAGCGGGAGGGCCGTGGTTGGCAGACGCTTGTCAACGCGGTGCTGCGCCAACACATGCCCGGAAGTCAAAAGTAGACCAGCCCGACCGCGCAAACTGCAGGGGCGGGGCCGACCCCTTGCGGGTCGGCCCCGATGTCAACTACGCCGGATAGGTTTCCCAGAAGCCGTCCGTGAAGGCGCGGACTTCCTGGCGCTGTTCGCCGAGGCCGTCGATGCCGAGGGTAATGACTTCGCCGCCCTTCAGGTAGACCGGGGGTTTCATGCCGAAACCGACTCCGGGAGGCGTGCCGGTGGTGACCACGTCGCCGGGCAGCAGCGTTATGAAGCGGCTGATGTAGGCCACCAGATTCGCCACGCCGAAGATCATGGTGTTGGTGTTGCCGGTCTGCATGCGCTTGCCGTCAACGTCGAGCCACGCGCCGAGGACCTGCGGGTCGGGGATCTCGTCCTTGGTCACGAGGTAGGGGCCGATAGGGCCGAAGGTGTCGCAGCCCTTGCCCTTGTCCCACTGGCTGCCGCGCTCCAACTGGAACTGGCGCTCGGAAACGTCGTTGATCAACACGTAACCGGCGACGTAGTCGAGGGCGTCGGCCTCGTTCACGTAGCGGGCGGGCTTGCCGATGACGAAACCGAGTTCGACTTCCCAGTCGGCCTTGGTGGCGTCGGCGGGGAGCACGATGGGGTCGTTGGGGCCCACGATGCAGGAGGTTGCCTTGGTGAAAAGGATGGGCTCCTTCGGGATCGCCATGCCGGATTCGATCGCGTGGTCGGAGTAGTTCAGGCCGACCGCGATGAACTTGCCGATGCCGGTCAGCGGGGTGCCGATGCGGCCGGTTTCCCCGACGGGGGGGAGGGACGAGGCGTCCAGGGCGGCCAGTTTCGCCAGACCCTCGGGGGTGATGGTGTCGGGTCCGATGTCGCCGATGACTCCGGAGAGATCGCGGATGACGCCGTCGCTGTCGAGCAGGCCCGGACGCTCTTGGCCGCTGGGGCCGTAACGCAGTAGTTTCATTTGGTTCTTGTTCGCCTTTACTTGAGAAGGTGTTGCGCCTACCATTCTCTCGCTGCGGTCCTCGTGGCGTCGGGACGGGATGGATGTCGTGATTACGATACAATCGACGTTTATGAGAGTCGTATCGTTCTTGCTGGTCTCGACGTTGGCGGTGACGGCGGCCTATGGGCAGTCGACCTCGGCGCAGTTGCTGGGGACAATCGTCGATCCTTCCGGTGCCGCGGTCGCCAATGCTTCCGTTGCGGCGGAACAGGCGGCGACCACGGTCAAGTTCACGACAGTTTCCGGGCCCACGGGCGAGTACCGATTCCCCTCGTTGCCCGCCGGAACCTACACACTGACAGTCGACCGGGACGGGTTCAAGGACCACAAGCAGTCCAGCTTGGTGCTGCACACAGGCGACGTTCAGGCGGTGGACATGAAGCTGGTGATCGGCGTCCGACCGGAATCGGTCGAGGTGAAATCCCAGCCGGAGTTGCTGCAGCAGGCCAACGCCACGGTTTCGTTCACAGTGGGACGCGCGGTGGTCGATGCGCTCCCTCTTGATGGCCGCAATTTCATCCCGCTGCTGACGCTGGCACCAGGCGTGGCGCTACCCGGCGGCGGGTCGCTGCTGGCGCGGATCAACGGCAGCCGGCCGCGCACCAACGAATACCTCTTTGACGGCATCTCCTCGCTGCAGCCGGAGCCGGGACAGGTGGTCTTCTACCCCGTGATCGACTCCATAGAGGAGTTCCGGTTGAACCTGAACTCGTACTCGCCGGAATATGGCCGGTCGAACGGCGGCGCGGTGATTGTGACCACGCGGTCCGGCACCAACCAGTACCATGGCAGCCTTTTCGAATACTTCCGCAACGAGGATCTGAACGCCCGCAACTACTTCGCGCAGCCGGGGCGGGTGCCCGAGTTCCGCCGCAACCAGTTCGGCGCGACCGGCGGCGGTCCGATACGGCGCAACCGCACCTTCTTCTTTGCCGACCTTCAGGCGACGAAGCTGCGGACCGCCGTGACGCGCTTCTCGACGGTTCCGACCGCGGCCCAGCATGCGGGCACCTTTGCGGCGTCTACTCCCATCTACGATCCGGCCGCTCCTGGACAAACCTTCCACGGCAACGTGATCCCGGCCAGCCGGTTTGACCCTGTCGGGCAGGCCGCACTGAATCTTTACCCGACGGCAAACTTGCCGGGAACCGCCAATAACTATGTACTGGCCGGGGTGGAGCCCGATTCCCAGCTCCAGTACGACTTGCGCGGCGACCACTACATTAATGCCCGCCAGCGGATCTGGGGCCGGTTTTCCTACTTCCATGACGACGACACGCCTGTAACGCCGCTCCCGGACGGCAGCGGTTCTATCACGTCCGGCGTGATTTCGCATACGCTGACCAGCGGCATCCAAGGTGTGGGAGAGCATACCTGGACGCTGTCGCCGACCCTGCTGAACCAGGCGCGCTTCGGCTACACACGGCGGAGTTCGGAGGGCACTAGTCCGACGAACAGCGCACTTTCGATCCCCAATCTGCCCCGGAACGGGTTGACGGGCATTTCCCCGACCTTCTCGGTGGCCGGATTCGCGCAGATCGGGCCGACGGCGGGTGCCAATTCGCAATTCACCACATCGGTGACCGAATTCACTGACACCTTTGCCTGGGAACACGGGAAGCATTCGATCCGCTTCGGCACCGACTGGCGGCGCGAGGCGTTGGGCATATTGCAGCCCTCGAATCCGTCCGGGCTCTACACGATCAACACTACGGGCACGAACAAATCGGGCGTGACCAGCGGCAACGCGATCGCTTCGCTGATCCTGGGGCAGGTGAACGCGTTTTCCATCGACATCCAGCGCAAGCCGCTGCAGGAGCGGGCTCACATTGGCGAGTTTTTCATCAATGACGACTGGCGGATTTCGGACCGGTTGACGGTCAACATCGGGACCCGGTACACGCTGAATTTCCCGTCCACGGAGACGTCCAACCAGACCGCGATTTTCAACCTGAACACGCAGGTGCTGGATTTCCCGCACACGGGGCGCGAACTTTCGCTGACCGACTTCGGGCCGCGCATCGGGATTGCGTGGCGTCCGACGAATTCGATGGTGGTGCGGTCGGGCTACGGGATCGTGGTGTTCGAGCAAACGGGCATCACGACGCCGTTCACGCTGCCGCAATTCCCGTTTGTGCAGACGCTGGGCAAACAGTCGCAGGACAATGTTGCGGCGGCGTTCGTGCTCTCGGCGGGGCCGGGCATCACGGTGACCGATCCGAATCCCAATTCGGGGCTGGGGCAGGGGGTGTTCGGGACGCACCGGAAGGTCGGTTCCGGGTATTCGCAGCAGTGGAATCTGACGATTCAGAAGACGCTCGGGGCGAATACGAGCTTCGAGGCGGCGTATGTGGGCTCGAAGAACACACATTTGGGGCTGCCGGAAGCGAATCTGAACCAGTTGCCGGCGGCGGATCTGGCGATGGGTTCCACGTTGCTCGACAAGGTAACGAATCCTTATTACGGGCAGTTGCCGGCGTCGTCGTCGCTGAACACGCCGACGATCGCGCGGCAGCAGTTGCTGCGGACTTTTCCGCGGTTCACCAACGTGGTGTTGTTCCGCGACAATGTGGCGGATTCGGAGTATGAATCGGCGCAGTTCCGGTTGGAGCGGCGGCTGTCGCACGGGTTGACGGCGACGTTCGCGTACACGTTTTCGAAGCTGATCGACGATGCTTCGACGTATTTTTCGCAGTCCATCTTCACCGGGCCGGTGCTGAGCACGGCGGGGGCGGCGGACGCCGGGAACCGGAAACTGGAGCGGGACCTCTCGACGGGCGATATACCGCGGGTGTTTTCGGCGTCTTGGCTGTACGAGATTCCGAGGTTGTGGAAGATTTCGGGTTGGCGCGTGGGTGGCCTGGTGCGGGTGCAGTCGGGCGATACCGTTGCGGTGACGCAGGCGACGAACAACAATTCGAGCCTGGGTTTTGCGCTGCAAAGGCCGAACCGGATCGGGGATCCGAATAGTTACGCCGTGCGGTCGGCGTCGCGGTGGTTCGACACGACGATGTTCACGGGCGCGCCGCAGTTCACGATTGGGAATAGTTCGCGGGATCCGGTGCGGGGTCCGGGCTTGCAGAACGCGGACCTGATGGTGGCGAAGGATTTCCGGTTGGCGGAGCGGGCGCGGCTGGAATTCCGGGCGGAGGTGTTCAATTTCTCCAACACGCCGCCGCTGGGCGATCCGAACGGGAGCTTTGGCGCGGCGGCGTTCGGGTCGATAACTACGGCGGGGAATCCACGGGATTTCGAGTTTGTGTTGAAGTTGCATTTCTAGGCCGCCTTGGCTAGGGCTGGTCGGAGTTTCCGGGCTTGGTGGAGTTGGTCTTCTTGGCGGATGGCTTGGGCGAGTTCTGCCGTCGAAAATTCAAAGCCGTTCATTTCGGGTTGAGGTGTGTAAGTCTCTTTGTTTGAGGCGGCTAGACGGAATTGGAATTTGGCTTGTTCGAGGGCGGTGGTGCGTGCGGCGCGTCGGTCGGACTGGAGTTTTTCGAGGCGGGCGGTGGCGGATTTGATGTTGCGTTGGATGCGGGATTCGTAGAGGGTCAGGCGTTCGATTTCGTGCGAGTGGGCGAGGAAGGCTTTCGCTTGATTCAGGGTGGTGTCTACGTAGGGGCTGTCGGCGAGGGTTTCCCCTTCGGCGAACTGCATGGCGAAGATGCCGTCTTCGATGGACTGGATGCGCTGGAGGCGCCAGTAGTTGTCGGCGATGAGGGCGGCGAGCTGGGTTTCCTCGGGGGTTTCGGGCTTGAGGGAGGCGGTTAGCGTTTTGACGTGAGTTTTGTAGGTTTCCAAGTCGTCGGCGGGGATGACGACGGTGCGCCCGTTTAGGCCGTGGCGGAGGGCGTTTACACGGACCTTTCGTTTGCCATCGGTGGTGCGCGGGCCAGTGGATTTCTTCGCGTTGGCGCGGTTTGCGGCGATCTGTTTGGGTGTGGACATGGGAGTTGCTCCGTGTCTGGTTTAGCACGCGCGAGGGTGGATTCCGAACTCGAGGTGTCGGAAGTTATTGATTTGGCAGGAAATATAGTTTGTGACCGGGGTTCTGAGGCGGGGTGAAAGCGGTGCTATCGGCGAGCATTTCGTGCGTCGGGGCTGCGGAGATGAATGACACCTCCAGGTCGGACCGATTGGGCTGCGGATTCAAGGAGGGGAAAGAGATCGCGGTACGACTCGATCCGGTTGTCCCGGACGGCCAAGATGAGGAATCCCATTGACGAATCCGCCAGTCGGCATTGCTTGTCAATGTTCGAGTCGATTGTAACGAACACGTCGAACTTGGATTCGGCCAACGCCAAGAGCGGGCGGTCGTGGATTCCACGCCAGCCCGCTCCACTAACCGTTTGAACAGCGTGATTCGGGAAAGCCTTCTTGAGCCCCGCGTTTACGCATTCGTCGAGCAGAATGCGCACTATGCACACGCCAACAGATGCTCGGTCGCCAATTCGAGGAACTGGACCGCTTGGCTCCGCGAGACGGAGGGAAAGCCTTCGAGGAATTCCTCGATTGTGGAGTCGCCCTCGATGTGGTCGATTAGAGCTTGGACGGGGACACGGGTGCCCTTGAAGCACGGAACACCGCTCATTCGGGCGGGGTCGACCCAAACGGTCTGGTTTAGGCGGGACTGGTGTTCTGCGGTCATACTTTCAGGATATGACGGAAATGGGTGGTGCCGCGGAGGATGGGGATTCGTGCTTCCACCCTTCCGCCCGCCGATGTGAATACAAGTTCAGAAACCGGCGGGCTGAAAATGACGTCTTAGACGAAGCGGCGGCGGAGTTTAACGGCAGCCATCAGGACCGCACCGCCGAACATGGTCGCCAGAGTACCGGGCTCCGGGGCGCTGCCGCCGGGCGCAATCCAGCCGGTGGGGTTGTCGACGCCGTTGATCCTGTAGGTCTCATTCGAATAGGGGTCTTGCTGCTTGAAGGCGTGGGTGTAGGTGCCGCCCGTCTGCTGGCACTGGTTGCCGGTGTCGGCGCAGGCTCCGAGAGCAAGGCAGACACCACTCGGGAAGGCGTAGGCCACGACGTTGTACGTTCCGATCACGCCGCCGGTGACGGCGAACTCGGCAAGGTAGCCGCCGCTGTTGGCGTCTGCCAACGCCTTGGTGACTTCAAACCCATAGGAAGGGTTGGTGACATCGATGAATTTTTCATCGATATCCATAATATGGGACGAGAAGTCGGTGTAGGCGGTGTTGGCGGGCAGAAGCTCGTCCAGCGTGAGCGTGACGCTTAGGTGGGACGTGACTCCGTTGGCAGAACTTTCGTTGCCAAAGTTGAAATTGCTGCTGGTAAAGGTGTAGAAGGAAGATCCGTAGAGCGCCGGGGTCAGCATCAGGGTCCGGCGAGGAGAGATAGCCAGGTTGATCGTTTCAGTTTGTTCCTCAGAACTTCTTGCGAGTGTAACATCGTTGACCGGGTTTGTGCAACAGATAACATCTGGTTGTGGATGCGGCCCCGGGCGCGGGGTTAGTTGGCGGGTCGGGTTCGGGGTAGACAGTCGTCGACAGGATTGTCGACGCGGCATGCAGGATTGTTCCCCATCGGGCCGGCCCGCAAGGATTTGAATGAAAATGGGAATGGTCGCGGGGCGGTCGAGGTCGGCGCACGCAATGGATATGTCGAGACCGTAGGATTGTTTGGCCCGGAACC
>CAIVPR010000065.1 GCA_903907865.1 uncultured Acidobacteriia bacterium
CGTCCATCCTCTATCAAGGAGAGGCGGTCCAAGAGCAGCCCCAAACGCGACCGTTCACCAAAACCCGACGACGACAAATCCATGGAGGCCCTCCGAATCAGAACCCCTATCGATTCATCGAAGCCGTCTAGCCACAATCCCCGTTAACCTGAGTTCCAAGCCCTGCCCCCTTTTTTGAGCCCCTTGCCAGCGCCGTAAATGTCTGAATCCATGGGGGAATGGAACGAGGTGATTTGCAGCGGCTCAGCAAAGAACAATTGATCGAGCTGATTCTGCGTTTGCAGCGTCCGGAGAAGACTTCGCGCAATTCCTCCAAGCCGCCGTCGACGGACAAGAAGGCGAAGCGGGAAGGGTCTCGGCCGGGTGGCGCCAAGCCAGGGCATCAGGCGCACAATCGACAGCTGGCGGAGAATCCCGATGAGTTTCGCGACTACCGGCCGGAGGTCTGCGAGCAGTGCGGCGGGCGGTTCGGACTGGACGCAGTGGAAGAGCTGATCGGCGAATATGACGAGATCGAGCTTCCGCCGGTCAAGCCCTACATCATCCGCCATCGCCGCTACGCCTGCCGGTGCGGATGTTGCGGCCTGCTCGCCGAGGCCGCGGCGCCGACCATTGCGGGGACGACCCCATTTGGTCCGCGCATTCACGCCCTGGCGATCTACTACAAGACCTTCCAGGCCCTGTCTTACGAGCGGCTGCGGTTCATGTTCCGCGACGCTTTCGGCCTTGCGGTAAGTGAAGGGGCGCTGATGAACATGTTCGCCCGCACACAACCAAGGTTTAGATGCGAAGCGGTCAAGGCCCGCGACGTCCTTCGCACCGCCAAGGTGGTCGCCAGCGACGAGACCGGCGTGCGCATCGAGGGGACCAATTCCTATCATTGGGTGTTCCACTGCAAGGACGCCGTGGTTCATCAGCCCGACTATTCCCGCGCCGCCCGCGTGGTCGTCGAGGTCATGGACGGACATGTTCCGGATGTGTGGATCTCCGATCGCTATTCGGCCCAACAATCGCATGGCCTGCGTCATCAGACCTGCCTGGCGCATCTGGCGCGCGACGCCAACTTCGCCCTCGAACACGGCTCGGACGATCTGCCCCTCTGGTTCAAGCTCTGGTTCGACAGCGCCTTCGAACTGGCCAGAGTGATCCCTGATCGAGCCCACTCCACCATCGCGGCCAGGAAGCGCCAACTGGAAAAGCGCCTCACCGAGCTGCTGAGCGTCAAGACCGGCTGCACTCTCGCCCAGGAACTACAGGCCAAGATTGCCCGCGCCCGCCATCAGCTTCTAACCTTCTGCGACTATCCCGGCGAGGTCGACGCCACCAACAACGGCTCGGAGCGCAAACTCCGCCCATGCGTGATCCAACGAAAGGTAACCAACGGCTACCGCGCCATGTGGGCCGCGCAAGCCGAAGCCGACGTCAGAACCACCGTCGACACCGCAAGGCTCCGGGGCGCAACCACCTTCGACGTCATCGCCGCCGCCCTCGCCTGAAACACGCCAGTCAACCCAGCCAACACTGGGAAAATGGGGGGTGGGTAATTACTGTCCGAGCGGCTGAGGAAGTAACTGATATTGCACTCCGCCCCGAAGCTGCCAGCCGCCGTTAAATAGGCGGGACGCCTCGAAGTCCCCCGTTAGCCCATCGCTTGCGCCTTCGCCTGGACTAGTGGTCCGGGAGTATTCGA
>CAIVPR010000066.1 GCA_903907865.1 uncultured Acidobacteriia bacterium
CTTGCGGTAGGCCATGAGGGAGCGGGCGGCGCGCTCGTAGGTGCGGAGGTAGCGGGCCTCGTAGCGGTGGAGGCGTTCGAAGGCGCGGTTCTCCTCGGACAGGGAGGTGAAGGCGCTGAAGGTTTGGATGAAGTCGGGGTTGTCGGGATAGCCAGCCCTTTCGAACTGGGTGTCCATGGCGGTGGATTCCATGGCGAGGATGCGGAGGCGCCGCCAGAGGCAGGTGGTCATGGTGTCGACGAGGTTGCACTCGTGCTCGTCGGCGGGGAGCCAGGTTTCGTACTGCTCGGCGGCGAGGACCTCGTAGTCATCGGTTTTTTCGCCTTTGATGGTGATGAGGGAGGCGAAGACCATGTGACGCTGGGAGTTGCGGGAGGAGGTGGCCTTGCCTGCCTCGGTGACGGGGCCTTTGGATTTGGCACCGTTGAGGCGGGAGGCTTCGATCTGGGCGGCGGAGCGGGGGGCTTTCGGCGTGGGGGTTTGGGTTGGGGTCGTGTTTTCCATCTCGGCGCGATTGTAACGGTGGAGGGGGTGGAAAACGAACTTCGGGGGCTGGGATCGGTCGGGGCGAGAGGGGCGGTTTGGGGTTTGAATTGTTGGGGTTAGGGGATGGCTGGATTTATTTTCGAGGTCGGTGACGGATAAAGGTCGCACGCGGGTTTTCCGGGATAGTGGGCCGAGAGTGGCTCGGGCCGAAGAGGCGGACGGCGTTGGAGCGCCCGATGTCGGATTTATATGCTGGTCGATCCGCCAAGATAGGCCCCGAGGGCTACATCTACATCGCGGCCCGCGCGGGGCAAGGAATTTGCGTGACGGACAACATATGACTCCTAATTTGAGTTGTAACGGAACTTTTGAACACGTGTAGTGCGCTGGTCTGCTAGAATGAGTGTCCATGGCACCCGCTATCGCCCAAGACAACTTGACTGAATTGCTGCGGGCTCATGTTCACGGCGATAAGACGGCCGGGGACGTATTGCTGCCCATGATCCAAGCGGAACTGCGGCGTCTGGCGCGTAACCGGCTTCGCATGGAGCGCCCCAACCACACTTGGCAAACAACAGACGTTGTCAACGAGGCGTGGGCAAAGTTGTTCGGGGGCAAGCCTGTCGACTTGGCGGACCGGGCGCACTTCTTCGCACTGGCGGCGCTGAACATGCGGAGGATTCTGGTGGAGCACGCCCGCAAGCGCTTGGTGCAAGTGCATGGCCACGGGGAAGCGGTCCCGGTTGAAGTGTTGGAATCCAGACAGATGTCGATGGGCACGGAGGCGAGTTGGGTCCACGTCATCGCCATTCATGAGGCCTTGGACCGGCTGGCGGTCCTTCACCCCAAGCGTGCCAAAGTCATCGAAATGCAGTTCTTCGCTGAAATGACCGATGTTGCAATCGCGGAGGTCCTGGGGATTGCCACCAAGACCGTTGGGAAGTATGGGGATTTCGCACGGACTTGGCTCCGACAGCAAATCGCCCCTGTTCCCCGCGAACATAGCGAAAAATAATTGCCGAGGGAGTCCGGTTTTCTCACGGAAGAACGCTGAACCAGATAGAGACCCTAATGGCAATTGAGCCACGCAATCCCGAGAAGGTGAAGGCCGACGCCGAACTGGTGGCAGAGTTGTTCGACGCCGCAGTCGACTTGCCGCTTCCGGAATGGAAGGAGTTTCTGGACCGGTCCGCGGTGGATTCCGAGATACGGGACGAAGTGCTGAGTCTCTTGGCGGGCACCAGCGAGGCTGCGGCGTTCTTCGAAAAGCTGGCGGCGGATATACAGCCCCTGCGAGAACAGGAGCCCCGCCTGTCGCCGGGGGAAGTGCTGAGCCGGAAGTTCCGCGTCCTGCGGTTCGTCGCACGCGGCGGAATGGGGGAGGTTTACGAGGCCGAACACCTGATCCGGGGCGGACGCGTGGCGCTCAAGGTTATGACCTCGGCCACGGAGTTGCGCCGGGACGCATTCGCGGCGTTCCAGGACGAGATCAACCACGCGAAGCGGATCAAGCATCCGAGTGTGTGTGCGGTGAACGATGTCGACGAGGCTGTCGATGGGGCGGGTGGCGAACTTGTGTACTTCAATATGGAGTACCTGGACGGAGTTCCGCTGTCGGAGCGGATCGCGCAGGGCCCGCTCGCCTTGGCCGAGGCGCGGGTGCTGATCCGGCAGATGGCGGACGGGCTGGATGCGGCGCACCGGGTAAACGTGTTGCACCGCGATTTCAAGTGCAGCAACGTGATGGTTTGCCCGCCTTTGAAGGACGGCGGCGGGCCGAGGGCGGTGATCACGGATTTCGGACTGGCCCGTTCCTTGGCCGGGGGCGGGATGGCGCGAGTGGATGGCGTCACGCGTGCCTACGCTTCACCGGAACATATTGAAGGTGCCGCGCAGTCGGAGCGGTCCGACGTGTATTCGTTTGGTGTGGTGGTGTACGAGATGCTGACGGGCCAGCTTCCGTTCGATTCGGACGCGGACGGGCCGAGAAGGGCTCCGAAGTCGCCGCGCAGCCTGCGACCGGAGATTCCGCGCCGGTTGGAGACGGCGATCCTGCAGTGTTTGGAGCGGGACCCGGAAAAGAGGTTCGCCAGTGCGGGTGCTGCGGCGGACGAGATGCTGTCGCAGGTGCAACCGTGGTGGTTCGCGGCGGGCGCTTGCGTCTTGTTGGCCGCGATTGCGTTGTTGTTGGGACGGATGGGGCCTGTGGCGGTGCCGCCGTCGCTGGCCGTGTTGCCGTTCGAGGTGGATGGGGAGGAGAATCGGTATTTGGCGGAGGGGATCGCGGACCGGGTGACGGATTCGTTGTCGCAGGTGCCGGGGTTGCGGGTGGTGTCCCGTTTGGCGGTCGCACGCTACCCCGCCTCCCGAGTCGACTTCAGGGCTACTGCGGAAAAATTTCATGTCCGGTATTTGCTCGCGGGATCGCTCAGGAAAGTAGGGGAGCGGTACCGGGTCGCGACGGAGATTGTGGAGGCTTCGACCGGGACGGATGTGTGGTCCGAGGCTCCGGTGTTGGATGAACCGGCACTGGACGGGTTATCGGCGCGGGTGGTGCGGGCGGCGATCCAGCGGTTGAACCTGGTGGTGGGAGCGGAGCAGCGGGCGGCGTTGGGCCGGCCGATGACGGAGAACTCCGAGGCGTTCAAGGATTACTTGTTGGGGCGCTACTACGCATCGAGGAGGAGTCGGCAGTCGCTGAAGGACAGTGTCGAGCTACTGGAGAAGGCCGTGGCGCTGGATCCCGGTTTCGCGGCGGCCCACGCGGCACTGGCATACGCGGCGGCAGATCTGTCGATTCGCAACGGCGCGGACTGGCAACGGCCGGCAATGAGGTCTGTTGAAGCGGCCCGGCGGGCGTTGGCAATAGAACCGAATTCCGTGCCGGCCCATCTCGCTCTCGCGTTGTACTTCAGTTGGCGCGAGTGGGACTGGCCCGGGGCGGAGCGGGAGTTCCGCCGGGCGGTGGAGATCGACCCGTCGTTGGCGGACGCGCACCGACTGTTGGCGTTGTTGGCGGGTCGCTTGGGACGGTCTACGGAGGCGCTGGCCGAAATCGACAAAGCTGTCGACCTTGATCCGCTGGACAGTGTCATCCATGTAGCCCGCGGCACTCTGCTGCTGTACGGTGGAGCGGTAGACCGCTCGTTGGCAGAATATCAAGGCGTGGTGCGGGCGGATCCGGGATATGAGAATGTCTACATCCCGATGACGGACGCACTGGTGGTGAAGGGTATGTTGCCGGAAGCGGCGGCGGCGGCGGAACGGGCTGCTGCGCTTACTGGCAGGGAGAGCTATACGATATCCAACCTGGGCAGGATTTATGCGTTGATGGGGAGGACGGCGGAGGCGAAGGCGATCGCGGTCGAGCTGGAAGGACGGTACGGAGTCGGGGAAGCGTCAGCGATACAGGTTTGCTACCCGTATCTGGGGCTGGGAGACAAGGATGCGGCGTTTCGATGGATTGAGTTGGCGGTGGCGCAGCGCAGCACCGGCTTGGCCTCGATCAAGGTCGCGCCTGAGTTTGAGAGCTTGCGGGGGGATTCGCGGTATTCGGGACTCCTCGCGCGGATGAAGTTATAGGAAAGGACTAAGACGATGAAGACAATGACAGTAACCACGACAACAACAGTGACACTGGACGGCACCGATGCGGCACCGGTCTCCCGGATGGTGTTGGGCACGGGGTTTGCCGCGCCGGACGCAGCACTCTTGTACCTTGTGTCAGCCGACACATTGGACAATGGGGGCTACCCTGAGTGCGACGAGGGGGCCTACATTCTTCCCGGCACCTTCAATGCCATGGCGGCAGGGGCACCGGTGGATGCGTATTACCATGCGGCATGCGCAAACAAATCCGACCACGGGCCGACTCCCACGAATGTGTTGGTTGTCGGCACGGCCACCATGCTGGGTAGGCGCGAAGTGCTGAAGGTAGCATCCCTCTACCGAGGGCTCGACGTCCCGCAAGATCCGTGCGACAGGGTGTATGTGGCGCTGAGGCGGACCAGTCCGAAGGCTGGCCACGTACAGGTCAAGCTTTCGCAGTCTGGATCTGTTCTGGTAATTGATCCGGCCTAGGAACCGCAATGGCGAGTGTACAGCGCAGTTTGGCTTGGGCGTTCCTACTGGGCTCCGCGTCGCATTTGGGAGATGGGGCGGGGCTCGTGAATGCGGCCGGAGTGCCCGTCGAACGGCGCTACAAGTTGGTCGATTGCGCTGACCGCCCGCATGTCTTGGAGATACGCTTCGACTATCTTCGGGCGGATGTGTTCCGGGTTGTGGTCCAGGAAACACTCGATCCGCCGATGTTTCAAGTCGATCCCATTGCGGCGGAAATAAGGCGGTCGGACGACTTGGGGAACCGCTGCTTCCAGGCGGTTCCCTCGGGTAGCAAGGAATACGATTTGGCGAACCGGATTCCGGCGGTTGTATCCGTGGACTTACGGCCAGCCTTGCTCAGGCTGGGCCGGGTGCCGAGGACCCGGTCGAAGGCAGTGGACCCGGATGGCAAGGTGGAGCCATGCTCAGTGGACACGAAGGGGTGCAAGGTCTTCATCGAGCCGGTGCCACAAGGATGAAGCCCATGCGCGTAGTTCGTCTACAAGATGTGGGAACTCGGCTGGCCATTGCGTGGATGGCGATTGCATTGGGGTCATGCACTCCCAAGGGAGTGGTTTATGAACCCATACCAGCGAGTTCCGACTACCCATTGCCAGAGTCCACCATTGCCGGATACGTGACGGCGGGAGACGTGGTGTCCATGAGGCGGCACGCATGGCAAGTTTTCGGGGCGATGGTCCAACCGTCGCGCGCGAACCCGAGGTTGCCGCTGTGGGAGACCTGGTACGGCAAGAGCGAAGTGAAGGGTAACGCCACGTGTTTGGAGGACACGGATCGCGGGGCGGGAGGCTGGAAGCGCGATCCGGGACCCGATCCGCAGTTGGCCGAGGTTCGGGCTGAAGCCATAGTACGGGCCCGCGCCCTCGGACTCGAGGACAGTGCGGTTTTCGACCCGCTCGAAATAGTTCGCTACAACCGGGAAGCGTGCCTGTTCATCAAACGAAATCAGTTGATGCAGGAGACGGTTCTATCCGAGTGGTATGGCAAGGGCGTTCGCGACATTGCGGCCCTTGAGGGTCCAGCCGACAACCGGATGGTGGTCGTGAAAACAAGCTGGATTTCCATAAACGACGGGGAGCGGAAAATCCTATCCATTTGGGATGGAAAGCCAGCTGTCAAGGGTGCGACGAGCCAGTCGTTGAAGATCCACAATGACGACCGCAATGACGACGGGTTGCGCCATGTTTGCGTCTCGACGAGCCGGGCACGATGCTTGGACGTCGCCAAGGCAGCCTGGGTTCCTACCGACGCCTTTTACCACTACCGCAGCGGTGGCAGCGTCAACATCCTCGTTGGCCTGCACATCGCCACGAGGGAGCAATCCGACTGGGTTTGGGCAACTTTCTGGTGGCATGACCGGCGCGAATCCAAGCCATACGGGTCGGATCGCCCCCAAATGGTCCGATATCCTTGGAACAACTATTTAATGAACGTTGCGTATGATATGGACTTTCCCGTCGAGCCGGATGGCGGACCGCACATCGCGTTCAACCCTTGGCTGGAGGGCTTTCAGGCCGATGGCTTGACCTCGAACTGCATGGCGTGCCACCGGAGGGCTTCGTGGTCACCGAATGGCGAAACTTGCTTTGCCTTTGCCGGACAGGACGGAGATGTTAATCACACTGCGAGAATCGACGTGGTGGTTCGCGGCAGGGAGGCCGCGACCGGCACCTATTTCAACGAGCCTTTCGAGGAACGTCTGAAGCTAGCGTTCCTTTGGTCGCTACGGCCGCCCCCCCCCGCCGGATTCGAAGACTGCAGGAATGGTGCTACGCCTGATGGTCGAGCCCAGCCCGATGCCAATACACTTCCGAAGCTTCACCCCAAGTGACGAGCCGCTGAACGGACGGGAGTGGCATGGAGTTCGATATACGCTCTCTGGCAGACGCTTGCCCACGCGACCCGGGCATTGGAATGGCTGCCGTACAACGAGTGCCTATCGGCGGGCCATTGTGCGCTAGTGGATTTCTGGCTCCGGCGTTGGTTTCTTGCCGTCCAGGAAATCGAAATCGCAGCCCTTGTGGGCTTGGGTGACCCTTTCGGCGTAGAGCGACATGTAGCCCCTGGAGAACTTCGGTTCCGGCTTGACCCATTCCGACTTGCGGCGCGCCATCTCTTCGGGTGCGATGAGGAGGTCCACCCGGCGGCCTTCGACGTCCAGTTTCACCAAGTCGCCGTCGCGCACCAAGGCCAGCGGACCTCCGATGAAGCTCTCCGGCGAGACATGCAGCACGCAGGTTCCGTACGCCGTGCCGCTCATGCGGGCGTCGGAGATGCGGACCATGTCGCGGACGCCGTCCTTTAGAAGCTTCTTCGGGATCGGCAGCATGCCCCATTCGGGCATTCCGGGTCCGCCCAACGGGCCGGCGTTTTGGAGGACGAGGACGGAATCGGGGGTGAC
>CAIVPR010000067.1 GCA_903907865.1 uncultured Acidobacteriia bacterium
CCAGGTGGAGGTGACCATGATTTCGACGAGGTTTTCCTCGTGCTCGTCGGCGGGCTGGAAGAGCTCGCTGAGGTTGTGGGCGAGCTGGATGAAGCAGGCCTGGTCCTCGCCGTCCATGACGGCCCAGGTTGAGAGGATGCCGTGGCGTTCGGCGTTCATGGCGGCGATGCGCTTGCCTTCGGGGGTCTTGGGGCCTTTGGATTTGGCACCGTTGGCGCGGGAGGCGGCGATTTGGGCTTCAGAGCGCGGTTTCCCGAGATTGGGTTTGGGTGTGTGTTCGGTGTTTTGGGTCAAGTTTTCCATCGCGCGATCATGTTAGCGTGCGAGGGGGTGGAAAACGAACCATGGGGGCTTTGTACTACGGTTGTAAAATCGGCGTTTTTTGGTTTGGTTTGTTGGGGTTAGGGGGAAGCCGGATTTATTTTCGCGGGCTGTGATCGGGAGTCACGGGCGGGTTGCCGGGTGCCCCGGTGGCTACGGCTGCGAACGCAGTTCCCGTTCGAGCAGGGTCTCGTGAAGGAGTGACTTGAGGTAGGTCTGGTACGGTAGACCCTCCTTTTCCGCCTGTTTCCGGGCCAAGGCCAGATCGGCGGCCGGGATTCTGAGGGCGACAACCGGGGCTGCGGGCCTGCGGATTGGCGTCGCCCCGGCTGAGGCGGCCAAACGAGCTAACAGAGTGCTCTTGGTGACGATGGTCAATTCGCCGTTGGCTGTGGCGTCGACAAGGTCGCGGTCGTGGGCGTCACGGTTTTCGAACCACCAGTTGGCTTCTTCGGATTCGGTGGCAAACGCGGGTATGATTCGCTTGGGTTGGGTCATCTGGAATTCTCAAGGAACGCTTTTCTGCTTTCTGGACCGGCGGGAAATGCTGTCACTGCTCGAACCTTGTTTGCCCGGACTGTCCATACGACCACAAGGATTCTGCCTTGGTTGGTGATGCCCACAGAGCGGTATCGGTCTCCCCGGTGACGCTTTGGTACTCCAAATCGACAGGCTCGTTCCAGATTACCTGCTCAAACTCTGTCGGCGAAACGCTGTGGGAAGCGAGGTGCAGGCGGTTGTCCTTGTCCCAGTCAAACTGGATCTCGTCCCTCACAGCGACAGTGTATCGCAACTTCGACATCTTTACGGCATTCAAGGATATGAATGAAGCGGAAACCAGCGGCAGGGGTGGTACGGCCTTCTAGTAGGACTTGACGCGGGTCGCAATTCGTCGGGCTCGAAGTGAGGAGCGGCTCGCGGGAGGGTTGAGCCAAGCGGAATTTGGCTACCGGTACTGCTGGCGGGAGGACGGAGAGATGGAGGGTCCCTGAAAGGCTTGCGGGTGACTTCGACCGGGAGGTCGCCGAGTTGGAGCGTGATAGCGGTATTCATGCTTACCGGGGGCGCTTCTGGAGATCTTTGAGAGTCCGGTCGAAATCGGCGTCGACGGAACGGGGTTGTGCGTCGATGAGTTTCCGGTAGCGGTTGTACTCGAATTCCGCCTTGTGCTGAGCCGCCTCGGCGGAGACTTTGCCCGCGTGTGTGAGGAGATCGCGGTCGGAAAGCTTCAGGAAGTCGTCCAGTTTCGTGATCCAGTCGCGCATGGCCAGAGGGCGGCGGTTCATTGCCTGCAACTCAGCGAATTCGAGATAGGCGTTGACGATCCGGTTCAGGGCGTGAAGTTCGTCTTCGGTCAGGTAGTTCTTGGCTACGGAGATGTCGGCTTTGCGGACGATTGCGCCGGGTCGGGTGGTGCTCATTCCCATGAGTGGCTTCTCTGCGTCGGCGCGTAGATGGACGAGTTCGGCCGCGGTGTGGCCGTGCGCCGCCCAGTGCAGCTTCTGAGCAACACCCGCCCGACCTCGCCGCAGAACGCGGCAAAGAGGGGGTGAGCGCCTGTCCCATTGCTGCCGCGTTCGGCAGCGCGGGCGCTCGTTCTGGACGGTGGCGAAGAAGCGTTGGGACATTTCGCTATCGGGGGCGTAGTCGATGCTGGTGGCGTAGATGTCCAAGACCTTTTGGTAGAAGCGGCGCTCGGAAGAACGAATGTCCCGGATGCGCTCCAGTTGCTCATCGAAGTAGTCGGTCTGGCCCGGCCCGGGGGGATTCTTCAGGCGCTCGTCGTCCATCGTGAAGCCCTTCACGATGTATTCGCGGAGCCGTTGCGTGGCCCAGACGCGGAACTGGGTGCCACGATGGGAGCGCACGCGGTAGCCGACGGCGATTATGGCTTCGAGGTTGTAGTGTTTGGTGCGGTAGGATTTGCCGTCGGCGGCAGTTGTCAAGTATTCCTTGACGACTGAGTTTGGCTCCAGCTCGGCTTCATCGAAGATGTTCCGCAAGTGGAGACTAACGTTCTGTTTGGTGGTTTGGAAGAGCTCGGCAACTTGAGACTGGGTGAGCCATACGGTCTCTCGGTCCAGACGAACCTGGAGCCTAGTGTGGCCGTCTTCGGTTTGTTTCGGATTGCAGGGGTTCAGGCATCGTTTGGCGTCGGCCGCTTTGCTTCCATTCTACGACAGCGCAAGACGAGACGGGATGGGGTGCGGCTGTTCGAGGAACCGGTGCGATAAACTGATGAGGCGTCGGCGTTTAGCGAGTTCAGGAACGACCTGGAGAGGATGGAGAAGGAATGATGACACTTCGAGCCGGATGGCTTCAGCGTCAGATGGACCGCGTCGAGGAGGACATTCAGCAGTGGCCCGACTGGATGAAGCGCGAAGCAGGTCTTCTTCCGGCTCTACCTGTGCGGATTCCCGATTCGGCTGCCGAGGCTAGTGGTAGCGAGCACCGGGAGACGGTTCAGGCGTTTTGATTTTGGGTGGACGGGATCGCACGGCGCGGCTACTGCCTCGCAAAAGGTGTTGATTCTCGGCGATGCCGACCTGAAAGGTCGCAGCGGCCAAGAATGGCAGCCCTACAGGGCAGCGGAGAAGCAAGCAAACGCGCGCTTGGAGGTCGCGTGCGCAGGTCGGCGACCGCCGCGGAACGGGATGCCCTTACCGCGTGGGCGAGCGCAACCTTGTCCTCGACGGCTTCGCCGAACTTGTAGGTGTGGATGTAGCCTGGGCTAGATCCCAATGGGGCCATTGGCCGTCAGGGGTGGCGTGTTGATAGAATCGGGCTTGTCCTTGCACTGTCTTTACGCCTGTCGGGGACGAATTCACTATGGAACAACTTGCGCCCTCAGAAAAGGAAATGTGGAAAGCCACGATCAAGGCAGCACCACTAAAGCTCTCGGACGAGGAAATCAATCTCAAATATAGCAAGAGGGAGCTCCGGATTGTTACTGAGTCCAACCGAGAGCAGCTCCCGAATTTCGTCGACGCGCTCAAGCGGAAGAGCTGGATGCAGTTACGCCCGTTTTACCAACGACGGCCGCGGTGGGAGAAGGCTCGCCAGTCGAAGCTGATCGAGTCGTTCATCATGAACATCCCGGTTCCACCACTATTCGTTTACGAGTCAGGTCTCGCCAAGTATGAAGTCATGGACGGGCAACAGCGGATCACGGCAGTCTTGGACTTCTACACGAACAAGCTCACCCTAGAAGGTCTGGAGCAATGGCCAGAGCTTAATGGACGCATCTATGACACCTTGCCCTCAGAGATCAAGAAGGGGCTCGACCGGCGCAGCATCTCCTATATCGTCCTTCTCAAAGAATCTGCAAATACAACAGAGGAGGAAGAACTCCTGCGACAGGAGGTCTTCGAGCGTCTCAATACGGGCGGTATTAAGCTGAGCAAACAAGAAGCACGTAACGCCCTCTACCAAGGACCATTCAATAACCTCCTGCTGGATCTGGCAAAAAACGACACATTTCGCAACTTGTGGGGACTCCCTGTGTATAGCGAGTCTGCCGAGACAATGCGGTCACCGGAATTGCTCGAGAACAAAACCTGGGTGGAAATGCGCGATGTCGAATTCCTTCTGCGCTTCTTTGCCCTGCGCCACGCTGATAACTATCAGCGTGGCATGAAAGGGTTCCTCGATTTATACATGGTCCATTCTCGGTCATTCCTGACTGATGACATCACCTTCCTCAAGCAGCTATTTGAGAACACTATCGCGCTTGGGCATCAGATCTACGGAGACATTCTCGCGCGGCCGTGGGACCAAGGCAGGAATGACTGGTCCAGTCGACCGCAAGTAGCATTCTCCGATGCAGTCATGGTCGGCTTGAGCCGCCATCTTGACCAAGCGGAACATGTCAAGCACTTTGAGACACCCCGAAGCCGAATTTACTGAGTATTGTTGTCCGGGGTCTTTGGTCTATTGATCCAGGCCTCCCTGGGAACGGGTGGTGGTTGGGGCGGAC
>CAIVPR010000068.1 GCA_903907865.1 uncultured Acidobacteriia bacterium
CCGCCACCATTAAGGATAGGCCAAAAACTGTCCATACGATGGGGTCCACCTCACACCACCCTGCGCCGGGCTGCGCGAAGCGAGAAGATCAGCAAAGGAGCGAGGAACAGCAGTGAAGAGGGACGAAAGCCCGCCGCCACGCCGATGACACCCGCCGCCAGGAGAAGGAACCACAGCCCCTCCCGACGTGCGCGCCAGCACAGGTACCCGGCGAGGGCCGAGAAGAACGCTTCAACTATATAGGTGAGCGCGACTGTGCCGTGAAACCACGCTAGCGGGGAAAAAACGAAGATGAGCCCCGCAAATACGGCGGCGCTGCGGCCAAACCAGCTATTGGCCAGCAAGTAGATCATCGCAGTGGCCCCGCAACTGAAGACAATGCTGATAGACACCAAGGCGGTGTTTGCGTCGGCAAAGAGGAGGCCCACCAGACGCCCCAGGCAAATGTACAGGAAGTAGCCGGGTGGGTGGGGTTGGTGGACAGTGGGATCAAACCGTCTGAGGGCGAGCGCAAAGTTCACCGAATCAATGTCGTACAGATAATGACTGCGGAACGCAGCTCGCGTGGCGGCACTGAAAGCGCACAGTATCGCGACGTCGCGGATCCGGCGGAAAGTCAAACGGCTTTCCGCGAAACCGCAGCAGTCCAGTGCAGCGGGGCCTTCGGGGGGCCGAAAATCGTTGATCGCGCCGGACTCGTCCCGCAGGCTTCCACGAATGGGGCTCTAGCACGTGTCGCACCACTCGTCGCGGGAATGCAAGGCGTTGTCTGGTCCGGGTACCGGTGCGCCCAGCGACCGCAAAGTCCATCCGGAAGTCTCCCGCTTCAGCCGCAATTGTTACCGGGCAAGGACGGCTGCCAGGAGGACTTGTAGACATCCGGTCACACTACGGCAATCCGACAGGCCTCGACAGCCCCTAAACCACTGACAACAGGCTTCCAGGACATAACGGCAGGATTGGCACCATGAATGCTCTAGTTAAGAGCAGGAGAACCACCACAATGGAACACATCGTTTTGAAAGCATACGTGACGATTCAAGGAGCAATCGAGGACTTCGCCCGGGACGAAAGCGGACAGGACCTGATCGAGTACGCCCTGATCGTTGCACTCATTGCACTGGCCGCTACCGCCAGCATGAAGACACTCGCAACGGCAATCGGCGCCGCCTTCGGGTCCGTGGGCACCAAGCTGGGTACCTACACAAGCTAGCCGCCGCCATTGCCGTGGAGCCGGGGGATCCCCCGACCCGGTCGATCCTCCACGGCACAATGGCGTGGCAGGACGGCAGACCGGCTGGTAAAAGCTGTGCCGTTGCCGTCTTCAAGCCAAGAGGTGCCACATGCGCGACAACCCGAATAACGCAGTGTCGAGCCCGCTTTTAATAGCGTTGTCCGAGACCACCGCCGTGCGCCGCCAAGTGCCGGTGACGGCGGTGGCAGGCGCCCAAGTGGCGATCACGAGGGATTCCGACCACCATGCCTGACGCTCAACAGACACCACGTTCACGCCCGCTGTCTCTGATCCTCATCGGGCCCGATGTTCCACGACGCCGAGAACTTGTAGCCGCCTTAATGGGCTCCCACTCCGTGGTTGTCCGGGAATTCGGCGACTACCTGTCACGTGAAGACCAAGCCGAGATCGCCTTGCGGGAGACCGACGCAGTGATCGTGGACCTTGACGACGAAATCGAGCGCGGCCTGAAGGTAATTGAGCGCCTCTCCAGCCGCAACGCCGCTATGACCATCATGGCGTATGCGACGTCGAGCGACCAGACAATGATGCGCCGCGCCATGCACGCAGGTGCCCGCGAGTTTCTCTCGGAACCGTTGCTTCCGGATGCGATCAGCGAGGCGCTTCTTCGGGCCTCAGCCCGGCGTGACGGCAATTCGCCGAATCCGGGGAAGGTGTTGACATTCTTTCCCTCGAAGGGCGGGGTCGGCGCAACCACGTTGGCTGTCAATTTCGCTCTGGCGCTCCGCGAGAAGTCCGGAGCCTCGGTTGTTGTGGTGGATCTGGATTACCAGCTCGGAGAAGTCGCCTCGGGACTGGGGCTGCAACCGCGCTTCTCAATCATTGACGCGCTGATGAATTCCGAACGCATCGACCGAGAATTCCTGTCAACAATTCTGCTGAAGCACAGTTCCGGCCTCGCGGTTCTGGGGTCTCCGGAGGAGTTCAATTACTTTACCGCGCCCACCGGCGGCGCTCAACGACTGTTTCAACTTCTGCGGGAAGAGTACGCGTACGTGGTGGTAGACGCGGGCAGCTGCGCCAACGAGATCCAGACAATGCTGATTGATTCGGCGGACATACTGTACTTGGTGACGGAACTGAGTTTCCCCGCGCTGCGGAACGCCCGCCGAATTCTCTCTTTTCTGCAAACCAAGGACCAGTTGCGCGGGGTGAACGTTGTTGTCAACCGGTTCGACGCGCGCCGGTGGAAAATTGACGAGAGCACTGCCGAGAAGACGCTGGGCAGGCCCATCGTATGGAGGGTGCCGGACACCCGTGACGCGGCACGCCATTCCCAAGAGATTGGCGTGCCGCTCTATTGCGAAGGCGACTCGCCGCTAAGCCGAGTCCTCGTGCAAATGGCCGCTTCGGCCTGCGGCAAGGCCGCAGTTCCTCCGAAACAGGCAACCGGCTTCAATTTCTTTCGTTTCAGGGCGTCGACGGCACGGGGGGACGATTAGCCCGGCGCTGATGCGGGAAGAACGTCGACAGGTCCAGGAAGATCCAATACCAATGCCCGAACTCCCGGTTTCCGACATCTCGAACCCGTTTTCCGTCGCGCTGATCGTACCGGATGCTGGACGCACCCGTATCCTGGCAACAGCGCTGGCCGCCTCCCATATTACGGTAGCGCGCCAATTCCAAGCGTACGCGTCGCCGGCCGACGTCGCGGAAATCAGAGGTCTGAAGTGTGGCGCCGTCATCGTGGATCTGAATGACAATGCCGAGAATGCTTTGCAGTCAGTCCGGATTCTGTGCGACGACAATGCATCCCTGACAGTAATGGTATTGTCCAGCGGGAACGACACCGCACTGATGCGCCGTTCCATGGAAGCGGGTGCCCGGGAGTTTCTGACCGAGCCACTCGATGCCAACGTGGTCAACGAAGCTCTCACCCGCGCACAGGCGCGTATCAGCAGCCGCGAGAGATTGCTGGGTAAAGTCATTGTCTTCCTGCCATCCAAAGGTGGCCTCGGGACGACAACGCTGGCGCTAAATTATGCCCTGGTCCTGAAGAAGGAGTCCGGTGCCGGCGTTGTTGTGGTGGATCTCGACTACGAACTGGGGGAGATTGCCGTTGGGCTCGGGCTGACCGACCACTTCTCCATGACGGATGCGCTCCAAAACCCCATCCGGCTCGACAAGACTTTCCTCTCGAGTCTTCTGCTGTGGCACAATTCGGGCGTTGCCGTGCTCACGTCATCAGATGAATACGCCCTGTTTCACTCCGAACCCGAAGGCACCAGGAAGCTCTTCGGGAAGCTGCGCTCGGAGTTCTCCTATGTAGTTGTGGACGGAGGCGCTTGCCACAGCTACATACTGGAAACCCTATTCGACATTGCCGACACAACCTATCTCGTAATGGAAATGACGTTACCGGCAATCCGCAACACACGCAGGATCACCCTCTGTGTCAAGCTTGATGAGTCAGCCTGTGTGACAAGGATTAGAGTGCAGGGCGGGAAAGGCAAACCTCATCATGACGACAAACGGTTTTACAAGCCCGATCCCGGCTCGGACAGGTTATACGGGGATCATCGACGC
>CAIVPR010000069.1 GCA_903907865.1 uncultured Acidobacteriia bacterium
ATCCACCCCCGACCGCCCCCAAACCGAGCCGCGCGCGCAAGCAAGCGTCCCCAACACCCCAACCCAACAACAAATCCAGCCAAACGAACCCAAGCCGCACCCCGCAGCCCCGCACCGCCCCAACCAGCCCGCCCGCCGCAAACTGAAGAAAAACCGGAGGCACAAGTAATGGACCTCCGTTGTGGGGCAGGATGGCATCCTGCGCGGAGGTTGCCAAGCTCCGCACGCGCCCTCAAGGCGCGCATTTGGCTACCCCTGAGCCCCCAGTCACACGCGATCCAACTTTTTATTGCCTGTCTTTTCTTACACTTGACCCCCAGCCAGGGCACCGGTCTCCACCAGCCCCTGCTAAAGCTGGCTTATGACAAATCTATGGCATCCATTCCCGGCACACAAGCGGGAGCTACCGCTCGGCCACTGTCTGCCTCCGCCGGAGCCAGCACTCGCCGTCTCCGAAACCGGTTTCGACCCCGTGGCCTTCGCGCGGCTCCGACTCGGTTTCCATCCCGACCCGCGCCAGGAGTCCATCCTCCGTTCCACCGCCAAGCGCGGAATCCTCAACTGCTCCCGGCAATGGGGCAAATCCATGGTCGGCGCGGCCATGGCCGTCATCCGCGCCCACACCCGGCCCTCCTCGCTCGTCCTCGTGGCCGCCCCGACCGAGCGGCAGTCCGGCGAACTCGTCCGCACCGCCGAATCCATGGTCCACAATATGGGCCTCGATCCCAAGGGCGACGGCACCAACAAGATCTCCATCGCCTTCGACAACGGCTCCCGCATCGTCGGCCTGCCGGGCCACCTCACGGGCAACGCGGGCGGAATCCGCGGTTTCGCCGTCTCCTTGCTCCTGGTCGACGAAGCCGCCTATCTGAACGACGACGTCTACCACGCGCTCACCCCGATGCTGGGAGCCACCGACGGCGACCTATGGCTGATGTCGACACCCAACGGCAAGCGCGGCTTCTTCTACGAAACGTGGGCTTTCGGCACCGGCTGGGAGAAGGTGAAGGGCCTGGCGAAGGACTGTCCCCGAATCCGCCCTGAGTTTCTCGAGCGGCAGCGCGAAAACATGGGTGCCGTCCGATTCGAGCAGGACTTCCTCTGCGAATTCACCGAATCCGAAGACGCCACATTCTCCCAGCTCCTGATCGACCGCGCGGCTGACAGCACCATCAAGCCCCTCGACCTCTAAGATTCGTGGCGCACGCAATCATGCGTGCCGCGTCGACAATCCTGTCGACGCCTGTTCTTCGTTTTCCTGCGGCTCGCCCGTTGTAGGGCAGCCATTCTTGGCTGCGCCAGGCTTTCAGCTTGGCATAACCGTATCGCTTCTTAAAACAGACTATCTCAAACAACCCAAAAAGGAATCCCAAATGTTCTTCCTAGGCATAGACCTCGGCCAACGCCGTGACAACACGGCAATCGCAATCGTCGAAAAGATCGAAACCCGCACCCCGTGGGGCACGGAATTCCAGAGCCTCCACTGCCGCCACGCCGAACGCGTCCCGCTCGGCACGCCTTACGCCATCGCCGTCGACGCCACCGGAGTCGCCGCCCCTGTAGTCGAAATGATGCGCCGAGCCGGACTCGGCTGCGACATCTCCGCCGTAACCATAACCGGAGGCGGCACCGCCAGCAGCGTTGGCGACAAGCACAACGTCCCCAAGCCGGACCTCTGGGCCGGCATCAGCGCCTTCAACATCGGAGTCGGCCCCAAACGCGCCGACACCTACGGCCCCGTCCTCCGCTACCACCACCGCCTCTGATAGGCATGCCTCGGGTTCCAGCAGGTGCTCGCGTCCGGTGTGGGGCAGGTTGGCATCCTGCGGCGGGGTCTTCAATCGCAGACCTGTGCCGGACTTATCCAGGTGGTCCCTCGTCTGTAAGCCGTCGCCACTGGTCAACACCGCCACGCGCCCTCAAGGCGCGGATTTGGTTGCCCCTCCGCTGCTGTGCATTTACCCTGTATGGTTACCGCTCCGCTGCTGTGCAGCCTGCTCCCAAACCCCCGTGGGGCGGCCAATATTGGCCGCGGCGAGCTTCAGCAAGCCGTAACCGCAAACTCCGGGCCAGAGCAAGCCTTCCTTGCCAGCTGCGCCCCAACCTCCGCCTTCTCAAAAGTAACGTATCGCAACCGTTACTTTCTTGTGGCCCCCCAAAATACGTGATAGCTTCGCAATCAGGGTCCGCAGCAAAAACTGCGCCGCAGAACATCAGGGAGTACAGAAAATGAGATTCTTCGTCCGAATCGTAATGTGCGCGATGCTCGCGCACGCCGCCTTATGGGCACAGTCCGGAAGTGCCCAAATATCCGGCACCGTCCATGACTCCAGCGGCGGAGCAATCCCCGGCGCCAACATCAAGGCCACCCAAACCGACACCGGCTTCACCCGCGTGGCCGTCGCCGGAGCCGACGGGGCCTACGTCCTCGCCAACCTGCCCATCGGCCCCTACAAGCTCGAGGTCACCAAGGAAGGCTTCAGCACCTTCGTAGAACCCGGCATCATCCTCGAAGTCAACACCAACCCCGCCATCAACCCGACCCTCAAGGTCGGCTCGGTCAGCGAAACCATCACAGTCGAAGCCGAGGGCCTCGCGGTCGAAACCCGCAGTTCCGGCGTCGGCCAGGTCATCAACCACCAAGAGGTTGTCGACCTGCCCCTGAACGCCCGCGAACCGGCCCAGTTGATCCTCCTCGTCGGCGGTGCCACCAACCAGGGCGCCAACGCCTCGGACCTCAACACCAACAAGAACTACCCCACCGTTGCCATCTCGGTGGCGGGCGCGAATGCCAACCAAATCGCATTCTCGCTCGACGGCGCCACCGCCAACGAGCCCTTCAACGGCCTCAACCAGCCGCTTCCCTTCCCTGACGCACTGCAGGAGTTCAAGGTCGAAACCAGTTCCGTCGGCGCGCAGACCGGCCAGCACGCGGCGGCCTCCGTGACCGTCGCCACCCGCTCCGGCACCAACGCCTTCCACGGCAACGTCTTCGAATACGTCCGCAACTACAACTTCAACGGCCGCACCGCCACCGCCCTCACCCGCGACAGCTTGAAGCAGAACCAGTTCGGCGGCACCATCGGCGGCCCCATCATGAGGAACAAGCTGTTCTTCTTCGTCGGCGAGCAATCCACCATCAAGCGTTCCAATCCCGGCGGCAACCAAGGCTTCTCCATGACGCCCGCCATGCTCAAGGGCGATTTCTCGGTGATCGCCTCCACCCAATGCCAGACCAAGCAGATCACACTCGCGGGACCGTGGGTCGGCAACGTACTCCCCCAGTCCCTCCTGGACCCCATTGCCATGAAGATCGCCGCACTGCTGCCGACCTCTGGCCAGCTCAACGCCTGCGGCCTGATTAACTACGCGGCGGGCGGCAACCAGCGCCAGTACCAGATTCCGGCCAAGGTCGACTACGTCCTCAACAGCAAACAGACCATGTTCGTGCGCTATATCCTCTCGAACAACTACACGCCGCTGTTCTACGACCCCGCGAACCCCCTATTCACCGGCAGCACCACCGGCCAGAGCAACAACATCCAGTCCACCGCCATCGGCCACACCTACACCATCACCCCGACCTTCCTTTCCAGCGCCCACATCTCGGCCAACCGCAGCTTGAACCCCCGCTTCATCCCCGTCTTCAAGGCACCTGTCGATTTCGGGATCCCGATCACCCCCGTGATCCCGGCCCAGATGAACCTCTCCGTGACCAACGGCGTTAGCCTCGCGGGCGGTGCCAGCAATCCCGGTTACTTCAACACCCTGTCCTACTCCGGTGCCGAGGACCTGACCCTGCTAATCGGAAAGCACAACCTGCAGTTCGGTGCCCAGTACATACGCGCCTATTTGCACGCGCAGAACACCCGTGGCGTCAACGGCAACTTGACCTTCACCGGACAGTACTCCACAGTCGGCGGCGCGGCAGGAATCGGTTATGCCGACTTCGTCACCGGCCAACTCAACGCCTTCGGCCAAGGCCGCCCCTTCTACGACAACGACAAATCCGACTACTACGGCCTCTATGTCCAGGACGCCTTCCGAGTAAGTTCGCGCCTAAGCCTGAACATTGGTCTCCGCTTCGAGCCCTATCTACCGCAGCGCAACACCGATGGCTACGTGGAAGCGTTCAACATGGACAACTTCCTGTCCAACAAGTTCGGCACGGCTCCCAAGTCCACCCCGGCCCTGACCCCGCCTCCCGGCCTGATCTTCCCCGGCGACAGCGGTTATCCCCCCAACAACCAGTACAACAACCGCGCCGAGCATTTCCTGCCGCGTCTCGGACTCGTCTGGGATCCCTTCGGCGACGGCAAGACCTCCGTCCGTGCATCCTACGGGCTCCTCTACGACTACCCGCACATGTTCTTCTACACCCGCGTCTCCAACAACCCGCCGTGGGGTGCCACCATCACCCGCGCGGGCGGTCCGTTCCCGCTCTCGAACCCGTGGGCCGGCTACGCGGGCGGCGACCCGTTCGTGCAGCAGTCCGGCACGGCCAAGTCGCTCGGCTTCTTTCCAACGGGCGGCGTCTACGCGGTCTCGGACCCCAATCTGAAGTCGCCCCAGATGCAGACTTGGAACCTGTCGATCCAGCGCCAAGTGGGCAAGTGGCTCTTTAGCGGATCCTATCTGGGCAACCACTCGATCCACCTGTGGTCCAGCCGCGAGTTGAATGTGGACAAGTACATCCCCGGCAACTGCGTGGCGGGCCAATACGGCCTGACCGCCCCCGGCCCCTGCTCCAGCACCAGTTCGACCAACACGGCGGCCCGGAAGCTGCTGACCTTGGCGAACCCGACCTGGGGACCGTCGTACAGCACCATCGCCTACCTCGACGCCGGTGCCACCTCCAGCTACAACGCGGCGTTGCTTTCGGCGCAGCACCGGCTGACCGACAACTTCAGCGTGCTCGCCAACTGGACCTACTCGCACTGCATCGCGGACCCCAACACGACGGAGCTGACCGGTCCGTCCTACGTCGATCCGACCAATCGCCATGCCGACCGCTCCAGTTGCAGTTCGGACCACCGCCACCAGATCAACATTTCGGGCATCCTGACCACACCCAAGTTCAAGGACCGGATTCTGGCCCTGATCGGCAACGGTTGGCAGGCCTCGCCGATCATCCGGTGGAGCAACGGCAACCTGACCTCCGCCACCTACGGCACCGACGTGGCTCTGACCGCCGCCACCAACCAGCGTGCGCAGCAAATCCTGCCCAACATCTACGGCGATGGCAGCACGACCAACTACCTCAACGTGAACGCGTTCCTCGCTCCGGCAGCCGCGCCCGCAGGCGTATACGCCGGGACCAAACCATTCACCATCATCGGACCGAACGTCATGAACGTCGACCTCTCGCTCTCCCGCAACTTCCGGTTCCGCGAATGGGGCAACGTGACGTTCCGCGCCGAGGCCTTCAACATGCCGAACAGCGTGATGTTCGGACCGCCCACTGCGGCGCTCAACAGCTCCAGCTTCGGACGTCTGACGCCCCAGGCGCAGAGTTCCGCGCCGGGCAACAACACCACGGCGCGCGTGATGCAGTTCTCGCTGAAGTACGCTTTCTAAGGGAGGCAAATGGCTAGCGAACCGGTAAAGACTTTGGCCCCGTGGCGCACTGCGATTGTCAGCGCACACGAGAATTCCATCCGCATACGGGGCTACGACATCACCGAATTGATGCAGAAGGCGAGCTTCACCGACACGGTGTTCCTACTGCATCGGAGCCGGTTACCGTCGGCGGCGGAGAGCAGATTGCTCAACGCCATCCTAATTTCGGGCGCGGACCACGGGGCAAACGCCCCATCCTGCGCCACGGCGAGGCTAGCGGCGTCGGGCAACCGGCAGTCGCTGTCGGCGGCCGTGGCGGCTGGAATCCTGACCATCGGCGACGAGCACGGTGGCGCGGGATCGCTCTGCATGGAGATGATCGCCGCCGGACTCGCAAGATGCGGGGCTGAAGGGGTTTCAATCGCCGAAGCAGCCAAGCGCACGGTGGACGACGCACGGGCGAACGGCAAACGGCTGCCGGGACTGGGGCATCGGGTCCACTCGACCGACCCCCGCGTGGCCGTCCTATTCGGAATGGCCCGCGAGGCCGGTCTTCCAACCGCCGGGGCGGAGTTTATGACGGCGCTGGAAGCGGAGGTCGGTGCAAGGGTCAAACCCCTGCCGATCAACGTGGACGGAGCGCTGGCTGCAGTACTTTACGATATGGGCTTCCCCTCGGAAGCGGGGAAGTTGTTGTTCATAGTGAGCAGGGTAGCGGGCTTGACCGCGGAGGTTTCGGAGGAGTACGCCAGGGAAAAGCCCATGCGCATCCGAATCCCCGTCGAATACGACGGCCCCCCACCCCGCTCCATGCCCTAAGCTATGCCTTACCTACCCACAAGATCTTCGCGGCCTGCAACCATTTCCGTTGTGGGGCAGGCTGGCAGCCTGCGCGGCGGTCGCCGACCGGCGCACGCGCCATCTAGGCGCGGATTTGGCCGCCCCTCCGCCGCAATGTATTACCTGCCCGCAGAATCTTTGCTTGCAACGATTCGTGCTGACGCAGCCGTTGTGGGGCAGCCATTCTTGGCTGCGCCAGGCTTTCAGCCTGGCATGACCGAGCATTCGGGCGCGCCAGCCAACCGATTGGCCGCCCCTCCGCTTCCTTGTGGGGCAGGCAATCTTGCCTGCAGCCGCCTTTCCAGGCGGCCATAACCGGACTACCGACAGCGACAGCCAGAACATCTTAAACCAGTACTAAACGAATAAAATGGCAAGAGAAATCACCCCCGAAGAAAAATCCACCGCCGCCACGCTCCTGGCCAACGCCCGAGCCGCGATGCAAGCCGTGGACCACTACAACCAGGACCAGGTCGACCGCCTCTGCCGCGCCGTCGCCTGGGCATCCGGCAACGAAACCGCCGCCGTCCGCCTAGCCAACATGAGCGTCGACGAGAGCGGCATGGGCAGCCGTGAACCAACCCGCCGCGCCAAGATCCTCGGCATCCTCCGCGACGCCCTGCGCCAAAAAAGCATCGGAATCATCGAGGAAATTCCCGAAAAGCAGATCGTCAAATACGGCAAGCCCGCGGGCGTCATCGCGTCCCTCATCCCGGTCACCAGCGCCTACGTCACCCCGGCCAGCGTCGCCATCTACGCGGTCAAGTGCAAGGACGCTGTCATCTTCTGCCCCCACCCGGCCAGCCGGAAAACCACCTTCGAGGTCGTCCGCATGATGCGAGCGGCCCTGAAGAAGTGCGGTGCGCCGGAGGACCTCCTCCAATGCGTGGAAAAGCCCAGCATTCCGCTCTCGCAGGAAATCATGGCCATCTGCGACCTCACCAACGCCACCGGCGGCCAGGCCATGGTCCGCGCCGCGTACTCCTCCGGCAAACCTGCCTACGGCGTCGGTGCCGGTAACGCCACCATGGTGATCGACGAGACCGCCGACATCGAGGAAGCGGCCCGCAACACCCGCATCTCCAAGACCAACGACTACGGCTCCGGCTGCTCGGCCGACGGCAACTTGATCGTCGAAGCCACCATATACGACCGATTCCTCGCCCAACTGCAGGCCGAGGGCGGCTACTTGGTCACCCCCGAGGAGAAACCGCTTCTCCGCAACGCCTTCTGGGACGCCGAAGGCCACCGCACGCCAGACACCATCGCGCGCGCCGCCAGCGTGGTCGCGGCCAAGGCCGGAATCAACCTGCCCGAAGGCAAGACCTTCCTCATCGTGCCGGAGGACCACATCGGCAAGGAGCACCTCTTCTCCACTGAGAAGCTCGGCATCGTCCTGTCCATCATCAAATACAGCGGCTTCGACGACGCCCTCGACAAAGTCCGCCAGATCTTCAACACTGCGGGCAAGGGACACTCCTGCGGCATCTATTCGTTCAACGACGACCACATCCACCAGCTCGCGCTGGTCGCTCCGGTGAGCCGGATCATGGTTCGCCAACCGCAATCCCGCGCCAATGCCGGCCATTTCACCAACGGCATGCCGATGACCTCGAGCATGGGCTGCGGCATCTGGGGCGGCAACATCACCAACGAGAACATCCACCTGAAGCACTATATGAACGTCACGTGGGTCAGCAAACCGCTACCCGAAGACCGCCCCTCTGACCAGGAGCTCTTCGGCGAGTTCTACAATTCGGAAATCTTCTAACGCCCAGCTTTCATCAGAGGACACTCATGGCAACTCAACTGGAAACCCACACGACCGTCGTCAAGAAGGCGCCCGCACCCGGCACCCGGATCGCCGCGTACCTGCTGACCGAGTATTTGGAACGTCTGGGCGTGGAAGTGATCTTCGGCCTCTGCGGCCACACCAACATCGCGCTGCTGGACGCGCTCAGCAAGAGCAAGATCCGGTTCATCACCACCCGGCACGAGCAGATCGCGTCGCACGCGGCCGACGGCTACGCGCGCGCCTCCGGCAAGGTCGGCGTGATGCTCAGCCACCTGGGACCCGGCCTGACCAACGCCGCCACAGGCGTCGCCAACGCCGCGCTCGATTCCATTCCGATGGTGGTCATCGCGGGCGACATCCCCTCCTATTACTATGGGCGGCACCCGCACCAAGAGGTCAACCTCCACCAGGATGCCGACCAGTCGCAGATCTACCGCCCCTTCTGCAAGCGCGTCTACCGTGTCGACCGCGTCGCCGACCTGCCCCGCGCCGTCGAGCGGGCCTTCCACCTCGCCGTATCCGGCAGGCCAGGCCCCGTTCTGGTGGATGTCCCGATGGACATCTTCTCCACCGACCTGGCCGAGGACGCCTTCAACCAGATCCCTGCCGAGATCACCCGCCCGTCGCTCGACGAGGCGACGGCAGCCCGCATCGTCGCCGAACTGGCCGACGCCAAGAATCCGGTTCTCTATGCCGGAGGCGGCGTCCTCGCGGCGCGGGCCACCGCTGAACTGGCCGAGTTGGCCGAGCTGCTGGAAATCCCGGTTGCCCACTCGCTGATGGGCAAAGGCACCATGCACGAGCACCATCCGCTCCTGCTCGGCATGACCGGCTTCTGGGGCACCCCCATCGCCAACGACAAATGCCGCACGGCGGACCTGATCCTCGCCGTCGGCACCCGTCTCGCCGAGGCCAGTTCCAGCTCCTGGGACCCCCGCTTCACCTTCAACATCACCGGTGACGCACGCGGCAGCCGCCTCTTCCACATCGACACCGACCTCGCCGAAATCGGTCGTAACTTCCCGACCGAACTGGGCATTCAGGCCGACGCCAAGCTGGCCCTCCGCGCCTTGGTGGACGCCGCCAAGCGCCGTAAGCACGCTGTTCCCCATGACCGGCCCAACCTGCGCGCCGAAATCGCCGCCGGTCGCAAGGACTTCGCCTCCAATTGGGCAGACCAGTGGACGTCCGACCAATACCCGCTCCGTCCCGAACGCATCCTGAGCGAGGTGCGCAAGGCTGTCCCGGAGGACGGCTTCATCGTCACCGACGTCGGCTGGAACAAGAACGGCGTCGGGCAGCAGTTCGCCATCACCGTCCCCGGCACCTTCGTCACCCCCAGCGGCCTGTGCACCATGGGCTTCGGACCCTCCGCAGCGCTCGGCGTCAAGGTCGCCCAGCCCAACCGGGCCTCCGTGGCGCTGATCGGCGACGGCGGTTTCGGCAGCAACCCGGCCGTGCTCGCCACCGCCATCGAGGCGGGCTTGGCCGTGGTCTTCGTCATTATGGACAACGCCGCGTTCGGCACCATCGCGGGCCTCGAAAACATGCACTACGGGACCACTTTCGGTTGCGTCTTCCACGATCCTTCTGGATGCCACTACCGCGTCGACTACACCCAGGTCGCAAAGGGCTACGGAGCGCGCGGCGTTATGATCCATTCGGCGGACGAACTGGGCCCGGCTTTGGAGGAAGCACTGAAATCCAACCTCCCGACGGTCATCCAGGTCCCGATGGAAAACGCGCCCACGCCGACCCCCGGCTACTGGAACATCAACGACATCTATCGCAATGGTGAATGAAGGCGCAATGGCCAGTAACGAAAAGGTTCTTGAGATTCCGATGCCCCCGCCGTTGTGGCGCTCGTGGATGGTCTGGTCCATCGCGGCGGTGGTCTATCTCGCGGCGTTTTACATCCGTGTCGCCCCCGCCGTGATGACCACGGAGCTAATGCGCGATTTCCATATCGCGGGCACCGACCTCGGGCACCTTTCGGCGTTCTATTATTACGCCTACGTGCTGATGCAGATCCCTATCGGGATCTTGGTGGATTCCTGGGGCGCGAGACGGTTGCTGGTGGCGGGGTCGATCCTGGCCGCGGCCGGGACGTTCCTGTTCTCGTCGACCGATAGTTTCGCCATCGCCTGCACCGGTCGCGCCATCACCGGTGCGGCCACCGCCGTGGGCTGGGTGGTGACCCTGAAGCTGGCGACGCATTGGTTCCCGTCTAGAATCTTCGCGACGCTGTCGGGGCTCGGCCTGTTGATCGGGAACATCGGGGCACTATTCGCGCAGGTCCCCTTGCGGATGTTGGTGGAGTCGTTCGGATGGCGGTCGGTCGGCGTGGCCTCGGCGATCTTCATCTTCTCGATGGGGCTCCTGGCGCTGGCCGCTGTGAAGGACGACCCGTCGCAGGCAGGCTTCGCCAGCTACGCGCCAGCCGCACTCCAGCAGAAGAGAAAACAAACCCAATCCAGCGGCAGCTTCGTTCGGATCTTCACCTATACGAATACATGGCTGATCTTCTTCGCCCAGGGAGGCTTCGTAGGGGCAATCCTGTCGTTCACCGGACTCTGGGGACTGCCGTTCCTGCGCGCCCGTTTCGGTCTGCCCCCCACGTCGACGGCCTGGGTTTCGTCCCTGATGATCGTCTGCTGGGCCTCGTCGAGCCTGTTCTGCGGCTACATGTCGGACCGGATTGGACGCCGCAAACCGATCTACGTCGGTGGAGCCGGACTGGCCGCTGTGGGCTGGCTGGTAATGTTCTACCTCCCCGGCCTCCCGCTGGCGGGCTTCATTGCCGTCGCCGCCCTGACCAGCTTTGCGGCCGGTTCCGTGATCCTGGGCTTCGCGTATGCCAAGGAGTCCGTGCCGATCGCCTTCCTCGGGACCATTGGCGGCCTCATCAACGCCGGCAATATGATCGGCCCGACCATCCTGCAACCGTCCATCGGCTGGGTTTTGGACCGTCAGTGGGACGGTCAAGTGGCCAACGGGGCGCACGTCTACAGTGTTGCCGCCTTCCAAACAGCCTTCGCCCTGATCGCGGGCTGGGCGGTGCTGACCTGCATCCTGGCCTCGCTCACCCGCGAGACCAACTGCAAACAATCGGCTTGAGATAAGACCCCGGCGGGCGGGGTTCACTAAGATGGGAACTACCACCCAATGGCCTCCTCCGACTACGGTTCCATCGTCATACGCGGCGCGCGAGAGAACAACCTGAAGAACGTCTCCTTGGACATCCCCAAGCGCCGCATCACGGTCTTCACCGGCGTGTCTGGTTCGGGCAAGTCGTCACTCGTCTTCAGCACGATCGCGGCGGAAAGCCAGCGCCTGATCAACGAGACCTACCCGGCCTTCGTGCAGCAATTCATGCCGCGCTACGGCCAGCCCGACGCCGACGCGCTGGAGAACATCTCGGCGGCCATCATCGTGGACCAGCAGCGGCTGGGCGGCAACATTCGCTCTACTGTGGCCACGGTCACCGACACCGCCCAGATGCTGCGGGTGCTCTTCGCGCGCCTCGGCGAACCACGCCTGCCCGCGTCCGGCTACTATTCCTACAACGACCCGCGCGGCATGTGCCCCGAGTGCGAGGGCGTCGGCGAAGTATCGGCGATTGACATGGCGGCAGTCGTCGACGAGAACAAGTCGCTCAACCAAGGCGCGCTCCTGGGCAAAGGCTTCGAGGTCGGTACCTGGTGGTGGACCATCTATGCCCGGTCCGGCCTGTTCGATTGCGACAAGCCCATCCGCGACTACTCCGAGACCGAGCGCGCCAACCTCTTCCACCTCGACGACGGGCGCAAGATCAAGGCGGACAAAATCAACCTCACCTACCAGGGTGTCGTGGTGAAGCTGAAGCAATCGCTCGGCAGCAAGGACCCGGAGGCACTGCAGCCCCACGTCCGCGTGGAGTACGACCGGATCTTCACGCGCAAGATCTGCCCCGCATGCAACGGTGCCCGCCTAAAGGCGGACGCGCTGGCCAGCCGCATCTCGGGCCGTAACATTGCCGACCTGTCGTCGATGCAGGTGAGCGACCTCGCGGCCTTTGTCCGCACCATCCACGCTCCCCAGACGGGGCCGATGCTTGCGGCGTTGGCTGCCAGACTGGACAATCTCGTCACCATCGGCCTCGGCTACCTCAGCCTCGACCGCGAGAGCTCCAGCCTGTCGGGAGGCGAGAGCCAGCGGGTCAAGATGGTGCGCCATCTCGGCTCGTCCCTGACCGACATCACCTACGTCTTCGACGAGCCCTCCGTCGGGTTGCATCCACACGACGTCGGGCGCATGGCCGGACTCATGCTGCAGCTCCGCGACAAGGGCAATACCGTCCTGATCGTGGAGCACAAGCCGGACATGATCGCCATCGCGGACCATGTGGTCGACATGGGCCCCTTCGCCGGCAGTAAGGGTGGCGAAGTTGTCTACCAAGGCGATTTCGCCGGGCTACTGACATCGGGCACCCTGACCGGCAACCACATGGAAAAGCACCAAGCCATCAAGCAGAAGGTGCGCAAACGCAGCGGCGAACTCAGGATCGCCAACGCCCGGCTGAACAACCTAAAGGACGTGACGGTCACCATTCCTACCGGAGTCCTGACGGTCGTTTCGGGTGTCGCGGGCTCGGGCAAGTCCTCGCTCATCATTGGCTGCCTGCCGCAGGCATACCCGGAAACCATCATCATCGACCAGAACCTCGCCCGCGGCTCGAGGCGCTCCAACACTGCCACCTACACCGGCATTCTCGACAACGTCCGCAAGGCCTTCGCCAAGGCCAATTCGGTCGACGCCTCGCTGTTCTCGGCCAATTCCAAGGGAGCCTGCGCGGACTGCAACGGCTTGGGCCTGACCTACACCGACCTCGCCCATATGGACCCCATGGCCACCATCTGCGAGACCTGCGAGGGCAAGCGATTCCTCCCCGAGGTCCTTGAATACCGGCTCCGAGGCAAGTCCATCAGCGACGTCTACCAAATGAGCATCGCCGAAGCGGTCGAGTTCTTCATCGAGCCGGCCATCGCGAGGACACTCCGGGGACTCGACGATGTCGGACTCGGCTACCTGACACTGGGCCAGCCACTCTCCACGCTGTCAGGCGGCGAACGTCAAAGGCTCAAGCTGGCGGCGGAGTTGGGCAAAAAGGGCAACGTCTATGTGCTCGACGAGCCCACGTCAAGCCTCCACATGAATGACGTCGACACCCTGATCGGCCTGTTCGACAGGTTGGTCGACACGGGCTCGACGGTCATCGTGATCGAGCACAACCTGGATGTGATCGCCCGCGCGGACTGGGTCATCGACCTTGGGCCGGGGGCTGGACATGACGGCGGCACCATACAATTCGAGGGCGTGCCAGCGGATCTGGAAAAGGACGGAATGTCCCTCACGGGAAGGTATTTGTCCCAAAGAAAGGGGAAGCGCTAGTAGCCGCCTTACAATGGTCCGTTGGAAATGACACCGGAACGCTGGCAACGGATTGAGGAGCTATTCAACCAGTCCGCGGAGCTCCCGCTGGATGAACGTACCCTGTTCCTCGATCACGCCTGTGCTGCCGACCCGGACCTGCGGCGCGAGGTGGAAACGCTTCTAGCCGTCGACGCCAGCCAGACCGCCATACAGTCACTGCAAGAAGTCGTGAATCCAGCCGACTTGGAACGTGCGGCGGCACCCCGACATATCGGTCCATGGCAAATCACCGGAATCATCGGTACCGGCGGCATGGGCACGGTCTACGTGGCCCGGCGTGACGACGGGCTGTTCGCAAAGCAAGTCGCAATCAAGGTGCTGCGCCTGGGGTTGGAATCCGAGTTCGCACTTGCAAGGTTCCGCTATGAACGGCGGATTCTCGGCGGCCTTGAACACCCGCAGATCGCTAGGTTGATCGACGGCGGCGAACTGGAGGGACGCCCCTACATCGTAATGGAGTTCGTGGAGGGCGTTCCGGTCACCGACTACTGCCGCGAACATGCGCTGACGCTGGATGCCCGGATCGCCTTGTTCCGCAATATCTGTGCCGCTGTTCAATACGCGCACCAACGTCTCGTCATCCACCGGGACTTAAAGCCGTCGAACATTCTGGTTGCCGCCGATGGCACCGTGAAACTGCTGGACTTCGGCATCGCCAAGCTCGAAGACCCCGACGTCGAGACGGACCTGGCCGCGCAAACATCTACCGCCATGCGGATGATGACGCCGGAGTATGCCAGTCCCGAGCAAGTGCGGGGCGAGGCCGTCACGGCGGCATCCGACGTTTATGCACTTGGGGCGGTCCTGTTCGAACTGCTGACGGCAACCAAGGCTCACCGCCTGACCCGACAGGACCCGGCGGAACTCCTGCGGGTCATCTGCGAACAGGTAGTCCCTGCGCCAAGCGTCGTCGCCCCGGTCGAGTGGCAACGTCCTTTGCGGGGAGATCTGGACAACATTGTCGGCAAGGCGCTACAGAAGGAGTCGGAGCGGCGATACCAGTCCGTCGAGCAGTTATCGGACGACCTGCGGGCGTACTTGGAGGGTCGTCCAGTCTCGGCCCGCGCCGACACAACCGCTTACCGGGTGGGCAAGTTCCTGCGGCGCAACCGATGGACGTCGGCATTGGTCGCGCTCCTGGTGCTCAGCTTGATGGCGGGCGCGGGCTTCAGCCTATACCAAGCACGCCGGGCTGAACGCCGCTTCGAGCAAGTCCGGGGACTTGCGCGGGCCTTCCTGTTCGATGTCAACGACGAGATCGAGAACCTGCCCGGAGCCACCCGGGCGAGGCAGATTCTGGTGTCCACCGCGTCGACCTATCTGAACAGCCTGGCGGCGGAGGCCGGGGGCGACCGCGCACTTTCGTTGGAAGTTGCCGCGGCGTATCAGAAAGTGGGCGATGTGCTGGGCGATTACTACCGCGCCAATCTGGGCCGGGAAAAGGAGGCGCTGGAAAACTATCGAAAGTCGCTTTTGATCGCCGAGCCCGTGGCGAAGGGCACGCAGGACGCTGCGGCTTGGCGGCTGGTGGCATGGGGCGACATTAAATCCGCCAGCATCTCGAAAGACGGCTTGCCACAGTTGAAAGCCGGTCTGGAGATCGCCAAGCGAATTGGATCGTGGACGGGAAAGCCCGAAACAGCCCTCGTGATGGATGCACACCGCGGCATCGGAGACGTCGTTTTCAGGACCGTCGGCTGGGGGGCGGCACTGCAGGAGTACGAGTCCTGTTTGGCAGCCGCGGAAGGGGCCGCAGTCCACTTGGAAGGCCGATTGGAGGAGATTCGTACCCGTTGCCTACAACGCGCGGGCAAGGCGCAGGCGGCGACCGGCGACCTCGATGGCGCGATGATACGGTTCCGGGAGGCTCGGGCAAAATTACTGGAAAGGGTACGGGCGGAGCCTGGACACTTGGAACATCGGAGGAATCTCCTGATCGTCCTCATCGAGTGCGCCCGCTGGACGGGAAACCCAAACAACCAGAATCTTGGCGACTTGCCGACGGCAACGGCCTACGCCTTGGAGGCAGTGGAAGTGGCGCGGAGTCTGCGCACGGTCGACCCGAACGATGCGCTGGGACAGCGGAACGAAGTCGCAGCATTGGTTTCCTTGTCCGAAATAACGTCACAGGGCAAATTGGGCGCAGCGCAAGAATGGCTGCGGGAGGCGACGGCGAGAACAGCCAACTTGTCCCCCGGTCCAAGAGCCATGTATAACGAGATGCTTGCCGACGTGCGTGGACGCATCCAGCAGAGGCTCGGACGCTATGTCGAGGCACAGGCAACCTTCGAAGCGAATCTTGGGCTCACATCCCGTCGCACGCCCCACGATTTCACGTGGCGGGTGGACATGTCTGTCTCTCGCATGCGGTTGGCCGACCTTCAACTCGCGATGGGGAGCAAGGATGCCGCCGCGAAACTGTACAAAGCGGAGGTGCCGGAATTGGAGGCCCTACTGCGGGAGAGGCCGGACGAGTTCTACTTGGTGTTCTACGAGGCCAAGTTGTTCCAGATGCTGGCCGAGTGCGAGAACTCTGCCGAGTGGGCGCGGCGCTCGGCGGGAGTGTGGGCGGCTTGGACAGCGGGGGGTGGCAAAGGAGATTGGGCCGTTCGGCAGCGCACGGCAGCCGAGGAGTCGGCGCGCCATTTCGCCAAGGTGACGAAATAGCGGTCCCGGTCTCTATCCCAACAGTTCTGCGAGACTCTGCGCATCCAGCAATCGCAAACCGACCGACTCGAGTTCCTCCGGCGTCTTCGCCGCAAGCTGCTCGTCAACCGAGTGCGGAATGGTGCCGAAGCGCTTCCGCATCTGGCGAAGTAGGAGGCTCCGTTCCCCTTCCACAATTCCCGCCGCTTTCCCTTTGGCTGTCCCTTCGGCTATCCCTTTGGCTTGTGCCTCCCGAATCAGCGGCGCGTAGATCTTGTTCTTCATCAAATCGACGACAATCGGCATTCTCTCCACCTCCTCCTGAACGGTCCGTTCCAGCCCTCTGAGTCCGGCAAGAATGCTCAGTTGAGCGAGAGCCTCCTCGCGTCGGGCGTCCTTCAGCCGCCCGATCCGGGAAACGATCTGCGCAACCGCTCCCTTGCGGTCCCGGAGCTTGGCAAGCACCGCAAGTACATTATCTCCCAGATCGGGACTGGCGAGAAGTTCCTCGCCGTCCAAATGACGAAAGTCGACGAGTTCATACCGGAAGATCATTTCGCCTTCCTTGAAGGAAGTGCGCATCCGCATCGGACCCCGCCCTACAAAGAGCACGATTTGCCGCGGCATGCGGCGATAGCGGCGGCGGACGCCAAGCGCGTATTCCGCCATCCGCGCCGGCATGTCCGGATAGTTGGTGCTTTGGAGTTCGATGTGCAGTATCCCGCCGTCCGCCAACTGGCATAGCAGGTCCATTTGCCGGGTCTCCACTTTCAGAGCTTCAACCGGCAGCCACCGGACAACCTTCCCGCCACCGAGTGCGCGCAAGAGGGCAGCCGACGGCCCTTGAAGCAACAACTTCAAGGTCACGTCGAAGTGCTGCATCGTGTCTCCATACCGACTTATCGGCAGAGACCGCGCTAAGTTTTAGAGGGAAATCCGTGCCCCTACAGAATCCGCAGATCCCGGCCCTTCATCTCGCTCGGCTGCTTCTCCCCCAGCACCCCCAAAATCGTCGGGGCGATATCCTGCAGGGATCCACCCGGCCTCAGCTTGGGTGCCCCGTCGTCCACAAGGATGAACGGCACCGGATTCGTCGTGTGGTACGTGTGCGGCCCCTTGGTGATCGGGTCGATCATGCATTCCGCGTTGCCGTGGTCCGCTGTAATAATCCAGCGACCGTTCTTTTCCTTCAGCCGCGCCCAAATCCGGCCAAGGCATTCGTCGATCTTCTCGACCGCCTTGATCGTCGGCTCCAGCTTCCCGGAGTGACCCACCATGTCGGCGTTCGCGAGGTTCATCACGATGACGTCGAAATCCTTCTTGCCCATGGCGTCCAGAACGATCTCCGTCACCCCGTCCGCCGACATTTCCGGCTTCAGGTCGTAGGTCGCAACTTTGGGCGACGCCACCATCTCCCGCTCCTCGCCGGTGAACGGCTTTTCGATGCCGCCGTTGAAGAAGTACGTCACGTGGGCGTACTTTTCCGTCTCGGCGATACGCAGGTTCTTCCAGTTCAATTCCTGGCAGACGTAGCCCATGATGTTGATCAGCGGCTCGCGCGTCAGCACGAACGGCACGCCCAGCTTCGGGTCGTACTCCGTCATCGTCAGGAACTTGAGCTTCTTCGGTGCCTTCGACCGCGAAGGCACTTCGAGCGACTTGCTCGTCAGCGCCTCGGTCATCTCGCGTCCGCGGTCTGACCGGTAGTTATAGAAGAAGCAGGCGTCCTCGTCGCGGATCAGCCCTATGGGTTCGTTGTTCGCATCGACAATCGTCACCGGTTCGACGAATTCGTCGGTGATCCCGGCCTCGTACGACCGCAACATCACGTCGACCGGGTCCTGCGACTTCACGCCCGTTCCCAGCACCATCGCGTCGAACGCGCGGTCGACACGCTCCCAGCGCTTGTCGCGGTCCATCGCGTAATAGCGGCCCGAAACCGTGGCGATCCGGCCCACGCCGATCTCGCGGAGCTTCTGCTGCAACTCGCGGACGCGGTCCACGCCGCTCTGGGGCGGGGTGTCGCGACCGTCCATGAACGCGTGTACGCAGACATCTGCCACGCCCTCGCGCTTGGCCATCCGCAGAATCGCGTAGAGGTGTTCCTGCAGCGAGTGCACGCCGCCATCGCTCAGCAGGCCCATCAGGTGCAGCCGACGCCCTTCGCGGGCGTACGCCATCAGATCCTTCAGCATCCCGTGGTCATAGATCTCGCCCGACGCGATCATCATGTCGATCCGCGTCACATCCATCTGCAGCACCCGGCCCGCGCCGATGTTCAAGTGGCCGACCTCGCTGTTGCCCATCTGCCCTTCCGGCAACCCGACGGACGGGCCGGACGTGTACACCAGGGAGCTCGAGAAATCGCGCAGCAGGGCGTCGTAGTTGGGCTTGCGGGCGAGCGCGATGGCGTTGCCATCCGTCGCCGGGGAGTAACCCCAGCCGTCGAGAATCGTGAGGATCAGTGGCTTGTTGCGGGACATGTTATTTGGGATGGAATCTCGGACTCAAAAGGAATGTGGCGGCCCGTCTCCGATCCGCCACCGGGAAATCAAACGCTTACTGGCGGAACGCTTTGCGGCCGGGGAACTTCGCCGCCGCGCCCAACCGCTCTTCGATCCGGAGTAGCTGGTTGTACTTGGCGATGCGGTCGGTACGGCTGGCAGAGCCGGTCTTGATCTGGCCCGCGTTGGTTGCGACGGCCAAATCGGCGATGAACGGATCTTCCGTCTCGCCCGAGCGGTGCGAAACAACGGCGGTGTAGCCGTTCTTCGCGGCGGTCAGCATGGCGTCCAAGGTCTCGGTCAGGGTGCCGATCTGGTTTACCTTCACCAGGATCGAGTTGGCGACGCCGGACTCGATGCCGCGGTTCAGGCGGCTGGTATTGGTCACGAAGAGGTCGTCGCCGACCAGCTGGGTGTTGTGGCCCATCGTGTCGGTCATGAGCTTCCAACCGGCCCAGTCGTCTTCGGCCAAGCCGTCCTCGATCGAGATGATCGGGTACTGCCGACGCCAGTTGGCCCAGAATTCGACCATCTGCTCGGAGGTGCGGACGCTCTTGTCGGACTTCTTGAAGACGTACTTGCCGTCGATGTAGAACTCGCTGGCGGCGGGGTCGAGGGCGATGCTGATCTGGTCGCCGGGCTTGTAGCCAGCGAGCGTGATCGCTTCGAGAACCACTTCGAGCGCTTCTTCGTTGGACTTCAGGCTGGGGGCGAAGCCGCCCTCGTCGCCGACGGCCGTCGAGTAACCGCGCTTCTTGAGCACAGTCTTGAGGTTGTAGAACACTTCCACGCCCATGCGCAGCGATTCGGAGAAGCTGGACGCGCCGTGCGGGATCACCATGAATTCCTGCATGTCGACCGAGCTGTCGGCGTGCGCGCCGCCGTTGATGATGTTCATCATCGGGACCGGCAGGGTGCAGGCGTTGACGCCGCCCAAATAACGATAGAGCGGGGTCTTCAAAGACGCGGCTGCGGCGCGGGCGGTTGCCATCGAGACGGCCAGCATGGCGTTGGCACCGAGCGAACCCTTGTTGTTGGTGCCGTCCAGCGCGATCATCGCGTTGTCGACCACGGTCTGGAGCGTCGCGTCATGGCCCTGCAGGACCTTGGCGATGGGGCCGTTGACATTGGCGACAGCCTTCTGGGTACCCTTGCCGAGGTAGCGCGACTTGTCGCCGTCACGCAACTCGACGGCCTCGTGTTCGCCGGTGGAGGCTCCGCTGGGGACCGCGGCGCGGCCCACGCTGCCATCGGCGAGAAAAACTTCCGCCTCGACGGTGGGGTTGCCACGGGAATCGAGGATCTCCGTTCCATGAATGCGTACGATTGCTGACACTGTGACTGGCTCCTGATGTTGAGAAAAATGACGAGAACTTGGGTCGCGGCGGGAGGGGGCGTTTTGAGGCCCGTCCGTCCCGTCCCGGTCCGAATCGGGCCGGTCGGCGATCTTTACCATGATCTCATTCCGGCGCGGGTGGCTGGAAAATCGGGCAGTCCAGTCGGGTGCATCACGGAAACGGCGGGGATCGGGCCGCGGTCCTCGCCGGGTCAGATTGGACCCAACCCAATCTACAATCCCCGCAGCTGCCGCAGTTCCGGTTTCTAGCCGTGCGCAGCTATTCACGCTTGCAAGCAAGGCCTTGATCTCCGCTGATCCGTACACACGAGCAACGGATTCGGGCCGCAACTTTTTTCACCTTCATGCGTGAAACCGCCACCGGTTCCTGTTTACAAGATCGGGGGCAGACGATCCCTCGAATCGAAACCAAAGGTCAACCCATGGCAGCCACCGGACAAATAGCCCAACTACCCACCTTCGCGCCGTTCTGCGACAAATGCGAGTCGAGCGAAATGCGCAAGCTGAAGCGGTCCGCTTATCACCGGATCTTCTCCATCCAGCCGTTCCTCTGCAGCCGCTGCAAGCACCAACAGAACGGATTCCGATTTCATTGGACGTTCGTCCAAACTGCTGTTGGCAGCACTCGCTGAAACACTATTACTCCGAACTGAGAAACTTCGCCGCCGAATTCGGCCGCATGAACCCGGTCCTGGCACTTTTCACACTGCTGGCACTGGTCGACAATATGCACGCGCACTTGCCGCCTCCAGCTCCGAAACGCCACTCCGGCACCGCTAGAAAGTACAATATTCTGGGAGCGGCGGCCTAGCCCGACCCACCGGTTGCAGTGCATTATGTTGATCGGACGCTCCCGTGGTATCCTTGGATCTTGTGCGGCTTGCGCGTTAGGCGCAGCTGTGCATCGATATCAGCGCCACCGTCGCCCATCCGGGTTGGCGGGGGACATTCCAGGATCGGGTTGGGGGTGTATTGAATTGGCTGAAGTCAGACTTCAGGACGGGGAAACGTTGGAAAACGCCCTCCGTCGCTTCAAACGGAAAGTGCAGACGGAAGACATCATCAAGGAAGTCAAGCGTCACTCGTTCTATCTGAAGCCGGGTGAGAAGAAGCGGGTCAAGGCCGCCCTCGCCCGCAAACGGAACCGGAAAAAGAGTCGCCGGGATCCCGAATAGATTGATACAGACCGCAAGGTCACAGGGCCGAATCGGAGCACATCCGGTTCGGCCCTTTATTTTTTGCCTGCCAGCAGACTTGCCGTTTCACGCGCAATCACCATCTCCTCGCGCGTCGGCACCACCCAGACAGCCACCGGTCCGAAGCCGATCCGGCCCTCGCCTTCAACCGCCAGATTCGCCGCCGGGTTGAGCGAGACCCCGAGCCAGTCCAGTCCCGAACAAATGCGCAACCGCACTTCGGGAGAATGTTCGCCGATACCGCCGGTGAACACCACCGCGTCGGCCCCGTTCATCGCCGCCAGATACGCCCCGATGTACTTCTTCACCCGGTAACAAAACAATGCCACTCCCAGTTCCGCCCGCAGGTCGCCGTCGCCAACGGCTTTCAGGACGTCCCGCATGTCGTTGGAAACGCCGGAGACGGCCAGCAGGCCGCTTTCGGAGTTCAGGATCCGCCGCAAATCGTCCACCTGGGTTTGTTTGGTCGACAGCAGGTGCAGGATCGCGCCGGGGTCGATATCCCCGCAACGCGTGCCCATGACGAGGCCTTCCATAGGGGTGAAGCCCATCGAGGTATCGACCGACCGCCCCCCTTCGACCGCGCAGACCGAGCAGCCGTTGCCCAGATGGCAGGTGATGACGCGCAAGGTCTCAGGGGATCGCCCAGCCAACTCCGCGTACCGTTGCGAAACGTACTGGTGTGAAATCCCGTGGAATCCGTAACGGCGGATCCCGAGGCGTTCGGGCACCGCGTACGCATATGCCTCGGGCGGAAGCGTGTGGTGGAACGACGTGTCGAACACCGCAACCTGCGGCACCTTGGGCATCCGTGCCCGCACCGCCCGGATGCCCTCCAGGCTGTGGGGATTGTGTAGGGGCGCGATCACGCCAAGTTCGTCAATCGCCTGTTCCACCGCGGCATCCACCAGCACAGGCCCATCGAATCGGCCGCCGCCATGGACCACACGATGTCCTACGGCATCGACCGCTTGACTGCCGATGGCAGCGAACGCGGTCTCCAACGCCGCCGACATCGATCCGGGCCGATCCACGGTCCCCCTGGCGAGTTCCGCTCCGCCCGACCAAAGGTTGTACTTGAGCGACGAACTGCCGGCGTTCAGGACCAGCACCGTCGTCGTATGATGGTGCCCGACACGGGCGCTCACGCAGGATTCCACCGCCATCCCGAAATCTCCGGCATGTCCTCTCCGTGCTCCCGGATGTACCTGGTATGGTCGGCCAGCTTTTCCTTCAGTTGCTGCCGGGCGTGCGACGCGATGTTCGCCAACCTGGGTACCCGGTCGATCACGTCCATCGCGAGGTGGAACCGGTCGATCTGGTTCAGGACGCACATATCGAAGGGCGTTGTCGTCGTCCCTTCCTCCTTGTAGCCCCGCACATGCAACTGTTGGTTGGTCCGTCGATAGGTCAAGCGATGGATCAACCAAGGATAGCCGTGATAGGTGAAAATGATCGGCTTGTCGGCTGTGAACAAGGAGTCGTACTCGCGGTCCGAAATGCCGTGGGGATGTTCGCTGGGCGGCTGCAGCGTCATCAGGTCCACCACGTTCACCACCCGGATCTTCAGGTCCGGCAGGGCGCGCTTGAGCCAGTCGACCGCGGCGAGGGTCTCCAAGGTTGGGACGTCGCCGGCACAGGCCATGACGACATCCGGCTCCAACCCGGCGTCGGTACAGGCGAATTCCCAGATTCCGAGTCCGGCGGCGCAGTGCGTCTGCGCCCGCTCCATGTCGAGCCATTGGGGTTCCGACTGCTTCCCCGCCACCACGACGTTGACGTAGTTCCGGCTGCGCAGGCAATGGTCCGTCACCGCGAGCAGCGTATTGGCGTCGGGAGGCAGGTAAACGCGCACAACCTCCGCCTTTTTGTTCATCACGTGGTCGATGAAACCCGGGTCCTGGTGGCTGAAGCCGTTGTGGTCCTGCCGCCACACGTGCGACGTGAGCAGGTAGTTCAGGGACGCAATGGGCCTACGCCACGGGATGCCGTTGCAGACCTTCAGCCATTTCGCGTGCTGGTTGAACATGGAGTCCACGATGTGGACGAAGGCCTCGTAGCATGAAAAGAATCCGTGCCGGCCCGTCAGGAGATAGCCTTCCAGCCAACCTTGGCACGTGTGCTCGCTGAGGATCTCCATCACCCGCCCGTCATTGGCCACATGGTCGTCCTGCGGCACGATCTCCGCCGCCGACATCCGATTGGTGACCTCGAAGACGGCGTTCCAGCGGTTGGAGTTGGTCTCGTCGGGCGACACGACCCGGAAATTCGCGGGTGCCCCGTCGATCCCGGTCATGTTGAGCTTCATCACGTCGCGGATGAAGGTGCCCATCACGCGGGTTGCCTCGGCATCGAGCGCGCCCGGCTTGGGCACTGCCACGGCATAGTCGCGGAAATCGGGCATCACCAGGTCCCGCAGCAAGAGGCCGCCGTTGGCGTTGGGATTGGCCCCCATCCGGGCCAGGCCGGTCGGCGCGGTGGAGGCATACAGTTCATGCAGCCTTCCGTTTTCGTCGAAGAGCTCCTCTGGACGATAGCTCCGCATCCAGGATTCCAACTGTTCCAGCTGTTCCGGCTTGGTGCGCGGCGAATCGAGCGGCACCTGGTGGGCACGGAATGTCCCTTCGACAGGTTTGCCGCCCACCACTTTCGGCCCGGTCCAACCCTTCGGCGAGCGCAGCACGATCATCGGCCAGGGACTCCGGACCCCGAACCCGTCCCGCCGGGCGTCGGCCTGGATTGCCCGGATCTCTTCAATGCAGTCATCCAGCGCGGCCGCCATGGCTTGGTGCATCTGGGCGGGGTCGGACCCCTCCACATACCGGCATTTGTAGCCGTAGCCGGTGAACAGGGCGTTCAACTCTGAGTGTGGAATGCGGGAGAGCACGGTCGGCCCCGCGATTTTGGCCCCGTTCAGGTGCAGGATCGGCAGTACCGCGCCATCGCGCGCAGGGTTGATGAACTTGTTGCCGTGCCAACCGGTGGCGCATGGACCGGTCTCGGCCTCCCCGTCGCCGACAACGCAGCAGGCCAGCAGGTCCGGATTGTCGAAGACGGCTCCGAACGCGTGGGGAAGGACGTAGCCCAGTTCCCCGCCCTCGTGGATCGAGCCCGGCGTTTCCGGGGCGTCGTGGCTGGGGATCCCGCCGGGAAAGGAAAACTGGCGGAACAGCCGCTTCATGCCAGCCTCGTCCTGCGGGATGTTCGGGTAGAACTCCGAGTACGTGCCCTCCAGATAGGTGTTGGCGACCATTCCGGGTCCCCCGTGGCCGGGTCCGCAGAAATAGACCGCGTTGAGCCCGTACTTCCGGATCGCCCGGTTCATGTGGACGTAGATGAAATTAAGGCCCGGCGTGGTACCCCAGTGGCCCAACAGCCGGGGCTTGATGTGCTCCTTGCGGAGCGGTTCCTTGAGCAGCGCGTTGTCCAAGAGGTAGATTTGGCCCACCGACAGATAGTTCGCGGCGCGCCAATAGCCGTCAATCCGCGCCAACTCGTCGCCGTTCAGAATCTGTGCCACGAAGTCTCCTTTAACCTGCACGCCCGATTTGACCTGCACGTCCGATTGCACCGCCACTACCGAATCACTTCCACCGAACATCCCGCATGCATGGCTACGGACTCCGAGACGCTGCCAATGAGGAAGCGCTCGATGCCGCTGCGCCCGTGCGAGCCGACCACGATCAATCCAGCCCCCCACTCCTGCGCTTCCTCCATGATGAGGCTCTGGGCGGATTCGACCGGCACCAACACCTTTTCGTCGACGGCAAGTCCCGCATTCCGCAGGGTTTCCGTCGCCCGCTCAACGCCCAGTTCCGCCCGCGACATGGCACGGGCGCGCAAATCCGTGGCTTCGGCGCTGTCCATGTAGGCAGGATTGAAGAACTTCAACGACGCCGAGATGGGCTCGACTACGCTGGCCACCAAGAACTGCGTGCCTTCACCCCAAGGGCGCGACGCGATTGCGGCGGTGGCCTTTTCGGAATCGGCGGAGCCGTCGGTAGCGACCAAAACGCGGCCGCTGGAGATCGACCTGACGATGGCGGTGGAGCAGTGCGCATGCCGAAGCACGCGGCGCGCGGTGGCACCCTTTAGATGGGGCCAGGCCGTACCCTTTCCGGGAGGCCCGAGCAGGATCAGGTCCACCTTCCACTCGAACGCCCGCGTGACCAGGGTAGAGGCGGGAACGCCCTCGAAGACAAATGGTTTCGCGACCAGTCCGGCACCCCGGAGTCGCTCCGCAGCCGCTTCCGCCTGCCCCATCCCGTGCGCCAAATGTTTGTCCGCCAAGTCCCGGTCCGCGTCGATGACCCACTCGCTGGGCATTGGCTCGACCACGGAAACCACGCACACTTCGCTGCCAGCCGGCCACATGCGTCCGGCTGCGTGCGCCAGCAGTTCGTCATTGTTGACGTTGGGGTCCACCGCTACCAAAATCTTCATGCCTGTGTGCAAGCACGCGGAGGGCCATCACAATCGGCCCAATCCCGGTGTTTGCGGCTCCCGAACTGCGCGATTGGGCGCAGTCCCAGGGTTTATTCCCCAGGCCTATTCCAGTCCCAGCTTCCGCAGGACGGCCAGAAAGCGGGGCTCGGAGCGGATGGGCGCGAAGACGGGGTCCACCTTGACGTAAAGGACAAAATACGGACGGCTGGTTGCGGCTTTTTCCAATTCGGCGAGGGCTCCGTCCCGGTCCCCCAACACCATGCGCCACACGGCCCGTTCATAGTCGAAACTCGCAGGGAAGCGGTGTCCGCAAGGACAAACTCCAGCGCCGCCTTGGGGGGTAAGCTCGTGTTGCGGTGGACGTGTTCGTCGCGGACTTCCGGGGTCCAACCCGACCAGATAGCCATCTCCGCTCCGCGGTCTACAAAGTATTGGGGGTATTCGCGGCGCACCAGGTGGGTCCTCGAACGCCAGTGGTAGGTTGCCTGGGACTGGGGGTCGGTGGCGATGTTGGCATCGGCCAGTCGGAGTGCTTCATCATATCGTCCGAGGAAGTAGAGGATGGAGACCTTGGAGGCGATCGCGCTGGTCTCCAACGGTGCAAGGCGCATGGCAGCATCGGCACCTTCCAGCGCTTCGGGCAACTTCCCCAAGGCGGCTTGATACTGGGCGAGCCACACCCGGTACAGCCACGCGCGAGGTTCCAGCGAGACTGCATGTTCCAGCAGCGGAACCGCCTCGCGAATCCGGAAATCGCGGTTGCCGACTATGAAACCCAGCACGGCCACGCACCGTCCGCAGTCGGGATCGCGGCGGACGGCTTCACGCGCCAATTGCTGGAACGTCGAAATCTCACTCCCCGAGACCAGCACCTTCGGCACGGGCCCCCCGAATCGGGCCGAGGCCTCGGCCAATCCCGCCAGAGCCAGTGCCGAACCCGGATCAAGCGCGAGCGCGTCGCGGAACAGTTCGTTGGCTCGTGCCAACCGGGACTCGGAGCCCTTGGTCATCAGCGCGAATCCGTCGCGGCACAGTTCCGCCACCTTTTGCCGTAGCTTCCAGCGCTCGAACGCGAAGCTGGCCGCGACCATCAAAAGGATAAGCGCCACGGCAAGGGCTGTGGACTTCCGGCGGGCCGAAAGCCCTTGGGCCGTTGCTTCCTTGACAGGTGCGGCAGGGCTCGGTTTGTCGGCCAAGTCCAGCCGGTATCCCTTGCGGGCCACCGTTACCAATGCCGTGGCGTCCAGCCCGGCCTCGGCCATCGCTTTCCTGGATTCGAAGGCGACTTGGTGCAGCGACCCGGCGGAGAGATGCTGCTGGTCTGGCCAGACGGCGGTTCTGATCTCGTCGGCAACCACAATTTCCCCCGGACGGCTGCCGAGGAATTCCAGAAACGCGGCCTGCCGAGGGGTCAGCGCAACGGTGCCGGACGGCCCGCGGAGCTCCTTCGTCTCCAGATCGATTCCGCCATTCGCGAGTCGGAGTGTGGTGTCCGGCATCAGGTCTCGATCTACTCTTTATCGCCCGTTCGCCACGGGCGTGTCAACTGGGGACGCTCCAGCGGTTTTGCGACCTTGGATGGTAGTCCGAAGACGCAAGCGAGCGCTGGATTAAGGCTTGGCTTGAATTGGAAGGTCGACAGTCAACTGCTGTTTGGTGGTACTGCGCCATTCCTCGATTGGCGGGGCACCGGTTTTCTCGAAGAAGGATTTTAGGTCGGCCTTGAGGGCCGCCACTTGTTTGGCGTGTTTGGGATCGTCGATGGCGTTGCGTGTTTCTCCGGGATCGGCCTCAAGGTCGAAGAACTCGCTCGGGTAGTTCTTGGTGCGCTCCACGTACTTCAGGTTCTGCGTACGGACGCCCCGGACGTATTCGTACTCGAAATACAGTCGATCACGCCACTGCGGCGGCTTCCCCTTCAGGAATCCGGCGTAGCTGCGACCGACGCGGCGCTTGTCGGGCGGAGCGTTGAGGCCGAGGTAGTCGAGGATTGTCGGAAAGTAGTCGTACGAGGAAACCATCGGGTCCAGCGTTTGGCCCGGACGGATCACCCCCGGATGGTTCCAAATCAACGGCACCCGCAGCGACTCTTCGTACATATTGAACGGCACCGTGCCGTTGCCCTTGCCCCAAACGCCGTGGTGCCCGGCGTTCCAACCCTGGTCCGCCGTGAAGATGACCAGCGTGTTCCCGCGCACGCCCATTTCCTCCAGCTTCTTCAGCACGCGGCCCACATTGCGGTCCATGCCCGTGATGAGCGCCGAATACGCCTGCATGCTCTTGGCGTTGTTGTGGTTGCCGGCGAGTCCGCGGTTCTGCCACGGGTTCATGGGAGTACGCGGGAAGCAAGAGAACTTGCCGCCATCGTAAGGCTTTCGGTACTCCTCCGGCTGGTAGTCATAGGGCGTATGGGGCGCGTAGAACGGTACCAGCAGATAGAAGGGCTCCCCGGCTTTTTGTTCGGACAGGAAGTCGAGCGCGAAATCCGTGACCAGGTCCGTCTTGTAGCCCTTGGTCGGCCGGGTCTCGCCGTTGACCACGAAAGTGGGGTCCTTGTAGGTACCGCCTCCGCCCGGAATGGTGGCCCAGTAGTCGAAGCCCGCCTGCGCCTTGTCGTCGTTTCCCATGTGCCATTTTCCGCACATTCCCAATTTGTAGCCATTGCGTTTCAGGATCTCGGAATACGGGGTAAACCCGGCGTACCAGTTCCGCGATGTGGGGCCGAAGCTATCCTCTGGAACCAGCCAGTCCTGCACGCCGTGATGCGATGGAATGGTGCCTGTGAGGTACGTGGTGCGGCTGGGCGAACAGACGGGGGTACAAGCGAAAGCGCGGCTAAACTTGGCCCCGCCGACGGCCAATGCGTCAATATTGGGGGTCAGGATTTCCGGGCAACCGTAGGCCCCCGTCGCCCAGGCACCGTGGTCGTCGGTCATGAACATGACGACATTGGGCCGGGTCGCAGCGGGTATCGGGGCCACTGCGGTGGCGGCAAGGAAGGCTCTGCGGGTGAGTGCATTTCCGGTCATTGGGCTCATTATCCGTCAGGCTCCAGCCTGGACCACGTCAACATGCATGGGCCGTATTTGCCCTGCACGCGACGCACTCTTGGAACCCCGGCTCGTGCCAGGACTTGTAGTACTATGGATGTTCAACTTGGAGTACCATCTCTTGCAAACGCCACTGCCACAACTCGTAACCAGCCGTGGCCAGGCGGGCGAGCGGGCAATCCTCAACCAACTGCCCTGCCCTGTGGTGACGACGGACAGCGGCGGTCGGATCATGTCCTGGAACGTGGCGATGGAGCGGCTGTTCGGCTTCACCGAGCTGGAGGCGATCGGTGATCGGATCACCCGTCTGCTGGGCGAACGGGCGGATTCGCAAAACGACGTTTGGTCTCGAATTGCCAGCAGCCCGCGGGATACGGAGCTCCCGATTCGCTGGATGCGACGGAACGGAAGCCCGGTGGACGTTCTGGTTTCGGCGAACCGGCTCTCCGACGAAGGAGATGGCGACGTCGGCTATGCGTTGGCGGTCCGGCAGTTGCCATTTAAAGAAGGGCCGTTGGCGGCGACGGCAAGTGCCGATGTCTTCGGCCAGCCCTTGCTCGAGGCCCAGAGCCTTGCAGGGATCGGAAGTTGGGCCTTCGACGCCCGTTCGGGCAGAATCTACTGGTCGGAGGCGACCTTCGAGCTTTACGGGATCGACCCTCGGCAGGGCGCACCGAGCTTCGACGAATTGGTGCGGCGCAAGCATCCGGACGACCAAGCCGCATTTCGGGAACTGGTTTTCGGTGCCATCGAGAATGAGAGGGCGTACAACCTCGACAACCGGGTTGTGCGTCCCGACGGGTCCGTACGCTATGTCCACACGGTCGGCCGCCCGATGCGGGACGCCATGGGAAACGTCATAGGCCTTGTGGGCACGGCGCTCGACATCACCGAGCGGAAAATGGCGGAGCTGGCGCTGCGCGAGAGCGAGGAGCGCTTCCGAACGGCCTTCGAGCGGGCGGCGATCGGGATGGCCTGGATCAATTACCATACGGGTCGTTACCTGCAAGTCAACAAGACATTCTCGGACATCACCGGCTATTCGGAGTCCGAGTTGCGGAACCGCACTTTCATGGAAATCTCGCATCCGCCGGATTTGGCCAACTGCCTGGCATTCTCCGACGACGCGGTCCGCGAAGGCAAGGACGGCTACGCCGCGGAAAAGCGCTACATCCGCAAGGACGGGCGACTGATTTGGACGCGGACGAGCGTCGGACTGGTTCGCGACCAGCACGGTGCGGTCCAGCACTACATCGCGCTCATCGAGGACATCTCCAACCGCAAGGTATTGGAGGAACGATGGCAACTGGCGCTGGAGGGATCGAACGACGGCTTGTTCGACTGGGATCTGCGCGACGGCACTGTCTTTTACTCCCCCCGGTGGAAGGAAATGCTCGGATTCGGCCATGACGAGCTCCCGGGCGTCATCAGCACATGGGAATCACTGGTCCATCCGGTCGACTTGCCGGGCGCTTGGGCCGGGGTGCAGGCCCATCTCGACGGCAAGACCGCTTATTACTTCTCCGAATACCGCATCCGCACCAAGAGCGGGAGCTACAAGTGGATCCTGGCGCGGGGCAAGGCACAGCGCGACGAAAGCGGGAAACCCATCCGCGTGATCGGAGCCCACTCCGACATCACGGCGCGCAAGCTGGCGGAAGAGCAACTTCGCTTCAAGGCGGCCCATGACCAATTGACCGGGCTGGCCAACCGCGGCCACTTCCTGGAGAGATTCGAAAGCATCGTGGATGCGGCACAGACGGACAACACTCCATGCTGCCTGTGCATTTGCGACATTGATCGGTTCAAGGTCGTCAACGACCGCTACGGCCACCACGCGGGCGACACGGTCCTGGTCTATTTCGCCAGCCTCCTCCAAGCAGGCAAGGGCGACGGCCAGCTGGTGGGGCGGCTGGGCGGCGACGAATTCCACGTGATCATGCCGGGAGCGACCCGGACCGAGGCGACGGCAATCATGGAGCGGGTCCGCCAGCGTTTGACGGAGAAGCGGTTCTCGTCTCGAAAGGGCAGCTTTGCGGTCACCGCAAGCTTCGGCGTGGCGGAACTGGGGCCGGATATGGACGCGGCCGCACTCTCTGAAGCGACCGACCAGGCGCTGTACCATGCCAAGGAGTTGGGCCGGAATTGCGTTTACGCCAATTCCATCGGGTGAACCACCGTCCGACAGCATGGCAGAATTGGGTATTGACCCTACCGCCCGTCTACCCTATCCTTGACACCGCGACTCTCGAACGGCTCCAAATGCCGGTCCTTTACGCCGTCGAGGCGCTGCTGGAAGGGGGCGCCGAGATCCTCCAATTCCGCCACAAGGGATTCTGGGGCCGGGATATCTTCACGTTGGCGCGGGACGTCGCCAGCCTCTGCGGTCAAGCGGGCGTCCCGTATGTGGTCAACGACCGGGCGGACTACGCGGCGATCCTCGGCGCAGGGCTGCACGTGGGACAGGACGACCTTGCCCCGGCTGACGCCCGGCGTGTGATCGGCGCTGACGCGAGTCTGGGCTTCTCGACCCACAACGCGGCACAGATGCGCGCAGCGGCCTCGGAGCCGGTCGACTACGTCGCGTTCGGCCCTGTATTTCCAACAGTTTCCAAAGAGAACCCGGACCCGGTGGAGGGCGTGGAAGCCTTACGGGAAGTCCGCCAGCTCACTTCGCGGCCCCTTGTGGCCATCGGCGGCATCACCCGCGAGAACGCGTCGTTGTGCTGGTCGGCGGGGGCCGATTCGGTCGCAATCATCTCCGACCTACTCGCTGCTGTATCCTTTCCTTTATCAGTACCTTTGCAGGACCCCGCCAGGAAGCGGAGTCTTCGGGATCGAATGGCCGAATGGAAAAAGCTCCAGCCGCAAGGCAAACGGCAGTAAAGTCTGAGTTCGTCAAAGCCCTCGGCCTGACCGACGCCACCACTCTCGTGATGGGGTCGATGATCGGCTCGGGCATTTATATCGTCAGCGCGGACGTGGCGCGGCAGGTGAAATCCCCGGCGCTGCTGCTCGCGTGCTGGATCCTCGGGTCGCTGCTGACCATCATCGCGGCGCTCAGCTACGGCGAACTCGCGGCGGCCATGCCGCACGCGGGCGGCCAGTATGTCTACCTGCGGGAGGCCTTCGGGCGCCTCTGGGCCTTCCTGTTCGGCTGGACCATGTTCGTGGTCATCCAGACGGGCACCATCGCGGCGGTGGCTGTGGCCTTCGCCAAGTACACCGGCGTCTTCTTCCCTCAAATCTCGGCCAAGAACTACATCGTCGGGTCGGGCACGGTCGGGCTGACAACCCAACAGCTGCTGGCCATCGCTGTGATCGTGCTGCTGACCGCCGTCAACACCCGCGGCGTCCGCACCGGGGCGATAGTCCAGAACGTCTTCACCTTCGCCAAGGTGGCGTCGCTGCTATGCCTTGCGGTCCTCGGATTCGCGCTGGGACGGAATCCGGTCGCCATCGCAGCCAACTTCTCGTCCACCGGCTTCTGGGCTGGCGCGGACTGGAGCTGGGCTGCGGTCGCCGTAGTCGGGACCGCCATGGTCGGCCCGCTGTTCTCGTCCGACTCTTGGAACAACGTGACCTTCGCCGCCGCCGAAGTGCGCAACCCGCGGCGGAACCTGCCCCTCGCGCTCGGCTTGGGCGTCGGCGTCGTTTCGCTCCTCTACCTCGCCTGCAACATGGTGTACCTGTCGGTGCTGACCCTGCCGCAGATCCAGGCAGCCCCCGAGGACCGGGTCGCCACCGCCGTCGTCTCGGTGATGTTCGGCCCCGCCGCGACTGGCATCATGGCCGCTGCGATCATGGTATCCACCTTCGGCTGCCTGAACGGCATCATTCTGTCCGGGGCGCGTGTCTACTTCACGATGGCGCACGACAAGCTGTTCTTCAAGCGCGCGGGCGAGTTGGACCCGAAAACGCATGCGCCGGTCGCGGCGCTTTCGATGCAATGCGCCTGGTCGGTCCTGTTGACCCTGAGCGGCCAGTACAACGACCTGCTCGATTACGTCATCTTTGCGGTACTCTTGTTCTACATCCTCACGATCTGCGGCCTCTTCCGGCTGCGGTCCACGCGTCCGGACCTCGAACGGCCATACCGTGCCGTGGGATATCCTGTCCTGCCTGCCCTCTACGTCCTGATGGCCGGTCTCATCGAATTCTTTTTGCTGAAGAACAAGCCGGAATTCACAGTCCGGGGCTTGATTCTAGTGCTGCTGGGGGTGCCGGTCTACTTCCTCTGGCAGCGGAAAGAGGGAAACCAATCTTGAGTCTATTCGCAACCAAACCCATAGCCCGCATCATGCGGGAGAGCGAGGCTGGCGAGCACCAGTTGAAACGGACGCTCGGCCCGGTCCAACTGATCGCGCTCGGCATCGGAGCCATCATCGGAGCGGGCCTGTTCGCGCTCACCCCGAAGGCGGCGCACGACAACGCGGGTCCCGCCGTAGTATTCTCCTTCATCGTGGCGGCGTTCGGCTGCTGCTTTGCCGGAATGTGCTACAGCGAGTTCGCCACCATGATCCCCATTGCGGGCAGCGCGTACACTTACGCCTACGCCACCATGGGCGAGCTTTTGGCGTGGATCATCGGCTGGGACCTCGTGCTCGAATACGCCACCGGCGCGGCCACGGTCTCGGTCAGCTGGTCGAAATACCTTGTCCGACTGTTGCAGCACTTCCAGATCACGCTGCCGCCGGAGTTGACCAAATCCTACTTCGAGGGCGGGTTGGTCAATCTGCCCGCCATCTTCATCATCATCGTGGTGTCGCTGGTGCTGATAGTCGGCATACAGGAATCGGCACGGCTCAATGGAATCATCGTGGCCCTGAAGGTGGCCATCGTGGTCCTGGTCATCGGACTGGGCTTCGGCTACATCAACCAGGCCAACTACGTGCCGTTCATTCCGCCGAACACGGGCGAGTTCGGCCACTACGGCTGGAGCGGCATCATGCGCGCGGCGGGGGTGATCTTCTTCGCGTACATCGGCTTCGACGCGGTGTCGACGGCGGCGCAGGAGGCGAAGAACCCCAAGCGCGACATGCCCATCGGCATCATCGGGTCGCTGGCGATCTGTACGCTGCTGTATGTCGGTTTCGCGTACGTGCTGTCGGGCATCGTGAACTACAAAGACATGACCGACACCGCGATCTACGAGGCGCTGCACAATATCGGTTATGACTGGCTGGGCACGGGCGTGGTGGTCGGCATCCTCGCCGGCTACACCTCGGTGATCCTGGTCATGCTGCTGGGCCAGAGCCGCGTGTTCTACTCGATGTCGCGCGACGGGCTGCTGCCGAAGCTCTTCTCCGACGTGCACCCCAAGTTCAAGACTCCGTGGCGCTGCAACCTTGTGTTCATGGTGTTTGTGAGCGTGTTCTCGGGCTTCGTGCCGCTTTCGAGCCTGGGCGACATGACGAGCATCGGAACACTGCTGGCGTTCGTGATCGTCTGCGCCGGGGTGATGGTGATGCGGCGGACGCATCCGAATCTCCCGCGGCCCTACAAGACCCCGCTGGTACCGCTGGTTCCGATCCTCGGAATCGTGGTCTGTTTCGCCATGATGGCGGCTCTGGATATTCTGACTTGGATCCGGCTGGTGGTGTGGTTGGCCATTGGCTTGGCGATCTACTTCTTGTATAGCCGGAGCCACAGCCATCTTGTGACCGATCCGGAACGCAACCACTAGCCAGATCCGGGAAAGGGGCCTGTGGAGGGATTCATCCCACAGGCCCCCACTCGTTTGGTTTCCGCGATATAGTGGTGAGGCAAGTTCCGATGCCCTACCAGATCCAGTTTCCCCGAACCCTGCCCGCGCTCTTTCTAACGGCTGCCTTAGCATTCGGCCAGCGCCCCCAGATTCCTCAACAACTCGCCTTCACGCCGTATCATGCCAGCGGGATCTACGATGTTGGCGAGACGGTCGGCTGGACCGTCGCTCCAGGGCCTGTGTCGCCCACCTACGCCTACAAGTGGACGATCCGCCGCAATAATGCGGTTGTGCTGAAGGAAGGCAAGCTGGACCTGTCGTCCGGCAAGGACAAGATTGAGATCACGGGCGACCAGCCGGAAATGCTGTACGTCGCTGTCGAGGCGTATGCGAACCTCGAAGGCACCGCTCCCGTTTCCGCCGCTCCCGTTTCTGCCGCTCCCGTTTCTGCAGCCCCCACGCCGCCGTACACCGGGGGCAATACAGGTCGCAATAACGGGCTTTACGCGGTCGGGGCAGCCGTGGCACCCGCCAAGATCGGCCTCGCGACGCCCCGTCCCGAGGACTTCGATACCTTTTGGGAGGCCAAGCTCGCCGCCCAGTCCAAGATTCCGGTCCACGCGGAACTCACCCCGGTTTCGACCGACGTGCCCGGCGTCGAACTGAGCATCTTCGTCCTGGACGCGCTTGGATCCAAGACGCATGGCTACGTCGCCAAGCCGGCCAAAGAGGGCAAGTTCCCCGCCCTGATCCAGTTGCAGTACGCCGGGGTGTACGCCCTCAATGCCAGGGGCAACGCCCAGCGGGCCGCCGAGGGATGGCTGGTGGTCAACGTCGACTCGCACGACAAACTGCCCTCCGAGCCGTTGGGCGACGTGCCGCGCAACTACGCGACCGTCGGAAACACGGACCGCGACAAGTCCTACTTCCTTTCGATGTACCTGCGCGACTCGCGCGCGCTCGACTACCTGCTGACCCGCCCGGATTGGGACGGCAAGACCATAGTGCTCACCGGCGGCAGCATGGGCGGGCAACAGAGCCTGGTGCTGGCCGGACTCCGACCGGAAAAGATCACTGCTGTACTGGTCTGCGTGCCCGCCGGGTCCGACACCAACGGCGACCTCCACGGGCGCAAGGCCGGCTATCCCAACTGGCCGTCCGACAATCCCGCTGCCATGAACGCGTCGCGCTATTTCGACCCGATCAACTTCGCGTCGCGCATCCAAGCCCCGGTGATGGCGGGGATGGGGTTCATCGACACGATTTCGCCACCTGCTGGAGTCTGGACGATGCTGAACCAGTTGCGTTCGGCCAAGGAGCCGCTGCCGATGATCGAATCCGAGCACGACAACCTGACTCCGGACAAGGGCCGGGGGTGTCCGGCGCGGACGAAGGAAATCCGGGATCTGATTGTGCAGGGCGGCGAGTACAAGCCCGGCAGCCGCTAGGCTCGGTAGATTCTTCCAAGTTGGCCGCATGTTGCTACCGAAGAGCGACATGCACCAGTCGGTGAACTTGCTGGACGGGTCGCGTGCCGGATGGCGATGAAAAGATGCGGTCACTCCTGGCTGTGCGGTTACTGCTTGCTCAGGCAGAGACACAGCCCCTCGGCGACTGTACGTGTGGCTAAGTCCGGCACCTGACTGCGTCGGAAAGCTCGCCGCGGCCACATCCGCCCCGCATTCGGTGGAAGTTGTTGATTCTGTTTGGGTAGACGGGGCTGGAACGGGAGATTTCGGGGTCGAAACAGAGCCAAACAGACCCAATAAATCTTCAGGCACGGTGCCGTCGGGGTCGGCGGGCGGAGGGATGACGGGGCGGTCGTACTTGCCTTGGTAGTAGGGGTCCTCGGGGTTTTTGGTGGGGGCGGGGCCTGGCTGGGCCTGCTGTTGTGTGGCCCGGAGGCGGAGCAGGGTGGCGAGGGCCTTGTGGAAATCGCGGTTGTGGCGGGCGGCGTCGCGGGAAAGTTGGGGAAGCACCTTGGAGGTATCGACCAGTTCGCGGTAACCGAGGGCGTTGCGGAAGGCTACGGGGCTGTGGTCAGGGTGGGGCATCTCCGCGTCGGGGGCGGGTTGGGGGAGCAGGGGCTCGGGAATGGTGTTGTAGGAGTGGTCGATCAGGCGGGCCTCGAGGACGCCGAGGCGGTCGCGTCGCCAGGAGGCGGCGACCATGTCGTTGACTAGGGATTTTTCGAGGTGTCCGACCGGTTGGAACTCGCGGTGGTAGCGGCGGGAGTAGCGGATGAACTGCTTGCGGTCCTCGCAGGCGAGGAGGACTTCGTCGGCGAGCTTGGCGTGGCGGGACGCGTTTTGGGCGCAGACCGCCTTTCCCTCGGCGGTGCGGGGGCCGGTGGATTTTTGTGCGTTTTGCCGGTTGGCCTCGAGTTGTCGTTCCGTGGACATAGGGGTTCCTCCGACGTGGAGTATGGCATGGGGAGCCGGAAAAACGTTCTCGGTTTCCTGCAAGTTGTTGAGAGTGTTGGAAATATAGTTTGTGACCGAGTGCCGAGGATGGTGGCAGTATTGGAAGTCGGCGGTGCAACGGGCATTGCGATGGGCCTACGGACGATCCTGCGGTCGCGACTCCATAAACGAACTACCGCGCCTGCTTCCGAAAATACCCGTCCGAAGTGCCGGATTCCCGCGCGACAATCTGTCCCATGGCCCAGCCTAGCAATGCCTTGCTTCCCTGACCTGCATGAAAAAAAACCGAAAGGGCTTTCGGCTAGCCTGCTTGCGATGGCACTCCTGACAACTGGCAGGTCGAATCCTGGTATGGGTGTCGCCTCGAAGCCGCCGAGTCTCCCCAAGTGCACCTCGAATGTTTTCGTGATTCCAGCCGATTGTCGCTCGTTTCTAAAAGCTGGCATCTGGCCCGATGGCACCACCCTCGTACTCGATATTCGCTCCTTAGCGAGCAAGCTGTCTATAACGGCGGGTGACCGTTGTCGCGGTGCATATTCGGTTCCGCGAAATAAACGCTCCCTCGCGGTCGCGGCTCTGCCAAATTGACCTATTAGCGAGCCAAGTGTCAATGTAGGCTGTTCACCCAAACGCGACAAAGTCCGGTGCCGCCAGCAGCAGGGGGATGTGGTCCGGCATGCGCGGCCCGGCTGATTCCCGTCACGTTCTCTACGCCCCAACACGACCCAGCGTCCTGTTTTCTCCCATGTCCATTAGTAATGGACATGGCATATTTGTGGACAGGTGACGGTTGAACCGACAAACGCTGAACCCTTGGCTCGACCAGATTCGGGCTGTGCCCTTCGTGCGGCAACTCCGTCGTGTTCGTGCGGAGTCCAGTGATCGGAACGCCAGCGACGTTCTGGAAATTACGACTCCTCGGGGGCAAGCACCGCCTTCCCCTCATTTTGAAGAGATCTTATCTCGACCGCAGCATGGTGAATGCCTTGATCGGCCAGATTCAGGGTGAAAGGAAGGCCGCAAAGGACGGTGGCCAGACTGTCACGAACGGCGAAACGCTCGTGCTGGCTCCGTACCTGGCCACGCCGACCGCGAAGAGTTTCATTGACGCGGGCATTTCGTTCGCGGACAAGGTCGGCAATATACATCTGGCTTTGGGTGAAGAATACAACTGGACTGCGATCGGCGAGCGCAAGCCGCCGAAACCACCGGAGTCGGAGCGCATAACCCCGGCGACGGTCCAGCTCTTGCTTCAATTCGCCACCAACCCGGAATCCGTAAGCTGGACTGTCCGCGACCTTGCTGCGGCCGTTGGACTTAGCAAGAGCAAGGTCGCCGAGCTTCGCCTCCAGTTTGCTCAGGAGCGAATATTCACGGCGCAGGGAGCTAAGAGATCTCCTGACGCCACCCGCGAATTCAGGGATAGGCTCGTCTCCGGCTACAACCAGATTCTGCGGCCAAAGCTGGTGCTTGGCCGGTTCCGGTACCAGGAGCCATCCGTGGAGCAGTTCGTGGCAAGACTGACGCACGACGCGGCAGCACAGAAAATACCGTACGCGCTGACCGGTGGTCCCGCCGCCGACGCGATGCAACACTTCTATCGCAGTTCCGAGGTTCCCGTTTTTCTGAACGCAGAACACCACCGCACGTTGCGGCTGCTTCCTGATCGGACTGGCCCTGTAGTACTGCTCAAACCCTTTGGTGACCTGGTCTATTGGCGCGAATTCGAGGGCACAATGGTCGCTCCTCCGTGGCTGGTCTATGCGGAGTTGTTAAACGGCAGCGATCCGAGAGCGCGAGAGGCGGCGGAGGCGCTTCGCCAGGAATTCCTGAAATGAACAACATTCTCACGCCTGACCAAATCGCGGATTTAGCGGGGATCAGCCAAATCTGCAAGGAGCTGGGAGCCGACGTGGTCGTGATCGGGGCCACCTCCCTGTTAATCCTCATGGGCGATCTGGGGCGCTTCACGCGCGATGTCGATCTCACCGTTGCGCTCGACTTCGATGAGTTCGAGCGTTTGACAATGCGGCTGATGGCCATCGGATGGACACCGGCAACGAAGCTGGAGCACCGCTGGATCGCTCCGCGCCGGAATATCATAGACCTCTTGCCAGCTGGCGCTGAACTCCGTCGCAGCGGGTCCTTAACATGGCCAGCGAGTCAGTTTCAGATGAGCCTGGCCGGTTTCGATCACGCGTTCACCAGCGCGGTCGAAGTCAACCTACCCGGAGGAATGACGATCCGCGTAGCGCCGCCGATCATCACCACCCTGCTGAAGATCATTGAGTGACTCGTGGGACTCGCGCTGAACAAGCTGACAGGATGGGTGTGGCAGGTCGGACATGCGCACCAAAACTGGAGCACCGCGGGGGAGATGCCGCATAGGTGTTGTCACCTAAGCGTCCCCGGGGAAACGGCGAGGGGGTGCCGGTTGTAGAGCGGGCATTCCTGTCGACCGGGACCTTTTAGGTCGTGATAGCCGAAGGCCGACCGAGCAAGATCACCCGTCCCCGGGGAATCCGGTTATGCCAGGCTGAAAGCCTGGCGCAGCCAAGAATGGCTGCCCTACACACGCGTGGTGGGCTGAAGGCCAATGGACGTTCTCTTGCGGTCGCGGCTCTGCCGAATCGGGTGGAAGAGGCTAACTGAAGTTGCGCCCGATCTTAGAACCGCAGGCGCAAGCCGAACTGTGCCGTGCGTGGATCGCTCACTGCCGTAATCTGCCGGAATGTGGACACGGGAGACGTGGGATAGGTTCCCGAGCCAAACGACCCATTCACGGAAACCACGTTGGTATGGTTCAGCGCATTGAATAGCTCCGCCAGTAACTGCAGATGGTAGCGCTCACGGATCGCGAATGTACGGCTCAGGCGGAGATTGCCGTTCAGCGTGGTGAAGCTTTCGCCCGCGTTGCGGGTGATGAAGACCCCGTTGACAAGCGGTCGTCCGCCGGTACCCTGGACTGTATTGACTCCGGAGGTGATATTGAACGGAAGAGGAGAATAAGCCGTCAGCGAGGCCGTCAGTTGGAACCCGTGAGTCAGCTGTTCCCAACCTGTCTTGGCGTTGCGAAGGGAGGAATGGACGGTGCCGTCGAACGCGAACCGGTGCCGCTGATCGTCGTCCGACCGACCGTAATCCTGCCAGATGTTGAAGTTGTTCAACGGCGCGCTGAAGAAGTTCTCACCCACATTGTCCAACGCCTTGGAATAGGTATACGACACCCGGTAACTCCCCCACTTCAAAGGACGCTGAACAAACGAGATGTGCGCGCCGTCGTAGTGTGAATCCGCCAGCGCGGAGTACTGGCTGTTGTTGGCATACGCGGGGTTCGGCCTGCAACCGTTGTTGGTGCCCGCCGCCGTGCAGCCCGGCACATTCTGATTTACCGATATGATGAGGTGCAGCCCACGCACGTGCTGATAGCCGACGCTCAGCGTCGCGTTGCTGCCGATCTGTTGCTCAATCTCAACGCTGCCCTGTTCGGAGTAGGCATTCTTCATGTTGGGGTCCATGGTTGAGAGATTGAAGAGTACGCCGGCCGGAATCGTCAATGTAGTCAGCGTGGCGGGAAATAGCGGCGCGCCGGCCTGTCCAGGCGTGAGGCTGATGCTCAGCTGCTTCAGATTGCCAACCGAAGTGGTATTGCCGGCCGAGAGCACGGCATTCGCAAGCGGCCGCAGCGGGATGCGGTCGTAAAACAACCCGTAACTCCCGCGCACCACAGCGCGGCGCGAAGCAAATGGCGACCATGCGAAACCGGCCCGGGGCGAGATGTTTCCCGACTGCGTCGTGATGGTCCGGAGGAACTCAAGATCATACCGGATGCCGAGATTGAGGGTCAGACTCCGGGTCACTTTGTATTCATCCTGCGCGTAGAACCCGACATTGGGATTATTCTGCTGGACGCTGGTAACTCCGAAGGTCTGCGCGTAACCAGAGCTGTTGTAGGTTCCGCTGAGAAAATTGGCCAGTGAGGAGAAGCTGTAGCTGCCGCGAATGGAGCGCGGATATGTGATGGTGTCGTCGTTGTAGAGGAAGTCGACGCCGAACCGGATGGCGTGCGCCCCCTGCCGGATCGACAGGCTGTCGGTGGCTTCGAAGAGCCGGTTGGCCCGGCCCGTGGGCGAGCCCGTGAGGGTCCCGAAGGAAGCAACGCCCGAGATGCTCACCGTAGGCCCGATCGGGTCTGACGGTGGAGCGGCAAGGTTGCTGTTGGTGAACTGGAACCGGGTTTCGTTGACGATCCGCGAAGAGAGGGTGAGGACGTTGCTGGCGGCGATGGTCTGGTCGGTGTCGAACAAGTTGGCCGATGCCGTGGGCGCACTGAGCGCTCCCGCGCCGCGCGAATTGTAACTGTCGACGTTATAGAGGCTGTAACGGGCGCTGAACTGGTCCTTGTCACTGAAGTGGTGGTCCACCTTGGCCAGGAAAGTCTGGCTGTGGATGGGATTGCGGTAGATCCCCGTTGAGATCGGCGGTCCCGGGTATCCGATGGCGGCAAGCCTCGCATTGATGGTGTTGACGTTCGCCGGGGCAATACTGACAAAACCCGACTGATTGAGTTCCCTGCCCTCAAAGTTCGAGAAATAGAAAGTCCGGTCTTGCGCGATCGGCCCCGAAAGACTCGCCCCGTGCTGTGCCTGCGTCAGCGGAAGCACGGTGTTGGAAAGGGAATTCGCAGCGTTGAACCTGCTGTTCTTCAGATATCCGTACACGTCGCCGTGCAGCGCGTTGCCTCCGCTCTTGGTCACAAGGTTGATATAGCCGCCCAGTGCGCGTCCGAACTCGGCCTGACCGCCTGAAGTTACCACCTGGAATTCCTGGACTACATCCACGCCGACAAAGGTACCCGCGAGCCCCGCAGCGTCGTCGTTGGCGCTGACGCCGTCAATGATGAAACTGTTCGAAAAGTTCCGCTGGCTGCCGACGGAAATACCTTGCCCCGGTATTGCGGAAGTCTCCGCGAAAAGCTGGTTGGATGCCGTGTTGGTGGGCGAGACACCTGGCACAAAGAGTGCGAGGTCAAGATAGCTGCGGCCGTTGAGGGGCAGATCCTGCACTTCCTGCTGCGTGATCGTGCTGGCGATCTGCGTGCGCGCACTCTCAAGAACAGGCGGGTCCCCGCTGACTTCGACCCTGGTCTCGGCCTGGCCGACGGTGAGCCTGAAAGGCACGTCGAAGGCGGCACCGACTGTAAGCGTCACCGGCCGCCGGGATTCCTGGAATCCGGCATGGCGAACGGAAATTTCGTAGTCACCGACCTTGAGGTATGGAAACAGGAAGTGCCCGGAGTGGTCCGACTTGTCGCTGGAAGAGATGTTGGTGTTGGTCTGTCGAACTACGACGTCAGCCTGTTCCACCACTGCGCCGGATGAATCCGTGACCAAACCGCTGATGGTGGCGTAGTTGACGGTCTGTTGGGCAGGGGCGGGAGCGGCGGCCAGAAACGCAGTCAGCATTGAAAATGACAATAAATGCGTGGACGACCAGGACATACTTCCAGTGTCCCAAAGCTCGCGGAACTTGGGAATGCGGCGAATTGACGCACCTGGCTTGGCTCGCACCGCCTTTGGAGCAACCAATTTTGTGACAATCAGATGGTTCAAGGTCCCCAAGGAGATAGGCACGCATGCCGACGTGCTGGCGGGTGCGGGCGCGACCGACCTTCTCCGCCACCTCGATCCGCACAGCCTCCTCGCTATTTCGTGTGGGTGTGAGGGGTTGAAGGGGGGCGGCTTGGGAGCCGCCGTCCACTCCGGCCCCGGTCGGCGCTCGGGGTTGCGGTAGGGATGAGCATCACTGCCCACCCCCCGCGCAGATCCGTACGGGCGGAATTACCGCATACGGCTCCTCCCTTGGATACGAGC
>CAIVPR010000070.1 GCA_903907865.1 uncultured Acidobacteriia bacterium
CCTCCCGGCAATCGCCGTATTGCAGGATCTAGGGACCGCTTGCTTGCGCGCGCGGCTCGGTATGAGTTGCAGCACGTGCTCTAGTACCGGCTGAACGCCGTGCCAGTGTACACTTTCAGTGCCCCGAACAAACGCTCCTTTGCAGTCGCGGCTCTGAAGAATCAGCATGTTGCGGAGGCGCGACCGCGAGGGGGCGTTTGGTCGGGCCATGCGGCGCTCCGGGTTCATGCCGGTTGGGTACTGGCAGCCTTGCGCCAGCCCCCCGCCATGCGGCCCACCTCGTCCAGGCTTTCGCTGGCAAAACCGTAGGAGTCGGCATTGAGCAGCCCTAGGTCCTTGGCCATGCGTAGTTGGAAACGCAACAGGTTGATGCGGTGCTGGGCCCGGTCCAGCGATGCCACTCGGTTCCTGCCGTAGCTGGCGGAAACCAGATCTTCGAGGAGGTTGAAACTCTCGTTCACGATGCGGTCTCCGACGGAGCGGTGGGGACGGCGGAAGCGCTCTGCTTTTCGCGCCATCCAGAGGGTCAGGTCGTAGGCTTTCACCAGGATTACTGGTTGTTCAGGCATAGTGTATAGGAGAATGTGCCGCAGCCAAACGAAAGACAGGCGTCGACAGGATTGTCGACGCGGCACGCAAGATTGCGTGCGCCACGGGGCGGCGAAGGCTTTGCGGTTAGGTAGTACCAAATGGCGCTGCCGGCTGAGCTTCGCTCGCGCTACCACAAAACCGGCAGACTGTTTTATGTTTGGCCCGCAAACTGCCTACTGGCCGGGACCGGAACCCGGAAGCAAGAGCACTCTCCCGCAGACGGATTTGACTCCTGACTAAGGAACTCTGGCTTTATCGCTGGCCTTATGGCCATCTTGCATCCCCCGCGCACCGAGCGCCGATGTTGTTGTTACGTTGCGCCGGCCCGTTGTTGTTGCGAACGGAGGCGCGAAGATTCCTGGGATTGTTGTTCCACGAACCACCGCGCAGCTCTGGTTCCGTTCCACTGATTTGATTCTAGCAACCCCCTGAGAACAGTCCACGGCACCCGAATGGCACGGTTGTGGCGACCTGAAAGGTCGCAGCAGCCAAGAATGGCTGCCCTACAAAAAATTTTCGACGGGGCATAGCCCCGTACCCAGTCTTCTCCTCATCCCCCAAAACCTTTGGAAAATGGAAAAAGGGGAAAAGAAAAAAGGATAAGCTATTCCCCCGCGCACCGAGCGCCGAAGACGTCGCCACGCCGCGCCGGCCCGCCGACGTCGCGAACGGAGGCGCGAAGATAACTGGGAAAGTCGTAACACGAACCACCGCGCAGCACACGTTCGGTTCCCGATTTGGGCCCCTTAGGGTCCGTCATAGCGCCTCCACCTCCGTAATTGTCTGCCCAATTATCGTTGGTCCATTCCCATACGTTCCCCAGCATGTCGAAAAGGCCCCAGGCGTTCGGGAGCTTGGTGCCGACGGGATGCGTCTTGTTGCCGCTGTTTCCGTCATGCCAAGCAATCGCATCCAACTCCCCATATCGCGCCCCGGTGGTGCCTGCGCGAGCCGCGTACTCAAACTCCGCCTCTGTCGGCAACCGCATCCCCACAGCCGAGCAGTAATGCCGTGCATCGTCCCAACTGACGTTTGCCACCGGCAACCTCGCTCCTTTGAAAGAGCTCGGATTGCTGCCAACCACACGCTGGTAGGCCTCCTGCGTCACCGGTGTCTGTCCCATCCAGAAGCCCTTCGTGAGCGTTACCTGGTGTCTGGGCTTCTCGAAGCCGTAGCATTCTGTGTCGCCGGGCGAACAGCCCATCATGAAGGTGCCGGGTTGGATGAACACGTAGGTCTGCCCGTCGATGGGGTTGACCCGGGTAATCAACGTGTCGTGGGGGCGCGGCTTCAATGGCAGCTTTGCCAAGTCGAGGACGGTATCGATGTCAGTCTTCGTGAGAGTTCGGGAGGTGCCGAAAAGGCGGATGGAGGTGCCTTCGACCGAACGGGTCAAACCACCGCCCGCAGCGCCTGCCACGACAAAACCGGTCGAGATTTGTGACGGGGAGACCTTCGCCGCCGTCATGCTTCGCGCCGTTTCCAGAAAGGTGGCGGGTTTCGCCGTGCCCGGCAAGGGGTTCACGACGTCGAGAATGTCCGACGCGATGTCGGAGGACTGGCTCCATGCGGCGAGGGCATCGGTCGAGGAAACCGACGACATGCTGCGGGCCACGGCGCAGACCGTGGAGGCGAACTTGCCGGTCGGGCAGACGAGTGGGGGCTCCTGCCGGGTGGGCGGGGTAGACGAGCGCGCGACCGCAAGGAACACGGCGGTCGCCATGGCTGCCGCAGCGAGGCCCCCGACAAGGGACCGGCGCAGGAGTTGGTGCCACAGAAGTTTCCCCCAATCACGTGGCGAGACGAACCGTGAATAGATGCTGTCGCTTTTCGGATCGGTCAGCCAGGTTTCGGAGGACCCACTAGGCAGAATTCCGAATGCCTCCTTGTTCCCTCCCGCAGTCACTTCCGTGGCCAGGTAGTTTGCGAGCCAAGCGTCCACGCGCCCACGGTTGTGCCCCAAGCCCCGAACCAATCCAATCCGCAGCCACTCCGGTAGGAACCCATGGCGGAACCATGGCAGCAGGGAAAGCCGTCCCAGGATGCCTTCCTGCCGCTCCGGTGCCAACTCGGCGACGATACTGGCGGTCAGGTTCCATGCGGTTTGCGGATAGACGGCGCAAGCCTGAAGGCAAAGATAGCCGTCCGCCCCGAGGTAGTGTCGGAGATACGGGTATAGCTCGGTGAACCTGTTGCCGCCGGGGTCCGATTCCTCCAGCCAATCCTCAGGATGATCGGTGAAGATAGGGTGCAGGGACGCCTCGTGCGGTGTGGCCGGATGGTCGGAGAACAGAGAATCAAAGCCGATGAGTGTCGGGGCGGCGGCGACGACGTCCATGGCGGAGGCAAGGTCCGGCTCCACGGCAGAAGGGGAGAGGAGCACTCGCGACGGCCAGAAATCGAGAACCTGCGTCCAAGCCATCAGACGGCCCGTAACGGGGTTTGCACACTTCTTGGCGTCGCGGGAAACCCAGAGGTCGTGATTTGGATATAGCGCGGCAAGTTGGCGGAGACTAGTCACTTGCCCAGCCGCATCGAAGCAAATCTCTGGATCGTTCAGGTAGTAGTAACGCCTGATGGCCACGTCGTGGCGGACGAGACGATGGAACAGTTCATCTTGGTACCGGGGAAGGTGGTCACGCGGGGTGTTTTGCTCGAGAATCGCCAAGTACTCGGGTTCGATTAGTCGGACGGCGGGAACGGGCGTGAACATGCCGGCAGCACGGGCTGTGGCCTCCACCGTCGCGGGGATCGATAGTTTGCTCGATTCCTCCGGCCGTCGGCGTCGGAGAGCGACCGCAAGTTGCCTGATGTCTGTCGGTTGGAAAAGCTCGGCGACATCGGAGTCGAGGCCAATTTCCTCCTTCGCGACGGTAGGCGGGGCGGCATTGCGGATAGCGAGACGGCGGCGTAGGAATCTGATGACGATCCACAGCAGCACGGCGGCCACGGACATGACGGCGGCCCAAAGGGCGCGGCCGTAGCGGTCCAGAAAGCCGGGTTGAATCTGGGACGCGATGCCCAGCGTCAGCCGGATTTGGAGCGGTCCCTTCGTGCCGGCCGCGATTTGTTCCACCTTGGTCTGATAGTCGGGGTGGGTGACCATGAGCCAGTGGGAGCCGGGAACGGGGCGGAAATCGGCCTCGGCGGTGCCGTCGGGCCTGGTTTGGGGGAACTGGCCCAGATAGTGGAGCAAGGCGCCGTTGAGGGGTGTGCCCTTGGGGTCGGTGACGGTGAGCTGGATTGCGTAGTTCGGCGGGAGGATCGGGGGCCGGTTTTCGCAGTCGTAGCAGGTTGGGTCCGTCGGGGTTGGTCGTGTCGGGGCGTTGTGCAGGGGTGGGATCTGCGGGTAGACCCAGACGACTCCCATCACAAGAAGCGCGGCGAGGGCTGCGGTTACCGCGGCGGCCAGCCTTGCAGGTTGGCGCTTGACGGTTTCTACTACGGGGGGCGCGACTTTCGTCTTACCGGCTGTCGCCCGTCTCTTGAGGGTTTCGAATTCGTGGGCAAACCGCTGCTGCTCTTCGGGAGACGAACAGAGGATCGGGGCGAGTAGCGCGGTCCAGTCCTCGGCCTCGGCGGGCCATTCGTCCGTGCCAGCAAGTCCCCCCACCAGTTGGTAGGCGGCGAGAAACTGCGGGTCGGACGGTTGCGCGCCGGAGCTTGTACGGCGGAGACGGTCCAAGACTCCGAATACTTGGGATGGGGCCAGACTCATCGCGGCGTTCCTATAGGGCTACTTGAGGCCGGGCCAGGCGGTTAGGATTTTCTTCGGGTCACTTTCGCCTTCTTTGATGAGAGCCCCCAGTGTTTCCGCGACGGTGTCCTGGATGTCGCGGAAACGTTGATCCGGCCTGGCTCCGTGGGCTTCGAGAATTAGAAGCCAGTCGAGGAGCTCGGCTGTGGCCGGTTTCTTCTGTAGTTCGCGGACCTTGTCCCGTGTGTAAATGAGGAAGTCGAGCGCGTCGCTGGCGAGCTTTGTCGTTGGATCCCAACCGAGCCGCGCCTTGACGATGTCCGCGAATACGGCCCGGTCGGGTTTCGGGATGTGGTAGTACACGCAGCGGCGGAGGAAGGCGGCGGGAAGGTTCTTTTCGGAATTGCTGGTGATGATGGTGACGGGCTTGAAGTCGGTGGGGGCTTGGACCTCGATGTTGTCGAGTTCCTGGATGCGGAATCGCATGTTCTCGATTTCCGCGAGCAGGTCGTTGGGGAAGTCTCGCGGCGCCTTGTCGATCTCGTCGATGAGGACGACGGACTGTACCGGATTGCCATCATGGTGGAAATCCTTGGGAAGGATGTCGTTCACCATGAGGGCCGGGCTGGTCTCTGGGATGACATCCAAAGCGTTCCGGGCTCGTAGGATCGCTTCACCCAAAGCGTTATAGTGCAGATAGTTAACATTATTTGTGCTCCCCCCAGACTGCGCGGCGTGGAAGCGACCGATCGTGTTGAATCGATAGAACAGATCCGTTGCGTAACTGGTGGACTTTGCGTCAAAACGGAGGGCCTTGGTGCCGTAACCCAGCTTCCAACTGAGGTAGTTGGCGGCCTGTGTCTTGCCGGTGCCGGGCTCTCCGGTCAGGAGCAGTGGGCGGCGCAGGAGAAGGGCCGTGCGGAAGGCCGCGACGAGGCCGGAGTCCGGCTTGTATCGGACCGGGTGGTCGAGGTCTGCACCCCCGTGACCGGCGTTGCCGACGTGAAGTTGGACCGCCGCGCCCAGTGGCCGAGGGAGTTGCACGCGCGACGGAGACGGCTCGCCGTAATCGTTCTCTAGGTCGGGGATCAGTTGGGAGAGTGGCTTAGGCATCAGAGTTTGCTCACGAAATCGGGGAAGTGGGTGTCAACAAGGGGCTGCATGCGCCAAGAACTGTGATTGCGGAAGACGTGGTTGAAGCGTCTTATTGCCTCTGACCGGTCGCGGAAGAGAGGATGGACCTCGTCCCGTTGAATCCAGTCTTCCACCGCCACATGATCGATGCTGGTGAACGGGCTCAGAAGGATACCTTGAAATGGCGACTTGAGGGGAGTGGCTTCGGCGGGTAAGGTTCTCGCGGTGCCCTCAGCAAGTCCATCAACTGATCCCTGGACGCTGGATTCCAAAACTGTCTTCGAGATTGCTGAGGCGGTATCCTGAGCGGGCCTGTCGGCTGTTCTTTGGGAAACGGGGTGCGGCAAATACTCTAGCAGGCGTCGTCGGATGCGATCATTCGTAGTTTCATCCCGGCCATATTTTATGGAAAGAACTGGAATCATCCAGCACCCATCAGGTATTGCCACAGTTGGCGGACCAGCCTGCGCATCGACGTCCGGGGGCTTCGTGTTGGCCCATTGGGCCCAGAAACTCAGATACGCGTCGAGAACTTGTTCAGCCTGTTCACCATTGTCACGCCAGTGCTGCACGGACATCGTGGATGGCACAAGGGAGATTGGCGACAAATCTGTCAATTTCTTGTTGATCTGTTCCAAGTCCGCGTCGGGCGGTAGACTCGCCAAGATGGCCAAGTCAGGTCCGAACAATCGTTGAGGGGATTTGCCAAGCGCGGACGTGGGTAACGAAATTGGTGACAGCCGCCTTGGTTCTCGCCTCAGCACAACCTTCAGCAGGTCCAGTTCCAACCTGTCTAGGAACCGCTCAGGCAAGTCTTCGGCCGTTCCTTGCGTAATAATTACATAAGGCTTACTATGATCAGCGAGCTGCCTCAAATCGTAGAGAGCGTCGTTCTGCGGCTTTCGGTCGCAAAGGAGGCCAAGTAGATCAGAGAGCTTCTCCAAGTTTGGATGGAGAAGACGCTTAGTCGGAAGGATCCCCTTATTGTTGGTGAAAAACTCCTGTATTTTCCTGGCTATCTGAAGGCATCCATCTTCTTTGTCCTTCCATCTGGCGAGTGGCTTGTCCATTAAGAGTGCCGGCTTACCTGCCAGATCGGGGGGCAGCTCTGAGGGTCGGACCATAACGGGGACGATGAAAGTCCTCTTTTCGCGGTCTTGGTTGCGCGCCTGCTCCATTTCACTGATGCAAAAGGTGGAGATGTGGTAATCGATGCTGATGAGGGCAACAAACAGATCCGTATCATCCAGCCTCCGTGCGATTTCCTCCCGCCAGTCTTCGCCCATCGGAATGTCCCGATCCCACCAGACCTTGACTTCCTTACCCATGGCTGCCTGCAGGAATGCGACTACTTGCTTTGCAAGTGCCATGTCCTGGTGGGAATATGAGACGAAGAAGCTGTACATTGGTCGGCCGGGAGTAGTCTTCTATTATGCGCCTGGCCGCAGTGTTGGCGCAATGGCGGTTGTGTCGTCCAAGAGCTTCGTGAACAGGGATTGATAACTTTCGGACCTTCGGAGCAGATTGAGTTCGGTTTCGCGGAGGTATGGATTCGCGTCCCATTCGCGCTGCCACAGCAGTCGGGCGGCCGCGCCGGTGGTGTAGACGGGGAAGCGGGGGACGGTCGGGTTCAATTTGCCCATCAGGTCGTATTCGTCCTCCACGCCTTCCATTCCGCCGATAAAGAAGGCGGCGCTGAAGTTTTCGCACGTTAGCATGGTCTTGCGCATCGCTAGGAGGCTCTGATCCCGGTCCGTTGCGGCCTCGGTTTCCTCGTAGCGGAACTTGGCCAGGTCGGGGAGGTATTTGTCTTGGAACCACTTCGACTGGAACATGCGGACTTTGTTGAACGAACCGGTGCGGTCCGCTACCCATTTGACCATGGGGGTAATGGCGGGGTGGCCACCGAAGACGAGTTTTGTGCGGGGGAGGACCGCAGTGACCAGGGCGATTACGGCGTCGCGGATGGCGATGGTGTCGCCGGTTTGGAAGTATTTGGGGTCGCGGGTGGGGTCGGGGATGCTGGCCGAGAGGAAGACGGGTCCGGGGGTCATTGGGGGGCCATCCTGTTTGTGATTGTATTGGAGGGCTTTGGTTGGTTGGGGTGGGGTAAGTGTGCGCTTGGCGGCTCGGGATTGGAGTTGAAGGGTTTAGTACTGCTGGCGCCGCGAGGGGGGCGGTTATGGCCGCCTGGAAAGGCGGCTGCAGCCAAGAATGGCTGCCCCACATGGCTGCGGTGGTGCGGGCGGATGCGCGCCTTTAG
>CAIVPR010000071.1 GCA_903907865.1 uncultured Acidobacteriia bacterium
CCATCCCGAACGCTTCGTCCGCCGTCCGCCCCAACCACCACCCGTTCCCAGGGAGGCCTGGATCAATAGACCAAAGACCCCGGACAACAATACTCAGTAAATTCGGCTTCGGGGTGTCTCAAAGTGCTTGACATGTTCCGTAACGGCTCCTCCAATGCCACAGTACCTGCCGCCCTGTCATGGCGTCACTCACTTCTATGCAGAACGTGAACAATGCTTGGTAGTCCGGGGATTGTTTTGGTGGGGTTCGGGCGGCATGCCTCCCCGGTGATAGCCCTGTCACTCCCCGTCAGGCTTACCGTCGATTTGCCGAGTCTCCACTTCCTCTTCGCCGGTGTTGAAAGGGTTGGTTCGAACTTTCAGAAATGCCGTCACGATAATGACCATCGACGATCCGCCCAGTACGGTTCCAACGCGATCTGATGGCCACCTATCGATGAATACGTCGCCCCGACGATTCCGGCCAACGCCACAATCACAGCGCATACCTGTCCAAAGCGCGCCTCGGAGAATGCTTTTTGTATCAACAGGGCTTCGATGGCGCGGCGATGGTCACCCTCCTTCTCGGTCATTTGAAGGATGCGCTCGCTGGAGCCAGGAATACGGATTTCGTACTGTTCCAGAATTGCCGGGTGGGGTAATGGCCCGGAGAAGTGCGCATGGCGCACCTCCACTTCGCCGACATGCTTATCCGGCTGTGCGGGAGGAATTGGGGACGGAGCCATTGGATCGCAGCGATTGAGCCGCCTTCATCATATCGCGGCCAACGATGGAAAAATCGCGGAAGACAAGTTCCTCAATCGACCGGCTTCGCCGACCTGCGAACCGGGACGCTGTCGACTGGAAGATCCCAATCGACGCAATGCCTCTCCAGAATCCACTCGGGCCATGTGGTGGCTGGTTGGTTTTCATAGCGGCTGTTCCTATTGTAGCTGCATCGCCGGGGCTTGGGAATCCCTGGCGCGTATCGCATCGCCGGAGACGAGTACTGCACCTCAACCGTGCGAAAGAGCCGCCCTCAGATCAGCCAGCGTCACCATGAGTGTCATCGGATCGCGGGGGCTCGGGTCGAATCCAAGCGCCAAATAGAACGTCTTGGCCTTTTCAGAAATCGCGTGGACGACAATGCCGCGAACGCCGATGGCATCAGCCGCATGCGCAACGCGTCGGGCTGAGTCGCGAAAGAGCGCACGTCCGAGACCCTGGCCTTGCCAACCCAGGTCTATCGCCAAACGTGCCAGCACCACCACGGGAATGGGATTGGGCATATTGCGGCGGAACCGGCCGGGAGCCTCCTCCATCGTCACCGACCCCGACGCCAAGACGTAGTAGCCAATGACGCGCCTTCCGTCGCAGAGAACGTACGTCCGTGTAGCGCCGCCAGCCTGATTGGCTCGGGCTCGACGCTTGAGCCAATCATCGAGAGCGGCCTCGCCAGAATTGAACCCGGCAATATCGTGGTCGGCGGCCAACAGCTCGGGTGCATGAACGGACCCCGTTATTTCTCCCATGGAGCGACAGTTTGCATGGTGCGGCGCAGGCGTTCATTGGGATTCGCCGGCGCGTCGAGTCGCGTCACAAACTCGGCATAAGCCTCCGGGTCGAGTGCGAGGAGTGTACGGTCCCGCAGCGCATCCTCAGCGGCGAGGCGGGCAGCGTCGAGCATAAAATCCGTCCGATTCTTGCCGGAGATCTTCGCCGCGCGGTCGATCAGCCCGCGAAGATCGGGCTTGATGCGGATGTTCAGGGTCTCACGCTTGATTGTTGCTTGATCCGTTTGCATGCGAAACGACACCTCAAAGTCTGAGGATAGCATCTCGTGATGACGTAGTCATTACGCGTGCTTTACGTTCAGCAATCCGATTCTGGAGCAGCCGAACTTCGCGGGCGAGACCAGAATCAAGCGCTTCTCGAACGACCCCTACCGCCTCGCCACCACAACCCGCGATGGATACCAAGTCTGACGCAACTGCTGGTCGTGTTCCAACTCGAATTCGCACGCGTCCATCAGTTCCGGAATGCGGGTTTCCATCAGGCGCCCAAGAAACGCCGGCGCGATGCCCGCGATGAACTTATGCCAAACATTGAACGCCGGATCCTGCTGGCCGGTCAGCACCAGCGCCAGCTTGCCATTGGGGCGCAGCACACGCCGCATTTCCTCCAACGTCCGGACGATGTCTTCGGCTCCCAGCAACTCCAGCAAATAGCAACAGACCACGGCGTCGAACGAGCCGTCGCGGAACGGCATCTGGCGGGAATCCGACGCTTGGCAATGCGCTTTGACGCCCGGAATCCGGTTGCGGGCCACACGCTGTGTGCGCGCCGCCATGTTGGGGGAAATGTCGATGCCGCAGGTCGCTCCGTTGGGATTGCTCCGAACGAGTCGGCTGAACATCTCCCCCGACCCGGTGGCGACTTCCAGCACCCGCATTCCATCGGTGACACCCGCCAACGAGAGCGCCACCTTGTGCGCGTTCGAATGGAACAGCATGGTCGAAACCGGATAGATGGGCGACAGCATGTCGTAAACCCGCCGCGTGTTGTCAGGCAGGAAGCGGAAGCTGTCTTCGAACGGACGCGTGCCGCGACGTGCGGCAGGCGATTGACGGACGGTTGAGGTTGCCATTATTGTCGGGCCGAGACGGTCTGCGCCGGTGCTTCCGGCACTTCGATTTCGATTCGCGTTCCGCGCCCGGGTTGGCTGTCGATCAACATGCGGTAATCCCCGTTATACAGCATCTTGAGTCGTTCTTTCAAATTCGTCACACCGATACCTTTGTTGAGGATACCCGAAAGGTGCGATTCCGGGATGCCGACGCCGTCGTCTTCCACCTCGATGAGCAGCCTGCCGCCCGCCCGGCGGGCCCGCATAGTGATCGAACCGCCCTCCACTTTGCCCGAAATACCGTGCTTGATGGAGTTCTCCACCAAAGGCTGGAAGAGCATGCTGGGCACAAGGATGTCCAGCGTCGATGGCTCTATCTGATTGACAACGCGCAACTTGTCGCCGAAGCGGACGCGCTCGATGGCGAGGTAGTCGTCCATAAAATCGAGTTCGTCGCGGAGCGGCGCTAGATGCTCCGGGCTGCGCAGGCGCCGACGCAGCACCCTCGCCAGTTGGGTGACCATGGTGCGCGCCTTCTCGGGATTGATCCGGATCAGCGTCGAAACCGAGTTGAGCGTGTTGAAGAGGAAGTGCGGGTTGATCTGGCTGGCTAGGGCGTCGAGCCGTGCCTGCATCAGGAGGCGCTGTTGCGATTCGAGCTTGGCCTCGTTGCGGGAGTTGTTCCAGACCTTGAGAGGCAGCGTGATGCAGAAGTAGGTGGAAACGTAGAGGGCTCCGACCAGCGGCAGGGGGTCGGTGAGGCGTTGGGGCGAGAAGAGACGCGGCGGGTCGAAGGAGGTGGCGAGCGCCTGGCGGAGGAATTCGGTGGCCATCACACCAAGCGTGAACCAAGCGTGCAGGACTGCGCTTCGAAGCTCTCGGCCCGGCTCGAAGACGCGGTAGAAGTTGACTTCGGGGAACGGGGAGAAGCGCCAAATGTCCTCGCGGTCGACCGCGGCGTCGCGCAGCAGCCCACCGCCCAGTCCGACCGCCGCGAAGAAGGGGAGCGCGAGGTACTCGCCGCCAAACATGGCTGGCACCGCGACCATCAGGCCCGTGACGAGGCCGCACACGTAGCCGCCCGCGATCCCGGCCAGCAAGGTGCCTTCGAGACCGAGGTCGAGCGCGGCATAGTCCCCCGTGGCGACGCGGATTGCCACGCCCGGGGCGAACATCGCCACGAACCACAACACGAGGCGCGTGCGTTGTGCGAGCGTCCGCTCCTCGCGCTGCAGCATGCGCTTGGCGGCGGAACTCCGGACGCCAAAACTGGCGATCGCCGCGGCGACGCCGACCCTCAACAGCAGCAGGATGATGTGTTGTTGCATGCCAGAATCGGAAACCCGTGCCAGGGCTCATTATAATGGGGTTTGTCCGGCAAGCTTGAACTCCATCGCGCCGCCGAGGCCGATTTCCCCACCGAGTACGGCCAGTTTCGCATCTTCGGCTTCGAAGGCCGGAGCGGGGGCGTGGTCGAAGAGGCCGTTGTTATCTGTATGGGTGACCTGTCCGGCCCCCTACCGGTGCTCCGAATCCACTCCCAGTGCCTCACCGGCGACGTCTTCCACAGCCTGCGCTGCGATTGCCGTGCGCAACTGGAAATCGCGCTCGAGCGGATCGGCCTCGAAGGACGCGGCCTCGTGATCTACGAGATGCAGGAAGGCCGCGGCATAGGGATCATGAACAAGCTGCGCGCCTACCAACTGCAGGACGCAGGCGCCGACACCGTGGAGGCCAACGAGCGTCTCGGCTTCGAGAGCGACTTGCGGGACTATGCGCTGCCCGGCGCCATCCTGCTGAGCCTCGGAATCCGGTCGGTGCGGCTGCTCTCCAACAATCCGGACAAGGTGCGGGCACTCGAGGACGCGGGCGTCGAGGTAGCAGAGAGGCTGCCCTGCGTGGCGGCACCGGTAGAATCGCGCCGCTCGTACTTGGAAACCAAGCGCGATAAAATGGGGCATTTTTTCGACGCCGATTAACTTCTTCAATCCCAACTCTAAACTTCCCGGCGTCTCCTGCCGATAGAAGGGCATGACAGAAAGACGTTTTGAAAAACGTCTCTTGTGCGCCCAGTTGGTGCGCGTCGAGTGGACGATAGGATCGGAGAGATTCAGGACCTCGGAGGCGGTTCTGGAAGACATTTCGGCGGTCGGGGGGTGCGTCCAAGTGGACACGCCAATACCCTTGGGGGCTCCGGTGGAACTGCTTATTGACACGGAGCGCGGGTCTCCGGCACGCTACCGGGGACAATCATGCTACTGCGCGTTCCGGGATTTCGGATACTTCGTGGGAATCCGGTTTTCCGATACAAACCTGTGGAACCGGGCGACTGTGGCTCCCGAACATTTGCTCAGTCTTGACTTCTTCGGTCAGGACACACACCCGGCTCAATTATGATAGACTCGCGGCGGAGGCGTTCATGAGCCGTATCGCAATCTGGATGTTGGCGCTGGCCACTGCCGTCGGGGCGTTGGGCGTTGAAGATCCTTGGGCAAAAGTAATCGCCCTGAAGCACGGAAGCGAGCTGCGCATTTACAAGAAAGGCGCTGCCGAGCCGGTCTCGGCCAACTTCGACGAGGCCAATGCCGATCGGATCTTGATCGTGGACAAGAAGGGGCAGTCCGCGATTGCCCGGGACGAGATCGACCGGCTGGACGCTCGCCCTCCGGCAGCAAAGGTCGCCAAGAAATTGACGACTACGACGACGTCGAAGACGACCGACCCCGACTATACTCCGCACCCGCCGGGCGGCGTGCCAGTGCCGGGGACTTCCACGACATCGAGCGTGAGCTTCTCCGGCACCAAGGAAAGCTTCGAAACGGTATACCGGCGTCAGGCCCCGCCGAAGTAGCCGGTCAATTCTGTTTGCCTCGGATCGCCCGGCCCGGCGTGGCACCCGGTACCAGCGCACCGCCACGAACTACGAAAACACCGCCCACCAGCACGTCCCGGATACCCTCGGAGGCCTGCTTGCCATTCTCGTAGGTGGACCGGTCGCGGACCGTCGCGGGGTCGAAGACCGTGATATCGGCATCGGATCCAACTTGGATCCGCCCCTTGCGCTTCATCTCGGGCACTCGCGCCTCCAACCGGCGGGCGGGCATCAGCGTCATCCGGTTGATGGCATCGTCCAGGCCAAGGACCTTCCGGTCCCGCACATAGACTCCCAGCACGCGGGAAAACGTCCCCGCAGAACGCGGATGGGCATTGCCAGCCTCGAATCCGAAACCGTCGCTCGCGATCATGGCCAGCGGGTCGCGCAGAATCAGTTCCAGCATCGCCTCGGTATTGCTGAACTGGATCACTAGGCCGCCCTGTTTTCGGTAGCGGTCGAAACTGGCCTTCGTCAGGCGCTCGCCCGTCGCGACCCACTGCAGATTGTGGTAGTCGGCCTCGGGACGGTCCACCCAGGAGTCGAAACGCGCGGAATCGAGGCGCGTCTGGCCCGCGACGTAGGGATACATCTCGGTCGTGACGTCGATGCCCCGCGCCCGCGCCTCCGCAATCATCTTCAACAAGTGCGGCGCATGCTCCAGCGACGACGAATTGATATGGACGACGTGAAGCGGGGCACCGGTGATCGCCGCATCCGCCAATGCCTCCTGCAGTCCAATCTCCGGCTCGTTGGCGTCCGCCGAACCGCGCAGGTGGATGTGGCTGGAAGCGCCAAACCGGGCCGCCACCCGAAACATCTCCAAAATCTCCCAACGGGTGGCGGCTGGCGTGTACGCTGGACCGATTCCGGCGGCGACTGCCCCTTCGCGGAACCCCTTCTCCATCAAGCGCCGCATTTCCGAAATCTGCTCCTCGGTCGCAGGCTTGTAGGCACCGGGCCCCGACGGCACGAAGTCCGCCGGATCCCCCATCACCTTCATCCGCACCTGGATCTGGCCCACCGAAACGCCATGGTGGATCGCCGACTTCCCCTCGCGTGCGGCATACCAACCCGCCACGTCCGCCGTTCCGACCTCAAGCTCGAAGCTGCTCGTAACGCCGTCGCGCGCCTGGAACGTATAAGCTTCGAAGTCCTGGCCGTGTTCGTGGAGGTCGATAAAACCCGGCGCGACCACCATGCCGGTGGCGTCCACGGTCTGCCGACCTTTCAGCGCCGACGCCGACACCGCCCGAACCACCCCGCCGGAAATCCCGACGGAGCGCACCGCGTCCAACTTCGTCTCGGGGTCCACGACGCGGCCGTTGGCGATCACCAGATCGTACGTCTGGGCCGACAAGGCTGCGGCACCGAGAAAAAACAGACCCGAAATCCTCATGGCGCGGGTGTGGCGAGTGGCTTGCCCTTCTCCACGTAGTAAACGGCGGCCAGTTTCACCGGCACCGTGCCGACGTTCCGCGCGTCATGCTTGGCACCGTTGGGGATCACGAAACCTTCCCCAGCCTTCAGACGGCGCGGCGGCTGGCCCTCGATCAGGACCTCCATCTCGCCCTCCATCACGTAGCTGATCTCCTCGCCGAAGTGCGTGTGGCGACCGGCGGAAGCGCCCGGCGCAATTTCGACGCGCGCGATGACCGCCTCCTTGCCGGGTGCCGAGACATCCTTGCGCTCCACGATGGTCCTTTGGATGCCCGGATTCTGCGCCGTCGAATTCTGGGTCAAAAATGTCGCCGCGGCGAACAGGATTGCGACCGGGGTCCACTTGCCGTTGATTTTCAAAATTCCAATCTCCTTGGGACCCATCTTACACTTGGTACGTGCCGCCCCGCACCCTCATTTGCCTTTTCGACCTCCGCGCCTACGACGAGCGCGCCGCGCCCGCCCTGCGCGCGTATTCCCACGACTTCAATCCGGCGCTGGTTGTGGAACTCCTTCGGGAGCTGGCCAAGCACCCGTCGTCGACCGAGAACGGCGACGACTTCCAGCACTGGATCGATTCCATCGGCCCCGACGCTGGCTACAAGCCCAGCGAACAGACCATGGCAGAGATTTGCGCGATGGTGATCCCGGGCATTTGCGTGCCAAAACTGCCGGGACTCGACCCGATGCAGGACATCGGTAAGTTCGTACCCTGGCTATCGGAGCGATCGGACTGGTTTGCCGACCTGATGGATGGCGGCGAAGAGTTGGCGGGCGGACGCCTCGAATTCGGTTTCGGAACGGGGCGCTTGGTGGCCACGAGGGAGCAGATCATCCAGTTCCGGGGCGAGGTCGAAGAGATTCCGGCACCCGAGGGTGCATGGGCCGGGTTGGCCAAGGACTACACCAACCTGCGCGGACTGCTGGAACAGGCGTCGACGCACGCCGATTATTCGTTGCTCAAGACCGAGTTCTGATCCAAGACCAGGAACCGATCCACTGTCAACGCACGGCCATAGCCCGGATGCGCCGCCAAGCGCCGGGCATCGCCCGCGCAATCCAGACAGACGACGACACATGCGGGACCGGTGTGGGTGAACCGGATTCCCGGCTTCCGCGCCCGCAGCATCGCCTGTAGCGGGTACTCCAGTTGTAGGTTGACAATGTCGATACCCACGGTTCCGCAGTCGAGTGCCGAGACCACGTCGACCGTCTTCTCGTAGGTTGTGCGGTTCCCCCACTGCCCCATGTCGGAGAAATATTGGCGTTCCCGTGGCACGCTGAGCACGCTGCGCGGCCCTTTCAGCGGTCGCACCCAGTTTTCGAAGAGCGCGGGCCGGGCCCCCGCGATCAGGAACAGCAAGACGGGGGCCGACATCGCCAGAGGAACCTCCTCCAGAACGCCGGCTAACGGTGATCCCAGCACGAACAGCGGCAGGAAGAAGCGCGCGGAGAACGGCTGCCACTTCAGCACGGCACAGAACGCGACAAATCCGCACAAGAGGGACAGCGCATACAGGACGCGGACCCGGTCACGACGCCAAAACGCAAGGCAGAACACCAGCGCCAACACCAGGAGATGCCATCGGTTGGGCGCGTTGGCCTCGTGGTTGGCGTTGACCGGCGGCCCATAAACCGTGTGCGGCCAAGTAGTTGCGGGATCGCCCGGGTCGATGGCTAACACCCGGTGTGCGGCCATGACCGCGCCGTAGACGCGGTCGTTCCACCCAGGGTCGCGGGCACCCAACTGTTCCGACCCGTGTCGAAGAAAATTGGAGACGGTCGCTTTCCACCCCGGCGCTTCATTTCGCCATCGGTACGCCCCGTCCGCGCTGGCCGAATCGAAACCGAGCACCGAGCCGCTGAGCCGATAGTTCCGAACGTAGAGTGGCGCGTTGATCGCCAACGCGATCGGCACCGCGATCCACAGTTTCCGCCAAAACCGGACACCTACCACCACCGCCAGCCACGGGGCAAAAAGGTAGGCCGTCGCCTTGGTGAGCATGGCGAAACCCAAAGCACCGGCCAGTTCCACACGACCTCCCCGCAGCAGAAAATACACGGCCGCCACGAGCCACATCGCGAGGAAATAGTCGTTCTTGGCCCCGGTGCTGGCGAGAATCCCGGATGGCAGCGTCGCGCAGAACAGGGCGGCGAACGCTTGGCCGCGCGGACCGCACTCCATCGCCCCCGCCACCGCCGCTACCCCGACGATGCAACCAACGGACGCGAACCATTGCACAAAGTTGACGAAATGGTCGCCCCCGGACAGCACATATGTCTGGAGCATCGCGTACTCGGCGAACGGCTGCAGCATGACTTGGTTGTAGTAGGTGGTGGGGAAGAACTGCACGCTGCCCTGCTGCGCCCAGTAGACGACACGCGGCATGTGATATGCCATGGCGTCGGCGCTGTTCGGCGGGCTGAATGCCGCGACGACCGCCGTGAGTACGAGAATTACTGCTATCGCGGCCCCGCAGACCCGGACAACGGGGTCGCGTGGCCAGTCAAACTTGAGCCGGGGCCGAAACCGCCATGCAGCGGCTGCGACCAGCGCCCACCAGACGGCGAGGGGCACGGGCCGCAAGAGATGGAGGAAGCCGAGTCCTTCGGCCCCAATCCAGATCGCGGCCCCCAACAGCACCAACCCGCGCATCAAGCAATCGAGCACCCTCCGAGGGTACTACTTCGTGTTCTGGAACACGTAGCTGACCGAGTCGCCCTTGATCAACAACTTGTCGAAGCGCCACGCGGCGCCCTCGCGGTCGAACACGATCTCGGTCTTGTCACCGGCTTCCACGTCCCGCTTCGTCGCCTGCAAGGTCGCGATGGCCCCGTGCTCGCCGCGCACCACGAAGTACTCCAGACCGCTGCCCATGTCGACGCTGTCGATCACGTAGGTGCCCTCGGGCAGCGTCGTGGAACCGACCGTCACGGCGTGGGGCAGGGTGATGGTGATCGGGTTGACCGATCCGGCGTAGGCCGCCGTGGGCATGATGGACTGCACCAGCAATGCCGCCGGGAGAAGGGCCGTCGCGATCCCCGGTCCCGAGGAAAGCCCCATCGCAACCACTGTGGAGACACACGTCCGCCCGAAGCGCAAGAATGCGTTTTTCATTTGAATCGATCTTCTTTCTGTTTGGTGAGGACCTTGGCGTTCCGGCTTGATCGGGGATCTTGCCGCGCCACCCTCTGCATGTAGTAACGCCCGCCGACCACCTGGTGTTACACGCCAAGCCCAGTGTTCACAACGGCTTACAGAGTAAAGCTCCGTAACGAAAATAGTGTGAGAAAAATCCCGCGCCGCCGCACTATATCTCCAGGAACAGACCATCCGACTCGCGTCGCTCTTCCTCTGCGCCGCCGCCGTGTTTGCGCAGGTGCCGGACCCTGCTTGGGATCCGCTCGACAAAGCATTCGCCGCCTTGCGCGCCAAGGACTACGACGTCGCCATCCACCACTTCCAGCAGGCGTCGTCGTTGGCTCCCGCGCGGGCCGATATCCGCAAGAATCTCGCCTACACCCTGCTGAAGACCGGCGAGACCGAGGCCGCCCGGGAACAATTCGGCGAAGCCGCGCGCATCGATCCCGCAGACTTCCACGTCGCCCTCGAGTACGCCTTCCTCTGCTACGAGGCGCGCGACGAAGCCCCCGCCCGCAAAGCCGAGGCGCGTCGCATCTTCCAGCGCGTCCTCGACACGGCTCCCGACGCAGAGGCACGCGCAACCGCTGCGCAGGCCTTCAAGAATGTCGACGAACCTCTTCGCGACGGCATCGCCCGCTGGCAGCAGGCTCTCGCGGCGTCGAAACCCACCTTCAGCGCCCACTACGAACTGGCGCAGTTGGCCGAGCAACGCGACGAACTGGATCTCGCTGCCGCCAACTACCGTGCAGCGTTCCAGCTGCTGCCCGAGCGCAAATCAGTCCTACTGGAGTTGGCTCGGGCAGAAAAGGCGCGGGGTAACGCGGACGGCGCAATGGCGGCGCTGATGGCAGCGTCGCGCGGCGGCGAGCCACGCGCTTCCGAACTGGCGCGGGAACAATTGCCCGCCCGTTACCCGTACGTCTACGAGTTCCGCAAGGCCTTGGAGCTGGACCCCACCAATTCCACCCTGCGCAAGGAACTGGGGTATCTCCTCCTCAGCATGTCTGAGAAGGAAAACGCCGGCAGCGCCGACGCCATGAAGGAGTTCCAGCAGGTCGTCGACACCCAACCCGACGACTACATGGCTACCGCCCAACTCGGCCTGCTCCTGCTGGCGGATAAACGCGACGAGGCCGCAATGCCGCTCTTGAAACGTGTTTTGGCTCGCGGCGATCCTGCTGCTGCCAACCGCGTCCGCATGGCGTTGCACATGCCCCTCGTACTCGAGGAGCGCTCCGGGCCGGAATCCGCGCTCGATCCCCGGTTGCTCGCCGAACGCAGCTACAACGCCGGATTCATGAAAGATGCCCTACGCTACTACAACCAAGCGCACGAGGCCAATCCCGTCGATTCCTCCGTGGTGCTGAAGCTTGGCTGGACCAACAACATGCTCCACAACGACCTCGATGCCCTGCGCTGGTTCAAGGTCGCCAAGCAGAGCTCCGATCCCGCAGTCGCCGCCGAAGCCACGAAGGCCTACAAAAACCTCCGTCCGGGCCTGCAGCGGATCCGCACCACGGTCTGGATCTATCCCCTGTACTCCTCCCGCTGGAGCGACCTCTTCGGATATGGCCAGGCGAAGGCCGAGGTGCGTGTGGGCAAGCTGCCGTTCCGTCCTTATCTCTCCGTGCGGATGGTCGGGGACGTGCGCCGGACTACTGCCGACGGCCCCATCGTCCAGAGTCTGTCGGAATCGGCCTTCGTGGTCGCTGGCGGAATCGCCACCAGGCAATGGCACGGCGCCATGGGCTGGTTCGAAGCCGGCCGGGCTGTGGTCTACCTCAATGGAAAGCAATGGACCGACATTCGCGGCGGCATAACCTACTCCCGGACCACCGGTGCGTCCTTGGCCGCCGAGCACGGTGGAATGTTCTTCGAAACCACCGCCGACAGCGTGTTCATCTCCCACTTCGGCAACGACCTCATCAACTACTCCCAGAACAAGTTGGGCTACACCAACGTCTTCGGCGGCCTGAAAACCCAGGTCTTCTGGGGCGGCAACCTGACCTTTGACGTGCAGGGCCAATATTGGGCCAACTTTACCGAGACCGGCCCCGGCTTCCGGTTCCATCCGCCGGGCTTGCCCCAGTCTGTAACCGTCACCCTCAATGCCAATCGGGGTGTCTATCTCCGCAACGACGGCAATCCCCGCCGTCCCAACTTCAACGACTTCCGAGCAGGTGTCTGGTATGCGTTCACGAAATAGCCTCTTCCTCCTCATCCCCCTCTTGAAGACGACCTGTTTCGCCGGGACGTTCGCCCTGCTCGGCCCCCAGACCGGATCGTGGCCCGCCGTCCTCTCCTCCGTCGGCCATCTTCCCGGTCCCGCAACAGCGGCGGATATCTTCGTCGCCCCGCCCAACACTCCCGCCGCCGCGGACTGGATGGCCAAAGTCCGTGGCGGCGCGGCCCTCATCCTCGAAGGCTCGTCCCCGTTGGCCGCGAGCTTCGGCTTCAAGCCCGGCGCGGAGACCGTGTCGATGCTCCATTTGGTGGACATCCACAACCCCGCGCTGCCCGTCATCTGGGAGAAGGCCGTCGAGATCCCACGCACGGAGGTTCCGAGCGGGGCCACGGTTTTCGCCAAGGAACGCTGGTCCGGCGCACCGGTCGTCGCGGGACAGAAGCTGGGTGCCGGAGCGGTCCTGTGGGTCGCCGCCAGTCCCGGTAAGACGGGCTACGAGCGATTCCCGTACCTGATGCAATCGCTCGCCGGACTCGGCTTCGAGCCTGCCTTCCGTTCCTCCAAACTCTGGGCCTTCTTCGACTACTCCTACCGTACGCGCGCCGACCTCGACTACCTCGCGACCCGCTGGCGCGAGGCCGGTATTTCCGCCCTGCACGTGGCCTCTTGGCACTTCTACGATCCTGCGCCCGACCGCGACGAGTACCTGAAGCGGCTGATCGAGGCCTGCCACCGCCACGGAGTCCTCGTCTACGCATGGGTCGAACTGCCGCACGTCAGCGAGGGCTTCTGGAACGCGCACCCCGAATGGCGCGAGAAAACCGCCGTCCTGCAGGATGCCCAGCTCGACTGGCGCAAGCTGATGAACCTGCAGAATCGCGACTGCGTGGCAGCCGTCCGCACCGGCCTGCAGCAAATGATTGGCCGGTTCGACTGGGACGGCGTCAACTTGGCGGAACTCTACTTCGAGTCGCTGGAAGGTGCCGGGAATCCGGCCCGGTTCACGCCGATGAACGCCGACGCCCGTGCCGCCTTCCGCGCCGAATCGGGTTGGGACCCGCTGGAGATCTGGAAGTCCCACAACGACGCCAAATCGTTGCGCCAGTACCTCGATTTCCGTGCCAACCTCGCACGCAAAATGCAGGAGGAGTGGCTGAACACCGTCGAGGGGTTCAAGTCCGGCCTCGACGTGGTCCTCACCCATGTGGACGACCGGTTCGACACGGGCATGAAGGATTCCATCGGTGCCGACGCCAGCCGGGTTCTTCCGCTGCTCGATACCCACTCGTTTTCGTTCCTGATCGAGGACCCGGCGACCGTGTGGAACCTCGGCCCCCAGCGCTACCCCGAGATCGCCAAGCGGTACCAGCCTCTGACGACCCACCCCGACAAGCTGGCCATCGACATCAATATTGTGGACCGCTACCAAGACGTCTACCCGACCAAGCAGCAGACCGGCGCGGAACTGTTCCAACTGGTGCACCTCGCATCGAAAGCCTTCCCGCGTGTGGCGCTGTACTTCGAGAACAGCATCCTGAAACCGGATTTGGGCCTTCTGGCGGCCTCGTCGGCGGTGGTAACAAAGTACTCCGGCACCAAGACGAAGGACCATAGGCGGGTGTCGCTCGAATCCCCGTCCGACGTGGAACTGGTCTGGGGCAATGACGGCGCCATGGTGGATGGCAAGGCATGGCCCGCAACCGGAAAAGGCGTCGTCCGGCTCCCGGCCGGCTCCCATGTCGTGGAAACCGCTTCCCACCGGGACGGGATCGCAATCACCGATCTGAACGCCCGCCTGAAGTCGGCGTCTGCCGAAGGCAAGAGGGTGGCCTTCGAATATTCCAGCGACAGCCGAGCTGTCGTCCGCTTCGACCGGCGTCCACAGGCGATGGAAATCGACGGCACCGCGTTCCCGGCCACCTGCGTCGAGGGCAGCGACTGCGCTATCCTGCTGCCGAAGGGCGGCCACAAGGTCCTGGTCAATTAGAATCGGAAGTGTGAACCTCCGTCTCGACCACGTCCAAGTCGCCGGACCTCCCGGCTGCGAGCCCGAGGCCCGCGAATTCTACGGCAACATCCTGGGTCTGCGCGAACTTGTCCGGCCCAAGGAATTGGATGGGATAGGCGGCTGCTGGTTCGAGTGCGGCGCGCTGCAGCTCCACATTGGCACCCAGCCCGATTTCACCCCCGCCCGCAAGGCGCACCCGGCATTTCGGGTGGACGAGTTAGACGCGTTGCGCACCACCCTTCGCTCCGCCGGGTATCCCGTCATCGAAGACACCATGATCCCCGGCACCGACCGCTTCTTCTCCGCCGACCCGTGGGGTAACCGCCTCGAATTCATCCTCGAAGCCGGTGGCAAAGTCTAGCAATGCCCGACCCCACGCTCCAGGAGCAGTTCGGCCAAATCGACATCTACCTCTTCGACCAGCTCCTCCGGGGACGCATCGTGCCCGGCATGCGGATTCTGGACGCGGGCTGCGGAATAGGCCGCAACCTCGTATACTTCCTGCGCGAGGGCTACGACATCTTCGGGGCGGACTTGGATCCGCAGTCCATTTCCCGAGTGCGTGCCATTGCCCGCGAGCTGGCCCCTTCGCTGCCGGAATCGAATTTCCGCCTCGAAGCAGTCGAGAACATGTCATTCGAAGACGCCTGCGCCGACGTCGTCATCAGCAGCGCGGTGCTGCACTTTGCGGCCGACGACGCGCAATTCGAGGCCATGTTGCAAGGATCATGGCGCGTCCTGAAACCCGGCGGGCTATTCTTCTGCCGGATCGCCACGACAATCGGGATGGAGGGCCAGTTCGTGCAGGTGAATGGTCGGCGGATGCGCTCGCCCGACGGTGCCGAACGCTATATCGTGGACGAGGCGATCCTGACCAACGCAGCCGAGCGTCTAGGTGCCGAATTGGCGGACCCGCTCAAGACCACCGTGGTGCAGAATCAAAGGGCGATGTCCACCTGGGTCCTGCGCAAGAAGATCTAGCGCCTCGCAGACTCCGCCGACATTCCCCTCGTCATCACTGCTGCGGCCAATCCCACAGCCGCCGCAAACGACAGCCACGCACCCGGTATGGCTTGATTCTTTGTGACCTCGATCAGGTACGTGCAGATCATGGGTGTGAAGCCGCCGAAAATCGCCGTCGCGCAGCTATAGGCCAGCGAAAATCCCGACGCCCGCACCTCCGCCGGCATCAACTCCGTGAGGAATACTACCATCGCACCGTTGTAGCTGCCATACAGGAATGAGAGCCACAGTTCGACTCCCAGCAGCCGCTCGAACGACGGCCCGGCGACTAGCCAAGAAAGCGCCGGATACGCGGTCAGCAACGCCAGAGATGTGAACAGGATCAGCAGCGGCGTCCGCCCGACCCTGTCCGAAACCGCCCCCATCAGCGGCAACCAGACGAAATTCGAAACCCCGACGCACAGCGTCACCACCAGCGTCTTGTTTTCCGCAAGGTGCAGTACCTTGTTCCCGAACGTCGGCGTGTAGGCCGTGATCATGTAGAACGACACCGTCGTCATCGTGACCAGCATGGTCCCCAGCAGAACCCGCTGCCAGTTCCGGCCAATGGTCGCGTACACCTCGGCCAGCCCAGGATGATGCTTCCGGCTCGTAAACGCCTCGGTCTCGGCCAGAGACCGCCGGATCAAGAACAGGAACGGGATGATGACGCACCCGATCACCAGCGGAATCCGCCAGCCGAATGCCGACATCTGCTGCGGCGAATACCGGGAACTGAGCGCCACCCCGATCAACGCCGCGAAAACCACCGCGCACTGCTGGCTGGCCGATTGCCACGCGACATAGAAACCCTTGTTTCCCGGCGTCGCGATCTCCGAAAGGTAAACCGACACCCCGCCCAATTCGACCCCCGCCGAGAATCCTTGGACCAGCCGCCCAAGTACTACCAGCAGCGGTGCCAGCAAGCCGATGCTCTCGTAGCCCGGCATGAACGCAATCGACATGGTCCCGATCGACATCAGCCCGAGGGTGAGGATCAGGCCCTTGCGACGCCCGTTGCGGTCGATGTAGGCACCCAGGATCAGCGCGCCGAGCGGGCGCATCAGGAATCCGACTCCGAACGTCGCCAGCGAGGCCATCAGTTGCGCGAACTCGCTGCTCTTCGGGAAGAACGCCTTTCCGATGGCGGCAGCGTAGTAGCCGAAGACCATGAAGTCGTACATCTCCAGAAAGTTTCCCGCGGAGACACGGAAGACGGCCTTGATCCTGCTCGCGCGGGTATCGGAGTTGGTTGCCGGAGGTTGTCCCATCTGATCTGTTCCAGCTTATTCCAGGTGCCGTCGGGCCTTCCACAATGCAATAAGCTGGGAGTGTGAAATCCCTAGCCGCGCTCGTACTGTTCGCCACAGCCGCCTTCGCCGCCGACCCAATCTTGAAGAACACGTTCGCGACGAACACCGAAGGGTGGGTCACCATGGGCAAGCCTGGCTCCACGCTCACAGCGGAGGGCGGGGCGTTGGTGTTCGGATACACCGCGGACGCGAAGTCCATGAGCGTCGCAGTCCGTCCGCTCGCCGACGTTCAACTCCAAGGCCTGAAGAGCGTACGCTTCGAAGTGAAGACGGACTCCCCGTTCGCCCTCGCCGTCGTCCTCAGCGAACACAAGCCTGGCGGCGCGAGTTACACGGCCAATATTTGGTCGTCAGGCAACACTTGGCAGCCCGTCGTCCTCAGTTTGGCCGACTTCATCGAAGGCGAGGGACCGAACGAGCCCGCCGATTCCGACGGCAAACTGGATCCCGACCAACTGGAGGGGGTCGGCTTGATCGACGTGTCGCAGATCTTCAGCCGCCCCGGAGGTCCGATTTTCAGCATGCCCCACGAAGGGCACCATACGATTTCAGTCCGGAACTTTACCCTCTCGCCGGACCCCGTCGCACCGTTGCCCGCGATGACAGTGGAGGATTTCTCCCGTCCCCAGCCGATGTGGGTCTCCCCCGGTCCCGCAACCTTGACCCAAGCGGACGGCGCGCTCAAAATCGCCTACCAGCAGCAGGCTGACCAAGCCGTGGTCTTTGTCCGACCGCTTCAGAAGCGCGATTACAAGGGAGCCACGCACCTCGCATTCGACATTTCTTCCACTCGCCCCGGACAGTTCATCTGGGCCCTGTCGGAAGGCCGCAACCACAGCCCGACCGAAGGCGCGCGCTACAACTGCGACTTCGTCATCCTCGATACCAACAAGTTGGACCATCGGGAACTGGACCTCTCGGCTTTCAATTTGGATGCCAACGGGCCTGCCGACAAGAACGGCAAGCTCGACCTCGACAACCTTCGCACACTGAGCTTGATCGATTTCAGCCAGCAGGACGGGCCCAACACGCTGACAATATCGAACATCCATTTCGTGACGAAATAGGGGGTGCCACGGGGAGATTCGGGCGTGATAAGATCTTCTCATTCGCTTCAAGACGAGGCGAAATAAGGAGAGTTGATGAAGAAAAGTTTCACCCTATTATGCGTGGGTCTTGCGCTCGCGGGGTCGCTCGCGGCGGGCACGATTACGGAGAATCCGCTGGCACCCTCTCAGGCCACTGCCACTGATATTGCCTTGGGCCAATCCGTGACAACTCCCTCGGGTGGTCCGTGGACAGACTTGACTTTCAACCTGCTCAGGTCGACCAACACCCCGTACGCCATAGGTGACCTCTATCTGCTCACTCAGGCATACTCGGGTTCGCCTTCGGGGCTCAGCAGCAGTGTGGCCGGCTTCGTGGCCAGCACTTCGACGATCTCAGGCGGCCTCTGGGTTTTCGATCCTTCGGTCAGTGTGGACGGGAGCACGCAATACTTCCTGTACATGGACACCACTTTCGGCGATAATGTTGCCATGAAATACTCTGGAAACACCTACTCTGGAGGTGATGCCTACGCCACCAGCAGCGGCAATTACGGCGTGCGTTCCTTCGACCTGACCTTTAATTTCAGCGGCACAGAGGCCTCCGCAGCTCCGGAACCCGGCACTGCTCTGCTGATGAGCGCGATTGCGTTGACGGCCTTCGGCGTCCGTCGGATTCGGAAGTAGCCGTTGTCCAGTTGGCCGGTCCGGGTTCTTTCCCGGACCGGCCACTTCCTTCCAACTGCCCTACTTCACGTCCCCGGCAGGCTTGGCGAACTTGGCGTCGTCAATCGGCGTGTTGTTCTTCAGCGACGAGATCTGGATCGTGAACCGGCCGTTGGGGCGCGAAAGCGTCCAGCGGAACGGCGTCTTCACGCCATCGGTCTCCCGGTAGTCGGAGTAGTCGATCTGAGTCGGCATCCGGCCCAGCGGCGTTTCGGCGTAGCGGACCATCCGGACCAGCAATCCCGTGCCCCGGTCGAAATACAGGCGGATGGCAGGCTTGCCCGGCGCGGTTCCGTTCAGCGTGTCGCACAAAACCCCCGCGACCGTTTCAGGACGTCCCCGCCGGATTTGCGGATAGAGTTCCTTCAATCGCAGACCAAGGTGGAACTCCGCGTCCAACGACGAAGAGGCGGACTCGGACTCGGACATGGACCGGGCAGGGCGACCGGTATTGCCCATCCAGCCAGCCTTGCCGTCGAAAGCGGTAAAACTGTCGCTGTTCGAGTGGGTGACCGTAACCCGCATGTTCGGAGCCTTGGTTGTCACGTCGACGGGCGTTTCGGAGCCGCCAGTAAGGATCTTGCCCGTCATCTGACGCGTGGTCACCTTCTTAAGCGCGTCGGTTCCACCGAGTGCGGAGACATACTTTTCGAGAATCTGGTCCACCGTCGGGGCAGCCGCGCCCGCCGCCGGAGCTGCCGGAGCCGGTGGCTTCGGAGCCGCGTCGGCTTCCATCACACCCGGAATGGCGACCGGACGCTCCGATCCCCTGTGGCAGGAGTTGCAGGTGATCTGCGGGCGACCGCCAAAGTGCTCCTTGTTGATCGCCGCCGTCATCGTAATCATTTCGCGAGCGGTCTTCTTGGCACCCTTGTCGTCCGCCTCCATCTTGCCGGGGGTGTGGCAAAACGCGCATTCCACGCCCAGCGAAGTCGCCATAAACTGCATGGCCGGGCCAATCTGGTCTGCCGGGACGTCCTTCAGAACCGTTAGGTTCTTGTAGGCTGGTGCCGCGGGCGCGGCGTCATGCTGGGCCCAGAGAGTTTGCGTGGCCACGGGCAGCGCAAGAACGGCAACGATGAGAATTCTGGTGGTCATAGGGTACCTGTTCCTTGAATCATAGCGCGAATTGGACCTGACCGGGCTCTACAACGAACATTCCGCGTGCACGGCCCGTACCGCCTTCTCCAGCCCGTCCCGCCGCACCACCACCGAGATCGTTAACTCGCTCGACCCCTGCGCGATCGCGATGATGTTGATGTTCTCCCGCGAAATCGCCGTAAAGATGCGCCCCGCGAAACCGGAAAAGCCCCGCATCCCCTCGCCGACCACTGCCAGCAGTCCCACATTGTGGTCCACCTCCGGCTCCAGCACGTATCCGTGCGCCATTTCGAGCGCCAAGGCCGATTCGATGGCCTCCAGCGTCTTCGTCAACTCGTCGTTGCGGACCAGGAAGCAGAAACTCTGCCGGTAGCTGGAACTGGAAAGCGCCAAGATCTCCACGTTGACGCGGTCCATCGCGTCGAGCGCCCGCGCCATCACGTGCACGCCGCTCACCGCCGGATTCGCCGGTTCGAGCGACACCAGAGACACGTTCGCCATCGACGTCACCGCCCGAGCGCCCATGTTGCCCTCGCCCAGCTTGGACACGATGCACGTGCCCGGCTTCTCCGGCGCGAAACTGTTCTTGCTCCACACTGGAATGCCGCGCTCGGCAATCGGGGCCAGCGTCCGGGGATGCAGCACCTTCGCCCCCGCGTACGCTAGTTCGGCGGCCTCGGCATAGGTGATCTCGTCCAGAATCTTGGCGTTCGGGACGAGGCGCGGGTCCGCGGTCATGATGCCGTCCACGTCCGACCAGATCCACAACTCGGTCGCATCCAACGATGCCGCCAGAATCGACGCCGAAAAATCAGAGCCACCGCGGCCCAGGGTGGTCGGCCGCCCGTCCGCCGTCGCGCCGTTGAATCCGGTAACAATCGGGACCACGCCTTTTTCAAGCACCGGTCCCAGCCGCTCGCCAGCCTTGACCCGAGTCGCATCCATGATCGGTGAAGCGTTGTTGAACACCGCGTCAGTCACCAGCACCGAGGCCGCGTTCACCGGTTCCGCAGCCACGCCCTGCGAATTCAGGCACTCGCTCACCAAGACGGCCGAGAGCCTTTCGCCGATGGCAATCGCCTCGTCCACCGCGCGCGGGGGCCGATAGGCCAGCATTTCCATGCCGCCGACGATGCGCCGGAAGTCGGCGATCAAGGCCGCAATGGCCTCATTCACGCGCGGCAGTTCCGATTCGGGCAGCAGTTCCTTGGCGGTGTCGATGTGGCGCGCCTCCAGTGAGGCCAGGTTCCGGTCAACGCCGGGGCGGTCGCCGGCTTCGGCGTGGCGCGTCGTGTCGAGCAGCAGGTCTGTGATCTTCGACATCGCCGAAACCACCGCGACCACCGGTCGCACCGCCGCCTCCTTCCGGATCAGCGCGCACGAAGCGGCAATACGGGCGGCGGTACCGACGGAGGTTCCGCCAAACTTCATCACAAGCAGGTTCTGCAAACTACAATTCCTTTCGGACAGCAATTTCGAGGATCTTCGCGACCACTTCGTCGATCGATAGACCCGTTGTATCCACCCGGACCGCGTCCGGAGCTTGAACGAGAGGCGATTCGGCGCGACCGCTGTCGCGCGCGTCCCGTTCGGCAATCTGGCGGGCCAGTTCCTCCACGGAAACGCCCGGCGTCTCGGCGGCACGGCGTTTGGCGCGCTCGAACGGGTCGGCGTCGAGGAAAATCTTCACCGTCGCATCGGGAAAAACGACGGTCCCGATATCCCGGCCCTCCATTACGACACCCACCGTATCCGCCATCGCCCGCTGTTTCGCGACCAAGGCCACCCGGACCGGGCCGACCGCGGCGACTTTCGACGCTCCCGAAGCGACCTCGGGTGTCCGGATCGCCTCGCTTACATCCTCGCCGTCAAACAGGGTGCGGCGTCCAGCTCCGAACTCGATCCCGGCATCCACCGCGATCCGTTCCAACGCAGCCGAATCATCGAGCGTAACCCCGTCGCGCAAGGCCCGCAACGCAACGGCACGGTACATGGCACCGGTGTCGATGTAGGTGAGCCCGAGTTTTTCCGCCAGTGTCCTGGCGATGGTGCTCTTGCCCGCCCCGGCTGGACCATCGATGGCAACCACCCGGCGCATCAGTTGCCGGAACCTTGCCGCCGTTGGCGCGCACGTCCAATGCCTTCATACGCAAAACCTGCCGCGCGGGCTTTCTCGGGATCAAATAGGTTGCGTCCGTCGATCAGCACCGGCTTGCTCATGCGTCCGGCGATTGCCGCCAGATCCAGCTCGGCGAATTCAGCCCATTCCGTGACCAGCACCAAGGCGTCGGCACCGTCAACGGTGGCCAAGGCGTTGGCCGCATATTGAATACCCAGGTTGGGATGCTGGGCCCGGCACGCGTTCATGGCGACTGGATCGAAGGCCTTCACTCTCGCGCCCATGCGAATCAGCTTGTCTGCGATCAGGAGGCTGGGCGCATCGCGCAGATCGTCCGTATTGGGCTTGAAGGCGAGGCCGAGCAGCGCAATGGTACGGCCTTTGAGGATGCCGAGGCGCTCCTGCAATTTCTGGATGATCACCTGCCGCTGGTTGGCGTTTACCGTCAGCGAGGCTTCCAGCAAGTGGGCCTTGTAACCGTATTCGGCGGAAGTGTGCAGCAGCGACGAAACGTCCTTGCCAAAGCAACTGCCGCCCCAGCCGAGTCCGGCGTTCAGGAACTTCGAACCGATGCGGGTGTCGAGTCCAATGCCGAGCATTACCTCTGTCACATCCGCGCCCACGCGCTCGCAGATGTTCGCGATCTCGTTGGCGAACCCGATCTTAACGGTCAGAAACGCGTTGGCCGAGTACTTGATCATCTCGGCGGACGTCAGGGTCGTCTCCACCACGCGGACAGGCCACATCGCCGCCGGACGGGGCGCAAATGATGGTGCTTCGAAAGTCTGCGACGCGAGCGGCGCATAGAGCGCGCGCATCACATCCAAAGTGGCCGCTTCCTCCGCACCGAGAACAATGCGGTCGGGATACAGCGAGTCGTGGATTGCCGAGCCTTCGCGCAAGAACTCGGGGTTGCTGGCAACTCCGAAACACACCGGGCCGGATTCTGTCTCCGCAATGCCTTCCCGCACCAGAGTCTGCACCAAGTTGCCGGTACCCACAGGTACCGTCGATTTATTGACCACCACCCGGAACTTCGACCCGTCCATGGCCTTGCCGATACCGCGCGCGGCAGCTTCGAGGTAGGTCAGATTTGACTCGCCCGAAGGTAGCGGTGGCGTGCCGACCGCGATGAAAATGACGTCGCTCTCGAGAACGGGGCTGCTTAGGTCGGTCTCAAAATCGATCCCGCCGCTGGCATGCGCCAACTGGATTAACTCCTCGAGGCCGGGCTCGTAGATGGGGGACTCGCCAGCTCGCAGCCGGTCAATCTTGGACTGGTCGGTGTCGACGCATGTCACCCTATGCCCCAAACACGCCAAGCAAGCGCCGGTGACGGTTCCCACGTAGCCGGTTCCAATTACTGTAACTCTCATTCGATAACTACCAGTTTAGTCGGCTCCAGTGGGTCGCGCACCTATCCCTTGATATCGCGGAACGCGTCTTCGATGGCGACTTTCGCGTCGGGAGTCGGTGGCGCATACGGCAGGCGCGGCGGACCGCCATAGTAGCCGTTCAGGTCCATGGCGTACTTGAGGCCGGCGGGACCTTCCACGCTGGTGACCAGGTGCGACGGGTGCGCGATGCGCGCCTGCCAGTCGATCCCGGCCTCCTCCTCGCGTGTACGGAAGGCTTCCCAGATCGCGATGGCGGCGTAGGGGGCAGCCGAAGCCGTTGTCAGCGCCCCGCCGTTGGCACCGGCTTTGAGGCCGTCCCAAAACTGGCCGTCCGTACCGCTTAGGATCGCAAAGCCCTTGCCGACCAGCGCACGGATCTCTCGGATTCGCTCGCTTGGCGTGCCCGACTCGATCACGCCCACGATATTCGGATGGTTGGCCAACTCCGCAATGGTGGCCGCCGACAGGTCGACCCCGGTACCCGATGGCGAGTTGTGGACCAGCACCGGGACCGGGGATCTGTCCGCCAGTGCACGGAAATACGTTGTCTGGGCCGACGCGGCTTGGTTGGTTTCGCGATACCGGAACGGCGGGGTGCTGACCACCGCCTGCGCTCCCGCCTCCGCCGCCGATACCGACAAGGAGACCGCATTGTGCACGCCGTCACTGGAGACGTCGAGGATCAGGACACGGCTGTCGCCGGTGATCGGCGCGGCCAAACGCACCACCTCCAGCTTCTCTTCCGCCGTGAGCAGAGGCCCTTCGCCAGCCAGCCCGCCGACGACAAAACCCGCCAAAGCGGTGCGGCACCACTTCTCAAAGTTATGCTGGACTTTGACGCGGTAAATCGCGCCGGTGTGGTCGAACGGCGTCGCGACCGACGCCAGTATCCCCTGAAGCTTCATATTGCCTTGTACGCTCATCCGAAACTACCATGTTCTCAATCGACCTTGATTGTCGCCAAGACCTGAAAGAAATCGCCATCGCCGACCTCTGGGAGGCAGGCTGCACCGGCATCGTCGAACTGGAGGAATGGGACGACATCGCCCGCATGCGGGTCTTCTTCGACTCCCACGCCGACCAAGCCGCCATCGTCGCGCGCTTCGGCGGCGAGGCCACACCCGCCGATACGCGCGACTGGGTGGCGTTCGCGCGGGAGTACCTGCAGCCGATGGAGATCGGCGCCAAGATCTTCGTGATTCCCGAGTGGCGTGACGAACCGACGCCCGAAGGCCGCCTCCGCGTGGTGATCAACGCCGGATTGGCGTTCGGCACCGGTGCGCATGAAACGACGCGGCTGTGCCTCGAGGCGATCGAGCGACTCGTGCGGCCTGGCGTCACGCTGGTCGACATCGGGACAGGGTCGGGAATCCTGTCGGAGGTCGCGGTGCGATTGGGTGCCGGAAATGCGTTCGCGTCGGACACCGACCCCGACGCCGTTGCCGTGGCCAAGGAGAATTTCGAACGCGCAGGGGTCGCGGTGCCTGTCTTCACGGGCTCGGCGGACGCGGTGGCATCGGACTCCGCGGACATCGTGGTGGCCAACATCAGCCCGGCTTGGATCTCGGAGCTGGCTGGCGACTGGTTCCGCATCCTAAGGTCTGGCGGGACCGCGATCCTCAGCGGCTTCGAGGCCGCGGACGTGCCGACTGTGTCGGCGGCGCTGCGCAAGGCGGGACTGGAAGTGGTCGGAGAGTTCGGGGAGCGGGAGTGGCGGATGATCGAGGCCCGTCGGAACCGAGGAACCCCGCCGGTCGAACAAGTCCGTGCTGATCCATGCTAACCTTATCCCATTGGATGGTGAAATGGCTCTGAGAATCAACGTTGGATGTGGTCAGAACCCCACGAGTGGCTGGAGGAACTTTGACAATTCCCCGAGCCTCCGACTTGCCACCCTACCGGCAATACCTGGAATCCTCCGGAGCCTTGGCCTCATCGGCGCTGCGGAGCAGAAATTCATCGACTTCGCAAATAAGAATCGCATCGAGTTTGGCGACGCGGCGAAGGGACTTCCAGTTCCAGACGGTTCGGCCGAGGTCCTCTACACCTCGCATATGGTGGAGCATTTGGACGCCACCGAACGGGATGCTTTCCTGGCAGAGGCGATGCGGGTGTTGTGCCCCGGGGGGATTCTGAGGATTGCAGTACCCGACATCAGTGTCCACGTCGCCAAATACCTCCAAGACCGTGACGCGGACGCATTCATCGAAAGGACGCATTTGACCGTGCCCCGCGCACGCTCTCTCGGCCAACGCTTCCGGCTACTCATGGTAGGCACGCGCCATCATCAGTGGATGTACGATGGCAGTTCCCTGTGCGCGGTGCTTAGGGCGAATGGTTTTGTGAACGTTGAAGCTTTGCCAGCGGGTACAACCCACATCCAGAATCCAGAGCCCCTCAATCTATCCGAGAGAGTCTCCGAGAGTCTGTATGTGGAGGCTGAGAAACCCAAGGCCTAGTCCGGTCCGACTCAGAGCGCGATCACGACATGCGTGGCAGCCGCAGTCGCGACAAGGTTGCGCCCCAGAATCCAAAGCGCCAATGCCGGCAAAGCCACGGGCTGCGAAGTCGTCGTCAACACCGGCCTCTCCCCTAATGCTGCCGACCGCCCGGCCTCGGTCCGCCGAAGCCACCCGGCCCGCCCGCCGCGCGGGTCTTGACCGTGTAGCCCGCGGGCACCACGAACAAGGAAGCGTTCGGTTCCGCTGTCACGATGTTCGTCAGATCCATTTGCGTCGTGCCAAAGCGCGGATCGGAACTACGAATCTGCACCGGGACCTTCAGGTCGTTCGAGGTCCACATTTGGCGCGAAACCTGGATAGCCTTTTCATTGCCGATCTCGCCCGCAGGAATCGTTTGCACGTGGTGGATGCCCGAAGCCAATACGCCGTTCACCATCTGCGGATTCAACGTGGTGCGCACAACCATGGGAGAACTCTCTGTCCCGCCGGGTCCACGATGCGCCGTTGGAGGCGCGCTGCCGCCGCGGGGGGTGTGGTTCGATGGAATCCGCAACTGGCTCTGGGTGGCGACCATCGTCGAGGAATCCAGCACATAACGGCTCCCCCCGACGTAGTCCAGAATCGTTGTCACCGTATACGGCTGCTTGCCGCTGGATGCGGGCGGTGTGATCGTCTGTTCCGTCCGCACCCGGCCTTGGCCGTCGCGATGGACAACCGTCTGCGACTTGTGGATGATATTGTTGCCATCGGCCAAAGGCTCGACAGTCTGCACAACCTCCACCGCAGAATAGGGCGCATTGGGCACATACGACTGGGGGCCGCCGAGCGAGCCCATCCCAAAGCCGTCCATGCCGCGACCGGCAAATCCACCCGGAGGCGGTCCCGGAGGCCGACCGCCCGGTCCGGCTCCGTGCATCCCGAAATCGCCGCGCGGGCCCTGCGCCAACAACGCACCCGCCATAGCCAACAGTAGAGCAATTCGCTTCATGATGTCCTCTTGCCTAAATCCGTGATCGCACTAGAACCCTTCGCTACGCGGCTCTTCCGAAAGCCGCACGGCACGCGGAAACCCGTCCGCGCCGACCAGCACATCCGCGGGCAGCCCCGCTTGAATCCCGGTGGAGGAATTCGCCTGCATCGCGGCCAGCCACGAAGGATCCACATCCACGCCCAAGCTCGCCAATTCCACCGGCTGCAACTCCCTGTGCACCATGCGCACCATCTCACCCTCGGCGAGGGGTGGCGCGAACGGCACAGCCATGAAACCCTCTTCCGGCGAGCCCTCGGTCGACTCTTCCATGTCCGAGGTCGATTCGAGTGCTGCCACCGGGCCTTCCACCGGCTTGGGCTTAACCATGTTCCAGAACAGGGACGACGCCAGGAGGAGCGCTGCCGCCGCTGCCAACGCCCACGTCCATCGCGGAGATCGCTTGGCGCGCACCGAGTCGAAATGGGCCATCACACTCTCCCGCGAGGCATGGGACGACCTGAAACCAGCCCCCAGCGCGCTCAACTGCCGCAACTGGGATGTCAACAGCCTCTCCGCTTCCCAACGTTCCATGCAGGCGTCGCAACGCAACAAGTGGGCACGCACCGCCGCGTCCGGCCCCGACCGCCGACGGGCGCTTTCGACCAGGCGTTCCACTGCAATAGCGCAATTCATCTTGCGACACCTCCTACAACCTGGGCGGACTCGGTGCGCTTGCGCATCTTCGCCGCCAACAAACCGCGTGCCCGGTGCAGCCGGGATCTGACCGTTCCGATCGGGCAGTCCATGATCGCGGCCGCCTCCTCGTAGCTCCGTTCTTCCAAATCGCATAGGACCACCGCGTCCCTGTAGGCCTCGGGAAGTTCCGAAACCGCTGTCCGCAAGGCGGCCAAATTCTCGTCCTCGATCAGCCCGCCGAGGATGTCGTGGTCCACCCGGCGGTCCACCGCTTCCTCGACTCCGCCCTTGCGCCGGAAAACACGCACCAAATTCCTGGCCACACCGAACATCCAGCCTTCCAGCGCGCCGCGCGCCGCGTCGAAGCGGTTCACGGCGGACGCCAATTGGATGAAGACGTCGTGGGCGATTTCCTCCGCGGCCGCGGAGCTACCCGTCATGTGCAGGGCGTAGCGGTACAGACCGGGTTCGCGACGCTCATAGAGCTCCGCGAATGCCGCACGGTCACCGAGGCGCATAAGCCTGTAGAGATCCTCGTCGGTCCTTTGCATCCGGACGTTCGTATTGTATTGCAGTGGAGTCGGGATTAGTTCCAGCCGCGTTTGCGCTAAAAGCGCAAGAGCCGCCGGACGCGGCGCTCAGTGGGAAGTAGAACCGCCCGTCCAGCCGCTTCCGGCGGCGCGACTTGCGCGTGTTCCTTAAAATCGGTAGAACTTGTGGCGGCAGGCACGGCAGCGGAACGGGGCGATGAAGAACAGGCGCAGGAACTCCTCGAACAGGCCGCTGCGGTTGGCCCGGCGGACGTTGTTCGACGTGCAGTTCGGGCAAAACCCGTACCTAGTTTTGAGATCGTCGGTCTCGGTGACTTCCTGGGTCCCGGCCTTCACAACGTCGGCCTTAGGTGCTTCGAGCTGAAACTGCCTGTGGCCGTAGGGCGAAGGTGGCTGCGGAGCTGGCGGAACCGATGGAGGGTCCAGCTTGAAACCCGGCACCGCGCTAGACAGGCTCCGCTCGATCGTATCCACCACCGAACTGACCTTCTGCTCGGCCAAGCGCGACGAGTCGCGCAGGCTCAACAGCGTCCTGGACTGCATGTTGGACACTTTCTCCAACGTGTTGAGCCGATCACCCAGCTGCTCGTGCAGCACGGCGGCCGATTCCTCAACGGCCCGCTCGCCCATATCCTTGAACTCGCTGAGCAGCTTGGCCTCGAGCTTCCGCATGTGCTCGCCAACCTGGTCCTCAATGATGGCGGGCAGGTCGGACTGTAGTTGCTGGACCCTCTGCCTGGAACGAGCCGCTTCGAGCGCGCGCTGTTTTTCGGCCATGAGGTCGCGGATCGGATTGGGTCTCCGAGCAGGAACATTCCGAGGAGTACGGCGAATGGTGGCCAAGAAGTTCCTCACGGCAATTGTAGCGCGTTGCCGGGTGTGTCTTTGTTGGACAGGTCCAAGGATTCGAGCAGCCCCCTTGAATTCACCACGGCTGTTGGGCCGAACGAAGGGGGAAAATGCCGCAGATTTCCGGTCACAAGATACTGGGCTCCTATCGCCCCGGCGCACTCAAGGAAGCGGTTGTCATCCTCGTCGGTCGCGGCGGTCGCGGGCACGGATGCCACGCATGGAACTGCGTGCGCCTCCATTTCCGCCAGCAGTGCCTCCGCCGCTCCCCGGATGAGGTGGAACTTCTTGCGCAACAGGACATCGCGGTACTCGGCGCGGATCTCCGGCGTCGCGTACATCGCCAGCCGACCGTCCCGCACCATGCCGACCACCTGCGCCTCCAGCCCGTCCGGCTTGAGACACGCCGAAATCAGGATATTGGTGTCGAGGACGACGCGCACCGGCAGCATTCACCCAGCATAATAGTGTGATGACGCGCACTCCACGCACAGCGACTTTGGCCTTGGCCCTTGCGGGCTCCCTACTGGCGGCAGCCCCGAAGGTCGTGGTTCCCGCCAACGGCGTGCCCCCGGTGGGGCCGTATTCCCCCGGCCTCGACACCGGCGATTACCTCTACATTTCCGGCCAGGGCGTCCGCGATTCCAAGAGCCAGATGCCTGCCGGAATCGATGCCCAGACCACGCAGTGCATCGAGAACGTCCGCGGAATCCTCGCGGCGGCGGGCCTCGGCTTCGGCGATGTCGTCTCGGTCCAGATGTTCCTCGCCGATTTGAAGACGCTCCCGGCGGTGGACAAGATCTACCTGGCGGCATTCCCGAAGAATCCGCCCCGCGTGGTGCTCGGGGTTTCCAAGATGCCTACCGACACGACGGTGGAAATCACGGTTGTGGCGCGCAAGCCGACCGCCAAGGCCGACCGTGTCTTCGTTCCGGCGGTCTACGGGACCAGCACGGTCGACGTGGAAGCGAAACTGGCAGCTGAGTTGAAGAAATCGGGCCTGACGCCGAAGAACGTGCTGTTCGTCAACCGGTATGTGGTGGGGTCGACCGCGACTGGAGTGGTTCCGGTGACCGCGCTCGCCAACGGCGCAACGCACGCGGTGTTCGCAATAGCCGCCAAGACGCCCCCGTCCGGCTCGGCCTACTGCGAGGTGGTGGCCAGCGACCCGAAGGGCACCATTGAGGCCCAGACTGCCGACGCCTTTGCCAAGCTGAAGGCCTGTCTTGCGGGCAAGGGTTTCGGCCTCGAAGATGCGGTCGCGACCAACGTGTACCTCGACGACATCAACGATTTCGCCAAGATGAATGCGGTCTACGCGACCTATTTTGCAGTGCAGAAGCCCACGCGGACGACGATCCAGCCAGCTCCGGCGGGGTCGAAGTCGAGCTTGGTGCGCTTGGCGGCTGTGGCGGCCAAGTAGGGAGTCAACGGGAGCGGGTTACGAAGTAGATTTGGACGTAAGCCGCGCCCGGTTCAACTGGTTCAACGAGATACACCCGCGAGTAGAGGCCGTTATCCGTCCGGAAGTCCAACTCGAATCGGGGACCGTGGCCATCCAGCCGGACACCGGTCTGTTGGAAATCGTCCTCCTTGCACCCCGCCACGGATTTCACGACGCAGATCTTAGTTTTTCCGGCAGGCTGAACTTGGAGTCCCGTCTCTTCCCGTGCAAGACGAAACCCATTCCTCGACGATGGATCCGGCAGGCAAAGCATTTGACCGGATACGAGATCCAAGCTGCAACCGGGGCGCAGTGTGGCATACCCCCGGGCTATTGGTTCGGGGGCGGAGGGTTCAAGGCAACGATGCCGAAGTCGTCGCAAATCGCTCCGGGGGCGTCGCACCCCCCTACGTCCAACCTGACGGCCCCCAAATCCCTCTCCCCGTCGGCCACAACCGAAACGCTATCGACCGTTCCCTCGCGGAAGCCCGGGGACGCGAACAGTGCCAGGTAGGTGCCAGCGGCCACCTCCCGAAGTGCGAATCGCCCGCGTGAATCCGCTTCCCCTCGGACGACGGTCTCCCGCGTATCCTCCCGTACCAACCGGATCTTCACCTTTGGAATGAACGCCCCTGTCGCGTCCACGACGGACCCGACCAGAGTCCCGGCAACGGCGGTTAGCGGCACTGCCAGCCCAATCGCGACGAGAATGGCGATCCTCATTCCCCTATTATGCCGGGATTTGTCAGCAAGGGCGCACAACAGAGGGTGCCCGGCCCTCTCCAGTATTATCCTGTAACCATGCAGACCATGTCGTTACAGTTGCCCGATGAGTTGATGGCGCGGCTTGCAACCGAATCCGTCTCCCGCCGCGTTACCCGTTCCCAAATCGTGGAAGAGACTCTGGCCCGCGCGTTCGGCACGTCCCGGGAGGACCAGCACGTCTCGTGCTACGACCTGGCTTGGGATCTAATCGGCACTGCGACGAGCCTCCCGAGCGACATCGCCACAAATCCGCGCTACATGGAGGGCTAGCGAGTGCGAAACGGGCCGGTGATCTCGGGAGCGTGACCAAACCTATCCACCCCTACCGCCCCTTCTTCGCCTTCTCCTCCGCCCGCGCCAGCATCGCGTCCAACTCCCGCCGCCCGTGCACCCGGCCGCCCTGCATTACCGCCTCGATCTCCCTGGTATGCGCAATCGCCTCCAACGGATTCGACCGCAGCAGCACCAAATCCGCCACCTTCCCCTTTTCCACGCTGCCTTCCCGGTCCGCCTCCCCGCGCCACTTCGCCGCGTTGATGGTCGCCATCCGCAGCACCTCCGCCGGAGCCAGCCCGATCCGCACCAGCGCCTGCATCTCCTCCACCATCGACCATCCCGGCATCGTGAAGTTGTTGTTTGTCCCCGAATCCGTCCCCACGATCATCGGCACGCCCGCCTTGTTCGCGGCCAGCGTCACATCCGCCCAGCGCTTCTGAGACGCGTTCCGCAACGTCAGCGCCCGTCCCTCGATCGGCCTGCGGAACCCCTTCGGATCCCAAGAAGTCCAGATCGACGGCGGAATATACCGCTTCCGGTCATCCAAATCGTAGTTCTTCGAAGCGTCTTGGGCCACTTGGCTGCTCACGAAGACCGTCGGCGTTACCCAGAACTGCTTTTCCGCCATAGCCTTCCAGACCTTGGCACCTTCCTTGTCGTCCTGCATCGCGATCAGACGGGCACTCTGCTCCGCCGCGTCCATCGCCCAATCCTTGCCCCGCCGACGCTCGACCTCGGCGTCGAAACGGTCGTATTCGACCCGGTCCGTGCCCACAAGGTACTGGCCGTGTTCCATGCCGTCGATCCCGGTTTCCAAGAACTCCTGGATCGAAAGGTTGGACGGCTTGTGCCCTGTAACCTTCATTCCGTTCTTGTGCGCCTCGTCCACCACGGCCTTTACGACCTCGGCGGACATGCGGCGGAAGTAGATCTTGATGAAATCGGCCCCGGCCTGTTTCATCTGGCGCACACCCTCGCGGGCGTCGTTGGGCGTCTTCACCCCGATGGAACCAGCCCACGCCGGAGGGTCGTTGTCGAGCTTCCGACCCGCCGTTAGAATGCGCGGACCCGGCCGTTTTCCGGCACGGATTTCGTCGCGCCATTGGAAAACTTCGTCCGCGAGGTCGCCGCCCATTTCGCGGATTCCCACGATGCCATTCGGCAGAAACAGATCGAGCGTGGCGGCATTTTCTTCCGGGATGCGGACGTTGGGTCTGGCCTGGTCGCTGCGCAGGTGGACGTGCATGTCCCACAGGCCCGGGATCAGGTAGCGACCGTCTCCGGGAATGCGCTTGGCGGCAGCGGGAATCGGCGTGGAAGCTGCGGGCCCGATTGCCGAAACATGCCCGTCGGCCACCAACACCGTCTGTCCGGGCACAACAACGCCTTGGACCACGTCAACGACGTTCACATTCACAAACGCCAGGGGCGCAGGGCCTTGCGCGGACCCAAACCGGGCAGTAAGAATAAATAAGGAAGGAATCAGCCTCCGAGGCACTCGCATGCCCGTATGATCTCACCCCTGCTATAGTTGCTGCTAGCCCCCGAAGCCATCTATGAGTTTTCTCGCCACCGTGGCGCATTCCCTTTGGGTCTGGGGCGTCACCGCGCTCCTGATCCTTTGCTGGTTGCCTGCCTTGGCCTTGGTGCGACTGTTGGATCGCGATCCGCTCGCGCTGCGTACCGCCCGCGTGTTGCGGGTCCTTGGTCGCATGATCATCCGGGCCCAGTTCCCCAAACTGACGATCTCAGGGATGGGGAACGCCCGACCCCATACAACCTACCTGATCGTCTGTAACCACCAATCGTCGATCGACGTGCCGCTGGCGTCCTTCGTACCCGTGGATTGCAAGTTCCTCGGCAAGGACGTGCTGTTCCGAATCCCCGTCGTCGGCTGGATGATGCGGATGTCGAAGGACGTGCCCGTCAGCAGGGCCGACACGCACAGTGCTGCCCGCGCCTTGATCCATTGTGCCAAGTTGATGCGCGACGGTTGCTCGGTCCTGGTCTTCCCCGAAGGGACGCGCAGCTACGACGGCAACTTGCTACCGTTCTCGGACGCCCCCTTCAAGGTGGCGATCCGACAGGGAGTCTCCATCCTGCCGGTGGTGCTCGACGGCACCGGCTCCTATCTGCCGCGCAGCGCCTTCCTGTTCTCCGAGCGGTGTCCGATCCACTTCAGCATCCTGCCGCCGGTTTCGGTGGAGGGATGCGGTCTAAAAGGTGCCCCGGAGCTTGCGGAGCGCGTGCGGAACCTCATGACGGAGGAACTAGCGCGGATTCGCAAATCCGACTAGGGCTCGGTCGACTCGGCCAGCTTCTTCGCGACGCGTTCCACCTGTTTGGGAACATTGGCCGCCGCCGTGGTGTTTAGAAGCGCCTTCCACTTGTCCAAGGCTTGCGACAGGGCGGCCCGGGCACCCGCCTTGTCCCCCAGGATCTCTTCCACTTCCGCCAACCACTCCCGGGATTGGGGGCCGTATAGGACCATCCGGTCGTGCATCGGCCCCTCGACCGCATATTTGTCGGCCACCGCGACCGCTTCCTCCGCCACCTTCAAGGCAGCCCCCCGGCGACGCAGTTTGGCTTGGATCCGACCTGTCAGCTTGTACGCCATCATTGTCCGATTCCGCGCAGCCCCATAGGTGGGCTCCCGCACCACCAACGCCGAGGCGACCTTGTACGAGTCCTCCGCCTTGACGAGGGCTTCCGGCAGGCGACCCAGCAGTTCCAGACGCTGCCCCTCGGTATCGAGGGTGTTGCACAAGAACACATACGAAAGGCGGGAATTGGGGGAGTCGCGGAGGACCTCGCGGATCAGCCCTTCCGCCTCGCCGAGGGTTTTTAGCGAGTCGAGCACCGAGGCTCGGTCCTGGGAGCGGAGGACCATAACCGACCCGGTCAGCGACGAGGAGTAGTCGATCCGCGCGTTGATGTTCTTCGGATCGGCGTTCATGATGTCGCGGGCAATGCCGGCGGCCCTGCGATAGTAGGCCACGGCCTGGGCGTCGCGCTCGGGCGAGGGATCATCCGCCAGGTTCTGGATCGCCACACCCACCCGACCCAGGCTGATAGTGAGATCCCTTTTCGCCATCACGTCCGTCGGTCGTTTCCGGACCAGTTCCTCCCGGATCGCCAAGCTCTTACGGGCATACTCGAGGGATCTGGCGCGCTCATTCCCGCTGCCCAGCGCCAGCGCGGCATTGCTGTAACTGGCTCCGAGCATGGACTGCAGCTGGTAGTCTTCCGGATAGCGGTTCGCCAGCGTCTCGTAGATCGCCGTCGATTTGAGAGCCCAACCGACGGCGGCCCCGTCCGAACGGATCGACTCGATTTCCAGCATGGAACCGTACATGCCCGCCTGTTCCCAGAGGACCTTCCTGTCGTTCGGGTACAGCTTGGCCAGACGCTCGGCTTCGCGGACCAGCGGCTCGACGGTGGCGACGGTTTCGGCGAGCGTTGCGGTGTCGAACTGGACACTCGCGATGCGGTCGCCGACATCCATCCGCAGCAGCGCATCCTCTTTGGTGTCGCCCGCCGCCCGCATCCGGTCGAGGATCCGGGCTGCGCTCCGGTAGCTGGCGATGGCCCCCTTCGGATCACCGAGGTTGGGACGCCGCGACAGTCCCAACACGTCTCCCATCTTGAGGTAACCGGCGACGAGCGCACGGGTCAAGGCGCGATTTCCCGTCTCGTCGGCGCTGAGCTTGTCGAGGTATTCGAGCGTCGCCTTGACCATCTTGCGCCGGGTTTCGGTGGTGCCGGATTGGCGGGCCAAGTCGTCGTCGACCTCGAACAGGGCCTTGTTGGCAAGCTGCAGGAGGTCCTGGAGGCGGCGTTCGGCACGGGAACTTTGTTGCGTGGCGATCCGGGCCTCGCGGATGGCGACGATGGAGCCGCCGACGATGCTGGCGAGGGTCAAAGCCGCGGCGGTGGCCACCACCACGTGCCTCCGCAGGAACCGCCCCGCGACATAGCCGAAGGAATTGCCCCGCGCCAGGACCGCCCGGCCTTCCATGTGTCGGATCAAGTCGAGGCGCAGGTCGTTGGCCGAGGCGTAGCGGCGCGCCGTCTCCTTGCTCATCGCCGTTTGAACGATGTTGTCGAGGTCGCCTTCGATTGCGCGGCGGAAGGCGGGGGGCGCGTGCTGGCTGGGCTTGCCCGGATCGTCGTCGCAAACGACCTTTGACACTTCCTCTTGTGTGTAGTTCGTCAGGCGGTGGGCCTTGGTGCCTGCGAGAAGTTCGAACAGAACCGCACCGAGGGAATAGACGTCGCTGGCGGTGGTGACGCCTTGTCCGCGCACTTGTTCGGGGCTGGCGTAGTCGGGCGTCAGCAGACGGGCCTCGGCCACTGTTTCGAACTGCGTGCGACCGTCGGCGGCACCCGGCCCGAGCAGCTTCGCGATGCCGAAGTCGAGAAGATGGGGCGTGCCGTCGGACGAAACGAGGATGTTGGACGGCTTCAAGTCGCGGTGCACGACCAAGTTCTGGTGAGCGTAGGAGACGGCCTCGCAGACCTTGCAGAATAGGGCGACGCGCTCTGCCACACCCAGATTGTTGTCGACGCAGAAGGCATGGATCGGCTTGCCGTCCACGTACTCCATGACGAAGTACGGGCGGCCGTCAGGGAGCGTGCCGCCATCGAGCAGCCGGGAAATGTAGGGGTGGTTGAGCTGGGCGAGGATCTGGCGTTCATCGCGGAAGCGCCGGAGGAGGGCGGCGGAATCCATGCCCCGTTTGAGGATCTTGATGGCGGCCTGTTTCTGGAACTGGTCGTCGTTGCGGGTGGCGAGGAAAACGGTGCCCATCCCGCCATGGCCGATTTCACGGACGATCCGCCAATTGCCAAGGGTCCGGTCGGTCCAGTCCTCGGCGGAGAGTTCGTTGGCTACGGAAACGATGGACTTCGCGAAGATGGACCGGTGCGCGTCGTCGTCGGCTTCCAGCATCTCCCGGACTTCGCGGAGCAGATCGGTGTCACCGGCGGACTCGGTCTCGAGAAATGCCGGACGGTCGGCGGCAGGGATCTCCAACGCCTGGAGGAAGAGCTCTTCGATGCGCTGCCAACTTGCCATCTTGTTCGTTTAGGTGAAGCGCTTGCGGAGTCTCGGCGATGGCGGGAGAGCGACCGTCATAGTTTCAATATAGTGCTTTTCGTGGACCGGTTTGTATCAACTGGCATCAAGCGTAGATTTCTGCCATACTGGTTTTGCTCCAGTTCTCTTCCGACCGCCAGCCGGATGAGGATATTCACACCGACCCAACATAAACGCCTCAACGAGGTGATGGGAGTACTGTTCCTTGCGGGCGGTATTCTCGCGCTCCTCAGTTTCGCGTCGTTCCACCCCTCGGACTCGTCATGGAATACCGTGACAGGTCGGGAAACCGCTGAGAACCTCATCGGGCCCGTCGGCGCGTTCGTGGCCGACCTTTTCCTGCAAAGCTTCGGCTTCGCCGCGTTCCTGCTGCCCATCCTGATGTTCGGATTGGGCTGGAAGTGGATCCGGTCGGAGGCCTTGGAAGCTCCGTGGGTGAAGGTTCCGGGTGCCGGGCTCATGGTGCTTTCCGCCTGCGGGTTGGCCGCGATGCTGCCGGACTGGCGTGCCTTCGAGCACACCGTGATGCCGGGCGGCGCGGTCGGGTTCCTGCTGGCGGGATTCCTCAAACATGGTTTCAACGCGGCGGGCGCGGCGGTCCTGATGGGCACCTGCCTGCTGGTTTCGACGTACTTGGTATCAACGTTTACGCTCTCGGTGCTCTGGAATTTCCTTGCTCCCATCGGGGCGTTCTTCACGGGCATCGCGGATAGTTGGCGCGCGTGGAAGCAGCGCCGCCGCGAGGAGGCCGAGGAACGGAGGCTGCGCAAGGCCGAGGCGAAGGCTGAAGCCAAGGCCGCGCGGCGTCAACTGCCAGCACCATCGGAACAGGCGACGACGCGGTTGGTCGACACCGAAATTGTGGAAGTGCGCGAATCGGTCGGCCCGCCGATCATTCCGCAACCCATGGCGGCACCCCGCGGGCGGGCGAAAAATCCAACCCAATCGCTTTCAGAGAGTCTGCCTTGGGATGATCCGTCGCCCTCGGCATTGCCGGAGCAGGTGGGCGAGACGTCGGATCCATCGGATATCCCGATCCGCCGTTTGGACGAAGAACCGATTTCGCCGCTCCAGGCGGGCGAATTCCCGTTCACCAAGCCGTTGCCGAAGACACGGGAATCCGCCATCAAGCGGCAGACGATCTACCGGCTGCCGTCGACCGATCTGCTCAACGAGATTCCGCAGCGCTCCGCCTTCGACGAGCAGGAACTCAAGAACACGGCCGCCGCGATCAAGTCTAAGTTCGAGGAGTTCAACGTCCTCGGCAACGTGGTCCAGATCAATCCGGGCCCGGTTGTGACCACTTTCGAGTTCAAGCCGGAGGCGGGCATCAAGTACAGCCGCATCACCACGCTGATGGAGGACCTGTGCCTCGGGCTGCAGGCTGAATCGATCCTGATCGAGCGCATTCCGGGCAAGCCGACGGTCGGCATCGAGGTGCCGAACACCAAGCGCGAAGTGATCAGCCTCAGGGCGGTGTTCGAGTCCGAGGAATTCGAGTCTTCGCCGTCGCACATGACGATCTCGATGGGCAAGGACATCAACGGGCGCATCAAAGTGGCGACGCTGGAAACGATGCCGCACATGCTGATCGCGGGTTCGACGGGGTCGGGCAAGTCGGTGATGATCAATTCGCTGATCATGTCGATCCTGTACAAGTCGACGCCGGACGAGGTCCGGATGATCATGGTGGACCCGAAGCGGGTCGAATTGGGGATGTACGAGGGGATTCCGCACCTGCTGACGCCGGTGATCACGGACCCGCGCAAGGCGACCAACGCGCTGAAGAACGCCGTGCTGGAAATGGAGCGGCGGCTGCGGCTGCTGGCCGAGCAGGGCGCGCGCAACATCGACCAGTTCAACAAGAAGGTGCTGAGCCTGCGGAACCAGCCGCGGAGCTTGTTCGAGGAAGAGGACGGGGATGTGCCGAAGGACGAGTTGCGTCCGCTGCCGTACATCCTGATCCTGATCGACGAGTTGGCGGATTTGATGATCCTGGAGGGCAAGAACGTCGAGGAGTCGGTGACGCGGCTGGCGCAGATGGCGCGCGCGGTCGGGATGCACTTGGTGCTGGCGACGCAACGGCCGAGCGTGGACGTGATCACCGGAATTATCAAAGCCAATTTCCCGGCGCGGATCAGTTTCCGGGTGGCGACGCGGGTGGACAGCCGGACGATTCTGGACGTGATGGGGGCCGAGCACCTGCTGGGCAAGGGCGACATGCTGTTCCTGCCGCCGGGCTCGTCGCGGTTGACGCGTGTGCACGGGGCATTCGTGACGGAGTCGGAAATCAGCGGGGTGGTGGATTTCTGGAAGGCGCAGGCAAAGCCGGAATACGACCAGTCGTACTTGATCGCGCCGCCGACGGACGAAGGGGACGGGACTGCGGAAGAGGTGGAGTCGGGCGAGCAGGATCCGATGTACGAAGAGGCGATGCGGGTGGTGCTAGAGATGGGGAAGGCGTCGACTTCGACGTTGCAGCGCCGGTTGCGGCTGGGTTACGGGCGCGCGGCGCGGATTCTGGACATGATGTACAAGGACGGGGTGATCGGGCCGCCGGACGGGAGCAAGCCGCGGGAGGTGTTGAAGCGGCCGGAGTGGTTGCGGGAAGTGGATCATGTGTAGGGGGGAGGCCCCTACACCCGCTTGACGTCAGGACGGCCCGCAGTGTATGTTGAGGCCCCGGCTGCGGATAGACCGTTGCCTTACGCCGCGATCTGGATCATCTCCACGTGGGACGGTTCCGGAATGGGGTCGCCGTCTTCCCTCATCGATTTGAGGTGGATAGCCATGGCCTCTTCCATTAGTTTTCGCGTTTCTTCCAGAGTGTCGCCGACCGCGACACATCCGGGCAGGTCTGGCGCGTAGGCTCCGTACCCGGTGGCGGACTTTTCGAAGAAGACTGCGTACTTGGTTTGGCTCATTTGATACCTGCCTGTTTGAGTATAGACTTGAGGGTTGTAGGCGGCATTTCTTTGGAAGGGTGGCCCGCGATTGTTGCCTTGCCCGGTCTAGTCGGGTGGACATATTGACGATGGCTTCCCTCCGTGTTCTTGTGGATCCAGCCATGGCTCTCGATCAGCTTGATGACGTCCCGAACCTTCATGAATTTCACTCTGCCGCGCGGCGATGCGTTCTTGATTCAACCTGGATCTGACACGGATGTGGTTGGGGATCGGTCGCTAGGCGGGATCAAGCGGTTTGTCATACCGCGCGACGCGGGTTGAGCAGCCGACCGGATTCACGCTAAAGTGCCGGTGGAGAGAATGCCGTTGTCGATGACCGCCCCGCCAATTGGGGTGTGGATTTGGCTGCGGTTGTGGCGGTGTGGAGGGGTGGGGCGAGGCGTCCGCAGCAGCGCTTGTACTTTTGGCCGGAGCGGCAGGGGCAGAGGGCGTTTCGGGCGATTTGGGGATGCGCGGCGGGGGCTTGGGGCTGTACTTGGGGTTGCGCTTGGGCCGGGGCCTCGGGTTTCGGGGCGGATTCGAATTTGGGGAGGTCGCGGAGCATCTTCATGGCGCGGCCGAGGGCGATGAAGGCGCGGTCGCGGTCCCGGTCGTTGGCGGCGCGGAGTTTGGGGTTGGGTTCGAGGGCGAGCTCGGCTTCGCGGGTTTCGCATTCGGCGATGCGGGCGACGCAGCGGGCGATTTCACGGTTGAGCAGGATTTCGATTTCGTTGGCCATAGTGGGTCCTCCCGGCAACGAGGGTACGCGAGGGAGGGGTCGATTCCGAACTATGGTTTTTGCAAGTTATTGATTCTGTGGGGAAGATTGGGTGAAAAAAGTTGTGAACGTAAAGATCTCTACAGCTGGGCGGCGCGAAAAATGCGGGCGGAGCGGTGGCGCGCGCGTCCCGGGTGTTGCCGTCGCTCGGTGAGCTAGGCCGCGGCAGCCGTCGGCTATGGGGTTTGCCGGATGCCGGGTGCAACTGGGCGGGGGATGCGCACGTCTCCGGCGTTTGGTGGCCCGTGAGGGCGACTGTTCTGGATTCGGGCGCACTCCGGCGGCGCATTGCGGGGGCGGCATGCTTGGCCGGGTTGTTTGCGGCTGCTCATGACGTTCCCGGAGGCCGGTTTGGCCAGCGGTAGGCGGCTACCACCCGTACCGGACCAGTGTCTCCTTCTTGCAGCGCTGGCACGTTTCCAGCAGCAGCCCGGCGTTGGGTGCCCACAGCTCGAGGCTGCGCGCGCGGCTCGGACCCTACCGGTTCAGCAGCTTCGAAATCGCCTCGACGTCATACACGCAGCCGCCCCAGGTACCACCACTGGCGTTCTGCAGGACCGCCCAGAGCTTGGAATCGTCGGGCAGGCCGGGGTCGGACGCGAGGTCGGGCCGGGGGCCGCGTTCGGCCAATAACCGGTCGCCCGCAGCCACGGACAGTTCGCCGTCGGCGTCGGGAGCCAGCAGGTTGATGGTGCCGTGGAGGTTATTGCGGTCGACGGTGATCTCGATGGTGTCGCCTTCCAAAACCTTACCGATGGGACCGCCGCCAAGCGCCTCGGGCGTCACGTGGCCGATGCAGGCACCAGTGGAAACGCCGCTGAAGCGCGCATCCGTCACCACCGCCACGTGCTTGCCGAACGAAAGGTGCTTCAGCGCCGAGGTGATCTGGTAGATCTCCTCCATGCCGGAACCCAGCGGACCGCGGCAGATCAGAATAATGACGTCGCCTTCCTTGATCCGGTCCGGTCCGTGGCTCTTGATGGCCTGGATGACTGCGCCTTCCGTCTGATAGACGCGGGCCGGTCCGCGCTTGCGGTAGACGCCGTCCACGCCCACCACGCTGGCGTCGATGGCGGTGCTCTTGATGACCGAGCCGCCGGGCGCGAGGTTGCCGACCGGGAAAGTGACCGTGGAGGTCAGGCCGTTGGCACGGGCCGCCTGGGGGGACATGATGACGTCGTCGGGATCGACGCCGTCCTTTTCTTTCAACACCTTGCGGATGGCGTGGCGACGTTCGGAATCCTCCCACCAGTCGAGCATGGTGCCGAGGGTTTCGCCCGAGACCGTCATGGCGGAGGTGTCGAGGAGTCCGGCGCGGCGCAGGTGCAGCATGACTTCCGGCACGCCGCCGGCCATGAAGACCTGGACGGTGGGGAAGTACTTCGGCCCGTTGGGCAGGGCGTCGACCAGCCGCGGGATTTCGCGGTTGATACGGGTCCAGTCGTCTACGGTGGGTCGGCGCAGGCCCGCCGCGTGGGCGATGGCGGGGATGTGGAGGATGAGGTTCGTCGACCCCCCGAAGGCCGCGTGCACCACCATGGCGTTGGCGAGCGAGGCGTCGGTCAGGATCTTGCCCATCGTGAGGCCCATGGATTCCATGCGCAGGACCGCGCGGGCGGAGCGGCGGGCCATGTCGAGCCAAACCGGTTGGCCGGAAGGCGCGAGGCCCGAGTGGGTCAAGGACATGCCGAGGGCTTCGCCCACGACCTGCGAAGTGCCTGCCGTGCCGAGGAATTGGCAACCGCCGCCGGGGCTGGCGCAGGCGCGGCAGAGATTCTCCGCCGCCGCTTCCAGCGTAATTTCGTTATGGGCAAAGCGCGCGCCGACGGACTGGACGCGTCCGGCGTCCTCACCCTGCTCGGCCAGCAGCGTGGTGCCGCCGGGGACGAGGATGCAGGGCATGTCGCCGGACCCCGCGAGGGCCATCATCATGGCGGGCAGGCCCTTGTCGCAGGTGGCGACGCCGATCACGCCGCGGCGGGTGGGGAGGGACCGGATCTGGCGGCGGAAGACGATTGCGGCGTCGTTGCGGTACGGCAGGCTGTCGTACATGCCGGGAGTGCCCTGGGTGCGGCCGTCGCAGGGGTCGGTGCAGTAGGCGGCGAAGGGGACGGCGTTGAGGGAGGAGAGTTCCTCGGCGGCGGCCTGCATCAGGAGGCCGACTTCCCAGTGGCCGGTGTGGTAGCCGAGGGCGATGGGCGTGCCGTCCTCCTTGCGGATGCCGCCGTGGGTGCTGAGGATCAGGATCTCCTTGCCGCCGAGCTTGGCGGGGTTCCAGCCCATGCCCGCGTTCTGTGCCCAGCCGAAGAGGTCGCCGGAGGGGCGGTTGAGCAGCATGTCAACCGTGATGGGGACGCTGCCCTGGGGACCGGGGGCTTTGGAGCGGATGTCGAAGACGGAGGGGTCCGAACCGGTGATCTGGTCGAGTGAGATTGCCATGAACCCGCTATTGTCTCACTGCCGCGTGGCATAATTTGGTTGAGGACACTTCCGTGCTGGCCGGACCCGATATTTGCGAGATGATCGGAACAGTTCCGCAGTCCGACTTCGCGGTGGCCGAGGCGGTCGAGCGGGGCTTGTCTACGGACAGCTTGCTGTTGCTTCAGGAAAAGGGACTCACTCCCGCCGAGATTTCGGAGATCGTGATTTCGCCGAGGCTGCTAAAGTCGCGCCGGGGGCGGGGTGAGGCGCTTTCGAATGTTGAGACGGATCGGGTTGTGCGGCTGGCTCGTGTTTTGGCCCTCGCCAACCAGGTCTTTGCCAATCGGGAGAAGGCCTTAAGGTGGCTGCGGCTTCCGTCGGGTCGGCTGAGTGGGCGGACGCCGATGAGCATGCTCATGACGGAGACGGGTGCCCGTTTGGTCGAGAGCTTTTTGCAGCAGATCGACGAAGGCATGTTCGTCTGACAACATACCTTGGCACAATGTGGGTCAATGTGGCCGGTTAGCTGGAGGCGCGGGGCAATGCCTGAGCGCCTACATGTAGACTCTACAGCAAGGCGCGTGACCAAAATATAGACGCCGAAGCTCGATGTCGATACGTGGCTATCGTTCAAAAACGAAGCGCCTGAGGTCGGAAAGCCAATCAACAACGTAATTCACTCAACCACCGTTCCATGGCTTTGTCCCTCCTGAGGAAAACCTGAGGATCGCCGTGCAAAAGCAGTGAGAGCTCGGGTTGTACTCTCAACACGGTGCGGGTGCGCGTTGCGAGAAAACCCCAAAGTTTTGCACAATTAAAAGCATGACCACCGTCTGGCGAATCAGTAACCACGCCAACCTTATCGGCTTGGGCGGGGAACTGGGCGACGCCCGGTGGCACACGGCGGCTATTGGCAAGCGGATTGTCTATCTCGCCGAGCACCCGCGGTCGCCTTGCTGGAGTTCTTGGTTCATGTCACGGAGCCATCGCTCCTGCCCGATTCTATTCAACTACTGAAGATAGCCGTTCCGCCCCAAGTCTCGGTTGAGATCCTGGACAGCCGCCAGTTGTCCGAAGCTTGGCGCGAGAATCAACGTGAGACGCAGCGTCTCGGCGACCAGTGGCTCGCCTCCCAGCGGACGGCCCTGCTCGGAGTTCCCTCGGCACCCTCGCCGAAGTCAACCAACTACCTCCTGAATCCCTTGCACCCCGATGCTGCGATGTTGGAGATCGCGGAGTGCGAACGGATTCAGATGGACCTCCGGCTCAACCTCTCGCGCAACTGAGAGGCAGTCTGTCTCTCCCGCAAAGCCGCCGTAGCCGCCCGGTGGCACTTCAAACACAGTGTCCGCATGTTCGAAAGGTCGCACTGCCCCCCGCCCTCCACCACAGGCACAACATGGTCGGCATCCCACAGCGATTTCCGGCTCCCGTCGCGCAAACCCCACTCCTTCAGGAATCTCCGCCGCGCGGCGAGGTCCAGCTTCCGCATGTCGCGCCGCAACGTAACCGTGTCGGCCCCGCACACCCCGCAGACGCCCTTGTCGCGCTCGAAGACCCGCTCCCGAAGGTAGCCGGGGTCCGACCGCAGCTTCCACTGATGCACGCACTCATCCGAGCAAAACGTCCGGCGGCGTGCCCCGACCTCATTGCCGCACCAACGGCAGAGCGGTCTCCCCGTCTCGCCGCGCGGCAATTCGGACGGCGCCACCCACCCGCCGGCCAGGGTGCGCTTCAGGATCACCTCGGCCTTGCGCCTCCCATGCCAAATTGCGTGTCCCGGACCCGGTTCTGCGCGTCCACCGTCGCCGTGGCCGCGAACCCGATTGCGCGCGGCGTACCGAAACGCAGATCCAGCAGGGTCACCTTCGTGGCGTTCTCAACCTCGCCCGACGGCACGGACATCCACAACGGGTACTGCACGAATTCGTCGAACTTGCGGAAGGGCAGCGAACCCTTGGCGGCGTAGAGCGCCGGGGTGCGCTCACCCTTATAGAAGGTCTCGGCCACGGACGGATGGAAGTTGCCGCGCAGGTCGACCGGCACCACGATGTAGGCGTTGTACATCTCCGCGACGCCCGTCCAGACGAGCGGATTGCCCGACGGAAACGCCCCCGCACGGCGCGGGGTCAGGCCGTCCTCCCACGTGCGGCTGGCGACAGGTTCCACGGCGCGGTCGTGCAGTACGGAGCGGCCGTAGTCGTACGCGAACAAAAAGAGCAGAGCCGTGAAGGCCCACCCGGCCTTGCCGCTGTCGGGGTCCTTTTCGCCGATCTCCGACCCCACCAGCCGCACCAGCACGGGCGCGGCCACGCCGATCAGCAGGATCGTCCAGATGGCGAGGTCGATCACCGGCGCGATATCCCAGTGGAACCAGCGACCGGAAAACGGCAGCAACAACCGCACGCCGTAGGTATTGGTCAGATCTAGCAGCAAGTGCGACCCCACCCCAACGAGCGCGATCAGCCACGCCTTCAGCCACGGCAGCTTCGTACGGGTGGCGGCGGCCACCAAGCCTACCGACATGAGCGCCACCACCGGCCACCCTATCAGAGAATGGGTAATGTTGCGGTGCCATTCGATGTAGGTGACCGCGCCGCCGAGTCCCGACACGACATCGACATCCGGAGCATTGGCGGCCAGCACCATCAGGGCGGTTCCGTAGGGCGACGCGCGGCGGAAACCCGCGCGGGCCAGAAAAAGTCCGACTAACGAATGCGTCAGATTGTCCAATCAATGAGGTTACCGCGATGACGAACGGACTGCTCAAACAGGGCACTTTGATGCAAATCAGTCGATCCCCCGGCGGACTGCCCAAACGACCCATCGAAGGGCCCGTGATGCTGAACCGCGAGGGCGTCGAGGCCGACTGGCAGCGCAACCGCAAATACCATGGCGGACCCGACAAGGCTGTCCTCATGATCTCCGCCGAGGTGCTGGACGACCTCGCGGCCAAGGGCTTCACCGTCTACCCCGGCGCGCTCGGCGAAAACCTGACCGTGTCCGGTCTCGATCCCGCGAACTGGCGCTCCGGCCAGCGCTACGCGATCGGCGAGGACGCCGTCATCGAACTGACCACCCTCCGCACCCCGTGCGACAACCTGCTGCCCTACGGCAACGGGATCCACGCCGAGCTTTACGACGCCAAATGCAAGGCCCGCAACCCCGACACGCCTCGCTGGGCGCGGGGCGGATTCTACGCGCGCGTGGTCCATCGGGGGCTCCTGGTTCCAGGCTCTCAGATTGTTTTACAGTCTGACCTTGCCTGAAGGTGATATACTCCAACGCAGGATTGAACCGTTTCAACATGAAAAAGTTATCCCTTATCTGCTTGTCCGGCACGCTTGCCTTGACTGCCGCGTGCGCGGTCATCTGGGCCGCCGACTGGCCTACCCAAAGCGGCAACCCCCAACGCGACGGCTGGGCGAAGACCGAAAAGGCCTTCACCAAGGCCAACGCCTCCAAGATTGAATTCCTCTACAAATACAAGACCGACAACCAGGCGCATGGCCTCGACTCGCTGACGAGTCCCGTCATCCTGGAGCGGATCATCGGCTACCTCGGCTTCAAGGAACTGCTCGTGATGGGCGGCAGCGGCGACAACGTCTGGTCGGTGGATGCCGACCTCGGTCGCATCATGTGGAAGAACCACTTCGAATACAAGGCCGACAAGCCGCAGCAGACCACTTCGACCGTGGTTTGCGCGGGCGGCTTGTCCGCATTTGTGGCAATGCCCGGCAGCAGCACGGCCGGTGGTGGACGCGGACCCGGTCCGGGTCGCGCGGGTGCTGCGGGACGTGGTCCGGGTGGCGCTGGCGCTGGTCGTGGTCCTGGCGCTCCGGGTGCACCCGGCGGCGGCCGCGCGATGGCCCCGGCAGGGCCTCCGATGGCTCCCCCGGCCCCCCCGCTCTTCGGCGCGGGCAACTTCGGGCGTGGTGCGAACTTCGCGGCCATCGCGTCGGATGGCTCGCTGCACGCCCTGAATTCCGCCAACGGCGTCGACCGCGTTCCCGGCATCAAGTTCCTGCCGCCGAACGCCAAGGTGTCGGCCATCAATATCAACGAGGGTGTGGTCTACGCGGCCACGCAGGACAACTGCGGCGGCAACCCGAACGGCATCTATGCGATTGATCTCGCCACGGTCACCGGTCCGGCCACCGACACGAAGGTCTCCACGCTGGAACTCAACGGCGGCGGCACGGCGGGCAACGCCGGCGTTTCGGTCGGCACCGACGGCACCGTCTACGCGCAGATTCCCAACGGCAAGGGTGAGGTCGCCGGCGACTACAACGACACCGTCATCTCCCTCTCAAAGGACCTCAAGGTGAAGGACTATTTCACCCCTTCGAGCGCTCCGGTTCCGGTCACCAAGGGCGTTCCCACGCCGGGTGTGACGCCCGTCGTGTTCTCGTGGAAGGGCAGCGACGTGATCGTGTCCGCCGGACGCGACGGCAAGGTGTACCTGCTGGATTCCAAGTCGCTCGGCGGCGCGGACCACCACACCCCGCTGTTTGCCACCGAGTCGGTGGTCGCGGCGGAGTCGAAGTTCGACGGCAGCGGCTTCCAGGGCGCGTTCGCAAGCTGGGAAGACGCCGACAATGGCAACACGCGCTGGGTTTATGGCTCGTTCTGGGGGCCCAAGGGCGGCGTGATCGCGTTCAAGGTGGAAGACCGCGGCGGCAAGCCGGCCCTGGTGAAGGCTTGGTCCTCCCGCGATCTGCAATCCCCGGCGCCGGTCGCCACTGCGAATGGCTTGGTTTTTGCGCTGTCCTCGGGCGAGTCCTCGCGCTACGCGAAGGAAGACGGCAAGCTGCTGTCGGTCGCGGAAAAGGAAAAGGCGGCAGGCAAGGCCGTCCTCTACGTCCTCGACGGTGAGACCGGCAAGGAACTCTACAACTCCGGCACCTTGGCGACGACGTTCTCGCACGGCTCGGGCGTCTCGGTCGCCAACCGCCGGATCTATTTCACGACCCACGACAACACGGTGTACAGTCTGGGCTTCCTCGCGGAACAACCGCAGCTGACGGGCAAGTAGGAACCAAGGAGAATCGACATGCGAAAACTGACAATTGCCCTGGTGGCGGTGGCGTTCGTGGGCGGGGTCGCCTCCCGCGCCGCCGACTGGCTCATGGATGGCGGCGACACCAAGCGCACCGCCTGGCAGAAGGACGAGCACACGATCTCGACCGCCAACGCGAAGGATTTGAAGGTCCTCTGGAAGCTGCAGCTCGACAACCAGCCGCAGCAGATGCACTCGCTCTTCCCGCCGCTGATCATCAACAACCTGAAGACGTCGGCGGGCGAGAAGCAGATCGCCATCGTGCTCGGCATCTCGGACAACATGTACGGCATCGACGTGGTCAACGGGACGGTGGTCTGGAAGAAGCATTTCGACTACCCGACACCCACGAACGTGCGTCCGAACAACGACGACCCGCTGTGCCCGGAAGGCGCCCTCGCCACCCCGTACATCGGGGCCCCGAACGCCAATGGCCAGCGCCCGGTCTACGTGATCGCCGGTGACGGCCAGTTGCACACCCTCAATGCCGCCGACGGCGAGGAGTTGGCCCAGCCCTACAAGTTCATCGGGCCGAACTCGAAGGCCTTCGCGCTCAACATGTGGGACGGCGTCCTGTTCACCACCACCGCTCAAGGCTGCCACGGTAACCCCAACCAGATGTGGGCGGTCAAGATCGACGACCCCACGCACAAGGTAATGACGGCCTCCCCCCGCAGCGGCGGACTCTGGGGCCGGACCGGCGCGGCGATCGATTCCAACGGCGTGGCCTGGGCTCCGACCGGCGACGGTCGCTACGACAAGGAAAACCAGACGTACGGCAACGGGCTGATCGGCGGCAAAGTGTTCGGCGACGAGTTGAAGATTGCCGACTACTTCATTCCGTCCAACTGGTCCTGGCTGCAGAAGCGCGACCTCGATTTCCAAGTCACCCCCGCCATCTTCAGCTACAAGGGCAAGGAACTGATGGTGACGGCGAGCAAGGAATGCCGCGTGTACCTGATGGACCCGAAGAACCCCGGCGGCGACGACCACCAGACCCCGCTCGACCGCACGCCGCTCATCTGCAACGAAGAGGTGAATTTCGCCTCGGCCGGCATTTGGGGGTCGATGGCGAGCTGGGAAGATTCGAAGGGCACGCGTTGGGTGCTGACCCCGTTCTGGGGCCCGGTGCACCCGAAGTTCAAGGCCCCGATCATGAACGGTCCGGTCACCCACGGCGCGGTGGCGGCGTTCAAGGTTGAAGAGAAGAACGGCAAGTACTCGCTGGTTCCGGCGTGGGTTTCCCGCGACATGGACCAGGCCGAGCCGCCACTGATCGCCAACGGTGTCGTGTACTCGTTCGCGTCGGGTGAAAACACGACGCAGGCGTACCCGGACGTCGGGTTGCGCGATTCGAGCAAGCTGCGCATCGCGGCGTCGAAGCACGCGACGTTCTACGCGTTCGACGGCCAGACGGGCAAGGAACTGTACAACAGCGGCGACCAGATCAAGTCCTGGGTACACTTCGGCGGTTTGTCGATGGCGAACGGACGGGTGTATCTGGGGACGTATGACAGTGTTTTGTATTGTTTTGGATTGCCGGGCACTAAGTAGTTAGACACGGTTTTGGGATGTGAAGGCCGCCCTCCGTGGAGACACGGAGGGCGGCTTTTTGTGCGTTGGGGTTACGCCTCCCTCAAAGTGGCACTGCCTCGGCGAGAACCCGGTCGCGCACCCTTGGTCGCATGGTGCGCTCGGTAACGACGTCGACTCTGGATGGCAGCAAGGATTCCAAGTCCGAGAGCAACCCCCGAGATCGAAGAGGGTCCGCCCCGGTTCCAGGTCGACGATGAAATCGATATCGCTCATGGAGTCGCTTTGGCCCCGAGCCACGGAGCCGAAAATGGCGGTGGTTTGTGTCGTGTTCATACGCCGTTCTTATTGTCGAGGGCGGCAAGAAATACGTGTTGGCCAGAAGAATCCTCAGAGAAAAATGCGTTAAGGCAGGGATCGGACCTGGGCACAAGATCCGGGCTGTCTACAATGGGAGCATGCACGTGGATGAATCGATACTGTCCGAGGTTGTGCGGCGCGTGCTGACCGTGTCGCTTCCCGACCGCATCATCCTCTTCGGCTCCGCCGCGAGCGGACAAATGAACCGGGACAGCGATCTCGACTTGCTCGTGATCGAGCAAGCTCCCGAGAACACGCGCGACCGCAGTGTCCGTATTCGCCGGGCACTGGGCGACGTGAACTATCCGGTCGATGTAATTGTCATGGCGACGGATCGATTTGAGTCCACAAAAGGTGTGATTGGGGGCATCGCGTACCCCGCCAACAAATACGGACGCATCCTCTATGAAGCGGCCTGACGAGGAGCGCCTTGCTTTCGTCGATCAGTGGCTCCGCAAGGCGGACGCGGACCTCATCGCGGCGGAACGGCTTCAATCCGACGACGATGATGCTCGACTCAGTGAAGTAATCGCCTTCCATTGTCAGCAGGCGACTGAGAAGTACCTGAAGGCGTTCCTTGTCTGGCACAAGGTCGAGTTCCCCAAGACCCACGATCTCGAACGGCTGCGCCATCTGGTTTCATCTGTCAATCGCGAACTGTCCGAACTCTTGCGTATTGCGGATGTGCTCACGCCGTTCGGTGTCGATGGTCGATATCCAGGCGATGGGCCTGAAGTGCCAATCGGCGGTGAAAGCGAACTTGTCGAACTTGCCAGGTTTGTCAGGACAACCGTCGCGGCTGCATTGGACTCGAACTGACGGATTGGAGCACCCACACTGTTACGCCGTCGCCACTACAACGGCTCCGCGTGGAACCGGCGTGCCCGCGGCTTCCACGTCCCCCAATTGTGCCGCGAAAACTCTGCCTCCCTATCGAATTGCTACCCTTATACATAGTCGTTCGTCCCACATAATTCCCGTGACCACCCGAATCCCGTCCGTCCTGCTGGCCCTAGCCGCAGCCCTCTTCGCCACCTCATGCGCGAAGGAGGCTGCCCCGACCGCCGTTGTTGCGCCCCCCGAAGCCGTCCGCGTCCTCGCCGCCACGTCCGCCGACGTCCCCCTCGAATTCGCCGCCATCGGCAACGTGGAAGCCATTTCCACCGTTGACGTCAAGGCCCGGGTCACCGCCCCCATCCTCCGCGTCCACTTCGCCGAAGGCCAGGACGTCAAGCAAGGCGACTACCTCTTCGAGCTCGACCCTGAAACCTTCAACCGCCAAATCGCAGAGATCGACGCCAACGTCGCCAAGGACGCCGCCAACGAGAAGCAGGCCGAGGCCAACATCCTCCGCGACGACGCCACCTGGAAGAACCTCGACGCCATCGCCAAGCGCAGCGCCCGCCTCAACAAGGAAGGCATCCTTTCCGCCGAGCAGTCCGCCCAGGCCGAATCGAACGCCGACGCCGCCAAGGCCTCCGTCGATGCCGACCGCGCCGCCCGCGACAGCGCCCAAGCCGCAGCCAAGGCCGACCGCGCCCGCCTCGAACAGATCCGGCTCCAGCTCGACTACACCAAGATCCGGGCTCCGATCTCCGGTCGCGCCGGGGCCATCGCCGCCAAGCAGGGCAATCTGGCAAAGGAGAACGACAACACGCTTGTCACGCTGCTCCAGACTTCGCCGGTCTACGTCTCGTTCCCGGTGCCGGAAAACCTGCTCGCCGAGATCCGCAAGTACAATGCCACGCGACCGCTCGAGGTATCCGCCACCTCTTCGGACGGAAAAACCGGCACGGGAACACTCCAGTTCATCGACAATACCGTCGACACCACCACCGGCACCATCCGCCTCAAGGCCAACTTCGCCAACGCCGACCGCGCGCTCTGGCCCGGCCAGTTCGTCAACGTCAGCGCCCGACTAGCGGTGGAGAAGGACCGGATCCTGATTGCCTCGAAGGCCCTTCAAACGGGCCCCAACGGCAAGTACGTCTGGGTCCTGAATGCCGCTGATTCCACCGTTTCGATGCGCGACGTCACGGTGCTGCGCCTCTTCAATCCGCCCGGCAAGCCGGAAACCGCCGTCATCGGTACAGGCCTCAAGCCCGGCGATTCGGTCGTATCCGAAGGCCAGATGCGCCTCGCGCCGAACGCGAAGGTCCGGGTACTCACGGCCACTGCGGGCGGGAACTAACGCCATGGCGATCACCGACCTCTTCATCCAACGCGGCGTCACCACCACGCTGGTCATGGCCGGCATCCTCGGCTTCGGGCTCCTCAGCTACTTCACGCTGCCCGTCAGCGACCTTCCGTCCGTCGAATACCCCACCATCCAGGTCTCCGCCGCGCTGCCCGGGGCGAATCCGGACATCATGGCCTCGTCGGTTGCCACGCCGCTCGAAAAATCGTTCTCCAACATCGACGGTATCGAGAGCATGTCGTCCTCCAGCTCCCTCGGCACCACCAACATCACGCTGCAGTTCGACATCCGGCGCTCCATCGACGCCGCCGCGCAGGACGTTCAGGCCGCCATCTCGCGTGCGGGCGGCAACTTGCCGACCAACATGCCCGCGCCGCCGTCCTATCAGAAGGTCAATCCGGCATCGCGGGCCATCGTCTACCTCGGGATCCGGTCCGACACCATGACGATGGCGGCGCTGGACGAATACGCCGAAACCCTGATCGGACGCCGCCTTTCCATGGTCAGCGGCGTGGCGCAGGTCCAAATCTTTGGTGCCAAGAAATACGCAGTCCGGGTCCAGGCCGACCCCGACCGCCTGGCATCCCGTCAAGTCGGTCTCGAAGACATCCGTACCGCACTGGGTCAGCAGAACGTGAACCTGCCCGCAGGGTCGCTCTACGGCTACACCAAGGCGTATTCGGTGCAATCCAACAGCCAGGTAAACACTGCCGACCAGTTCCGTCCCATGATCATCTCCTACCGCAACGGCAACCCCGTGCGTTTGGGCGATGTGGCCACAGTCACCGACTCCGTTACGTCCGACAAGAGCATGTTCTGGGTGAACGGCAACCTCGCTATGATCATCGCCGTGCAGAAGCAGCCGGGTACGAACACCGTCGAGGTGGTGGAGGGCGTGAAGCGCCTGCTGCCCAGCCTGCAGAAGAACATGCCGGCGGGCATCGAGTTGCACGTGGAATTCGACGCCTCGCAGAACATCCGGCAATCCATCGAGGACGTGAAGTTCACCCTCCTGCTCACCATCGGCCTCGTGATCCTGGTGATCTTCGTGTTCCTGCGCAACGTTTCGGCAACCGTCATCCCGAGCCTCGCGGTGCCGCTGTCCCTGCTGGGGACCTTTGCCGCGATGAAGCTGCTGGGCTTTACTATCGACACTCTATCGATGATGGCGATGACGCTTTCCGTCGGTTTCGTGGTGGACGACGCCATCGTGATGTTGGAAAACATCGTCCGCCACCTCGAAATGGGTAAGCCGCGGATGCAGGCGGCGCTCGAAGGTGCGCGCGAGGTCGGGTTCACCATCATCTCGATGACCATCTCGCTGGTGGCCGTTTTCATCCCGGTGCTGTTCCTCGACGGCATCATCGGGCGGCTGCTGCGCGAGTTTTCCATCACCATCGCGGTCGCCGTGCTGATTTCCGGCTTCATCTCGCTCTCGCTGACCCCGATGCTCTGCGCCCGCTTCCTCCGGCATGAGGAGAAGCACGGACGCCTGTTCACGCTCACCGAGTCCTTCTTCACCGGTCTGAATAACCTCTATCGAAGCACCCTCCAGTTCGTCCTGCGATTCCGCTTGGCGACCCTCGTCCTGACGATTGTGCTCACCGGTGTGACCGGCTGGATGTTCGTCGTGATGCCGAAGAGCTTCCTCCCCGCCGTCGATACCGGCATGGTCTTCGGCAGCACCGAGGCCGCGCAGGACACGTCCTTCGACCAAATGGTGGAGCTTCAGAAGCAGGCCATGCGGATCGTGCAGAAGAATCCATATGTGGGCCAGTTCGGCACCGGTACGGGGGGCTTCTCCGGCCAGAACCAGGGCTTCGTGTTCATGCACTTCAAGGAAGGCACTCAGCGGCCGCACGCGACGCAGATCATTGCCGACCTCCAGAAGGAGTTCGCCCAGATCCCCGGCTTCTCCGTCTTCCTGCAACTGCCGCCTCTGCTGACGCTGGGCCAGAACGAATCGCGCTACCAGTATTCGGTCGCGCTGCAGGACGCCGATACCGCCGTCCTGTTCCAATGGGCACCCAAGCTGGAGGCGAAACTGCGTACCCTGCCCACCATCGCCGACGTGTACAGCGACCTGCAGCTTCGGAGCCCGCGCGTCAATGTCGACATCGACCGCGACCGCGCCCTGTCTCTCGGCATCACCCCCGAGCAGATCGCCAACACGCTCTACGACGCCTACGGGAACCGCCGCGTCTCCACCATCACGGCGGCGGCGAACGACTACGACGTGATCCTGGAGGTCCTGCCGCAATACCAGCGCGACCCGGCCGGGCTTTCGAAGCTCTACATCCGGTCTTCGAATAATAAGCTGGTGCCGCTTTCGGCGGTGACGCGCGGCATCCAGAGCGTGGCCCCGCTGTCGGTGAACCACATCGGTCAGCTGCCGGCGGTGAACCTGCAATTCAACGCCAAGCCGGGCGTTTCTCTGAGCGAGGTGACGGCGCAGGTGGACGAGGCGGCGAAGCAGATGGGGCTGCCGGACACGATGTCGTTCACCTACCAGGGGACGGCACAGGCGTTCCAGAAGTCGTTGGGCGGACTGGCGGTGCTGCTGGGGATTGCGGTCCTGGTGATTTATCTGGTGCTGGGGGTGCTGTACGAGAGCTTCATCCACCCGGTGACGATCCTGTCGGGCCTACCGGCGGCGGGCATGGGCGCGCTGGCGACCCTGCTGCTGTTCCACGACGATTTGAATTTGTACTCGTTCGTGGGGATTATCTTATTGATCGGGATTGTGAAGAAGAACGCGATCATGATGGTGGACTTCGCGATCATGGCGCGTCGGCAGGGGATGCCCGCGGAGGAGGCGATCTTCGAGGGGTGTCTGCAGCGGTTCCGGCCGATCATGATGACCACGATGTGCGCGTTGCTGGGGACGATGCCGATCGCGTTCGGGTATGGAGCGGGTGGCGAGGCCCGGAGGCCGCTGGGGTTGGCGGTGGTGGGGGGATTGGTTGTGTCGCAGTTGCTGACGCTGTATATTACTCCGGTGATTTATTTGTATTTGGAAAAGTGGACAGGGCGAGGGGTGGTGCCGGTCGTGTCTGAGGGAGCTGAGTAGCGCAAATCGCGGCTTCGGTGAACCTGACGACGAGAATACTGCCGCGCAGCGCTTACGAATCGTGGTGGGGCAAGCTCAAGGATTCAAGATCGAGCGCCTCTGGTAATCCGGCATCTCGAACAAAACATTGCCAGGTTTCTTGACATGCAATTTTGACGTGTGCTATCAAAAATGCGCCCGAGTTTCAACAACCTGATTGACTGAGGTGATTGTATCGCGTGATGGATCAACGTATACTGATGTCATGACGAAATTTCAAATCACCGTTGCGGAGGGCCAGATGGCGGAATGGAAGCAGGCTGCGGATCTCGATGGCGTCTCGGTTGCCGAGTTGATCCGTCAGACCATGTCCGACCGCCTCAGGGCCAAGCTCGCGATGTCCGATCCTTTTGAATCCATCACGGGCTTGGTGGATGTGCCCGACACCGATCTCTCGAGCCGGGTTGACGAAATCCTCTACGCGTGAAGTTCTAGGATGAGGGTTTTCATAGACACCAGCTATTTCGTTGCCCGGGTTATGGCCCGGGACCAATGGCACCAGCGGGCCAACCGTGCCGTGGAACCGGGCATGGTCTTCTACACGTCTTCTTTGGTGATCAACGAAACCGTCTCGCTCCTGCAAGCCCGGGGATTGTTTTCCACTGCGCTAACCTTCTTGGAGCGCACCCGCTGGAACGAGTCGATCCGCACGATCCACCCCGACCCCGTCGTCCAAGAGGAAGCTTGGGACCTCTTCGGCAAATGGGGAGGGGGCGGCGCGAACGCCATCGACTGCGTGAGTTTCGCCATCATGCACCGCGTCGGAATCAACAAGGCATTCACTTTCGACCAGCACTTCCGGATGGCTGGTTTTGAGACGTTGAATCCGTAGGCGGCATCCAATGGGTTCCGCAGGGTTTGTGCGCCTAATCACAGATGCATCCTCGCAGACAGTCCTAGTAGACAAGGCAACCGGACTCGACGTGGCGATCAGCGCCACATTGGTGTCCAATTAGGTGTCCCCCTAAAATATCACCGGCAAGAAATGCGTCCAGAGTGATCGGATCGTCCCACCCGCAACTGAATGCGGCCCTTCATCCCTCCGAAGACCACCTTGCGGCGCTCGCGCTGCTCCGGGGCCAGCAGGGCCGACAGTTGCGCCACAGGCTTTCCCTCCAAGGTGATGATGACGTTGGTGCCATGCTCAACCGCCCGGATTAAGTCCGGCAAAGTGTTCGTGGCTTCCGCGACGCTGACGTTCATCCCATAATTCTACTTCGTCGTGGCCACACCCAAGGAGCCACATACGCGGCGCGGTCTCGCGCTTCGAGTCCGCACCGGATAGGCCAGTTTCCCGCCACACCCAGCCTGAAACGCTAACCTATTAGATTGCACCTCCCAAAATTGCCCCCGGACCAAATCCGTAGCGGCATCGACCAACTCGGCCCTTGGTTCTACGCCTTCGACTTCGGCGACGGCCTCCAAACCACACCCCTCATCCCGCCCCAGGTGGTCGGGATCCACGGCACCCGTCTCGAAATGGTCGAGTCCGCGGCCCTCGCCCACTTCGGCGACCGCATCGGGACTCTCGACTGCCTCGACATCGGCTGCCATGAAGGCTTCTACGCCATCCACATGGCCAAGCACGGCATGGCCGTCTCCGCCGTCGACGCCCGCGAGGAAAACCTCCGCCGCGCACGCTTCGCCGCCGCCGCTTCGGGAGTCGACATCCGTTTCCGCCAAGGACGCGTTGAGACCCTCGCCGCCGACGAATCCAGGACCTACGCCCTGACCCTCTTCCTCGGCGTCCTCTATCATGTCGAGGACCCCATGCTCTGCCTGCGCCAGGTCGCCGCCGTCACAGGCGAAATGTGTCTGATCGAAACCCAAGTGGTCGACGAAATCGAAGGCTCCACCGAATGGGGCGCGCAGCAATGGACCCGCCCGTACAAGGGCATCCTCGCCATCATCGACGAGTCCGGTGAATTCGACAACGGCAACCGCGAAACCGGCGTGACCCCGATGGCCACATGCCCCTCGCCCAAGGCGCTGCTTTTCATGCTCCGCCAAGCCGGCTTCAAGCGCGCCGAAATCCTGGTGCCGCCCGCCAACGCCTACGAACAACACGCACGGGGGAAGCGCGTCGTCTGCGCCGCCTATAAATAATGTCAGCGCCCGAACAAAGCATCCCCGAAGCATTTCTTGAGCGCTCCCGCGACTTCATCGCCCGTGCCAAAGCCCTCGGCCTTCACGACGCCGAGCGCTACTACTGGTACCACACCATCGACCTGGGCGACGGTCTCGTCACCCCCGGCATGTACGATTACCGGGAAACCATCTCGCAATTCGGCTTCCCCGAGGACATGACCGGCCTCACCGTCCTCGACGTCGGCTCCGCCACCGGCTTCTTCGCCTTCGAATTCGAACGCCGCGGTGCCCGCGTCATCTCCGTCGAACTCCCCTCCCTGCGCGACCTCGACCGCTTTCCCGGCCAGAACGTCGAGGACTCCCTGCGCAAGATCGAGGGCATGATCTTCCCCGACTCCCTCGACCAAGAGAAGTTCGTCCGCCACGGCCACGCCGAACGCGAACTCTACTGGTACCTCCTCGAAGGCCCGTTCCGCTTCTGCCGCGACCGCCTGAAATCCCGCGTCGAACGCTGCTACTCCACCGTCTACGACCTCACCGTGGAGCGCACTGGCGTCCGCGAAGGCTTCGACTTCGTCTTCTTCGGCGACGTCATGATCCACACCCTCTACCCGTTGAAGGCCCTCGCCGCACTGGCCTCGCTCTCCACCGGAACGTTGGTCTTCGCCGGAGTCCTGCCCGAAGGCCCGCAGGAACCGCCAGCCATGATGTACATCGGCGGGTCGGACGCGGCGGACGACGAGGTCGCCTGGTGGCATCCGAACCTCTCCTGCCTTGTGCAGATGCTGCGCAAGCTCGGCTTCGCGACGGTGGACAAGGTCGGCTTCCACACGGGACTGCTGTATCCCTCGGGCTACCGCTTCGAACGAGTCGTGCTGCGCGCGCAAAAGTAAATCGCCGTGACCGCCCTCGAGGTTGAAAATCTCGGAAAAAGCTACCCGCTGAGCCAGACCCAGTGGGGCCGCCTCAAACACGTCTTCGGCCTCGGTATCGAAGAAAACCAAGGCCTGTGGGCCCTCCGCAACGTCAGTTTCCGCGTGGAGAAAGGCGAGGCGTTCGGAATCGTCGGGGCCAACGGTTCCGGCAAGAGCACCCTGCTGCAGATCATCGCGGGAATCCTGCGACCCACCACCGGCTCCGTCGAGCGCCATGGACGCCTTTCGGCCCTCCTCGAACTCGGCTCCGGCTTCGCGCCCGAATTCACCGGACGCCAGAACGTCTACCTGAACGCCTCCATCCTCGGCCTCGAACGCAGCGAAACCGAGGCGCGTTTCGAATCCATCGAGCGCTTCGCCGCCATCGGCGACTTCATTGACCAGCCGATTCGCACCTACTCGACCGGCATGGTCCTTCGGCTCGCATTCGCCGTCGCGGCACACGTCGATCCCGAAATCTTGGTGGTAGACGAGGCCCTCGCGGTGGGCGACATCGCCTTCCGCCAGCGCTGCATGCGGCGCATCCACGACCTGCGCGCGTCCGGCACCACCATACTGTATGTCTCCCACGACACGGCAGACGTGAAGGCTCTCTGCGAGCGCTGCCTTTGGCTCGAACATGGCGAGATGCGCGCGCTGGGCGAATCCGACGGCGTGATCGCCCAGTACCTGAGTGCGTCACTGCAAAAGGAGGCCCGTCCGCGACGCCAAGCCGGTCCGCCGCCGGAAATCGTGACCACCGTCACCGGCACCCACCGCTACGGCAACCGCCACGCCATTATTACCGGTGTGGAACTGACCGGTCCCACCGGCACTCCGATCACCATGTGGGCCCCCAAGGCCTCCGCCGTCCTGCGCGTCGGCTTCCGCGTGGACGAGCCAGTCCCCGAGCCCATCGTTGGCTACCTCGTCCGCAACGCTAAAGGCGAGACGATCTTCGGCACCAACACCGCCCGCGAGGACTATCCGCTTCCCGAAATGAACCCCGGCGACGTCAACACGGTGGATTTCCACTGGACGATGCCGGAGCTGGTACCCGGCCCCTACTTTATCTCGGTCGCGGTCAGCGAGGGCACGCTAGAGCGCTTCGAGGTCTGCGACTACGTCGAAGACGCCATTTCGATCAACCCCCAACCGGCAGACCCCAGTGCCAAGGGCTACCTTCGCCTGCCCTGCGTCGGCATCACGGTCCATCGCAGCCAATCCTGATAGCTCAGGATTTACCCGCATAGTCGCCATATTCCCAGTCGAACGGCACTCCTGTCTCGCCGAGAATAAACGCGACCAGCTTCGCGAAGGCGGCCTCGGCGCGGACATCGTTTGACAGGATCACGACGCAACGCTGTCCAGCATCCACGCAGACCATGGTGTTGGCGGTCTGGCCGTCGTGGCCGCCCTTGAAGAAGCCCGGGCCCTGGGGGCCGTCGAAGACTATGACGCCCAAGCCCGAGTGCAAATCCTTCCGCTGTGCGGCAAGAGGCGCGTCGGGGAGGAAAAGGGGAAACTGGTGGGCCGTGGGTATGTGCAGCACCGGCCTCGCAATCTCGGCACGGGCGGCGGCGCTCAGTCCGTCGCCCTTGACCAAGGCGGCCGCAAACTTCGAAAAATCGGCAATCGTGGTGTTCATGGAACCAGCCGCGCGCACCTTGCTGCGTTTGTCATGTGGCTGGGGCTGACCCTGGTCGTTCCAACCATCGGCAGCGTTTGGATCGATGCCGTTCTGAAACACCAAGCTTGTGCGGGTCATGCCCAGCCGGTGGAAATTGACGTTGGCCAGGTCGCCGACATCAAGGCCCAGCCCCTGCGCCTTGCGTCCGTGTTCCACCGCGAACTGAAGCAGGATGAAACCCTCGCCGGAATAGCGGAAGCGCGAACCAGGCTCGAAATGAATGTGCAGCTTCTGGTCGGGTTCAATGAACCAGAAGTTGCTGAATCCGGTCGAATGGGTCAGTGCCATGCGAGGTGTGATCTTCTCCCAACGCGCGTCGTCGACCAGATCCTTGTATGGCCCGTACTTGTCCGGAAATACCGGGTCGGGACCATACGTGGGCAGCGGCCTGTCCAGGTACTCCTTGATCGGTGTGTCGAGATTGAGCTTGTGCTGATCGACCAGTTGCATCACCGTGTAGGCAAATACGGACTTGGTCAGCGATGCGCCGTACATGATCGTATCGGGGGTTAGCGGATCTCCCTTGGCGTTTCGGATGCCAAGGGCGTTCACGTAGCCAACCTTTCCGTGATCGATTACAGCTACTGCGATGCCCTGGGCGTGCGTCAGAGCCATCAATCTATTCACTTCGTTGTCTATCGCCGCCTTGCCGGGTATTTGTGCGGCGGTGCCATGATCGGCAAGAGTGGCGATAGACGCCGCCAATATTGGAAGCAGCCTGTTTTTCGTCATCGCTGAGTATGTCCTGGCGATTCCTCCGTCGGTGGACGCCTACTCCACCAACGCCGCAATCCGCCCCTGCATCACCACTACCTCCGTCGACCCCTCCATCGCGGCCCGGTATCGCTCCTGAAAATCCCCTCCGCCCTCAAAGGGCCCTGTCACCGCCCGCACTTGGGCAACCAGCGCTTCGGCCTCCGCCTGCCCGGCCTTGCTGCGGCGGGAAAGAGCCTCGTCGATCTCGACAACCAGCGTCGAAAGCGTCTTCAGCCACGCAAAGTGCGGATCCCCGATCACCAGATTCAAATACTGCCCCGGGCTCCCGACCGACCCATGCGCTGCCTCGTAGTGGGCCTTCTCCAGATCCAGCAGCAGTTTGTGCTGGTCCAAAAGCAGACTGCTGAGCTTGGTCAACAGCGTTCGGGTGTCTTGCGAAATCGGTTCGGCGCTCATGGTGATACCCCCATTGTCCCAGACACGCGGCCCAGTCACTTGCACCAGCCCCCACCGTTGAAAATTACACTGGAACGGAAGACCCCGAAATGATGTAGAATCAACCCATTGTGAGAATTCTGATCCTCTCCCTCACGGCGGTCCTATCCGCCTCCGCCCTCGCCCTCGCAGCCGCGCCCCCCGCCAAGATCGACTTCGAGAAGCACGTCCAACCCCTCCTCGCCCAGAAGTGCTTCGCCTGCCACGGCGACGAGGTCCAACAGTCCGGCCTCCGCCTCGACAAGCGCCAGAACGCCATGCGCGGCGGCGACTACGGCCCCGTCATCCTCCCCGGCAAGTCCGCCGAAAGCAAGCTCATCAAGCGCGTCGTGAACGGCGACGGCGGTATGAAGATGCCTCCCACGGGCCCCCTCACCGCCGATGAAATTGACCTCCTCAAAGCCTGGATTGACCAGGGTGCCGACTACCGCATGGAGATCAAGCCCGAGCCCCCCTCCAAACCGGTCGACCCTCGCCTTGCGACTCTAATCTCCACCCTCCGATCCGGAGCTCTTGCCGACGCCGAGAAGATGCTCGCCGCAGACAAGACCCTCGTCAACGCCCGAGACGCCAACGGCTCCTCCGCACTCCACCACGCCGCAGCGTTCGCCAGCCTCGACGCGATGAAACTTCTGGTCGCCAACGGTGCCGACGTCCGCGCCACCAACCGCCGCAAATCCACCCCGCTGCACTGGGCCGTCCGCGACGAGGCCAAGGTCCGTTTCCTGCTCGACCACGGTGCCCAGGTCGACGCCCGGCAGTCCGACGGCCGAACGCCGCTCTACCTCGCAGCGTCCGCCGGGAACGCCAACGCCGTCCTCCGCCTTCTGTTAGACAAGGGTGCAGACCCCAACCAGGCCACGGCCAACGGTAATACTTCACTCATCAACGCCTCCGGGCGCGGCGATGTCGAGGCTATGCGCCTGTTGATTGCTGGGACAGTGCCCGCCCGAAAGGCCGATGTCAACGCAGCCAGCGGCACCGGGGCCACCGCCCTCATGGCCGCCGCCGGGAGCCGCAATCCCCAGGCCGTCGCGCTGCTGATCGAAGCTGGCGCGAAGGTTACTGCCCGCACCAAGAAGGATGAAACCGCCCTCGCCAACGCCGCCACCTCCGGTGACGAGCAATCCGTCCAGCTCCTCCTCGACCACGGTGCCGACGTCAACGTCCGCGACGACCGCGGCTACTCCGTCCTCATGTTCGCCGCCGCCTCCGAGGTGCAGTCCCCCAAGATCGTCAAAATGCTGTTGGCGAAGGGTGCCGACGTCAATGTGACCGGCGAGTACGAAACCCCGCGCACGCTCGCAGCCAAGCGCGGCGACACCGAAATCGCACGGTTGCTGGGCGTTCCGGAATCCGACCGAAAGCAACTCGGAGTAGCTCCTCCGCCCGCTGCCCGCGCCAGCCAGCCCGCGATTCAGGAGGGCATTTCCAAAGGCCTGGCCCTGCTAGAAACCCAGAGCCACAACTTCATCCGCATCGCGGGCTGCAATTCCTGCCATTCGCAGGATCTCCCGTCCGCCGCCGCCGCCATAGCCCGCGACCGTGGCATCTCGGCCCCCAAATCCATCGCGCAGCTCTCCGAGACCATGAACGGCGAGACCCCCGAGCGCATCCTCGACTATGTCGCCGCCGGTGTTTCCAGCCTCGGCTGGGAGATCTTCGACCGCGAAATGAACCACGTCCCCCACGACCTCTACACCGATTCCGTGGTCAACTTCGTGAAAGCGATGCAGACCCCTGAAGGCAACTGGCGCACCGTGTTCGGTCGCCGTGCCCCGATGAACTGGGGCGACTACCAGACCACCGCCACGGCGATCTTCACCCTCCAGACCTCCACGCCGCCGGAGGGAAGGGCCGAAACCGCGCAGGCACTGGCCCGCGCGACCGCTTGGCTGGAGAAGTCCAAGCCGGGGAACTCCCAGGACCGCGCCTTCCAGCTTCTCGGACTCGCGTGGTCGAAGGCCGCCACGCCCGCCGCCATCGAGCAATCCGCCAAAGCCCTCGCCGCCACTCAGCAATCCGACGGCGGCTGGAAGCAGCTCGAAGGCATGGGGACGGACGCCTACGCGACCGGCCAGGCCCTCTACGCCCTCAATGTTGCGGGCAAGATGTCTGTTTCAGACCCCGTCTACCAAAAGGGCGTCGCCTACCTGCGGACCACACAGCAGCCCGATGGCTCGTGGCACGTGAAGACCCGTTCAATCTGGATTCAGCCGTACTTCGAAAGCGGCTTCCCGCATGGCCAGGACCAGTTCATTTCGTCGGCTGGCACTGCTTGGGCCTCGATGGCGCTGTCAATGACGGTAGATGGAGGCAGTGACACCCCGAGATTGAGCCGGAAGTAGTAACCTCGCCGCGATCCAGCGCATCTCATTTCCGTTGTGGGGCAGGTTGGCAACGGTTGGCAACCTGCGGCCGGGTCGCCGACACGGCCATGCGCCGGTAGGCGCAGGTTCCTGCCCGTATGACGAGCCAATAGGAATCCCACCGGAACTCTCGGCGGTCTACCCTTGCTTGCACCAGGCCGGGAGTATGCTATCCTGCCAACGGGTATATGCTGGGAAAGTGACGATCTTTGTGTCGATTCGTCATAATTTGGGTTGCAAGATTTCGCGATGGATGACCGCACCGGCGGTGGAGACAACGATTTGTTCCGTCAGACAACGTTCAGCAATGGCTTGGCCATGGGAGACCGCATGAGAAACCGCAGTGTGAAGTTGTTGGCGTGTGTGGGTGCTGTGATCGCTCTTTCCGGCGTCGCATATGGCCAGAACGCGGCATGCACAACCCTGAATCCGAGTCCGGGCTTTCTCAGTGCCGAGGGCCAAACGGAACTGATCCCGAGCTTCACCATCACCTGCACGGGCGGGACCACCACGGCCACCGCAAGCATCCAAATGTTCCTGTCGCCGGCGGTCCTCGTTACCAGCACGGTCATCAATGCAACAACCGGTGCCACGGAGATCCTGGCAACTGGAACCAACGGCGTGACCGCCGTCAACGCGACGGTGTCTGGATCTGCGATTACTCTCGCCAGCGTCCAGATCCCGACCACCGGCACCACTCTCACCGTCAGCAACGTCCGGATCAATGCGACGACCATCCCCACCGTGGTCGGCGGTGCCCCATCGGCGGTCTCGATCGCCAGCTTCGTCTCCGGTAGTAGTGTTACGCCTAGCGCTATACCATCTCAAACGGTCGCTTACGTACTCAACGGCTTGGGGACCACTGCATTCTCCGGCGACATCGCAGGGGCGCAGGTTAACCTCATCAACACAGTCAACAATACGTCCGCGTCGCCCACTGCCGTCTACCGTACCGCATTCGGCGTCTGCAGCGGCCTCAACACTTCCACCTCATTCGGTGCCGTCCCGAATCTCTACGTGAAGATCACGGAGGGCGTTAGCACTGCATTCAAAACCCAGGCACAAGAAGCCAGCGGGTCGGGTGTTGACGCCGTCAACTCGGGCACCCGCTTCAAAGTCACCTTTACCAACGTTCCCGCCGGCATGAACATCTACATGCCGGTCACCACGTTCCAAGGCACTTTCGCGATACAGACCGCGACCGCGGTTGCCCAAGTCAGCGAAACCGCGGCTACGAGTGGCACCACAAACAATCAGGTAGCGGTGACCTCGCCAGCTCAGTTCGTCTCCGGCCTGCTCGTGCAGGGAACCGGAACCACAAGTACCGGCGGCGTGTTCCAATTGCCAGTGTCCTCCGGTACGGCAACCGCGGTCTATGAAATCGTCGCCGACCAGCAGGGCGCAATCGACACCTTTAACATCCCGGTCTACCTTCAAGCGGCTCCCAACGTGGTCACGGCCCAAGCCACACCCATTGGAGCCTCAGTCAGTTTTTCACCGGTCACCGCAACGACTACCATTCCGAGCTTTGCGGTCGGCTCCTCCACCACGGTCACCCCCCTCCTTGCCTTGAACTCCTGCACCCCGGTCCTGAGTTGCACGAATCCAACCGGCTCGGGATTGGAGGCAGGTGCCCTCTTCACCAACACATGCTCTGTGGTCAGCACGACCGGCATCCCCCCGTTCTCGTTTGCGGCAACGGGCTCGTATCCAGGACTGGGCACCACCAGCAACGCCACGTCCATCACCATCAGTGGCACTCCCACAGCCAGTACTGCCAGCTACGGCGTCCAGATTACTGACGCTGCCTCGTCCACAGCTTCGGTGTCCTTCCCCGGCACTGTTGCCTCCGCAGTTTCCGCAACGTGTACCCCGACCGGCAATTTGAAAACCGGGTCGACATATTCCGTCACATGCACGGCCGCGAACGGTGTACCTCCTTTTGCATGGACGACAACAGGTACCGTTCCGAGCGGTCTTGGAACGATCAGTACCTCAAATGCCACCGCCACCGCGACCATCAGTGGCATATTCACCACCGCCCAGACGGCGACCTTCCAAATCAAAGTCACCGACAGCGCCAGCACGCCGCAGAGCTCGACGGCCCCACAATCGCTAGGGGGCACTATTGTTTCCGTTCCCACATTCACCTGTACCAAGAACACCGTTACCAACAATTCGCTGCCCGAGGAAGTGGGAGTGCTTTATGCAACGTCCTGCACCTCGACTGGTGGTAGCGGCGGCAACGTGTGGTCGATATCAGCCGGCACCAAACCCACGTGGCTCAATCAGGTCGGCACGACTGGCAACACCACGATTCTTACCGGAACGCCACCAGCGGGAACTACGCTGGCGTTCGACTACACCCTCCAGGTGGTCGATTCCAACAGCAACGCCGCAACCCAACGCTTTCAGGGGACCATGTTGGCGGCACCGACCGTTTCCTGCTCGCCCACAACCATTACCGCCCCGGTGATCACCAACACCCTCTTCCCCACCCTGACCTGCGCCGTGTCCGGCGGCACCTCCCCCTACACGTTGGCCCCCTTCAAGGGTTCCATCACTGGGACCAAAACTCTCCCCGGCGGTGTCACTCTGTCTCCCACCGCCATCCCGACCACCGCGACCACGGCCACCGTCGCGGGCACCGCGACCGACGCCATCGGAACCACCTACGGCTTCGCGATCCAGGTCACTGACTCCGCCTCCATTCCCCAGACCGCCCAGTCTGCGGCCTATACCGGCACCATCGTCTCCGCCATGACCGCCACCTGCACGTCCACTGGAGTACTCGAGGTTGGCGCGTCCTACTCGGTCACCTGTTCCGTAACCGGCGGCACCGGCCCCTATACCTGGTCGACCACTGGGACGATACCTGGGGGGCTCGGAGCCATCAACACTTCAACGGGCGCGATCTCCGGTACCTTTACGACCGCCCAAACCGCCAGCTTCCAGATCAAGGTGACCGACAGCCTTAGCCAGTCGTCGACCGCCCCCACCACCCTCGGCGGCAACATCGTCGCCGGACCCTCCTTCACCTGCAGCCCGACCACCCCGCCGCAGGAGGCCACGGTGCCCTACTCCACCACTTGCACGGCGACCGGCGGCAGCGGCACCTACACCACATGGGCTGTAACCTCCGGCACCCTGCCGTCCTACCTGACACAGACCACTCCCACCGCGACCACCGTCAAGTTCGCAGGCACCCCGACCGCCGGCAGCGTCGATTTCACCGTCGGTCTAACCGATTCCGCCGGTATCGCGGCAACCACGCCCCAGCGTTTCAACGGTACCGTCAATGCTGCGCTCGCCTTCACCTGCACCAAAGGCGCGCCCCTGTCTTCCACCGTTGTCTACACCAACGTATGCACCGTCACCAGCGGCACCGGTGCCGGGACCTTCACGTGGTCGATCAGTGCCGGCAATTTGCCGACGAACGTCGCCCTTCAGTCGCCCACCAACACCAACTCGGTCACGATTTCGGGTACGCCGGGCGCGAATGGGGCAGTGATTTTCACCCTGCAAGTCGCCGATTCGGTCGGCGGCACGGCCACCAATCGCTTCCAAGGCACCATCACCGCAGGTCCGGTCCTCACCTGCAGCAACAACAGCAATCCGGGCGAAGTGGGCGTCGCCTACTCGACCACCTGTTCGGTGACTCCGGGGACCGGTGTCTCGCCCTACTCCTTTACCCTTACTGGAACTCCGCCATCGTTCCTCAGTTCGACCACCACCGCCACCACCATCACGGTCTCGGGCACACCTAGCGCCGTTTCTGCGGCCGCAACCTACGCGGTACAGGTGTCGGACAGCACGACTCCAACCGCTGCCACTGCGAGCAAGTCCTTTACGTCAACGGTCGTTGCGACGTCGGCCTTCACCTGCACCAAGCCCACGACCTTCCGGGCCGACGTGGGCACTACCTACACCAACACCTGCACCGCGACCGCAAACACCGGCGTCGGTCCCTACACTTGGTCGATCAGCATCGGCACCCTACCTCAGGGACTGTCGCTCTCGGGCAGCACCGGCAACTCTATCACCATCTCGGGCCAGCCTTTGATTGCCGGCCTCGCGTCTTTCACCCTCCAAATGGCGGACTCGCTCGGGTCAACGTCGACGTCAGCCTTCTCAGGAAGCGTTCAACGAGTTCCGCTTTTCACCTGCACGAACAACAACGTGCCCGCCGAAATCAGCTATCCTTACGTGTCGACCTGCACGGTCACCGGCGGTACAGGAGCGACACCTTTCACGTGGGCGATTACCGGCACGGGTCTTCCGACCGGAGTCACGTCGACGAGCGCCGCGACCTCGATCACGCTGGCTGGTACCCCCACTGTGAGCGGCAGTGCGAGCTATACGGTCCAACTGACCGATGGTGCCGGCACGGTCGTGACCCAGCCATTTTCTGGCACCATCGGGGCGGCCCCGGCCTTCACCTGCTCAAACTCAAACGTGCCGGCCAAGGCCGGCCTCCCCTATAGCTCCGTCTGCACGATCACCACAGGCACCGGCGCTGGTCCGTTCACTTGGTCCATCAGCGCCGGAGCCCTCCCCCTCGGCGTTTCCGCGACGGTTGCCGGCACCTCGCCCGCACCGACTACGTATACTCTGAGCGGCACGCCTACCATCGCGGGGACATCGACGTACACCCTTCTCCTCACTGATTCTTTTGGTGCCACCGCGAGCCAAGTCTTCGCAGGGACCATCGCGCCCGCAGCCTTCACTTGCGACAACTACACGCCACCCGTAGAAGCCGGACTTGCCTACTCGGTCACCTGTACGGCGAATCCCGTCGCCGGCCCTGCGCCCTACACCTTTGCAATCAGCGCCGGTTCGTTGCCTGCGGGGGTCACGTCCACAATTACCGCCAACACGATTAAACTGGCGGCCCCGGTCTCGAGTACAGCCGCCGGAGTCGCGAATTTCACGATCCAACTCACCGATAGCGCAGCGACCCCAAACATCACCCAGCGCTCCTTCACCGGCACTATCGCTCCGGCCCTCGCCTTCACCTGCACCAACAACAACGGCCCCACAGCCGTTGGCGCAGCTTATTCCACTACTTGCACCGTAACCAACGGCACAGGCATCGCGCCGTATGCGTGGTCCTTCCTCCCGGGCACTGCCTTGCCACCCGGAATGACCGTCGCTGCAGGCACCTTCAGTGCTGCAGCCGGTGTCACGAGCTTTGTCATCACGGGACCCGCAAGCGCTCCCGGAACATCCAACTTCACGCTGGTCTTGACCGATTCCGCGGGTGCCACCGTCAATAGGAATTTCAACAGTACCGTTGTTCCGGCCCCCTCGTTCACCTGCACGAACTACGCACCTCCCGTCGAAGTCGGCGTGGCGTATTCGAACACCTGCACGGTAATCAGCGGGACCGGGACATCCCCGTACACGTTCTCCATAACGGGAGTCCCGCCTGCGGGCCTGACGCCTGTGACCAGCGCGACCGGCCTATCTATCACCAACTATCTGCCGACGCTGCCTGGACCGTTTAACTACGCGGTCACGTTGGTGGACGCCAACGGCGGTACCACCATGCAGCAGTACTCTGGTGTGATCGCGGCGGTGCCTGTCATCACCTCCCCGAACCCGCTCCCGGCGGCGACCAACGGCACGCCGTATTCCGTGCAACTTTCCGCCATTGGCGGAGTTCCTGCTGGTTATAGCTGGACTGCAACCGGCTTGCCCGCTTGGGCCACTCCGAACCCGACCACGGGATACATCACCGGTACCCCCACGTCTGCGACTCCCACCACCGTGACGATCGGCCTGTCCGACGGCCTAAAGTCCGCGAGTTCGGTCAACTTGGTCCTGCCTGTGAACAACTACACCGGGCAGACTTGGACCCAGTTGAGCCCCGGCGGCACCCTCCCGCCAGCCAGGGGCGGCCAATCGTCCGTCTTCGATTCGGCAACCCGCCAATTGTTCGTCTTTGGTGGAACTGGTTCCACGGCCTTCCTGAACGACCTCTGGTCTTATAGCGCCACATCCAACGTGTGGACCGCTCTGAATCCCAATGGAACTGCTCCGGTAGCCCGCAGCCAGGCGTCCGCCGTCTACGACTCCGTCGCATCCAGGCTGACCCTGTTCGGCGGCCAGACTGGCCCCACCAGTTGCACCAATGACGTTTGGAGCCTTTCCAACGCGAATAGCCTCGCGGGTGCCCCCGCTTGGACCCAACTTTCCCCGACCGGGACCGCCCCCGCCGCCCGCGAGGGCCACGGAGCGGCATACGACCCCAATACCAACCGCATGCTGGTCTTCGGTGGCGACAACTGCACGGGGACAAAGTTGAATGACGTCTGGGTACTAACGAATGCCAATGGCACAAGTGGAACTCCCGCTTGGATCCAGCTCGCGCCCACCGGAACAGCGCCGTCTACCCGCACCCTCTCGAGTGCGGTTTACGATTCGACGGCCAACCGCCTCGTCCTGTTCTCCGGCTCCGGGACCTCCGTGGCCGACACCGACGTTTGGACACTCTCCAACGCCAACGGCGTCACCGGAACCCCCGCATGGACCAAGAGCACGCCCACCGGCGGCCCTCTCTACGCCCGCCAGGCCCACACGGCCGTTCTCGACCCAGCGTCAAATAGGATGACTGTATTCGGCGGTGCGGCGGACAGCGCCGGTGGCCCAACCTCCGATACTTGGGTCCTGACCAATGCCAACGGCGGCAGCGGCGCGCAGACTTGGACACAACTGGCTCCGCTGGGGACCATTCCTCAACCAAGGTTCCTTCACTCGGCCGCCTACGACTCGGGCACCAACCAAATGATCGTCTTCGGCGGCGAATCATCGACTTCACTGTTCAACGACCTTTGGACCCTCAGCGATGCCAACGGTCTTGTCAGCATTACAAGCCTCAACCCGGCCTACTTCAGCACGGGTGGAACCGGGCTAACCCTAACCGTGACCGGACAAGGGTTCGTGCCGACCTCCGTTGTTTCCTGGAACGGCTCCGCCTTGTTGACTACTTTCGTCAGTGAAACCCAGCTCACCGCAGTCGTGCCCGCGACCGCCTTTGTCGCTGTCGGCAACGTTGCCGTCCAGGTTGTCAATCCCGGCAACAACTTTTCCCCCCTATTCAACACGATAATCGTAACCGGGTCGGGCGGTGGCGGGGGCTCGGGCGGCGGCGGTGGTGGCGGTGGTGGTGGCGTTGGTCCGCAAGGGGATGGCACCTCTGCCTCCGTTTCCCCCAACGCCTTGTCGTACTCACTGCCCGCCGGAACCGTAACCGGCAGCCAGCAGGTTGTCCTGACCTACACTTCGCCCAAACCCGATGTGCCGACCTACTCCGCCAGCGCAATCGTCCAGGCAGGGTCGGGGTGGCTTTCGATATCGCCGCCCACTGGCACCATGACCCAAACGGCCACCGATGGGTCGACCTATACTTTCCAGGCGACCACGAACGTGATCGTCGATCCAACCGGTATTGGCCCCAGTTCGACCTACACAGGAACCGTGAACTTCCGGGCGGTCAATGCCCTCACCTCGGCTAGCGTTACCCTCACCGTCACCAATCCCCAGGTCTCGGTGCCCTTCCTGTTCTTGCCCGCCTCGCTGGGGAAAACGATTTCCAATTCCGTCGCCCCCGTGGGCGGAACCGGACCTTACGGTTGTGCCCTCACCAGCGGCAGCTTCCCGCCCGGCGTCTCACTCCATCAGGATTGCTCCATTGGCGGCACTCCTACCCAGGCCGGCAGCTTCACCGCCAACGTAACGGCAACCGACACCACGGGCATCAAGGGCCAAGGCACGGTCACCGTGTCGGTTCTTGGCATTACAACGACATTCCTGCCGCCGGTTTCCACCAACGTGGCCTACACGGCAACCGTCACTGCGGCGGGAGGCACAGCGCCGTACACGTTCACCGCTTCCAACCTTCCACTGGGCCTCTCGATGAGCGCCACCGGGACCATCTCCGGCACCGTGACGACGCTTCCGGCAACCACTCCAACCGTGCAAGTCACCGTCACGGATTCCCTAAATCTAAACAGCACCGCGACGTTCAGGCTCTCGATTACCGCCCCCGGACCGCTCACATTCGTGTCGCCGACGCTCCCCGACGCAGGCCTAGGGGTCCTCTATACCCAGAACCTGACCGCCACCGGTGGCACCCCGCCCTACCAGTGGTCGGTAACGGCTGGCACCCCGCCGAACGGCATATCGCTCAGCCCCGCCGGTATCATCTCGGGTACCCCGACAGCTGTCGGCACCTCCTCATTCACCGTCCAAGTCAAGGACAGTCTTGGTGCCACCGTCAGCGCCCCGGCAACGCTCAACGTTCGCCCGGCTGCCCTGCAACTGACCACCAAGTCGCCGCTCCCCTCCGGAGTTCTCGGCAATGAGTACCCATCCCAGGCACTTGCGGCCAGCGGTGGAACACCGCCCTACACCTTCGCCATAACCCAGGGAAATCTCCCCGCAGGCATGACGCTTTCGAACGGCGTCATCTCGGGCACCCCGACAGCTTCCGGCGATTTCGCCATCCTCCTGTCCATCGCTGATTCCGCCAAACCGGCCACCACTGGTACCGGCGGCCTGGGTCTGAACATCCGCGCCGCCAGCACCGACCTGCAGCTCGGTTCCGGCAACGTGTCGTTCACCTTGGCCACCGGCACCGTCACATTGCCGGCACCGCAATCCGTCACCGTCAAGTCGACCAACGTGGCCCAGCCGATTTCGTACACCGTTGCGGTCAGTCCGGCCTCGCCTTGGTTGAGCGTCTCGGGCGGAGGCAACACCCCCTCGGTGCTGTCCATCGCACTCACAAGCCAGGCGGCCCAACTGGCCGCCGGCCCCTACAGTGCCGCGATCACCCTGTCTTGCGCCGCGCAGGCGGCCTGCGCAGGCAAATCGCAGTCCATCCAGGTCGCTTTGTCCGTCATCGCGCCTCCGCCGGCCCTCACTGTGGGGACCAGCATCCTTTCGCTATCCACCACACCGCCCGCCCAAGCCCAGACGGCCGACCTGACCCTCCAGAACTCCGGCGGCGGCACACTCACCGTCACATCCGCTACCTGCAACGCCTCGTGGTGCAAGGCCGGTGCGCTTCCATCTCCGATCCAAGGCGGCTCGACGGCTGCCGTCACAATTACGGCGGATCCCACCCAACTCGCGTCCGGCTTCTACCGCACCACTGTGGACCTCGCGACTTCGGCTGGCAGCGCGTCGGTTCCGGTAACCTTCCTCGTGGCCAAGAGTTCCACCATCTCCTTGGCTCCGAGCGCCACCCAACTGTCCGTGCCTCAAGGGACGCTTTCCAGCAATCCTTCGGGCTCCTTCAAGATTGCCGCGCTGGGTGATGTCGTTAGCTGGAATGCATCCGTCACTGGCGGAGCGTCCTGGCTCACGGTTGCCCCCGGCTCCTCTGCCGGTGTCTCCACGCCCCAGGGTGCCGCAACCGTTACCTACACCATCAATGCGAGCACTCTGGCTCCCGGCACCTACTACGGCCAAATCCGAATCGACGCCGCAGGTGCGACCAACGCCCCGCAGGAGTTCCAAGTCGTTCTGACCGTCAACGCCCCGGCCGACCCGGTCCGTCCAGACCCGCAACCTGCCGGCTTGCTCTTCCTGACTTCGGTGGGTGCCGGTTCACCCGCGGCCCAGACTGTCAACGTCTTCGCCAACTCGGCCAACGGTGTGCCGTACTCGGCTTCGACCGACGGCCAGGCATGGCTCTCGGTCACCACCACCACAACCACGGCCTCCGCAACCACACCGGGCCAATCCAGCGTCTCGGTCAACACGCAAGGCCTCACCGCCGGTGTCTATCGCGGTACCGTCAGCTACGCCATGTCGGCAGCGGCTGTCCGGGCCGTCAATGTGACCTTGGTGGTCGCTCCGGCTGGCGCCACCGTCAGCGGTTCAAGCACCGGAATCAGCCCCAAGGCCATAAGCACCTGCACCCCGACCCAATTGATCCAAGCCCAGACCGGCTTGGTGAACAACTTTGCCGCGACCGTCGCCCGACCCTCCTCGATCCAAGTCCGGCTCGTCAATGATTGCGGCGTCTATGTCAACAATGCCCGTGTCACGGCCGCCTTCAGCAACGGCGATCCGCTCCTCGGCCTCGTTCCGCTGGACAACACGTCCGGCACATACGCCGGCACTTGGATACCCCGCACGCCCGGTGCCCCCGCGACGGTCGACACCCGGGCCGCCTCGGACCTACCCGCGTCGGATGCCTTCACTACCGGCTCCGTTGTCGGCAGCGCGGCCCCGTTGGTCGCTTCCGGCGGCTTGGTCAACGCCTTCGGCTCTCCGTTTGGAGCAGCCCAGGCACCCGGCTCGATTATCGCGGTCTACGGCGCGAACCTAGCAACCCAAACCGCCACGAACACCGTCTTGCCGATCCCGACCACTTTGGGCGGCACCACTGTGATGGTCGGCGGAATCCCGGCACCGCTCTATTACGTCAGCCCCGGCCAGATCAACCTCCAAGTCCCCGTCGAACTCGATCCGTCCAAGCGCTACCAGGTCGTGGTCAACTCGAATGGGACATTGGCCGTGCCTGAGCCTGTCCAGCTGTCGGCAGTCGCCCCCAGCATCGCGGCTCTCGCCGATGGCACCATCTTGGCACAGCATAGTAGCGGTGCCTTGGTATCCCAGGCCGCACCGGGCCAGCCCGGCGAATATCTCGTCGCATACCTCCTCGGCCTCGGTGCCACGGACTTCCCGGTCGCCACCGGCGCACCCTCCCCGACATCGCCCCTCGCCCGCCCGACGGTCCAGCCAACTCTGACCATCGGGGGCACAGCCACTACGATCTCCTTCGTCGGCCTCACCCCCGGCCTAGTCGGTCTCTACCAGATGAACTTCCAAGTGCCCGCGGGTCTCCCGAACGGCAACCTGCCGCTCATCGTGACCCAAGGAGCGGCCTCCACTTCAGCCGTCATCCTGCCCGTCAAGAACTAACCGCAACTATGAAGGCTCTAGCGCTTCTAGTAGCCTGCAACCTGCTCGCCGCCGACATCCCCCGAACCTGGGAGAAGTCGGCGGTCGAGTCCCTGGAACTTCCCCTCGCCAACCCGGCCTACTCCCCCGTCCACCTCGACGAGGCCGCCTACTACCGCATTCCCGAACGCGTCATCTACAAGACCTACCCCGTCTACGCCCCCGGCCGCGCCCCCGCCAACTACGAGGAATCTCTCAAGACCCTCGACCCCCAAATCGCCTTCGACCCCGCCCGCCTCTCGTCCGGCCAGGACTGGATCGCCGCCGGCGAAATCGTCTTCAACTGGCCCACCTCCCTGCACCCCATGTTCTTCACCCCGCAGGATCTCCGCGACCCCGACTTCATCCGCCGCACCGGCATGCCCGTCGCCAAGGACGGCACCATCCCCTTCGCCCGCTGGGTCGTCCGCAAGAAGGGTGTCGTCGAGCTCGGCTCGATGGGCTGCAACACCTGCCACACCCGAGTTCTCCCCGACGGCACCGTCGTCCCCGGAGCTCAGGGCAGCAACCCCAACGACCGCCAAGGTGCCCTCCTCCTACGTGCCACCGCCAAGGCCATCGGTGCCGACAAGGTCGCCGCCCAGGTTCGAGGTTTCGCCCGCCAGTTCGAACTCCCTTGGGTCCCCAACGACTTCAACCGCCTCACAGCCACCATGGACCTCGACACCTTCGTCGCCGCCGGTGCAGCCATCCCCCCCGGCGTCACCGCACGAGCCAACACCAGCATGCTCCTGCCCCCGCAGATTCCCGATCTCATCGGAGTCCGGGACCGCCGCTACCTCGACCACACCGGCCTCATCCGCCATCGCAACATCGGCGACCTGATGCGCTACAGCTCCCTCGCTCAGGATCTATTCACCGCCGACCGCTACGGCACCGCGGCCACCGGCGAAAGCCCTGCGGCTTCCAGACCCGCGACGCGCTACAGCGACGCCCAGCTCTACGCCCTCGCGCAATACCTCTACTCCCTGAAGCCCCCGGCCAATCCCAACCCCTACGACGCCGCTGCCGCCCGAGGTAAAACAGTCTTTGAAGCCGAAAAATGCGGTAACTGCCACACGGCCCCGCTGTACACGAACAACAAACTCGCCCCGGTGGACGGTTTTCAATCTCCCCCCGGCACCCCGGACGTCCTCCAAGCCCGCCTCGGCCTCGACCCCCGCTACGCCCTAGATTCCCGAAAAGGCACAGGCTACTACAAGGTGCCGTCCCTGAAGGGCGTCTGGTATCGCGGACCCCTCGGCCACAACGGCTCCGCCGCTACACTCGAAGATTGGCTGGATCCCGCCCGTCTCGACCCCGCCTACATCCCGACCGGCTTCAAAGGCCACGACGGCCAAACTCGCACCATCCCCGGCCATCCGTTCGGCCTAACCCTACCTCCGCCCGCCCGCCGCGACCTAATCGCCTACCTCCGCACACTGTAGCTAACCGCCGAGCCGGCCGAAAATCGACTCTCCACCAAATCCGGTCACAAACTATATTTCCATCCGAATCAGCAACTTCCGCCACCTCAAGTTCGGAATCCACCCCCGTCCGTGCTAAACCAGACACGGAGCAACTCCCATGTCGACACCAAAACAAATCGCCGCAAACCGCACCAACGCCCGGAAATCCACAGGCCCGAAGTCCGCTGCGGGGAAGCAGACCGTCTCTGTCAACGCCCTACGCCACGGCCTAACAGGACGCACGGTCGTCCTCCCAGCCGACGACCTCGACCTCTACAAAACCCACGTCAAAACCCTTACCGCCTCCCTGAAACCCGAAACCCCGGAGGAGACCCAGCTCGCGGCTCTCATCGCCGACAACTACTGGCGACTCCAGCGCATCCAGTCCATCGAGGATGGCATCTTCGCCCTCCAATATGCCGACGACGAAACTCTCGCCACCCACCCCCAAGCCAACACCACGCTCAACCAACCCAAGGCCTACCTGAACCACGCCAAGGAACTCGAGCGCCTCACCCTCTACGAATCCCGCATCCATCGCAACATCAAATCCGCGACAGCCCGCCTCGAAACACTCCAATCCGACCGCCGCGCCGCCCGTGCGGCCGCCCTCGAACAAGCCAAACTCCTGTTCCGCCTCCACGCCGGCTCGAAGCGGCAGGACTCCGAAGTCCGAATGCCGGACTTACCCTCCCTGCACTCACCGCAGACCGATACCCCTGGCCACGGCTTTGAATTTTCATCCACCGAACTCACCCACGCCATCCAGCTCGAAGACCAACTCCACCAAGCCAGAAAACTCCGCCCAGTGCTGGCCAAAGCCGCCTAGCCCGCTCGAAACCATGTAAAATCGACAGTAGACGTTAACGCAAAATGCCTCCTCGGCACATCGCCATCCTCGCTGGCACCCTCCTCCTGTGGGCCCACGCCACAACTGCGTCCGCCCAGCCTGCCACCTCCGCAGTCGACTTCAACCGCGACATCCGCCCCATCCTCTCGGACCGCTGCTTCACCTGCCACGGTCCCGATGCCACCCATCGCCAAGCCAACCTTCGGCTCGACCTCAAGGATGGCGCGAAAGCCGTCGCCGCCGAGCTTCAACGCCGCATCGCTGCCACTGACTCCGACCGCATGCCGCCCGCCGACTCCGGCAAAACACCGCTCACGCCCGCCCAAGTCGCCAAGATCAAGACGTGGCTCGCCCATGGAGCCCCGTGGCAGCCCTTCTGGTCCTTCATTCCGCCAACCCGCCCCACATTGCCGCCCGGCACCGCCCCAAATCCCATCGACCGCTTCCTCCAAGCCCGCCTCGACCGCGAAAACCTAAGGCCCGCCCCCGAGGCCGACCGCCGCATCCTCATCCGCCGTGTGTCGCTCGACCTGACCGGCCTCCCGCCGACCCCCGCCGAAGTAGACTCGTTTGTCAAAGATCCCGCGCCCGACGCCTACGAAAAGGTCGTCGACCGCCTTCTCGCCTCCCCCCGCTACGGCGAACGCATGGCCTTCCGCTGGATCGAGGCCGCCCGCTACAGCGACTCCAACGGCTACCAAACGGACGGCCCCCGCGACATGTGGCGTTGGCGCGACTGGGCCATCGACGCCTTCAACGCCAACATGCCGTGGGACCGCTTCACCATCGAACAACTCGCCGGCGACCTCCTGCCGAACGCCACCCTCGACCAGAAAATCGCCACCGGCTTCAATCGCAACCACCGCACCACCGGCGAAGGCGGCATCATCGACGAGGAGTACCGCGTCGAATACGTCGCCGACCGCACCCAAACTACCTCAACCGTCTGGCTCGGCCTCACCCTCGGGTGCGCCCGCTGCCACGACCACAAGTACGACCCCCTTTCCCAAAAGGATTTCTACCGCCTCTACGCCTACTTCAACCAAGTTCCCGGCGAAAAGGGCTTCACCTGGAACTACGGCCCCGAGGAGCCCTTCGTCAAGGCCCCGCTGCCCGACCAGCAAACAAAACTCGCCCGCCTCGAAGCCGATCTCGCCCGCGCCCAGAAGGACTGGGACGCCCTGCAACCCAAAATCGCCACGACCCAGGCGCAATGGGAACAAAAGCACCACCCCGACTGGACCCCGACCGACAGCCTCGTCTTCCGCTCCGACTGGCTCCCGTCCAAGCTCCCAGCCACCACCAGCCCTGCTGGCAAGGCCTACCAATACGATGGCAAGCAATTCCTCGAAGCCAACGGCGACGGAGCCGTCTTCGGCTACCTCGATCCCTTCACTTTTTCCGCTTGGGTCAAACCAGATGTGCCCAAGCCCGACACCAACGAAGACTCCGCCATCCTAACCCGCCTCGACGACTTCATCGAAAGCCAGGGCCACGGCCTCTACCTCATCAAAGGCAAGGTCCGCCTACACCTTACCCAACGCTTTACCGACCTCGGCCTCCGCGTGGAAACCGCCGAACCCGTCACTCCCGGCCAATGGCAGCACATCACCGTCACCTACGACGGCAATCGCCTCGCACGGGGCGTCAAGATCTACATCAACGGGGAGTCGAAGCCCCTCAATATACTCTTCGACCAGAACACGGAACCTTTTAACAAAAAAAATACGCCCATCCGGGTCGGGTCCGGCGGCGGTCTCCGCTTCAAAGGTGCGATTGGCGACGCCCGCATCTACAAGCGGGCCCTTACGCCGGAAGAAGCCGCAGCCCTCGCTGGAAACCCGGCCGCCATCCACCACTTGGCTTTTCTGGACACCGGTGCCCCGAAGGACGTTAAGGACGCCCGCGCCAACCTGACCACCGCCACCCAGGCCCGCGACAAATACTACGCGACAATCCCCACCGTGATGGTCATGGCCGACGGGGCCAACCGCCAGACGTTCCTCCTCAAACGCGGAGCCTACGACGCCCCCACCGACAAACTCGCCGCTGCCGTTCCCGAAGCGCTCCGCCCCGCTACGCCGGTCAACAACCGTCTCGACCTCGCCCGCTGGCTCGTCTCCCGCCAAAACCCCCTCACGGCGCGGGTCACGGTCAACCGCTTCTGGCAGTCCTACTTCGGTACCGGCATCGTCAAGACCGTGGACGATTTCGGCTCCCAAGGCGAATGGCCCGTCCACCCCGCACTTCTCGACTGGCTCGCCGTCGAATTCATGGACTCCGGCTGGAACGTAAAGGCCCTCCAGCGCCTGATCGTGACCTCTGCCGCCTACCGCCAGTCCTCAGTAGCCACCCCCGCCGCACTCGAAAAAGACCCCGACAACCGCCTGATCGCCCGCGGTCCCCGCATGCGCCTCGGACCCGAAGTCATCCGCGACCAAGCCCTCGCCGTTGCCGGACTCCTCGCGGACAAGCTCGGAGGGCCCTCCGTCAAGCCCTACCAACCCGCCGGACTCTGGCAGGAACTCTCCGGCAACAACGGCTACGTCCAGTCCAAGGGCGAAGACCTCTACCGGCGCAGCCTCTACACCTACTGGAAACGCACCATCCCCCACCCGTACATGATGAATTTCGACTCGCCCAACCGCGAGCAGTGCGCCGTTTTCGAAAACCGCACCAATTCCCCGCTGCAATCGCTGGACCTGATGAACGACGTCACCTTCGTCGAAGCCTCCCGCAAGCTGGCCGAGCGGATGCTTCTCGACGACGGCGGGCTGGATCGAGGGTTCGAACTCGTCCTCTTCCGCCAACCCACTGACCGCCAGCGAGCCATCCTCAACCGCGCCCTGAAGCAGTTCGAAACCCGCTACGCGAGCGACCCCAAGGCCGCCAACGACCTCATCCACCAAGGCGACTCTGTCCCCAACCCCAAGCTTGCCCCCGCCCGCCTCGCCGCCTACACCGCCGTCGCCAGTCTCCTCCTCAACATGGACGAGACGATAAATAAGGAATAAATGCAGCCTCGAAACCGGTGCTGCCGGAGCCGTCGGCCCACGCAGGGTGTCCAGCTCCGCGCTCGGCATGTTTTTTCGCCGACCGCCGTGCCTGCTCCTCACTGCGGAAGGCTCTCAGAGTTAAAAAAGTCAAAGTTATCATTCGAATACTACGATATAGAATTGGTATGAATAGAAAAGCCTCCTCGCTATTTCGTGTGGGTAGGCGAGGTTGAAGGGGGGGCGGCTTGGGAGCCGCCGTCCACTCCGGCCCCGGTCGGCGCTCGGGTCGCATCCCTGCGTTGCCCTACCCTCCGTCCAGGCAATCCGATTGTACAA
>CAIVPR010000072.1 GCA_903907865.1 uncultured Acidobacteriia bacterium
GTAACAGTTCAGCCCCGTGGAATGCCAGCCGAAGGCACCGGCGAAAAAATAGGTCGACCCATCGCCTCCAAAGGGTAGCTGAAGGATCCGTACCCGGTCATAGGCCCGGTAGCAAGCGTGGCGGCCCCTGGGCACTATTGTGGCAACCTGGCCCGAAGGCGCTCAATGCTCGCCATTGTCGCGGACTGCACGGCTAGGCTTGACGCGAGGTCATGGATCTTACGTAGGAGAAAGATGGAATATATCGGATAGGAATCCAGCGGACAATCTCTCTCGAAGTTACTGCGGAACGCGAAATCTAGAGCATTCCAGATGCGCTCCGCAACTCTTGGATCCCTGAAGTCTTCATCGGTTAGTAGCATGGAGCAACTCACCGCGAATCTGTCACCCATCCCGAGGAGGGTCTTCACAAATCCACCTCCGATTGCCTGAAACGGCGACGCAAGGTAGTAGCGAACTGACGTCGAGTGGTATGGGTCCTTCAAAATATCCATAGACTATCCGGCGTTGGTCATGGTTCCGGGAAACCGTGCCCCATGTAGGAGAGACAAAGGTGATGTCCTTCTAGCCTCTCCATCCGTGCAAGTTCTGCCCGATTAGACTGAGGCCCCTGTATCGGCTGGGACGCGTCGACGCCGAACGCGGAACGTGCCCGAACCTCTCCACGCATTGTAATGCAGTAAGTAGCTTTGCATGCCGAGCCATAGCCCGTTGCGTGTGGCCGGGACAACTCGCCGCGGACCGGTCTGCTGCTAGCACCGTTGAAATGTCGCACGCTCTTTGCGAGAACCTCGGAAGTATTCCAGTGCTGTCTCATTGCGCAATTGTCGTGAAACCATCGCCCGTCCCGTGTCGGCAGTTAGAGGCACCGGATGCACAACGTGTGCCAAGAGGCTTCACCCCCCAAGCTCTCACGGCTTATCGACCACCTTCTTGGGAAACGACCCAAAAGAACTCGCCACCCTCCCCACCCATGCAAAGTGGGAAGATGTCATCCACCGCTCCGTCCGCTAGTCGGTATATCGCGACCCCGGTGGTGGAAAAGCATGGAGGAACTAGCACCTTGGGTGTATGTTGACGGTGGGTGAACAGCAAACAGGTGCCATCTGGCGACCACTGAGAAACCCGGAGCGGGCGCACGGCGTCAACCCGGCGACATTTCCAAGGCGGCGTCGCTGCTATCAGCCCAAGTACGCCATCCGGGAGTCTCAACGATATCAGCTCTCCATCCGTAGACCACGCAGGTTGGGAACCCGACGCGAACTGAGTAACGGTTCCCCGGCTTACGTCAGCGATATAGGCCTTGTCATGGGCCGAAAAGGCTAGTCTTGCCCCGTCCGGCGACCAGGCCAGCCCGTTCCGCGCCTGCCGGCTAGACTCTTTGAACTTATAAACCTCCCGCACGGCAGAGCCGGATCCAATGGTGCACGCTATGAACCGGGTTCCTGCCTCTTCAGCCACCCATGCCAGATTTCTTCCATCGTCGGACACGGCAGCCTCGGCCCTCGCGCCGACTGGAACGCTCTTACCCTGCCCACCCCCAAGCGGAATCAGCTTCGCACCGCCGATGGCATGGGCCAAGAGTTCGTTACTCTTAGGGAGGCTCTGGTAGACCCCCAACAGTTCAGGGAACGCAACGCTCTTATAGGCTCCCGTGTACTCGCTGTCTAGGGTATTGACTCGACCTATCGTCGCAAACGCCACGCGGATGCCTTTCGCGGACAGCCCTGCGAGGATGCTGCGGCGGGCCGGTCTACCGCATCCGACGAAGACAATCGAAGTTAGGGCCGCAAAGGATCTCCGAGTCATCTCACGGCCAATTAGGTAGCGGATTGGTCCAGCCGGGTGCGATCCACCCCAGCTTGACATCTGTCCAGAAAGGAATCTGCAGCCCCGACGCGTTGACCAGCGACCGAGTGAAACTATTGCTGTTGCGGTCTGGGAATCCGTAGTCAAATCGCTGGTCGTCATAAGCGTTGTAAAGAGTCAGCAGATTGCTGGCAACAATGCACTCCAGTGCGCCGGACCCGGTTGAGTAGTCGAGCGTCAAGGACGAAGGATAAGCAGGCTTTGTAAGCCTCCTCGCTATTTCGTGTGGGTAGGCGAGGTTGAAGGGGGGGCGGCTTGGGAGCCGCCGTCCACTCCGGCCCCGGTCGGCGCTCGGGTCGCATCCCTGCGTTGCCCTACCCTCCGTCCAGGCAATCCGATTGTACAA
>CAIVPR010000073.1 GCA_903907865.1 uncultured Acidobacteriia bacterium
CGTCGATGATCCCCGTATAACCTGTCCGAGCCGGGATCGGGCTTGTAAAACCGTTTGTCGTCATGATGAGGTTTGCCTTTCCCGCCCTGCACTCTAATCCTTGTCACACAGGCTGACTCATCAAGCTTGACACAGAGGGGCAGCCTTAGCCCTTGTGGCGGGATTGTGCTGCATGGTGTCAGCACAGCAAGCACACGCACAAGTTCTATACGGCTCGCTGATCGGAACGGTTTCCGATCCCAGCGGCTCGGTGATTCCAGGTGCCGGCGTCACCATCACGGACAAAAACACGGGGACCCAGCGCGAGTCGGCGTCAGACTCCGCAGGCCGCTATTCGTTCGTCAACGTCAATCCGGGCGTCTACAACCTGAAGGTTTCGGCGAAGGGTTTCAAGTCCTTCAGCAAGACAGACATCGACGTGACTCCAAGCTCGATCGGCCGCGAAGAAGTCTCCTTGGAAGTCGGCCAAATGACCGACACCATCACTGTTGTGGGTTCGGCCGCCGAGCTCCAGACCGACAAGGCCGATACGCACTCCGTTATCGAAAGCAAGGCGATCTCCAGCCTGCCCCTTGGCGGCTACCGCAATTACCAGAGCCTGCTCAACCTCGTACCCGGCGCAACTCCGGCCGCCACGCAGAATTCGATCACCGACACCCCCGGTCGCGCCCTCGCCACGAACATCAACGGCGGTAACGCGCAGACCAACATTACCCGCATCGACGGTGCCACCAGCGTCAACGTCTGGCTGCCCCACCACGTGGGGTATGTGACGCCGGAAGAGAACGTCGAAGTGGTCAACATCACCACCGGTGCTGGCGACGCCGAACAGGGGATGGCCGGTTCCTCCGCCATCACGCTCGTCACCAAGTCCGGCACGAACTCGATCCATGGCAGCGCGTTCGAGTTCCACGACGACCAACATCTGAAGTCCCGCAACTTCTTCCAGGCCGTTGGCACTGACAAGCCGCTCAGCATCTACAACAACTACGGCGGCACCATTGGCGGTCCAATTCTTAAGAACAAGCTGTTCTACTTCCTGAGCTTCGACGCGACGGGACAGCGGCAGGCGGGCCCCGGGTTCTACACAGTCCCGACCTCGCTTTTCCGCGCCGGTGACTTCAGCGGCGTTTCGTCCGTCATCTACGATCCGACGACGGGCGCTGCCGACGGTTCAGGTCGCACGGCTTTCGCCGGCAACAAGATTCCGACCAGCCGCATCGACCCGATCGCCCTCAAGCTCCAGGCCTACTACCCGGCCGTGAACAACGGAACGGGCAACTCGAACAACTTCTACGCGGCAGGCGGTCCGACCTTGGACCGCAAGTACATTGACGCGAAGGGCAACTACACAATCGACTCCAAGCAGACGATGTTCGCCAAGTACGGCCGCATGCAGGCCACCGCGGGCGGCAAGGCAGTCTTCGGCGTAGCCGGTGGCTCGGGCCTTGGCGGTTCCGATCCCGGCACCGGACACACGACGGTTCAGGTCGCCACGATTGGCACAACCCGCACGATCACGACCAACCTTCTGTTCGACGCGGTGCTCGGCTACGAGCGGCAAGACCAGAGCGTGTTGCCGAACGACTACGGCACCAACTACGGCACCCAGTTGGGCATCCCCAACACCAACGGGGCCGACCCACGGCAGAGCGGGTTCCCGAACATCGGCATCAGCGGCTATAACGGTTTCGGCGTCCCGAACTGGATGCCCGTCACGCGCATCGAGGAGAGCTACACGCACTCCGACAACGTGACTTGGACCAAGGGCGCGCACGAAATCCGTTTCGGCTTCGACCTCGTCCGGCACCACTTGAACCACTGGCAACCGGAAATCGGGCAGGGCCCGCGCGGCTACCTCGGGTTCAGCGGTCAGGAAACCGCCCTCAAGGGTGGCGCAGCCCAGAACCAATACAACGGCTACGCTGCCTTCCTGCTCGGTCTCTCCGACGACGCGGAAAAGAGCCTCCAGAATATTCTGGCGACGGGCCGCGAATGGCAGTTCGGCTGGTATGTCCGCGACCGCTGGCAAGTCAACCGCAATCTCACCGTCTCGATCGGTCTCCGCTACGAACTCTACCCGCTCATGACCCGCGCGGGCAAGGGCCTCGAGCGGTATGACCCCGCCACCAACCTCGTTTACCTTGGCGGTCGCGGCAACGTGCCCGACAACGCCGGCATCTCGGTCAGCCACAAGCTGTTTGCTCCGCGCGTCGGCATCGCCTACCGCATGGGTGACAAGATGGTGGCCCGCGTCGGATACGGCTTGAACTATGATCCGATTCCGTTCTCCCGTCCGCTCCGCGGCTGGTACCCGCTGGTCATCAACCAGGCCAACGTCGCCAGCGGCTACGGCTGGGCGAGCACCTTCTCGCAGGGCGTGCCGAACACCACCGGTCCAGACCTCTCGACCGGCATCACGCCGCTGCCTGCGAACGTCAGCGAACGCAGCCCGAACAGCTATGTCCACCGCGGCTACACCCAGTCGTGGAATGCGACCATCGAACGCAAGCTGCCACTCGACATCGTCACCTCGGTCGGTTACGTTGGAACCCACTCGGTCCACCTGCTCGCCGATTACGACATCAACGCCGGCGCGCCAAATTCCGGTACAACAGGGTTGCCGCAGTACGCCAAGTTCGGCCGCACCATCGCGACGCAGATGTGGGACGGCTTCTTGAGCTCGAACTACCACTCGCTGCAGGTCGCGGTGAACCGTTCGTTCTCCAAGGGCCTGATGATCAAGGGTGCCTACACCTTCTCGAAGGCGATCGACTACACCGACGCCGACGGCTGGGCCAGTGTGGGTTGGAACTGGGGCCCCGTGTTCCAGCGCAACCGCGCCGCGGCCGGCTTCGACCGTACCCACGTTCTGCAAATGGGCTGGGTCTATGAATTGCCGATGGGCAAGGGCAAGGCGTTCGCCAAGTCCGGCATCGGTGCTGCGGTTCTCGGCAACTGGCAGGTCAACGGCGTGATCTCCGCCTACACGGGCGGGCCGTTCACGGTTGGCGCCCCCGGTTCCGCCCTGAACGCTCCGGACAACACCCAGACGGCCAACCAGGTGAAAACCACGGTGGACCGCTTGGGCAACGTTGGTCCCGGCCAGCTGTACTATGATCCGACGGCGTTTGCGGCTCCCACCGCTGCAGGCGTGTTCGGCACCAGCGGACGGAACATCCTCCGCAACCCGGGCGTGCTCAACACGGACCTGAACATCACCCGCGAGTTCATCGCGAAGGAGAAGTACCGCCTGCAGTTCCGCAGCGAGTTCTTCAACTTCGCGAACACGTCGCACTTCAACGGCCCGAGCACAAGCGTTACCTCGGGTACCTTCATGCAGATCACCAGCGCGTACGGCGAACGGCAAATCCGTTTCGGCCTCCGCGCCCAGTGGTAGGCGGGATGCAAGTCGGAAAGGGGCGGACAGTCTTCGGGCTGTCCGCCCTTTTTCTTTTGGGCGCGCTGGCGCTTCCAGCGGTTGAGGATCTCCCGGCCAAAGCGCAACGTGCCAAGGAATTGATGGCGGCAGGCCGGTTTGCGGAGGCCGTTCCGGTCTGCAAGGAACTAGTGGCCGCGATGCCCGGGAATACCGGGTTGCTGCTCAACCTCGGATTGGCGCAGCACATGGCCGGCATGGAGAAGGACTCGGTCCCGACCTTCGAGGCTGTCTTGAAGCTGGAGCCCCGGCGGTTGCCAGCCCTGTTGTCGCTAGCGGCGGCTCGCTTGGCATTGGGGCAGCCCGCGTTGGCGATCCCTTCCCTGAACAGGGCGCTGGCCATCGAATCGCGCAACGCCGAGGCACGTGGGATGCTGGCAGACGCCCTCACAGCTACCGGGAAGCTGGACGATGCCGCCGAGCAATACCGCAAGCTCGCCGACCAGAACCCCAATGACCCCCGCGCTTGGTACGGCCTCGGCATGGCCTACCAGACGATGGCATCCGACGCCTTCGAGCAACTGCAAAAGATTGGGCCAGAGTCCGCGTATGTGGCGTCGTTGATCGGGGACACCCGCGTCCAGCGCCACCAGTACAGGAGCGCGTTCTTCTTCTATTCCGATGCGTTAAAGAAAGCCCCGGAACTGCATGGGGTCCACGCCGCGGTGGCCGAGGTCTACCGAAAGACCGGACATCCCGATTGGGCCGCCGAGGAGGACGCGAAGGAGCGGGCGCTCCCTCGTGCGGAATGTGCCACGCGTCCAGGGGAGTGCCAGTTCCAAGGAGGGCACGACCTGCAGGCCACGGCTCTTCCAGCCAAGGGTGTGCCGCCGCCCGAGGCGCTCTACTGGCGGGCCAAGGCCGCCAACGAGCTCTCGCTGCAAGCCCTGATCCGGCTCGGCCAGTTGCCGCCGTCGGTGGAGGTCCACCAGGTCCGGGCACAGATTGCCCGTGACCAGGGCCAGCACCTCGAATCGGCCAAGGAATGGCGGGCGGCGCTGGCGATGAATCCGGGCAATCCGGGCTTGCAGTATGAACTGGCGTCGGCATTGTTCCTCGCTGGCGATTTCAGGACGGCCATCGAGGAGGCAGGGAGGGCGCTGCAGAGGAATCCCCGCTCCCCGGAAATGAACTTCACCGAGGGCGACAGTTGGCTGCGCTTGGAGGAGCCGGAGAAGGCGGTTCCGTTCTTGCAGAAGGCCTTGGCGGGGGACCCGAAGATGTTGGCGGCGGACGCGTCGCTGGGGCTGGCGCTGTCGCGAGTGGGCAAGTTCGCCGAGGCTGTCCCGCATCTGGAGAAGGCTCGGGAGCTTGACGACGACGGGAGCCTGCACTACCAGTTGGCGCGGGCGTACCAAGCTTCCGGCGATGCCGCCAAGGCCAAGACGGCCATGGCCGCCTACCAGGAACTGCTGGCCAAGGACCAGCAGCGCAAGCAGGAAGCGGCCGCCGAATCCCAGATCGTCGCTCCCCGCTAAATCAGCCCAACGCGCCGACCCGCGATCTGGAAGGCTTCGAGAGCCCGGTCCAACTGGGCGGTGGTGTGTGTCGCGTTGACGATAGTGCGAACGCGGGCCTTGTCCTTGGCGACGGTCGGGAATCCGATGCCGGTAGCCAGCACGCCTTCGTTGAAGAGTTCGTCGGAGAGGCGGAACGCGCGGGCAGCGTCGCCCGCCATCACCGGGGTGATGGGGGTTTCGCTGGCTCCGGTGTCGAAACCCAAGTCCGCCAACCCCTTTTTCAGGTAGCGGGTGTTCTCCCAGAGTTTTTCGATGCGCTCGGGCTCGGCTTCGAGGATGTCGAAGGCCGCGATACAGGCCGCAGCCACGGCGGGCGGGTGCGAGGTCGAGAAGAGGAACGGGCGAGCGCGGTGGTAAAGGAATTCGATCAGGTCTTTGGTGCCGCAGACGTAGCCGCCGAGGACGCCGATGGCTTTCGAAAGCGTTCCGACCTGGATGTCGACGCGGCCGTGGAGGCCGAAGTGGTCGATCGTGCCGCGTCCGTTGCGCCCGAGGACGCCGGACGAGTGTGCGTCGTCGACCATCATGATCGCACCGTGCTTTTCGGCCACAGCGACCAGTTCGGGGAGCGGGCCGATGTCGCCGTCCATGGAGAAGACGCCGTCGGTGATGAGGAGCTTGCGCGTCGGGACGGAGTCGAGCTCGGTTAGGATGCGGTCGGCAGCTTGGTGGTCGCGGTGGGGGAAGACGTGGATCTTGGCGCGGGAGAGGCGGGCACCGTCGATGATGCTGGCGTGGTTGAGTTGGTCGGAAATGATGTGGTCGTCGGGCGTCAGGATGGCGGAGACGGTGCCCGCGTTGGCGGCGAAGCCGGATTGGAAGACAACGCAAGCCTCGACGTTCTTGAATTGGGCGATGCGGCGTTCGAGTTCCATGTGGAGGTCCATGGTGCCTGAGATAGTGCGGACGGCACCGGAGCCAGCGCCGTATTTGCGGGTGGCGGCAATGGCGGCCTCGACGAGTTTGGGGTGGGTGGTTAGGCCGAGGTAGTTGTTGGAGGCAAGGTTGATGACGTCCTTGCCGTCGAAGCGCGACTCGGCGGCGCTGGGGCCTTGGAGAATGCGGAGGCGCTGGTAGGTTCCGGCGCTTTTCCAGTCCTGCAGCTGGTTGCCGAGATAGGAAAGAGGGTCTGGGCGATGCGTTTGCTCCACGACTCGATCATACTGGAGAGCCTCGCGTCCACGGTGTGAAATGAGTAAGCCGGTAGGAACGATGCCCCGCAACCAAGAGCCGACACTCGCTGGAACTCCGGATGGACCGACTGTTTCCTAGAGGACGTCGGGCAGCGGGGAGCGGCCGCGCAGGTAACGGTCGGCCAAGACCTCAAAGTCGGAGGGCTGGATAACTTGGACGCGGAGTTCCAGCGAACTGAACTGGCGGATGTCGCGCTCCATTTCGGGCCCGGGAATGTCGGCTGCGGCGATGAAGAGTTCGCCCGCCGCGATACGGAAGGGCAGGAGCTTCCATTTGCGGGCGAGGGCGGCGGGTAGGGATCGGGCCACGGCCAAGGATATGAGGTCAGGGTCGGGCGGGCCAAACTCGAGTTGGTGCTGCAGCGCGAGGGCGGCGTAGAGGTCAGCTTCGGAGAGGATGCCCAGAAACACCAAATGCTTGCCCAGTCGCCGATTGGTCGGCTTGGAGGCGAGCGCGTCTTCGAGCTGCGCGGGTGTGATCCACTGGGTCCCGGTGAGAATCTCACCCAGACGCTTCCGGTCGGGGAGCAGGGCGTTCTTGTTGGGATAGTGGTGGTCGGTCTTGGCCCAGCGGAGGGTATGCCCACGGATTTTGGAGTTGGAGTAGGTCCAGACGGCCTTGGAGGTGGCGAAACAGTTGATCCAGTTGCCTGCGACCACGCGGATGGGGACTGCCAGGGCGAATTTTAGGCCGTAGATGCGGTAGGCGCAGTTCATGCGGATCAGGGTGTGCATGGCCTGGAGGCCGAGACCGGTCGCATAGGCGGGGGCAAAGCCGGCTGTTTCGCGGGCGAGACCCCAGTCGCCGTGAATCGCGGTTGCGTAAGCCCAAGTGAAAACGCCATATAGGAACACGATGTTGGTGAGGGGTGTGACGAGGTTGCCGACGACTCCCTTGCGGTCGCGCCAGAACCAGTAGAAGTAGTCGAGGGAATCTTGGATGCCGTGGAATTCCCACGATTGCAGGGTGATGCCGGTGACCCAGCGGGAGCGCTGGCGGACGGCGGTTTTGAAATTGCGGGGGAAGAATTCGCGGGTGGCGATGGCGCGGCCGTGGCGGACTTGGACCGGGATGAACTTCTGCTTCATGCCGAAACGGTGGATGCGGAAGCCGTTCTCATAGTCTTCGGTTAGGCATTTGGGCTCGAAGATCTTGTTGGAGTCCTTGGAGGCGAGCATTTCGATGGCTTTGCGGGAGAAGCCCGTGCCGACGCCGTTGGAGGGGATGAAGCCGCCGAGGAACTGGCGAGCCATCATGTCCTTGAACTGGTACTCGGCGAACTCGTCGCAGTAGACGCCGTGGGAGAGTTCGAGGGGCGGGGTGGGGAGGGCGAGAACGGGGATCTGCACCATCTCGTTCCACTGGGCGAAGTAGTTGATCCAGCGGAGGGCGTCGGGGTCCATGAGATCCTCGGCGTCGTGGGTGAGTATCATGTCGAAGCGAGTGTTGTTTTCGCACTCGTAGAGGAGCATCCGCTGGTAGATCCAGTTGAGGCAGTCGGCCTTGGAGGTGGGGCCGTCGTGGGGGCAGATGGAGAGGTGGACGCGGGGAAAGCGCTTTTGGGCTTCGCGGACGGCGGCGACGGTGGGTGCGTCATTGGGGTAGGTGCCAATGAAGAACTCGAAGTGAGGGTAGTTGAGCTTGGTGACGTTGTTTTCGATCATCTTTTGGATGACCTTGTGCTCCTTCCACAGGGCCACGAAGATGGCCATGCGGATCGGTGGGGCGGAGTCGAGGTCGGCCTCGGTGGGGATCCGGTCGTTGGGGTGGGTGGCGAAGTGTTGGCGCAGGTACGCGAGTGCGGCCGCCACGTCAATGACGAGGTCGTCGAGGCCGTTGAGCAAGACCCATAGGGCCAGAGGGACGAGCAGCGCCGCCACCCAGTGATCGAGGTTCATCCCGCATGGAGATAGTGCGTCGGGGCGGGAAAATTCTCAGTACTTTTGAGAGGCCTGGTGATATTCCTAGTCGGGTGGGTGGAGCTATGGCCTTGTGGAGGCTATCGGCCAAATCCTGCGGGTACCGGCGGCGGGGGGACCGTTGCGGGTTGCTGCGCACTCAGGGTATTCAATTTGGCCTAGACCTCGATCAGTTTGAGGAGTTCGTCGGTCGTGTTGGGGCGGTTGCCGAACTTTGGGAAGAAGAGACCGATGATGCCGGTGATCAGGGCTGTTCCCACGACAGCAAGGATCGCGACCAGATTCTGCAGGGTTGTTTCCATCCCTGCCATGCGGTCTTCCAATTTGGACATCCGGTCGTCCAACTTGGCCAATCTGTCGTCCAATTTTGTGTAGCGACCATCAAGGGAGTCAAACCGGGTCTGAAGCTGGGCAATTTGCACAGCCGTATCGGTAGTAGTCCGAACCGGGCGTTCCTGGCACAGCGCTACTGCAGCCGTGGCAACCAGTAGAACTCGCGCAATTCCCTTCATGGCTCGATTATCCGACATCGACGATCCGTCGTCAATCCCATCAGGCCGGTTCGGCGGCGAGCTTTTCGAAGAAGCGCTTGATCAGCATGCGGGCTGTCATGTCGATCATCCGGTTGCCGACTGCGGCCATGGTGCCGCCGATCTGCGCGTCACCTTCGTAGGAGATGTCGACGCCGCCGTCGGGGGCGGAGGCGATTTGGATCAGCCCGTCGCCCTTCATGAAACCGATCTTGCCGGAGCCTTCCACAAGCATGCGGAAGGAGCGGGGAGGATTGCTATCAGTCAAGCGGACCTTGCCCTCGAACGAGCCCGAGAGGCTGGCGAGGACCATCTTCATTTTCAGGCGGTATTCGTCCTCGCCCGTCTTTTCGAGCGCGTCGCAGCCCGGGATGGCCTTGGCCAGAACGAGCGGGTCCTGCATCACAGCATAGGCCCGCTCGGCGGCGAAAGGAAGTTTGGCGGATCCGGCGATCTTCAAGCTGACCTCGACAATGCCGAATGCAGAGCCCGTGTGGTGTAGGAGACGGCGAGGCTGGTGCGGTAGTCGGCGGAGGCGTGAAGGTCTGAGTTGGCCTCGACACCGTCGGCGGCGTGGGCTGCGGCGGCGCGGATGGTTTCGTCGGTGGCGGGTTTACCGACGAGGGCCTGCTCCACCGCGGTGGCGCGGTAGGAGGTACCCGTGAGGCCCGTGATCCCCACTTGGACGGCACCAAAATTGGCTCCATCGCGGCGGACGCGGGCGGCGACGCCAACGATGGCGAAACCGCTGGCGGGCTGGAGGCACTTCTGGTAGGAGGTGCCTGTGAGGCCGGGTTCGACTGGGACGACCACCTCGGTGACGATCTCACCGGGTTCAAGAGCCGTGGTGAAGGTGTCGATGAAGAACTCGGCGGCAGTCACGACCCGTTCGCCAGCGGCGCTGCGAAGAACGATCTTCGCTTCGAGGGCTTGGAGGGCGGCGGGATAATCGGCGGCCGGATCGGCATGGGCAACGCTGCCACCGAGGGTGCCGCGATTGCGGACCTGAATGTCGCCGATGTGCCCGGCGGTTTCGGCGAGGAGCGGGCATTTGCCACAGAGGAGCGGGGCGCTTTCCACGTCGTAGTGGGTAACGGCGGCCCCGATATGGAGTTCGCCGTTTTCCTCGCGGATGTAGTTGAGTTCCGGGAGGCGTGCGATATCCACGAGGTGTTCAGGCGACGCGAGGCGGAGCTTCATCATCGGAATGAGGCTCATGCCGCCGGAAAGGGGCTTGGCGCCGTCGGCAATCAGGCCGAGGGCCTCCGCCAAGGTGGCGGGAGTGGAGTATTCAAATGGATTGGCGATCATGCATTCCTCCCGTTGGTGAGCTTCCAGATTTTTTCCGGCGTGAGCGGCATGTCGATATGCCGTACGCCCAAGGGCGAGAGCGCGTCCACCACCGAGTTGACCATGGCAGGGGTGGAACCAATGGTGCCAGCCTCGCCGACACCCTTCGCGCCGAGCGGGTTGACGGGCGACGGGGTGCACGTGTGGGAGCTTTCGATCCACGGCATCATGCGGGCGCGGGGCATGGTGTAATCCATGAACTCGCCTGTGACCAGTTGGCCGTTGTCGTCGTAGACACCTTGTTCCCACAGCGCTTGGCCCAAACCTTGAGCGGCACCTCCGTGTAACTGGCCGTCGACGAGCAGCGGATTGAGCTGGTTGCCGATGTCGTCGACTGCAACGTAGCGCTTGATTTCAATGTCGCCGGTTTCGGCATCCACCTCGCTGACGATGATGTGAGCACCGAAGGGATAGGTGAAGTTGGCCGGTTCCCAGAACTTGGTGACCACCATCCCCGGGTCCATGCCGGGCGGAATCACCACGCCGCGGTAGGCCGCACCCGCGATTTCCTGGACCGTGACCGATTCGCCTGTCTTTGGATTGAGGCAGACGCCGTCGCCGAGTTCCACTTCCTCGGCCTTCAGCATGGCGGCCCCGAACTTCTTGAGCTTTTCCTTGATTTCCTGGAGGGCATAGAAGAGCGCTGCCCCACCGACGGCCGTGTTGCGGCTGCCGAAAGTGCCGATGCCGTACTGGACGATGGAGGTGTCACCGTGGAGGACGACGATGTCGTCGATGGGCACGCCGAGTTCGTCGGCGGTGAGCTGAGCGAAACTGGTCTCCTGGCCTTGGCCGTGCGGGGAGGTACCTGTCAGGACGGTGACTTTGCCGCTAGGCTCGAACTTGACTGTGGCGGATTCCCAACCGCCCGCAGGCGTTGCCACGGACGGGCCCATGGCGCAGATTTCGCCGTACGTGGAGATGCCGATCCCCATCAGCCTGCCTGCGGCACGGGCTTCGGCTTGCTGCTTGCGGAGGCCGTGGTAGTCGATGGTGTCGAGGGCTTTCTGGAAGGTGTTCGCGTAGTCGCCGGAATCGTAGTTCAGACCCGTCGCGGTCGGGAAGGGGAATTGGTCGGGCCGAACGAAATTCTTGAAGCGGATTTCCGCCGGGTCCATGCCGAGTTCGGCCGCAAGGATGTCGACCATGCGCTCGATGCCGTGGGTGGCTTCGGGGCGGCCAGCACCGCGGTAGGCGTCGGTGGGAACGCAGTTGGTGAAGGTGCCCACAACTTCCGCCTGGATGTTGCGGAAGTTGTAGAGGCCCGGCATCATGAGGACGCTCAGGGTTGGGATAACCGGAGTTAGGAGTTGGTGGAAGGCTCCGAGGTCCTGGATCAGTTTCAATTTCAGCCCAAGGATTGTGCCGTCGCGTTTGGCCGCGATTTCGAAGTAGTCGACGTGACCGCGACCGTGGATCGTGACCATGAAGTTCTCGCGGCGGGATTCGATCCATTTGACCGGCTTGCCGATCTTCATGGAAACCCAAGCCGTCAAGGCCTCTTCGGAATAGACGTTCAGCTTGCTACCGAAACCGCCACCGACTTCCGGGGCGATGAGGCGGAAGCGATTTTCCTCGATACCCAGCATCCCGGCGAGCAGTGTGCGCGCCAAGTGGGGGATCTGGGTTGAGGTGTACAGCGTCAGAGACCGGTCGTTGGTCTTCCAATCGGCCACTACGCCGCGGGTTTCCATGGCGTTGGGGACAAGGCGCTGGCTGGTGATGCGCTGCTTGACGACGACTTCGGCCTCGGCGAAAGCGGCATCAATGTCGCCGCCGTTTTGATGGAACGTGAAGGCGACGTTGTCGGGCCACTGCGAATGGACTGCGGGGGCCCCGGGCGCGAGCGCCTTTTCAGGGTCGGTAACGGCCTGCTTGATGTCGTATTCGACCTCGACCAAGTCGGCACCGTCGGCGGCGATGTAGCGGTCCGTCGCGACAACCACCGCAACGGGGTGGCCGACTAGGTAGACGCGGTCCTGGGCCAGAATGTGGTGGTCGGGACGGCGGAGGCCGGGCAGACTCGCGCCGCAGGGAACGGTACCGACACCGACGATGTCCGCGCCGGTGAAAACGGCGACAACACCCGGAAGAGCCTTCGCCTTCGAGATGTCAATGGACCGGATATCAGCCGCGCCGTGCGGGCTGCGGACGATCACGGCATGGTGCATGTCCGGGAGCTTGACGTCCTCGACGTAAGTCGCCGTGCCGGTGATCAGGCGAGGGTCCTCGCGGCGGCGGAGGCGCTTGCCGACGAGCTTCTCGAGTTTCGTGGTGGAAGGCGCGAATGTCGTGGACATGTTAGACCCCCGCCTTTGCCGCGGTGCGAACCGCGTTCACAATGTGCTGGTAGCCGGTGCAACGGCAGAGGTTGCCGTCTAGGCCTTCGCGGATCTCCCGGTCGGTCGGATCGGGATTCCGCTCGAGAATCTGCTTGGAAACCATGATCATACCGGGTGTACAGAAACCACACTGGAGCGCGTGCTCGTTCCAGAACGCCTCCTGGACCGGGTGCAACTTGCCGTCGGGCCCGGCGAGGCCCTCCACCGTGACCACATCCGCGCCGTCGGCCTGGACAGCGAACATGGTACAGCTTTTCACGGCCTTTCCGTTGACTTCGACCGTGCACGCGCCGCAGAGGGAGGTCTCGCAGCCCATATGGGTTCCAGTCAAGCCGACCACTTCCCGGAGGTAGTGGATCAGGAGCAAACGCGGCTCCACCTGGTGGGTGTGTCGCTTGCCGTTTACAGACAAGTTGATGGTTCGATTCATGGCAATCCCTGCAAAGTATATCGTGTCGGGACGTCTGGCCGAAAGGGGGGACTGCACGTGCACCGGGACGAAGCGGATCAGGCCACGCAGGCCAACTCCGCGATCCCTGCCAGCTCCTCGGTCAACAAAGAGTGCCGCTTCCTGGCGACGCCGGTTGCTGGCGCGAGGACTACCTGCACCGTGACGGTCTCGCCGTCGCATTCGAATGGAACGAGAACCCAGTCCGGGTTCCCGGGCGTCCGGGTTTCGAAGTCACAACCGGAGATGACGGTGGGCGTACTGAGGCCCATCGGACCGAGATCATCTTCGATCAGGTTCTTGATGTTGCCCACGACCATGTTTGCCACCTCGGCAATTGCGTCGAGGACATCGTCGTCGACAGAGTCATATTCCGCCATCAGCATGGCGGACGCGATCTTGCACGCCATGGATGGCTCGCAGGAGACTTGGCCGGACCCAACCCAGTCGCCGGTGAGGCCGAGCAGGGCTGTGACACCCGAACGGGTGCCGGTCGGGACCTTGTGAACCTCCAACTCGCCGGGCTGCGTGTCCAGCCCCAGCATGGTGGAGAAGACATCGGCTGTGGCGGTGCGGATCACGCTTGCGACCCGTTGATGGCTGATGGAACCAGCCGTTTTGTTTGTCGTCAACTGCATTTCATTGCCTCTTCGAGTTGCTAAAGTGTCGGCGGGTTCTTCGAACCCGGATGTTCCGGTCGTTGTCGCCTGGAAAGGCGGCCTTGCAGCCACGAATGGCTGCCCCACGGCGCGGCGGAGCCGCTGCCAAATGCTCCCCTGACTACTTCATTAGATTGTTGAGGCGCACGAGTACTTGGGAAACCCTTTGCGCTTCGATTTCGAACGACGTGCACAGGGAGGCCGCACCATACACGTGGAACCAAGCCCCTTCTTCATCGCCGCTGGTGATGGCGCGCGAGGCGTCCGCCAGTTTGGAATTCACAAACTCGCAGGCCTTGACACCGTTGTGGTCAGTACTGCGCCGGTGTTTTTCAACGAGCAACGACAGGAACCGGATTTCGGCTTGATACCGTTCAGCCGCGACCCGACTGCCGACGATCGGTTTCGGGGGTTCGAACTGCGGTATCGTCGATTCTTCGTCGTAGAGCGGCTGGCGGTTGTCCCGCGAAGGCAGGTTCGGCGGGTGAACGAAGGTGGGGCGGGCGGCGAACCTCATTGAATCACCGCCCGACCGTTATTGAAGCGTCCTCTTGTATCCACAACAGTTCTATCGGCTGAGAGCCGTAGGAACTTTACGGATGCGTGAAAATAAATCCGCTGGAAGCCCCTGCCCCGTTGGGGAGAAGGGAACTGGAGCACCTCCCGCTAGGAAATCCGTCTGCGCCGAAGCAGGCCAGCCACCATGATCGGTGCTGCCAACATCCATGTTGCGGGTTCCGGCGTGGCAGTGGCCGCCATCGTGTACCCGATCACGTCCAGCGCCTGCCACTCCACACCCAGATTTGCCTGGGCTCCGGGCGTTCCGGTCGCGTCCTGAACGCGGGCGCTACCCGGGCTGCTCTGAGTGGCAGTTGTCAGCCAGTCGCCGTAGTCCCCGCTGCCGGTATTGTTGAACTGGGCCAGCGACGCGCTGCCATTGATGGAGAAGCAGGACTTGGCAGTCGTAGTGGCCGTGTAGGATCGACCCGAAACGCTGGCGCAACTACTGCCCACGGAGGCATACCGGAACAGATCCTCCGGCATGGCGTACGACAAGCCCAGCCCGGATCCCAACCCCAAGACTTCGTCAATTTCGTGCTCCACCACTGACTGCAGATCATAGTAGGAGGAATTCTGGCCTCCGGTGCGGCTCAGATTCATGATCGACGTCTTCAGGCTGATGGTGCCGTCGTTGGTGGTATGGTTGGCAGCGAAGGTACCCACACCGAGTGCCCTCGCAATTGGGCCCTTTAGGAAGATAAGAGTTTGGCTGTCAACTGGATCGGAGGTTGCCGTCTTCGAGAGCTTTACCAGCGCCGTAGCGTCATCTACGCTGGCAGAGTGGCTAAACAGGGCGTTGATGAACGTCGAGTAGCCGATGCCGTAGACGGGTACGCTGCTCTGCCCAAGGCCCGTACTCATCTCGTCGAATGTGATGTTAACGGTAACGTTGTCGGTAATCTTGGCCTCATAGGTCGAGATCACGGAGTTGATAGTCGCCTCGATTGTTGCCGCGTTGGCGTCGGACGCAATGGCGCTCGCCCAAGTTGGAACAATGATGAAGCTCGCGAATGCCGGTGATGTCGCCAGTCCCAAGGCCAATGCGGCGACGCGGAAACAGTGTTGCAAGTACAGGCTCCTCCGAATGAATACACGGGGTGTTCCCCCGAGGTTTTCTTCATTCTAGCGCGACGTCGCGCGGAGGACCAGTTAGAATTTACGTCGCTTGATTGCCATGCCCGCGAGGGCCAGCGCGGCAAGGGCTACGGACCCAGGTTCGGGTGCCGCGGACTGTGAACTCTGCGAGGCTACTGTGTACTGGTAAGCCGGTGCCAAGTCGTAACCGATCACGTCCAGCGCCCTGAGTTCAACGCCCAAATTCGGCTGGGTTCCCGTTGTTCCATTCGCGTCTTGGATCTGGACGCTGGCAGCCTTCACAGGGGTTAGCCAATCCCCGGTGTCCCCGGAAGCCGTGTTGTTGAACTGAGCCAGCCCGGTGGTGCCGTCGATCGAGAAGCAAGCTGCGGCACTCGCGGAATATGAGCGGTTCTTGACGCTGGAACAGGTGCCGCCCGATCCATTCGCCGCATACCGGAACAAGTCCTCCGGGGAAGAAAAAGACTTCGTGGTGCCGAGCGAGGAACCGAGGCCCAAAACTTCGTCGAGTTCGTGCGAAACAACGCCCTGCAGATCGTAGTAGTTGGAATTCTGGGTGCCGGTGCGCGACAGGTTCATGATCGAAGTGTTCAGGCTGACCGTTGCCTCGCTCGCTGCGTGAGTCACTGAGAATGTCCCGAGTCCCAAGGCCTTGGCGTTCGCGCCTGTCATCTGGATCGAACTTTGGCTATCGACCGGATCCAAAGTTGCGGTTTGGGAAAGTTTGGAGATTGCGGTGAAATCGTCGGCGCTCGAAGCGTGGGCAAACAGGGCCGAGATGTAGGAGCTATACGGGATCGCGTACGTGTAGATGCTTGACTGTCCGAGTCCGCTCGACATCTCCCCGAAGGTGACGTTGATCGAAATCGACGTCGTGATCATCGTCTCGTAGTTGGCGATAACGGCGTTAATCGTGCTCTCAATTGTGGACGCATTCTTGTCCCCTTGGATGTCAGACCCAAAGGTTGCATTGATGATGAAGCTGGCGGAAGCTGGAATTGCAGTGATACTGAAAGAAAATGCTAGGCTTGCCAGTTGGAGTACAAAAGAATTGCGTCGCTTCAAAACAGGGATTCCTCCGCCCAATAGTCCGCAGGAGATTGTTCCCCTTGCCTTCTCATTCTAGCCCGTATGGGCTCTCCCGTACGAGCGTTACGGATGCGTAAAGTACTAGAACCTCGCCCCGGCATTTGACCTTGTCCCGACCGACGGTGATAGAGTGGCCTCAGCAGCGCCCGCGCCCTCGAACGCGGCTGCTACGCAACAGGAACTGCCACCCTCTTGCCGTATTTGGCGGCGGGCCGGGCGCGGTTCCCGAAAGAAAGGATTTCCCATGGACAACCGCCGCGACCTCCTCAAGCTCGGAGCTGCCGCCTTCACCACCGCCATCTTCACAGGCAACGTAAAGGGGGCCAACGACCGGATTCGCGTCTCATTCATCGGTGTCGGACGCCAAGGCCAGGGCAACATGGGCTCGGCCATGTCGCATCCGGACGTCGAAGTCGTCTCCGTTTGCGATGTCTACCAGCCCAACCTCGAAAAAGCCGTCGCCCGCACCGCCCGTGGACCCAAGGGTCCCGGCACGTTGCCGCCGGCCAAGGGAATCAAGGATTTCCGCGAAGTCCTTGCCGACAAGTCCGTAGACGCCGTCTGCATCGCCACGCCCGACCACTGGCACGCCTACATGGCGGTCGAAGCCTGCAAGGCGGGTAAGGATGTCTACGTCGAGAAGCCCGCCTCGGTCACCATCGATGAAGGCCGCAAGATGGTTCAGGCCGCCCGCAAGTACAACCGGGTGGTCCAAGTCGGTACCCAGCAGCGCTCGGGTATTCACTTCCAAAAGGCAACCCAGTTGGTGAAGGACGGGGCCATTGGCAAGGTCACCTTTTGCCGCGCCTTCAACTACGGCAATTCCCAGCCCGAAGGCATCGGTACCCCCGCCGATTCCGCGCCGCCCACAGACCTCGACTGGAACATGTGGCTCGGGCCGGCCCCGGAGCGCCCTTTCAACAAGAACCGGTTCGGCATGGACCCGAATGCCTACTCCCACTTCCGTTGGTTCTGGGACTACGCGGGCGGCATGATGACCGACTGGGGCGTCCACGTCCTCGACATTGTCCAGATGGCGTTCAACGAGACCCCGCCCAAGGCGGTTACGGCACTCGGTGGCAAGTACATCATCACGGACAACCGCGAAACGCCGGACACGCTCCAAGTGACCTACGAGTACCCCAACGGCATGATTGCCACCTACGAGAACCGCATGTTCAACGGCAACGCCCTTTACGGCGGACCGCTTGCGGGCAAGACGTACGGCACCGTCTTCCACGGCGACAAGGGCACCATCTTCGTCGACCGAGCCAACTATACGATCTTCCCCGAAAAGGGCAGCAGCCTGACCGAAACCACGGTCCAGAGCTCCAACAACCACGGCCAGGCCCACTGGCGCAACTTCCTCGATTGCATCAAGAGTCGGCAGAAGCCGAACTCGGACATCGAGATTGGACATCGGTCCACTTCGACCGCGCTCTTGGGCAACATCGCGTTGCGCAGCGGTCTGCGCGTGGACTGGAACGGCGCGACAGAGACCGCGGCACAGCCCCAGGTGAAGCCGTATTTGGAGCGGAAGTATCGGAAGCCGTGGGAACTCAAGGTCTGAAACGGTTCTCCGTACTGTCGCGCTGACTCTTGCAGCCTTCGCCGCGTCCGCCACAGGGGCATCGCGGAGCCCCGATTTCAGCGGCATTTGGAAGGTGTCCGCCGCCAGTCCTTCCCGCATCGTCGTCCTCGATCAAGCGGAGACCGAACTCCGCTTTGTCGAGGTTGTGCGGGACCGGATGACCGTTCAGGGCCCGATTGGCGGCGGAGGGAACGCCGAGCTCCGCGCCCGGTGGCAGTCGGGTGCCCTGCTCCTCGAAGTCCAGCGCCCGGACGCCGACCCTCCCGGACAGGTCCAATACCTCCTCCGCCTCGATGCCGACGGCAAGTCCATTTCCGCCACTAGGACAGGAATCGGAGCCGGGGGCGGCCCTCCGCCGAGCGCTGGGTCAGGCAGGATCCGCCGCATCCCGAACGGGCCCAAACCGGCTTCGACGCACAGCTGGAACTCGATTCCCCGAAGACCCGGGGGACCGGGGATCAAAATCTTCTGCGCGCTGGCTCGGATATGCGTTCAACGACGTCGCGGACGCCGAACGAGGCTACCTTCCCATCGTCAAGCGCATAGGTCCAGCCGCGAACCGGGACGATGCCCGCGCACATCGGCGGTGCGGAGGCGTCGATCAGCCCGGCGGAAGTCCTCCTTGAGTCGGTTGGTTTTGATCGCCACGGCACCATCGGCATGGACCTCCTGAACCGCGCCCGGCGCGTCACGCTAGACCTCCATGCCATGCGTCTCACCATCGAGTGATACTTCATCTGCCGCGATGATACAATCGCGTGTCGTTCATTTTTCATCCGCGTCGTAGCACGGGGGACCAAGTGCTGGATTTCATTGTTGTCCGAGCTGTATTCGTAATTATGTTCGTCGCCGCGTCGGTCTATTTCAGGCCAGACGGAGTGTCCGCGCAGGTGGCCGCCGGGGTAGGACTCGGTGTGTCCGCTGTTGTCATCTTTCTTGAGAAACGCTTCGAGCGCATGGCGCTGGGGCGGGTCTTCGGCCTCACGCTCGGCCTGATGGCGGGTCTGATCTGTGCTGCGCTGTCCAGTTTCGTTGTAGGGCAGCTCGGCACAGACACGCGTGTCCTCCATTTGGTCGAAACGGCCTCGTTGCTCGTCTTCGCCTATTTCGGCGCGGTCGCTGGTGCTCAAAAAGGCACGCTGGTCCACTTGGAAGCTCTCGGCGGCCTGTTCGGACCCGAGTCCGGCACCCGCCACGACCACAAGATTCTGGATACCAGCGTCATCATCGACGGCCGCGTTGGGGACATTGCGGAGACCGGGTTTCTCGACGGTGTCGTCGTTATCCCCAAGTTCGTCCTGCATGAACTCCAAATGGTGGCCGACTCGCAGGATTCGCTCAAGCGCACCCGCGGTCGACGGGGCTTGGACGTTCTACAGCGCCTGCAAAAGACCGCCCGCGTCACGGTTCAGATCGTGGACGACGACTTCCCCAAGATCCGCGAGGTGGACCTCAAGTTGATTGAACTGGCCATCCTCTACAAGTGCAGGATCGTCACCAATGACTTCAACCTAAACAAGGTGGCGCATGTGCGCGGCGTGGAAGTCCTGAACATAAACGAGCTGGCCAACGCGCTGCGGCCGGTCGTTTTGCCGGGCGAATCCATGCGGGTTTTCATCCTGAAAGAGGGCAAGGAGTACACCCAGGGCGTGGCTTATCTGGATGACGGTACGATGGTAGTGGTCGACAACGCTCGCCGCATGATCTCCAAAACGATCGATATCACCGTGACCAGCGTGCTCCAGACAACTGCCGGGAAGATGATCTTCGGCAAGTTCGACGAGCGCGCGCAAAATGGCCAGGCTGCAATGGATCGCCAGGAGCGGCGACGCGAGCAGGCCGTCGGAGAAGCCTGAACGTGAAATTAGCCGTGATTCTGCCTGCCGCCGGTCTAGGCACCCGGATGCAAAAGGCAACAGCCGTAGTGCCCCATCCGCCCGAGAATACCGGCACCAGCCGCAAGCAGTTCATGCTGCTCGAAGGCGCGCCGATTCTGGTACATACGGTGCGTAAGTTTGTGGCTTCGCCGGTGGTCCACGATATCGTGGTCGCTGTCCGGCAAGACGACATCGACTGGGTCTACCAAATGTTGGAACCGGAGACCCGGAGCTTATACGGTGCGCTGAAGGTGGTGGCGGGCGGTAATTCGCGCCAAGAGTCCGTCGAAAACGCGCTCAAGTCGCTGGATCCGGACACCGATTTGGTCGCGGTGCACGATGCCGTGCGTCCCTTCATCGAACTGGACACGATCCGTCGCGTGGTCGAGGAAGCTCAGGTGACCGGTGCCGCAATTGTGGGCATCGTCCCCGTGGATACAGTGAAGCAGGTTTCGGGGGCCCAGGCCGGCGGCGCGAAGGTGCGGTCCACCATTTCCCGCGAGCGGCTGGTTCTCGCCCAGACGCCCCAGGTGTTCCGGACGGAGGTTCTGCGGCGGGCCTATGAAGCCGCAAGTGCTGACAACTTCATCGGTACGGATGAGTCCAGTCTCGTCGAGCGTCTCGACCAGGTTGAGATCAGCGTCGTCCTCGGCAGCGAGAGGAACATCAAGATCACACGTCCGGGCGACATGGACTTGGCGCGACTGTTTCTGGATCACGAGGCCAAGCGGTGATCCGTGTTGGCCAAGGTTGGGATTCACACCGTATCATCGCCGGACGCCCGCTGATCCTGGGCGGGATCGAAGTCCCCTCCGAATTCGGCCTTGAGGGCCATTCCGACGCCGACGTTGTGTCACACGCGATCACGGACGCCATTATCGGGGCCATCGCGGCGGGCGACATCGGGATGCACTTCCCCGACACCGACGCACGCTGGAAAGGTGCCGGCAGCCTCCGCTTTCTGCGGCATGCCTGCGATTTGGCGGCCGAGGCGGGCTACGAGGTCGGCAACGTCGATTCCACCATCATCTTGGAGCGCCCCAAGCTGAAGGATTTTCGGCTGGCGATCCGGGAATCATTGGCGGCCACCATCGGCATCCCGGTGGACCGAGTTTCAGTTAAGTTCAAAACGGCGGAGAAGGTCGGCCCGGTGGGCGAAGGCCGTTCCGCGGAATCCCAGGCGGTGGTATGTCTCGTTCGATCCTCCTCGCGTTCATAGCTGCGTTGGTGTGCCAGGGCCAGAGTGACCCGGTGCGCGAAATGGCGGTCAAGTTTGATGGCAAAGTTGCGATCCACGCCAAAAATCTGGTCACAGGCGCGGAGTATGACCTTGACGGCGGGACACGCGTCAACACAGCCAGCACCATCAAACTGCCAATCCTGATCGGGGTGTTCACGGAGGTTCGCGAGGGCAAGGTGAAGTGGACCGACACCTCGGAGTTGGGGCCATCGAACAAGGTGGGCGGGTCGGGCGTGTTGTCGGAGATGTCTGACGGCACGAAGATCCCGCTGCGCGACTTGGTCCGCTACATGATGCTGTTGAGTGACAACTCCGCCACCAACATGGTGCTCGATCACGTGCCGGGCGACGACGTGAACAAGGTGATGGAGAAGCTCGGGATCCATGAGACCAGGTCTTTGCGTAAGATCCTGCGCGGGTCGTCGCCGGAGGGCGTCAGTGCGGCGGGGCGGGATCCGGCGAACAAGGCGTTCGGGATCGGCGTTTCGACGCCACGCGAGATGGTCTCACTGCTGGAGCGGCTGCATAAGGGCGAGATTGTAAGTCCGGAGGCCTCCGCCGAGATTCTCGGCATCATGAGGAAGCAGCAGTGGCGCGAGGGGCTTGCCCGCCGGTTCTCGGAAGACGTGGCCGACAAGCCCGGTGCGCTGGACCATCTTCGCAGCGACGTCGGGATCGTGTATTCGAAGGCGGGCCCGGTTGCGGTGGCGATCACTTGCTGGGATATCGGCAAGGTGGACTGGTCGGCGGACAATTCCGGGTATCTGTTCATCGCGGATGCCGCGCGGATGATCGTGGACCGGCTGACGGCTCCGCGTTAGTTCGAGCGGGCGTAGGTTTGGAGATCGGCCTCGGAGATCTTGGCGGCGGGAACCAGCTTGTAGTGCTTCTCGTCAAGCACTCGGATCTTTCCGTCCTGCATCGCCAATTCGAACATCGCGATGACTCCACCGGCCAGGAACTGCGCCGAAACCGGGCGGCACTTCAAGTCCGGGAACTTCTGTTGGCAGCAGCGGAGATCCTGTGCAGTTTGCACGGCGGACAGGTGGTCCTTCCCGCCCTTTGCCTGAACGGGCACGACGAACTGTTGCCCGTTTCGGTTGACACCGACGTAGAGCTCGTCAATCTCAATCTGTCCGACGTCCCGAACGGTCGTCCGCAGGTGGTTCTGGAGCGAGTAGGCCGTGATCCCCAGGAAGATGTCGATGAGACGGTTGTATCGCACCTTGGCCAGCAGCGCCTGCTCGTCGCCTTGGGTATACGCTTCGACGATCTCCGGTGTCGCATCGGGAATCTTGACAACGAAGAGGTCTTCGCGGGGTAAGATTCGACTAGCCCCGGCGAGCACGAACCGATACTTGGCCATCCCCGCCGGCTCGATGGTCCATTCTTGGTCCCCGGTTGCGGTTGCGCAGATCGATTCCGGGAGGGGATTGCGATAGCGGAAAGAATAGATTAGGTCGCCCAAGTTCTTCGGAGCTTCACGCCCGAGCTTGGCAGCGGCTGCGACCAGTTCGCCCCGTTCAAACTCGAACGCGGTGATGCCGACCTCGTAGTGCGCTTGGAAAACAACAGCGATGATCGCGTCGTAGAGTGACTCGTCAGGCATGAGGCTTTTCCGCAACCTTGCGCAGTCGTTGGGGAATGACGGTGGACGAAACCCCGTAGTGTGCGGCCGCCTCGGACATTGTCAGGGTCAGCAACGCAATGTTCCCGGTGTTGGTCGCACACCGTGTGGGCTGCAGCGCCAATGCGACCGGTATCTGCGCGGCAACGGCTTGCGCAAGCAACGGTGGCACGGAGTTGCCAATCTGGCGGAACCCGTGCCACTTCGTGCAATGCAAGCGGAAGCTGTCGGGGTACGAGTGGAGCCGAGCGGCCTCTCGAACAGTAATGCATCTGGGCGATTTGGGATGGATCGGGCGTGGCGAAGTAAATGCTCCCCGATCACTGGCCGTACCCGCCCGTAAAGTGTTGCAGATTCCGTTTGGGTCCAACTTTAGGAACCGGCTGATTGGCTCCGTGTCCCCGTAAGGCGTACGAGCGAAGCGCTCGACGGACTCGGGCGTATGTACAGTCCTCAAACTCGACGTCAGGATCTCTTCTGTTTGCTCGGTCGGTTCTTGGCGCAGCGACGAGGCATAGGAACTGGCCTTCCCGAAGCGTGCGAACACCCAGTCTCGGTCCAACAGTTCATCGAATTCGTCGGCTTCCGGGAGATCGCCTAGCGCATCCCAAACAGTCGGTGTCTTGGATAGGTTGGAAAACAATCCGGTAGGCTCGTCTTTCGGGCTGTGGGTCGCGTCGGGGTATGACGGCAGCGGCATTCCCTGCCGCGCACCAAGGAGGAACAACCGATGCCGACTCTGTGGCACGCCGAAATTAGCGGCGTTCAGGACCCGGTACCGGCGCTCCACTTGGTATCCCTTTTCCTCGAAGGCATCCATGATCTCGCTGAGGAAACTTTGGTGCTGGCCAACAGTCAGTCCCTTGACGTTCTCGAAGACGAAAAACTTCGGGTTTAACTCGGTGACGAGCCGAACGAAATGGTGGACCAAGTGGTTGCGCGGATCATCGAGATTGCGCTTGCCGATCATGCTGAACCCTTGGCATGGCGCGCCACCGAAGACGACGTCGATATCGGCTCCGTCAATCCGCGAGTGTTCGCGAATGTAGCGTCCGTCAATGTCAGCGACACTGCGGCAGATGGCCGCGCAGTCTGGAAAATTGAACTCGTGGACGGCGCAGTGGATAGGATCGTATTCCACGGCGGCCATTACGTCAAAGCCAGCCTGGCGGAATCCCAAGCTCATCCCGCCCGCCCCGGCAAAGAGGTCAACTCCTATTGGTCCAGCACCGCTCATTCTCTACCATAGTATCGGCACCGCTTTGGGAAAACTTTAGAGCGGCGGCTTCGGCGGCTTCACCGGCGACCAAGCCGCAACGCCCTTCATCTTCACCGACCTCCGGTACAGCTTCGTCCCCTCGGTCGCGTAGAGCCAGTCGAGATCTTTCCCCGCGAATGCGATTCCGCTCAGCGCGCCCCGTTCCGGCTTCGCCACGATCCCCGCGCACCGACCGTTCTGCTCACAGTACTGAATCCCGAGTGCCGTTGCGAAGTAGGTCTGCCCCAGAGTGTCAACGGTGATACCCGAAACACCGCTGGCGGGTGAAACTTCGGGCATGTCGACCCGGAAGAACGGTTCGCCGTTGATCAGGCCGCCGTCCGCCGCGATTTGGAATGACCAGTTCAATCGCACCTGGGCGTCGCCCACGACCAGCATGGACTGGTCCGCCGACAGGCTGAGCGCCGAAGGCACCGCGATTTCGCCTCCCGAGTAGACCGTCTTCACCTTGCCCGACGGGTCGACAAAGCCGACGGTCTTCTTCGTTGGATCAGCAAAGTAGATTCCGCCCTTGGCCGTGATTGCCAAGTCGGATGCCGAAACGCCAGCCGCGACCACCTTCTCGTCGCCGGAAGTGCCCGAAGTGCCCCACGATACGATCCCGGTCGACTTCGCCGCATAGATCCGCCCGTCCGGCCCGACCCGGACTACCCTCGCGCCGCCGGTGTTCTCGCGAAAGACCGTGACCTTGCCCGCCGCATCGGCCTTGTAGACGCGGTTGGCCTTGGCATCGGCGAAGTAGACGTTGCCCTCCTTGTCACCCGCCGGACTGGAAACCGAGTCGTAAGTGCCGCCGACTTGCTCCCATTGCTTCGCCGCCGAAATCACGGTGAACACATTGCCGCGCGGTTCCCATCCGGAATCCGGCTTGTTCAGGGCGGCGGGCTCGTGGACTACGACGGGCTGGGGGTAGCCGCGCCACAACCACGCGAGCGCCTCCGGCATGATCGCGGCACCCTGTTTCATGTTGTGGCCCTCCTCGCCGAGATTGAACTTCACGTCGTAGCCGGCGAAGCGCAAGGCGTCGTACATGACCTGGTTGTTCATCGGCCAGCTGCCGCCGTAGAAGACGCCGAACGGTTGGTCGGCCGAGGTGTGGTCGTTCTTGCCCGCCTGCAGGTAAACGCGGATAGGCTTGGGCTCGGTCCGGCGGATCGCGGCGGGCAGCGTGTCAGCGCCTTTGAGCGAAACGAAGGTCCCGATGAAGCTCAGCACGCGGTGGAACATATCGGGTCTGTGCCATGCGGCGACAAAGGCCCCTACCGCGCCGGTGGAGACGCCCGCAATCGCATGGTCGTCCGGATTCTTCGACAGGTTGTACTTCTTGGCCACTGCCGGAATCAGTTCGGCTTCGAGGAAACTGGAGAAACGGTCGGAGATGTTGTCGTACTCGAAGATGCGCTCATAACGGTTCTGAGCGGTGTCGCCGCGTTCCGGGGTGGTTGGAAGGACGCCGGGATCAATGAAGATGCCGATGAGCGGGGGCAGGTCGCCGCGCGCGATCAGGTTATCGAAGACTACTGGCACACGTTGGCCGTTGCCCAAGGACCCGGATCCATCGAGGAAAATCATGAACGGCGCGGGCTTTGCGGCGTCGTACTTCGCGGGAATGTACAGCGAGTACGTGTGCGGCGTGCCGGGGTAGAACTTGCCCGGTGCCAACTGGTACTTGGTGACGACGCCTTTAGGGACGTTGGGTTGGGGCTGGGAATCGGGTCCCAAGGAATAGTCCTGAGCCACCAAAGGCAGCGTGGCGGCGAGCAGCAGGGCAACGAGGGTGTGTTTCATGGCGCGGAAGGATCAAGTATATCGGGCGACGGCGTGGAACGGCCTTGACACGGCCGCTAGTACACTGTACGATACTACGTAAAGTGTAATATCGTGACCGATCCCACCCTTCTCGTCCTAACCAGTCTCGCCGACGGCGACAAACACGGCTACGCCATGATGCTCGACATCGAGCAGTTCGCTGGCACCAAACTTGGTGCCGGGAGCCTCTACGGGGCGATCACCCGGCTCGAAAAGTGCGGCTGGATCCGACCCGTCGGCACCGGCGAACGTCGGCAGCCCTACGCCATCACCGGAGCGGGGCGCGCCTATCTGGAACGGGAAGTGGCGGATCTGGGCCGCCTCGCCCGCACGGTGGCGGAAAGGCTACCCGCATGAATTGGATCACTTTCCTCTATCCCCGTGCGTGGCGGGAGCGCTACGGCGAGGAGTTTTCGGCGTTGTTGGAAGACGCGCCTCCGGGTTGGACCGGGGTCGTCGAGATCGCATGGGAGGCCTTGAAAATGCATTTCGAGTTGATGAACCGCCGCGCGTTCGCGGGTTGTGTAGTTGCGGGGTTGGCCGTTGCCGCCTTCGTGGCTTACCGGACCCCGGACAAATTCGCCTCGTCGGCGGTGCTGCGGTTGTCCGGTAGCGCTGATGTCGATCCAGAGGCGCTGACCTCCGAGGGGGCCAAGCTTCTGCGCGAGCTGCTAAGCCGGACTTCCCTCTCGAACCTGATGCAAAAGCCGGGTCTGGACCTTTACAAGACCGAGCGGCAGCGGATGCCCCTGGAGGACGTGATCCAGAAGATGAAGGACGAGGATCTGCGCGTGTCCGTGCTGCCAGAGAAACCCGGGTCGAAGGAATTCGCAATCCACATCGCCTACAACGGACCGGATCCCAAGCGCGCGCAGGATGTAGTGGAAACTCTGGTTAGAAGGCTCATCGATGAGCACCAGAACTCGCAACACATGACGGCACTCAGGCTTGCACGGCAGGAACTGACCGATGCCGATGCCAAGACGGCAGCCTTGGGGACGAGGCTGGAGGTCCTCGACCCGGCCAGCCACCCAAAAACAGGAATCAGCCCGAACCGTCCCGCAATCATCCTCGCCGGTCTATTCGCCGGAATCGTCGCTTTCTTCGTCGTTTCCGGGGTCCGTCGCCATGTTTGGGCGACAGTTGCGGGCGCAGTCGCTTCCTTCGCGACCTGGGTATTGGTTGTCCTCTATTTGCCGCACCAATACGTATCGACCTCCCTGCTCCAGACCGACAGTTCGGCCACAGTGCAGTCGTTCGTGACGAACCGGGAACTCCTAGCCATCATCAGGGATGCCGCTGTCACGCAAGCCGCGCCGGGATCCGTTAAACCCGGGGACATCCGCGTGGAAGCGACCCCGGAGCCGCGCGGACTCAGAATCGCCGTCCGCAGCTACGACCGGTTCGCGGCCCAACGTGCCAACCAGACCACGATCTCCGGGTTGGTGGAACACGAGGCGCGCCGCCGCATGGCGCAGGGCCTTCCCGTGCGCGGCCCAGTCACCCCGTGGGTGGAGGTCGTCGATCCGCCCAGCCTGCCGGTCAGGCCGGATACGCCCACCTTCGTCCTGCCACTGCCTTGGTGGATCGTCCTTGCCGGATTCGCCCTCGGCGCCGGCACCGTCGCGCGCCTCCGCCACAATCGACCCGTGCCGATAACATAAAAGACGATGGATCCATTTCGACTCGACGGACACCTTGCCCTGATCACGGGAGCCAGCCGCGGCATTGGACGCGGCGTCGCCCTTGCCATGGCCGAAGCCGGTGCCGACATCGTTCTCGCCGCCCGCGCATCCGCCGACTTGGACGAGGCCGCCGAGGAAGTTCGCACCAAGACCGGTCGCACCGTGCACACCGCGCCTGTCGATCTGGGCGATTCGGCAAGCATCCCCGCGTGGTTTGACGGCGTGGTGGAGCGCAATGGCAGACCGAACATCCTCGTCAACGCCGCCGGAATCACCCGCCGCGCGCCCGCCGAGGTGCTCGCGCTGCAGGACTGGAACGACGTGATCGGCGTCAACCTGACGGCGAGCTTCCTCATCGCTCAGGCCTTCGCCCGGCATCTGATCGGCGCGGCGGAACAAGGTCGGATCATCAACATCGCGTCGCTAATGACGGCGGCGGCGAGGAAAACGACGACGGCTTACACGGCGTCGAAGGGCGGCGTCGGCCAACTGACCAAGGCGCTCGCGGTGGATTGGGCCGACAAGGGGATCCTTGTGAACGCCATCGCGCCAGGCTTCATCGCCACCGCGATGACCCAGCCGTTGCAGGACAATGATGAATTCCACGCGTGGATCCTGAAGCGCACACCACTGGGCCGCTGGGGCAAGCCGGAGGACATCGCGCTCCCCTGCGTCTTCCTCGCGTCACCCGCCGCCCAGTTCGTGACCGGACAAGTGATCTACGTTGACGGCGGCTTCATGGCGACGTTCTAGCTGTCAGGCCAGTCTCCGCTGAGAACAAGCCCTTGATTGCAAGGGGCTTGCGCTGATGGCTCGTTCACCCGTTGCGTGAACCGAATCGGCATGACTCGAACAAACACCCCTTGCGGTCGCGGCTCGGTAACATCGTGATTCCACCGAGCCGCGACCGCGAGGGAGCGTTTGTTCGGGATCCGGAAATGCGTCGTAGCAGCGCCAACTGCCTTTTCTAGGATCAGCGCTTCGCGACGAACTGCGCTTTTGGTCGGAACGGCCCACTTCACGACCAGATTCCGCGTCACCTCGTCCAGGATCTCTTGCGACCATCGCGGTCGGTAGAAGCTCGGCTCCTCGGCCAATCGAAGCAGCGTGTGAGCCAGCGGCATCGGGATAAGGACGCAAGCATCCAGAAGAACCTTCGGTTTAGCCCGCACTGCCTTCAAACGAATCCGCCCCGCCTTCCGGAATACCGGTACGGTCGTACAGTCCCAGTTCGAACGCATCGCGCGCCATTGCGTCTAGCGCTGATCGACGGGCAGCGTCGCGCACCTTCCGGTAAGCGTCGAGATCCTTGAGGTAGACGCGCCGATGGGTCCCGGCCTTGTGCGAGGGCATCTCACCGACATCAAGAAGCGTCACCGAGTGCGGGCGCGATACGCCGAGCAGGTCGGCCGCTCGCTGAGTTGTCAGTTGCCGGTCTTCCGCGACCGGAACGACGCATTGGCCAAGGCGCATGCTGCTGACAGCATCCCGGAGCAGATGCCGCATTCCGATCCGTGCTATCCTCACCCAAAATGCGCCCCGCACTCCCCATCCTCCTCATTGCCGCCATGGCCGCCCACGCCCAGCCCCCCGTCCCCGCCAATCCGGCCTCCCAAGCCGCCCGCCAGTGGCGGCAAACCCACGAACGCGCCATCGTCTCGGAGTTCTTCGACCTCCTCGCCGTCCCCAACATCGCCCGCGACCGCCCCAACATCCGCCGCAACGCCGACCTCATCGTCAAGATGCTCGAAAAGCGCGGCGTCAAAGCCCAACTCGTCGAGCAAGGCCCTGCCAACCCCGTCGTCCGCGGGGAAATCCCCACCCCCGGAGCCACCCGCACCATCGTTTTCTACGCCCACTACGACGGCCAGCCGCTCGATCCCAAAGAATGGGCCACGCCCCCGTTCGAGCCCGTCCTTCGCGACCGCTCCCTCGAAAAGGACGGCCGCGTCGTCCCCCTGCCCGCCGCCGGAACGCCCTTCGACCCCGAATCCCGCATCTACGCCCGTTCCGCATCCGACGACAAGGCACCCATCCTCGCCATCGTCACCGCCCTCGACGCCATCAAGGCCGCCGGACTCAAAACCAAATCCAACATCCGCTTCGTCTTCGAAGGCGAGGAGGAAGCCGGCTCAATCAACCTCGAAGCGCTGCTTGCCGCCCACAAGGACCTCTTCACAGGCGACATCTGGCTCATCTGCGACGGCCCCGTCCACCAGACCCGCCGCCAACTCGTGGCCTTCGGCGCGCGCGGCGTGGTCGGTTTCGACATCACCATCTACGGACCACGTCGCGAACTCCATAGCGGCCACTACGGCAACTGGGCCCCGAACCCGGCCATGGAACTGGTCCGCCTGCTCGCCTCAATGAAGGACGACTCCGGCCGCGTCCTGGTCGACCGTTTCTACGAAGGCATCGAGCCCCTCAGCGAAACGGAAAAGCGCGCTGTCGCCGAGGCCCCCGCGGTGGATGCAGATCTTATGCGCGAACTCTGGCTCGGCAGTACAGAGGGCGCGCCGAAAAAGTTGGTCGACCTCCTCCAGGCCCCGTCCTTCAACATCCGCGGCATGGCCAGCTCGCGTATCGGCGACCAAGCCTCGAACGTGATCCCATCCACCGCCTCCGCCTCCATCGACATGCGCCTCGTCAAGGGCATGGACCACGCCAAGACAATCGAACGCGTCATCGACCACATCCGCAAGCAGAGCTACTTCATCGTCGACGCCGACCCCTCCGCCGAAGTCCGCATGGCCCACCCAAAAATCGCGAAGATCACTGGTCGCGAAGGCTACAACGCCGCCCGTACTTCCATGGACCTGCCCGTCTCGCAGGAAGTTATCCGCGTCGTCGAATCCGCCCGTGGCCCGTCCGTGAAGCTGCCGACCATGGGCGGGAGCGTACCCCTAGTAATGATCGAGCGCGCCGTCGGCACCCGCACCATCACCATCCCCATCGCCAACCACGACAACAACCAGCACAGCTCCAACGAAAACCTACGCATCCAGAACCTTTGGGACGGGATCGAGCTCATGGCCGCGCTGCTTACGATGTAGATTTTGCGCAGCGGGGTCGACCACTCGTCTGCGCAACCAGCGGGCAAGGGTGTGGAGGTGGTCCGGGCGCTCGAACCCTGTCCGAAGTTGAAACCCTGGATTCCGCCCTTGCGACTCAATGCCGAATCCCGTCCCCGAGTGTGCGGCCGCCTGCACCCGGCCATGATCAAAAGATCTGAACTCGACCGTCCTTTGCAATCTTTCGAACCCTTTGCTGGTTGGTCGGTGAAGTTTCGAGTATCCACAATGCCTCATCCCGTGACACCAGACCTCCAGTTGGCTGCCACGGCACGGGCGATTTCGCCACGGTCGTCAAGACCCCGTCGGGGGTAATCTTCCGCACCGCAGCATCCGAATAGACGGCAACATAGAGATTCTGGTGTCCGTCGGCCCAAACCGACATCAGTGAGTAGCGCTCCGTCACCGATGCCAGTTGCCCGGGCAGCCGCTGCACCTTGCCGTCCGGCGTGACCTTGACTAGGAAGCCGTGATCCACCAAGATGGAGGTTCCGTCCGGTAGCACGGACATCCAGCCGGACTCGGCGATGTTCAAAGTTGCTACCTTCTCGACAGGTCGGGTCCCAAACCGCCGAAGAATGCCGCCTCCCGGCTTGTTGTCAAACCAATACATGGCGCCGCGGCCGTCTCGAATCAAGGAAAAATCCCGATAATCATCCAGGAAGCCGTTGCGGGTTGGGATCACGTCGGCAACAGTACCGTTCGGCGAGCGTCGCCAGATGCGATGCGTCCACACGCTGCCGCCTGCAAGATGCTCTCCATAAAGATTCCCGTCCGGGTCGAGCCAAAGGGAGTGCGTGTGGACGTTGGGAACCACCACGGCCCTGCTGCCATCCGGTGCGATACGCCACACCTGAGCTGTATCGGAATAGAAGACAGCACCGCTGGCGTCGATCACAATGCCGACCGCCGGATGTGCCATCGCCAAGGACGCAAATTGGGCTACGAACGCCCAAGCAAAAACGAGAGCGGAAGGAACACGCATCGCAGTCTGTGCCTCCAAATAAGGAAGGCTAACATATTGGAGCCCGGTGCATGAACGGTTTTCGCGCGCGGAAGCTGATTCCCGTTGTCGGTGATCACGAAAAAGGCGTGCCCCTTAGTCCTTCCCCGGCTTCACGCCCACCCGCGCACACAGCGGCCCATACCGCGGATCCGACCGCAGCGCTTGGTACTTCGGATCCGTCCCCAGAAACACCAGCGCCGGATTCCGTTCATCCACCGCCTTGTTCAGCCACAGGAACGCCTTGTCCAGATCGCCCGCCCGCATGGCCAGTTGTCCGATCCGCGACGGCGACACATACATCTCGGACGCCCGTTTCTCTTCCGCCTCGAACCAGACCCTCACCGCCGCCCGATATCCCGAGCCGCGGTACACCGCATCAACGGTCTCCGCAAGCTCATTCTGCCCCCGCGCATGCAGCAGAGCCACTGCCTGCTGCATCGCCTCTCCCTGCCTGCCCTGACGCTCAAAGTACACCATCAGATCCTCAAGTGCGGCGGGGAAGTTCGGCGACAAAGACAGCGCTTCCCGAGCCGCCTGCGCCGCCGGTTCGATATGCCCGCGGAAGCTCTCCGGATACCCCCGGCACAGCGCAATGATGGGTGACAGGGGGTCCAGTTGTGCCGCTTGGTCGAGTTCGGCCTGAGCCTCTTCCAGCCGTCCCCGAGCCGCCAGAAACACTCCATAGAACAGATGAGTGGTGGCGTAGCTTGAATCGAGATCGAGCGCCCTGCGGAACTCCCGCTCCGCTGCGGGAAAGTTCCACTCGTAGACATTGCTCATCATCGCCAGCGTGGCGTGCGCTTCGGCCAGCTTTTCGTCTATCGCAAGCGCCCGCTCCGCCGCCGCCCGCGCCTTCTGCATGTATTCCTGCGTCGGAGCCTCGTCCCGCCCCAGAAAGCTGTAGCTGTCCGCCAGCCCGGCATAGGCCCGCGCGTATGTCGGATCCCGGTTGATCGCCGCCTGGAACAGGTCGATCGACTTCAAGTACCCTTCCTTCGAACGCTGGCCCCAGAAAAAGCGCGCTTGCACGTAAAGCCGGTACGCCTCCGGATCGGTCGGATGCGGAGGCGACAAAAGCGCGCGGTCCTCGCTGCTCAGCCGCAGCCCCAGGTTCGAAGCAATCTCGGAGGCAATCCGGTCCTGAACTGTAATCAGTTCCCGATCGCTGAGCGCATACTGAGTCCCCCAGATCCTGGTGCCTTCGGGTACGCGGACCAACTCCACCGACAACATCAGCTTATCGCCGCGCTTGGAGATCGTACCGGTTAGCACCGCTCCAACCTTCATCTCCGTCGCAGCCACCATCGGGTCGAGTCCCTGCGCGCGATAACGGTAGACGGTGCTTCGGGCCATGACTTTCACCTGCCGCAGTTGCGACAGGTCGTTGATCAGGCTCTCGGTGACCCCTTCGGCGATGTAGTCCAGCTGTGGGGAATCGGACGCCGTGCTCAGCGGCATCACCGCAACCGACTGTACGGAGACCGAGTGCGGCCGCACTACGAACCACGCCAGAACCGCCATGCAAACGACCGCCCCCGCCACGGCGACGGCGGGCCAGAACTTTCGACTCGGTACCGCTGCGGTCTTCTCCGGTGCTGCCGCCGCTACGGCCACGGGTCCTTGATCCGGGGGTGCCTCAGCCACGGACACCTGGGCCGCAGTTCCTCCCGCCAGAATCTTCTCGTACAGACCGACCGTCGCCGCCTCCGGTTCCATCTCCAGTTCCGACCGCAGAGCCTCCGAGCACGTCTTGAACTGCTGAACCGCCAGGTGCCGCTGCCCTTGCGCGGCATAGAGCCTCATCAAACCGCGGTGGGCCTCCTCATTGCAGGCATTCAGGGCAAGCAGTTGCTTGAACGCATCCGCCACGCGCTCTCTGTCTCCCGAGGCCTCGCTCACGGTCGCCAGCAGGGACAACAGTCGTTCCCTTTGAACCCGAAGTTGCTCGCGGCGAACGGCCGTCCAATCCTCGTAAAGATCTTCCGGCAGCAGATCCCCGGCATAAAGAGCGAGTGCCGACTCGATCCGCCCGCGTTCGCCGGTCTTCAGCGCTTCCTGGGCCAACGCCTCGAATTCCGAAACATCCACCGAAACGTCGTCCCTACCCAGGAGTTGGACCAGTTGCTCCCGCATCTGCAGGAATCTCGAAGCCGCACCTGAAGTCAGAGACGGCTCCAGAACCCGCCGCGCCGCATGGAGGGCCTTATGTAGGTTGTTCAGACCCTGCTCCGGGCTCACGCCCGGCCAGAGCAACTCGATCAGTTCCTCGCGGTGCATCTGGCGCGCGGAATGCCGGACCGGCTGGAGCGCCAGCACCTTGATCAGCGTCTTCGACTTCTTCCGCTCCCAGCGGCTTTCCTCCACCGGCTGGCCGTCCAGAGTGATGCGGAACGGGCCCAGGAGGTGAATGGCAAGGCGCATGCAAGAGGACTTTGACGCCTATTCTAGCAGGAGCGCCAGCCTCCCGGTCAGGCCGCACGGGCGAGGCAGGGCCTGTTCTCCAACTGCTCGCGGAGCCTCCCGAGCGCAGTCCGGATTCTGGTTTTGACGGTGCCCAGCGGCAGTCCCGTTCGTCCGGCAATCTCGGAATGGGAGAAGCCATCGAAGAACGCCATGTCAATCAGTTGGCGCTGGTCGGTCGGCAACAGGTGCAGTCCGCTCCGCACCTGCGAATGCCACCAGATCTCGATCGAATCGTTGCGCGACTCCACCGGGCATGGGGTTCTGACCTGATCATCAAACTCAACCACGACACTTTCTCGACGCGCGCGGCGGTAACTGTCGATTGCCCGGCTGCGCGCCAGCATCCGCATCCAGGACAAGGGGGCTCCCCGGTCGCCCCGGAAATCGGCGCCGTGAAACCAGATATAGGTGTAGACATCCTGTAGCACTTCCTCGGCGTGACCGGCGTCCACAACGATGCCCCTTATGAGGGAGAAGAGTCCGGCTCGGGTCCGTTGTTGGAGCTCGCTCAGAGCTGCTTCGTCGCCGTGGCCCGTGCGCGACAGCAGGTCATTCAGGTTGGCGTCGATCATACGAGATCCTCCTGAGCCACGCCCTGCGTTGACGCCCCGATCACCGTGGCCTGATAGCGGACGTTCTGCTCGGCCGCCCAGCGGGTGAGCTCGTCCAGAGTGGCGGACCGGAACTCGGCCCCGGTCTGAACGTGCTGGATGTAAAACGGTTTTCCCGTGGCGGGATCGCCCGCCCGAAGGTTTTCCTGTCCGGGAAGGTGAAGAGTACAGCGAATCAGAAACGAACTTTGAACAGTCATGCAGCGAGCATGAAATGGCTCGGTTCCAGATTGCCGACAGAACCATGGCAGCCTGCTGCCAAGTCGCTTCCGACTCACTTCCAAACCTCTAAGCTTGTGATTGAAAACAGGTTAAGCATCGAAAATATTTTTACGAAAATCTTGCGCGACGTACCGTGGGGAGGCCGGACCCGCTGGCCTACGCCTCGTCGACCCTGTGCAGGAAGCGCGATACCACTCCATCTGCCTTTGTTCCGCATCCACACTGAAGTTCAACACCGCACTTCGTGCCCGATCAACTGTGAGCGGGGAGATCATTGCCCGCGCGGCTTCCCCCGCAGATGCGCTTGACAAGCGCGCACTCATATTTCATAATGGAGTTGAGCTTAGGCAGACGCCGCCCATTCGCGGCTCAGTCCGGACCGCCGCTACCCCTAGCCCCGGCTCCGCAGCGAACGCAATTTTCTTAAAGGAGGTCCTGGAAAGGACATGGGAAAGATTATTGGTATCGACCTCGGCACGACGAATTCCGTCGTCGCCGTCATGGAAGGCGGCCAACCGACCGTCATCGCCAACCAGGAAGGTGCCCGCACCACGCCGTCCGTGGTCGCGTTCACCAAGACCGGCGAGCGCCTCGTCGGCCAGGTGGCCAAGCGCCAGGCAATTACGAATCCCGAGAATACGATCTTCTCGATCAAGCGCTTCATGGGCCGTCGTTCCGACGAAGTCTCTGAAGAGCAGAAAATGGTCCCGTACAAGGTTGTGCGTGGCGACAACGGCGACGCCCGTGTCGACGTCAACGGCCAGAAGAACTCGCCGCCTGAAATCTCGGCGATGATTCTGACCAAGCTCAAGGAAGCCGCCGAGGCCTACCTGGGTCAGAAGGTGACCGAGGCCGTGATCACGGTTCCGGCGTACTTCAACGACGCCCAGCGCCAAGCCACCAAGGACGCCGGCCGCATCGCCGGTCTCGACGTCAAGCGCATCATCAACGAGCCCACGGCGGCCGCGCTCGCCTATGGCCTCGACAAGAAGAAGAACGAAACCATCGCCGTGTATGACTTCGGCGGCGGCACCTTCGACGTCTCCATCCTCGAAGTCGGCGACGGCGTCGTCGAAGTGAAGTCCACCAATGGCGACACCCATCTCGGCGGCGACAACATCGACGACCGCGTCATGGATTGGATCATCACCGAATTCAAGAAGGAGCAGGGCATCGACCTCTCCCGCGACAGCATGGCCCGCCAGCGCCTCAAGGAAGCGTCGGAAAAGGCCAAAATGGAGCTTTCCACGCTGCTCGAGACCGAAATCAACCTGCCGTTCATCACGGCGGACGCCTCCGGTCCCAAGCACCTCATGCAGAAGCTGACCCGCTCGCGCTTCGAACAGATGTGCGAAGACATCTTCCAGCGCTCGGTCGGCCCCTGCAAGCAGGCCCTGGCTGACGCGGGCGTGACTCCCGACAAGATCAACGAAGTCGTGCTCGTCGGCGGTTCCACCCGCATCCCCCGCATCCAAGCCATCGTCAAGCAGCTCTTCAACCGTGAGCCGAACAAGACGGTGAACCCCGACGAAGTCGTGGCGCTCGGCGCAGCGGTCCAGGGCGGTGTGCTCGGCGGCGAAGTCAAGGACGTGCTCCTTCTCGACGTGACCCCGCTTTCGCTGGGCATCGAGACCTTGGGCGGCGTCTTCACCAAGCTGATCGACCGCAACACCACCATCCCGACCCGCAAGAGCGAGACCTTCTCCACGGCGGCCGACAACCAGACGTCGGTCGAAATCAAGGTCTTCCAAGGCGAGCGCCAAATGGCCGTCCACAACCGGCTGCTGGGCGTGTTCCAACTGGTCGGCATCATGCCCGCCCCGCGTGGTGTGCCGCAGGTCGAAGTCACCTTTGACATCGACGCCAACGGCATCCTCAACGTGATGGCGAAGGACAAGGCCACCAACATCGAGCAGAAGATCACCATCACCTCGTCCTCCGGCCTGTCGAAGGAAGAAGTCGAGAAGATGGCGCGCGACGACGAGATGAACGCCGCCGACGACCGCAAGGAGAAGGACAACATCGAGGCCCGCAACCGTGCCGACGCGATGGTCTACAACGTGGAAAAGACGTTGAAGGAACACCGCGACAAGATCGATGCCACCGACGCCCAGGCGATCGAGGCGTCCATCGCGGAAGTTAAGACCGCGATGAACGCCGCCGATCCCGAAAAGCTCAACGCGGCCACCGACAAGCTGACCCAGGCGAGCCACAAGCTGGCCGAGGCGATGTACAAGGCCTCGTCCACGCCTCCCGGCGCTCCTGGCTCGGGTCCCCAAGGCGCGCCGCCACCTCCGGGTGCCGGGAAACCCCATGACGACGTGGTCGACGCCGAGTTCGTCGACATGGACCCAAAGAAGTAAATTAGATGTAGCGGGGCAAAGGGGCCGGAAGACGAGCAGTCTTCCGGCCCCGGATGCTTCAGGAACTCGCGCAAGTCCACGCCGCCGGACCCGGCTGGGCGGGAGTTCTGCAACCGGTTTGGCATCGCGTCCGGCGGCTCTTGCGCTTCTTTATGGCTTCCACTCCCAAACACGACTACTACGAGACGCTGGACGTCCCCCGCAACGCGTCCGAAGACGAGCTGCGCAAGGCCTACCGCAAACTGGCGCGCAAATACCACCCGGACCTCAATCCAGGCGACAAAGCTTCCGAGGACCGGTTCAAGAACGTCCAGGAAGCGTACGACGTGCTCAGCGACGCCAAAAAGCGCACCATGTACGACCAAGTCGGCTTCTACTCCGAGAATGCGGGCTACCCCGGCGCGGGTGGCGGCAAGCCGAATCATCCCAACATGGACTTCGGCGGCTTTGATTTTTCCGAGGCGTTCAACCGCTCCCAGACCGAGGCCCGACGAGGCGCTGGCGGCGGTGGTGGTGGCGCGGGCTTCAAGGACATCTTCAGCCAGTTCTTCCGCGGAGGTGGCTCCGGCGAGGCAGCGGAGCCCGAGGCTGAAAAGGGGACTGACCTCGAATATGGACTGAATATCTCCTTCTGGCAGGCCATCAAGGGTACCCAGGCCAAGATCGACATCACACGCTTCGAGACCTGCATCCCTTGCAACGGAACCGGCGGCAATGACCAAGGCTCCGTCGCGTGCCCGCAATGTGCCGGAACCGGCAATGTCAGCCAAATGGCTGGCAACATGAAATTCAACCTCACCTGCCCCAAGTGTTCTGGACGCGGCCGGTTGAAAAACGCCTGCCCTGTCTGCCACGGCGACGGCCGCCTCTCCCACACCGAACAGGTCGATGTCCGCATTCCGGCTGGCGCGCAGAACGGTTCGCGCCTGCGGGTCGCGGGCAAGGGCAACGCCGGGACCATGGGCGCACCCGCAGGCGACCTCTACATCACCACCAATGTCGCCCAGGACGAACTCTTCCACCGCGACGGCGACAATATCCACATCAAGGTGCCCGTCACCATCCCCGAGGCGGGCTTGGGTGCCAAGATCGAAGTCCCGACGATCGACGGCCGCACCCTGCTCAAGATTCCGCCGGGCACCCAGAGCGGCCAGAAGTTTCGCCTACGCGAACGCGGCGTCTCCAACGCCCGCAAGGGCACGCGTGGCGACCAGATCGTCCAAGTGAACCTCGCCATGCCCGATGTCCGCGACGAAAAGACCAAGGAACTGCTCCGCCAGTTGGTAACCTGTTACACCGAGGACCCCCGCGCCGAGCTCTTCGCCGCGGAAGAAGCCGAGTAGGAGGAACATCCCCATGCGCGCGAAATCCAAGGCCGCCTACATGATTTCCTCGGTCGCCGAGCAGTACGGCGTCCATCCCCAGACCCTCCGCCTCTATGAGCGCGAGGGCCTGCTAAAACCCAGCCGCAGCGACGGCAACACCCGGCTCTACACCGACGAGGACCTCGAGCGCCTCGAAGTAATCCTCCACCTGACCCGCGACCTGGGCGTGAACCTCGCCGGGGTCGAGATCATCCTCAACATGCGGGCCAAGATGGAAGCCATGCAGCAGCAGATCGAGGAGTTCGTCCAGCACCTGAACCTGGAACTGGCCAATCGACCGATCCCCAAGGGCACCTCGGAAGCGAATTCCTTGATCCCGGTAGTGCGGACGGTCTCGGTGACCATCTCCAAAAAGACCTCGAAACAGTAATTTCAAAATACCCTCAAGTTCTTCCGCCCAACTGCCGATAAGACCATTGGAGGCAACATGCAGATTTCAGGAGTTTCAAGCGCCCAGGCGCTCCAGAGCGCCGGCGGCCCCCCGCCCGCCGCCCAAAAGGCCCCGGCGGCAGCGCCAGCCCCGGTCGACACCGTCCACTTGAGCCAAGCCGCGCAAGCCCACGCAGGCGGCGACGCTGACGGCGACGGCGACGGCCACTAGCAGAAGCCGACCGTGCTCAATCACCGAATGGACTTCAGCTCTTTTCAAACAGCAGTTGGAGTCCGTTGCGAACGGCGTCGCAAGTAGCAGGCGTGAGCTTGCCGACGTAATCCACCAATTCCGACTTGTCGACCGTCAGAACTTGGGACACATTGACGACGCTCGCCTTGGGAAGGTTTGCTTCGCCCGGGGGGAGCGCCACAATTGCCCGGAGCCTTCGCTCGCGAGAGATTCGATGTGATAAGGCAGACGACCGTCGTAGCGATGGCGCTTCTGTTGAAGACATCGTTCTGCACGACGACACAAGGATGCCGACCGGCAGGTTCGGATCCGGCTGCTGGCCCGAAGTCCATCCAATAGACTTGACCTTGCCGAATTCCGATCACGGCGTCACCATTGGTCTTGCAAAGTCGTCGCAAATTTGCGTTTCATGCTTGCGGTAGACGGGCTCATCGGCTCATCCATGGGCTGACCGTACACTTCGTTCAACTGCGCGAGCAGTTCGGCTTCCCGCTTTCTCCTGAGGAACTCGGTCGTGGCAATAGACACGAGCTGGGTTCTGGTCACCATCTGCCGAGCCGCAACTGCAATCTCTCGCATCAGGATTTCATCCAGCGTGATGGCGGTCTTCATTCCTGCCCGCAGAATACCACGAAGCCCCCCTACTTCGTCACCATAGGTTTAACCCGCTTCGGGGGCGGCGGAGCTACCGGGTCACTATGCACCACCCCGCCCTGCGTATTCCGGAACGGCGTGCTCAACACGACCTCCCGAATCAACGTCCGCGCCCGGTACCCGTCCTTCTTCAGCGCCTCGGCCATGTGTTCGACGGTGCAGCTATCGCCGTCCTGCAGACTCCGGCCCAACGCATACCCCAGCGTTTTCCCCGTCAGATGCCGCAGGAACTCATCCTTCCGGCCCATCAATGCCTGGCGCAACTCCACCGGCCCCGAAAACCTCTCCCCCGAAGGCAGTGTCCCCGAGATATCCAACTCCTGCCCATTCGACTCCTTATCCCGCCACCGACCCATCCAATCGAAATTCTCCAGCGCAAATCCAATCGGATCCATCAGCTTGTGGCACGCCGAGCAGGTCGGATCCGCCCGATGCCTCTCCAGCTTCTGTCGCACCGTCAACTCCCGCGTCTTCCTGTCGTTGTCCAACGGCGGCACATTCGGCGGCGGCGGCGGAACCGGCGTCCCCAGCATCGTCTCCAGCACCCAAGCCCCCCGCAGCACCGGACTCGTCTGCGAATAGTGCGACGTCAGCGCCAGCACCGACCCCATCCCCAACACTCCAGCCCGCCGCGAATCCGGCCAATGCACCAGCCGGAAAGCCGGCCCCCGCACATCCCCCAGCTTCTCCTCCAACTGGTAGAACCGCACCAGCCGCTCATTCAGAAAACTATAGTCCGCATTCAGCAAATCCAGCAGCGGCTTGTTCTCCGAAACGACATGGTGGAACAGCAAAATCGGCTCTACCCGCAAATCCGCGGCCACGTCCGGCGTATAGTAACCCTGCAACTCCGTCAGCAGCGGTGCCGCCCGGCCCCCCAAATCCTGCGTCCCCAGCCACTGCCCCACAAACGTGTCCGCAAACGCCCGCGACCTCGGGTCGTCCAGCATCCGATCCACCTGCGTCGCCAGCACAGCCTTATCTTGAAGCCTGCCCTGCGACGCCAACCGCGTCAGCTCCTCGTCCGGCACCGTCGACCACAGGAAATACGATAGCCGCGCCGCCAATTCGTACTGCGTCACCGGATGAATCCCAGTCGTCGTGTCGCGCTTCTCAATCCGGAACAGAAAATCCGGATGCACCAGCACCCCTCGCAACGCCAGCTTCATCCGCTCCGTGTACGGATCGCCCCGCTCCGCCGCCCGGTCATAGAGCTTCATGAACGTGTCGATGTCCGCCTGCTCCACCGGCCGCCGGAAGATCTTCGGCAAAAACGACGCCAAAGTCCGCACCGCGGCCTCGCGAGGACGGACCGGCTCCTCGCCCGGCTCCATTCCCAGCAGCCGGTAATGCAGCGCGCGCTTCTCGGGTGAAGCCACCTCGGGCCTCTGGTCCACCGTCAAATTCGCCAACTCCGCCGCCATATCCGCCGCAACCACCGTCAGCGTATGCTCCCCGCGCGTCAAATGCACCGTCTGGCGCAGAATCAGCGGCCTGCCCTCCGCCGCCGGACGACCGCCCAGCTTCCCCGCAGCCACCCCGTCCACCTTCAGCGACGGCCGCGCCGACGTGGTGTTCAGCACCATCAGCGTCTTCACGTCGTAGTCCGCCGTCTGGTAAACCGGAAAGCTGACCGTGAACTCGCCGCCCTGCGCCAGCGCATGCTTTTCGGAGAATGTCCGCGAAAGCGGCGTCGACACGATGACGCGGTCCAAGATCTGCTGCGCCGCCTCCATGTACCGCTCCATCAGGACCGGAGGCGTGTACAGAGTGTCACCGTTGGTGTCGAAACCCGCGCCGCCCGTCCCGTCGGCAGGAAAAATCAAGGCCACGTCGAAATCGACGCCCAAGACATCCCGCACCGTGTTGTGGTACTCGCGCCGGTTCAACCGACGGATGCCCGTAGTCCCGGCATAGTCGCCCACCTGGCACGCCGTCCGCCGCAGCTCATTCTCCACCCAGGTCGCGACCCGCAGCCGGTCCTCCTCGGCCAGTTTCGAGTCGACCGGCGGCATCGTCCGATTCCGCAATTGCGCCGACACGTTGTGCCAAAGGCTCCGCGACGACTCCATGTCCTTCGCGGTCTGAGCCTTCAGGAAATTCTTTTGGTGACAAGGCGAGCAGTTCGCCGCCAGCACAGGCCGAATCGACTGCGAAAACTCATCCGGAGGCGTAGCCGCCCCCACAACCGCCGCCCCAGCCAATAGCACTCCAACAAGTGTGGGGCAGGTTGCCAACCTGCGGCGGGGTCGCCGACACCGCCACGCGCCCTTAAGGCGCGCGTCACTCGCCTTCCCCCTCAACTCAGCCCTTCCAACCGCCCCGTACTATCCCCAATCGAATCCACCTTGCATCCCATCCGGTCCAGCAACGACATATAGAGGTTGCACAACGGAGTCTTCACCCCCGCCCGCAGTCTCCGACCCGGCCTCAACGTCCCCTTCCCCCGACCCGCCAGAATCAACGGCAGATTCTCCTCCGTATGCCGGTTCCCGTCCTTCAACGTCCCGCCAAACATGATCATCGAGTTGTCCAGCAACGACGTCCCGCCCTCGTCCAGACTGTTCAACCGGTTCAGGAAATACGCCTCCTGTGCCACATTCCAGTCGATGATCTTCTCGTACTGGTCGCGTGTCGCCGGCATATCCCCGTGGTGCGACAGCGTATGGAAGCTCCCCTTCACCCCCGGCAGGAACGAATAGTCCACCGGACTCTGCGCATCCCCCAACATGAACGTCCCGATCCGCGTCGTATCCGTCCAGAACGCCAGCACGAAGATGTCCAGCATCAGCTTCAAGTGCTCGGCATGCGTCTCAGGGATTCCAGGAACAGGCCGGTCCATCGGCATCTTCCCTTGGTTGATCCAGCGCTTCTGAGGCTTCATCGCCGCCTCCATCCGCTGTTCCACATTCCGCACCGATTCGAAATACTCGTCCAGCCGGATTCGGTCCGAAACGCTGCCGATCCGCTTCACCTTCTGGACATCCTCCATCACGATGTCGAGAATGCTGGTGTCGTCCCGCTGCAACGACGACATCACAACTGGGTGCGACTCGTCTAAACGCCGTGAATCCGAAAGAGCCACCACCGGCCCCCGGCTATTCCGGAACAACCGGTCGAACGCCAGCTGCGGCACGATTTCCTTGGGCACCGGCGTGTGCGGGTCGCGCCACGAGAGGAACGAGCCGTACATCCGCGCAAACCCGCCGCCCGCCGTGTCGATGCCCGTCCGCAGCGGCTCCAAGCCGAGTTCGAACGTGGGGAGTGGGGTACGATCCCCGATCTGCCGCGCCGCAATCTGGTCGACCGTCGTGCCGCCCGTGTCGAGGTCGTCGCCGCTCGTCCGTTCCACATAACCGCCCGACAACCATGCCGGCACCTTGGGCCAATGCCCGTTGCGCCCGACGGTGTTCTTGTTCCAAAGGTTTTCGAGGAGGATGAAGTCGTTCTTCAGGCCTTCGAGCGGCTTGAGGTGCGGCGTGGTCTCGTATTCCTCGGCATCGCCGGCGGGAGTCCAGTGGTCGGGCCGGACCCCGTTTGGAAGGAACATAAACGCCATCCGCAACGGCGGCTCCGAGAGTCCCCCGGCAGCCTTAGCCGGAGCGGCGGCCCCCATGGTTTCGAGCCAAGGCAAAGCAAGCGCGGCACCGGTGCCACGCAACAGGGTCCTACGGGATATGCGCTTGAATTTAGGCGTGAACAAGGAACGCCTCCTCTCCGCTAATATATCCCAGTTTGCGTGGGTTTGTGTGGGGCAGCCAATTCTGCTGCAACAGGCTTTCAGCCGGTTGCGCGCCCTTAAGGCGCGAGTTTGCATGCTCCTCCAATGCCCGGCCTCACCTGCCCGCATCTTCTTCACAGTCCCACCGTGGGGCTGGCTATATAGCCAGCGGCAGGCTTTCAGCCAGCCGTAACCGGAAAGCTCGTTGCGCCAGCACCCCAGTCTGGCTGCTTGTGGGGCAGCCATTCTTGGCTGCAGCCGCCTTTTAGGCGGCCATAACCGTCCTGCCCGGTGCACCAGCATGGGTAGTTACCCAAGATCCACAGAGCCGCCGGCGCGGCGTTAGACACAATCCCCGCCTAGTTCGCCCCCGCCTCCTCACGCTCACCCTGCATGAGACAAGAGCATTGTGGCCCCGTCCCCCCATGTGAGACAATCACATCGCCGGGGAACCACATTCCATCCAATCCCCGCAATACGACCGAAAACCCATGGCCCTCAAGAAATCCGAGCTCTACAGTTCCCTCTGGCAAAGCTGCGACGAACTCCGGGGTGGCATGGACGCCAGCCAGTACAAGGACTACGTCCTCGTCCTCCTCTTCGTCAAATACATTAGCGACAAATACGCGGGCAAACGCTACGCACCCATCCAGATCCCCGACGGCGCCTCATTCCTGGACATGGTCGCCCTCAAAGGCCGCCCCGACATCGGCGACCAGATCAACAAACGCATCCTCGCCCCCATTCAAAAGGCCAACGCCCTCTCCGACATGCCCGACTTCAACGATGCCGCCAAACTCGGCACCGGCAAGGACATGGTCGACACCCTCACCAACCTCATCGCCATATTCGAGAAGAAGGAGCTCGACTTCTCCCGCAACCGCGCCGACGGCGACGACATCCTCGGCGACGCCTACGAATACCTCATGCGCCACTTTGCCACCGAAAGCGGCAAGAGCAAAGGCCAGTTCTACACCCCCGCCGAGGTCAGCCGGGTCATCGCCCAAATCGTCGGAATCCGCCACGGCCGCGCCATCAGCAACACCGAACTGGTGCGCGCCTAGGCGTCCGGGAAACCGTGGTCCGCCGCATGCTCGACCCAGACCATGCCACCAAGCTCGCTAACATCGAACGCGCACTCCTCGCCGCCGGTGCACACCTCAACATCGCCCTCGACGCCGCTTGGGACCACTCCGATGCCGGATCCCCCCCCAAGCGGAACTCCTGCTCCACCAAACCGACGACGGCCACACCACGCTTCAGGTTCGTCTGGACGGAGAGACAGCATGGCTCACCCAGTCTCAAGTTGCCGAACTCTTCCAAGCCACCAATGAGAATGTTAGTCTCCACAGACGGCGATGCAAGTCGGCAACGCCAAGCCGGAAGGCCCGAGTTTCCAAGATGATACTGGCGATCAGCCCTGACCCTCTGGACCATGGCGAGGTTGATGAGGGCATTCCACGCCTCCTCGCTATTTCGTGTGGGTAGGCGAGGTTGAAGGGGGGGCGGCTTGGGAGCCGCCGTCCACTCCGGCCCCGGTCGGCGCTCGGGTCGCATCCCTGCGTTGCCCTACCCTCCGTCCAGGCAATCCGATTGTACAA
>CAIVPR010000074.1 GCA_903907865.1 uncultured Acidobacteriia bacterium
AGGCGGGGACGAACCCGGTTTGCAAAGCTCCGTCAACGGGGTGTGAGCACGGTGCTGGCTGCGGTTGCGGCGGGCAAAACTCATGGCCCGTGGCGGATGGCGCAACACGAGGCAATGTTCATAGCCTTCCCCAACGCCGCAGTCGACTCGCTGGGGCTTCCGAGATTGGACCCCAAGTATGGCTAAACCCACCGAACCGCCGGATGCGGACCCGCATGTCCGGTGGTGTGGCAGGGGCGGACGGGCGACCGTCCCCCCTATGCCGATTGCTCGTTGGAACGCAACAGACTTGGACACACTGCGGTCATACCCGGATGGGCCCAGAAAAGGCCCATCCGGGCCGTAATGGTTCAGGACTTCAGAAATTCATCCACTTCGATACCGCCCTGCTTGAATCCGCTGAGTCGCCCCACCTGAATTACGCGGCAATCAGAATCGTGAAATCCCGACCTGCCCGCATGGATTGAAGAAAGAGATCGCCTTCCCGTTCCCGCCGGGCCTCGACGAGCCGTTCGGCTACGTCGCGTGCGATTTCCAAGGCCTCGGCCACGGTCCGACCTTGCGCCACCAATCCGGGCATGTCCTCCGACGTCGCTAGGAAGATCCCTTCGGGTAGAGCTTCGATTCGTACGTTCAGCGCGAGTTCCATCGTTCCTATTATCCCGCATCTCAAAGCGGCGATTGCCGGACGAACCCAGCCGCGAAACCGGCTCGCCACCGGCACAGGACAGCTGCCAGCAGTCGACATCACATCCAAAGGTGGAGACTACCCGGAACGGGGCCGCGCGTTCTCGCTCGGCCAGCCCGCTAGAAGAATCTGACGTTCTGGAGCTGGAACTGGAACGGGTCGTCCGGTCCGGCTCCGCCGCCTGTCATAAGAATGTCCGCGGACGCGATCCCGACCAGAGAGAGCTCGGTGTTTATCGAACTAATGATTGCGGCGTTCATGACGTCTCCTTCCTGGACCTGTGAAGCAACACCGATGAAGATCGTGGCGTTCGAGGTAAACACTGCCTTCCGGCCGGGCGCCACCCCGGTCCATGTCGCAAGCAGCTTGCCGTCCCGGTAAACGTAGGCATCAATGGCACCAACCTGCAGGTCGTTGCGGACCTCAATATCCGTAGGGAGTGCGGCACCGGGCGGGTAAAAGACCAGTTGGTCCCCGGATGCCTTCAGCTCCATCGAATAGGCATCCCCGGGGTAAGCGGAGAACTGGGGGGTATAGTTGCCCCACGCATCCGTGGCATTCACGGTCAACTCTAGCGGGAAGTCGAACGGATGATTATCCCCTTGTCCAAGGTTCTGGATAACCGTCCATGCAATGGCGAGCTCGTCGGAATCGCTAGCGGCGTTCCGCTGGAAGATCAGGACTTCGCTGTTGTCTTGGTCATTGCTTTGATTGATCAGATTGAGCTTGGTTACTTGGTTGGATGCCATCGTGGATCTCCTGCGGGACGCTGCTTGAACCGGCTTCCGCTCCAGAAAAATATACCACGCAAGGCATGTCCCTGACGCCGCCACCGGGCCCACAGACCGCCCCTCCGGCAGATCCCCAGCGCTGCATGGCGGTCGCACTCGAAACCGTTGGGGCAGATCTCGCCCGACTTCACGGTCTGCGGCGGATTCCCGAGACTCTACCGTGAAAACCGACTAGCCACCGGCACCGGCATGGGCACCCCCGGTCCCTTGATCGCCACCCACAGGACCGCGTTCAACTCGTCGTCGTCCGCCTCGTCCTCACGATCAAAGCGCATCTTCTCCGAGCGCCGTGCAGCCGCCGTATTTGTCGGATTCTTGGTGTCCAGCGGAATTCGCGCCTTCTCCAGCACGTACGGTTTCGCCGCAGCCGCCGTCCCGAAGACGCCAAACATCGGTCGAGCCCCCGCGTCGTAGGTCGTCAGCGGATGCAGGCCCAGAATGATCTCCATCGTCCGCAGCACCGATGTCTGCGTGTACATCGTGCTGTTCACCGTCCCCTGCTTCACCCACGGTGACACCACATACGCCGGGGCGCGGTGCGAATCCACATGGTCCGGCCCGTTCTGCGCGTCGTCCTCGATGATGAAGATCGCCGTCTCGTTCCAGAACTTGCTCTTCGACAGAGCCTCCACCACCATCCCGACCCCCAAATCGTTGTCGGCAGCCAACGAAAGGGGCGACAGTTTGCCCGCCGCGAGGCCGCTCGTGTGATCGTTGCCCATCCGCATCAGCATCAACTGCGGCATTTTGCCCGACTTCTCGAAATCCGCCAGTTCCTCGATGAACTCCTTGGCGCGCTCCACGTCCGGGTATTCGAGGTCGAAACCCCGGTAATTCGGATCGGTCACCGGTGCCAGAATAGAATCGCGAATGCCGGTGATCTGCGTCCCGTCGGCCTCCGCGGTCTTGCGGTTGTCCACGAAGTAGCCGTAGTTGCGCATCGTGACTCCGGCTTGCGACGCGGCGGTCCAGATGTACCCAGCGGGCGGCGCGTTGGCCGGTTCCTGCCCCTCGTAGTCGTACTTCTTCCGCCGACCGGCATAGCTGTTGGGCCACATCTTCTGCGTATAGTCCGGCGCGATGGCGGCCGTGGCCCAGTTGTGGCCGTCGGCGCTGACATCGGAATTCTCATAGAAGTTGTCGAGCAGCACATAGTCGCGCGCCAGCTTGTGGTGGTTCGGGGTCACGTTTTCGCCGAACAGCACCAACGACGCGTCCCCGTTGCCTTCCTTGATGTCGCCCAGCACCTGGTCGTAGGTGCGATTTTCCTGCACGATGTAGAGGACGTGCTTGATGGGCCCGTTCGGCCTCACGGGCGATCCCTCGGGCGAGCCAGTCGCCGACCCCGTCACATCTAGCTTGTCGTCGTTATACGGGGAATTCGCCACCACTTCCTTCGTCATGGCGTCGAGCTTGCCCGCGTCCGAGGTGTCGACGATCTGCAGCGTGCCCCTCTGGATCCGTCCCACATACTGGATTTCGCCCGTACCCACGTGGACGGCCTCCCCCGCTTTCCGGGGGCTGGGACCGTCGGGATTCGGGAACGACCGGGGCCCCTTCCCGTTCAGGATCCCCATCTGGCCGTCGGGAAGGCTGAACGCCGCCGTCGGATACCAGCCGGTCGGTACAAAGCCGAGCACGGTGCTGCGCGGGCCCGTGATGTCGATCACGGCTGCGGCGTTGGCGTCCGAACAGGCCACATAGAGTTGCTTCTTGTCGGCGGAAATTCCGAGCCCGCTCGGCGTCATGCCCAGCGGCTGGCGCGGGGTCAGCGCCAGGTTGATGTTCTCGATGCGCGTCAGCCGTCCCAAGTCGTCCGCGCCCATCGTGAAGACGGAATTGGTGTTGCTGGCCGACACGAAGAGGCGCGCCTTTACGCTGGGCTGTTCATCAACTTCGCCGTCGAGCCACACCATGTCGGTGGGATGCGCGGCAACGCGGACATTGTCCAGCCGATCGCCGTTGGCGGGGTCGTACTGCCCTATGGAGCCGTCCGCCCAGCTGGAAACGTAGAAACTCTTGCCGCTGGGGTGAAAGAGGATCCGGTACGGACGGCGACCGGTCTTGATGCGCGAAACGATGAAGCCGGACTGCGGGTTGATGACTGCGATGCGGTCGCGGTAGAGTTCGGTGGCGTAGAGGAGCCGCCCGTCGGGCGACAGCCGCACGTCGCCCACGAAGTCTTCGGGCTTGCGGTCCTTTTCCTCGACCACGGGGAACGTGCGGGTGGCCGTTAGCTTCCCTGCGGCGAAGGCGAATTCGTAAACCCCGGCCTTGGAGCCGCCCCCGACATAGACGCGGTCGCCAGCCTTGTTCATCGTGAGTCCAAGCCATGCGTCCGGCACCGGCACGCGGGAGGATTCCTTGCCCGCCGCGAGGTCGATCACGCTAATGGTGGGCGGGTTGTAGCCGCCGTTCAGCACGAGGAGGTATTGCCCGTCGCGCGAGGCGACTTGCGCCATCGGAAACGTCTCCACCGGGATCTGCTTGCCGGAGGGTTTGATCCGCCAGCCGCTGCTGAGGAGGAAGCTACCGTCGGGGAGGAAGCCCACCTGTTCGCGGGGGGCAGGTTGGGACATGAGCACGACGGTGGTGGCCGCCAGAAACAGGACGAGCGCGGGGGTCTTCATGTACACCTTTTTATTCGTTTTCGAAATAGCGTTGCGCGATGGGGAAGCGTCGGCCGATGCCGAATGCCTTCGACGTTACCTTGAGGCCCGGCGCGGCCTGTTGCCGTTTGTATTCGTTGCGGTCGACCTTGAGCGCCACATCTTGCACCAGCGGCAGTGGCAGTCCGAGCTCCTCCGCGATTTCCGCAGCCGACCGGAACTCCTCCACATAGAGGCGCAGGATGGCGTCGAGAACGTCGTAAGGTGGCAGCGAATCGCTGTCCTTTTGGTCGGGACGGAGTTCGGCGGAGGGCGGTTTCACGAACACCGACTCGGGAATGGCCCCTTCATGCCGACGGTTGCCTTCCCGTGAAAGCTCGTAGACCATAGTCTTGGGCACGTCGCTGATGAGCGCCAGCCCACCGCACATGTCGCCGTAGAGGGTGCAGTAGCCGACCGCGATCTCGCTCTTGTTGCCCGTCGTCAGCACCACGGCCCCGAACTTGTTGGAGATCGACATCAGCGTGAGGCCGCGCAGCCGAGCTTGGATGTTTTCCTCGGCCACGCCGGGCCGGGTGCCAGCGAAGACTCCTGCCAGGGTGCGGGTCATCTCCTCGTACGCGGGGGTGATGGGGATGATGTCGAACTGGATTCCAAGTCGTTCGGCCATTTCGCGCGCGTCGCGCACCGAGTGGTCCGAGGAAAACGGCCCGGGCATCGCCACGCCGCGCACGTTTTCCCGGCCCACGGCGTCCACCGCGAGCACGGCCACCAGCGACGAGTCAATGCCGCCACTCAATCCGATCAGCACTTGCCGGAAACCACACTTGCCCAGATAGTCGCGGGTGCCGAGGACCAGCGCCTCGTAGACGGCCTCGATTTCACCCGGAAAATCGGCATTCAGGTCGCCGGTTCCAGCGCCGGTATCGACCACCACCAGATCCTCGGCGAAGGATTTGGCTGTTCCCAGCAAATTCCCCTCGGCATCCATGGCGAAACTGGAGCCATCGAAGATGACTTGGTCGTTGCCGCCAACTTGGTTGACCATCACGACCGGCTTCCCGTAGCGGCGAGCCATCGAACGGATCATTTCGTGCCGCAGTTCGCGTTTGCCGATGTGGAACGGGGAGGCGTTGATGCTGACCAGCAGGTCGCCGCCTTGGGTCATGAGTTCCTCGACGGGGTCGCGGGAATACAGGCGCGGATGCCAGAAGAGTTTGTCGTTCCAGGCGTCCTCGCAGATGGTGAGGGCAACGTTAGTGCCTTTGGTTCCGGTGCCGGTGCGCCACAAAGTCTGTTTGTCGGCAGGGACGAAGTTGCGGGCTTCGTCGAAGACATCGTAGGTGGGAAGCAGGATTTTCTGCTGCCGCATGAGGATCTCGCCGCCCCTGAGGATCGCGGCTGAGTTGGTGGCGCGCTTGCCGGTCGTCTTCTCAGAACGACCGACGTAGCCGGCAATGACGGCGAGCGGGAGATCGGCCGTCGCCTCCGCCAGCTTGAGCAGCGATTCCTCGGCCGCAGGGATGAAGCTGCGCTTCTCGACGAGGTCGCGCGGGGGGTACCCTGTTACGCAGAGTTCCGGGAACACGACGAGTTCCGCCCCGCGTTCGGCGGCTGCCCGCGCGTACCGGGTGCAGAGGGCGACGTTGCCGGCAAGGTCGCCGACCGTGGGATTGATCTGCCCGAGGGCGATCCGCATGAACTTTCAGTTTAGCTGTCCCGTCGCCTTTACGCCTGTTTATGGATCGGACGGGCTGAAGGGCCCTCCGCCGATTGTCCGACGCCCGTGCCTTTGCGCTTGTCGGCCAGGCATGAAACGGCGAAATTCCTGGGTGGTGCGCCGGGGTCCAGCGCGGGGTGGAAACGTGGACGCCAGCAAACCGGCTTCGTGGGGCAAGACCACCCTCACCGTGCTAAGGTCAGACTGAAAGAACAAAATGGGCAGGTATCTTCTCGGAGTATTGACTGGCGTGGTTCTGGTCGTCGTGTTGTGCGTCGCCGGGCTGTTCGCGGCGGCGTCGCTGAAGTCGCGGGCCCCTACGGTGGCCGACGGCAGCACGTTGGTGCTGCGCATTTCGGGCGAGGTGCCGGAGCGGGCGCCACTCGAGATCCCCTTCCCGTTCGGCGGCGACAAGGAGACATTGACAGTCCAGAACATCTGGTCGGTGTTGCGTCGTGCGGCTGCGGACAGCCGAATCAAGGCGGTCGTCCTGCAGCCCGAAGGTGCCACGCTGGGCTGGGCCAAAATGCAGGAGATCCGGCGCGACCTCGACGAGTTCCGCAAGTCCGGCAAGCCCGTCTACGCCTATCTTCGGACAGCCTCGTCCCGCGACTACTACCTGGCCGCCGGGGCTTCCCGCATCTACTTGGGACCCAGTGACGGCCTGAACGTCAAAGGTGTCGCACTCGGCTTGATGTACTACAAAGGCACGCTGGACAAACTGGGCGTGCAGGTCGAAGTGGAACATGCCGGGAAGTACAAGGATTTCGGGGACAGCTACACGCGCACCTCGATGAGTCCCGAGACCAAGGAGGTGCTCAACGGCATCGCCGACAACGTCTACGGCGACCTTATTGCCGCCATCGCACGCGGCCGCAAGCGTCCCGAGGCCGAAATCCGGGCCACCATCGACGAGGGGCCCTTCATCGCAGCCCAAGCCAAGGCAAAGGGCTTGGTGGATGACATCAAGTACGAGGACGAGATGTGGGCCGATCTGAAGAAGGTCCTCAAGCAGACCGAGTTGAAGAAAATGTCGGCCCACGACTATGCCCTCGTCCCCGACGGGGCCGCTGCGTCCCCCGACCGGATCGGATTTGTGGTCGCAGAGGGCGAGATTACGCGCGGCGATGCCAATTCGACCGACGACAGCGGACTGGAGTCCAACCAGTTCGTGCGAATGATCAACAAGGTTGCAGCCGACTCGACATTGAAGGGCGTCATCGTCCGCATCGACTCGCCGGGTGGCGAAGTCCCCGCGTCGGACGAAATGTGGCGGGCGATGCAGGAACTGCACCGGAAGAAGCCGGTTGTGATTTCGATGTCGGATGTGGCGGCCTCGGGCGGGTACTACATGGCGATGTCGGGCGACCCTATTGTGGCGTATCCGGGAACCGAGACGGGCTCGATCGGGGTTGTTTTCGGCAAGCCCAACCTGCGGGGCTTGTACGACAAGGTTGGGTTGTCGAAGGATTACATCAGCCGGGGGAAGCTGGCGTTGATGGAGTCGGACTACCAGCCGTTGTCGCCGGCAGGCCGCGCCAAGCTTCGGGAAGGAATCGACGCTACCTATGTAGATTTCGTGGGGAAGGTCGCGGCCTCGCGCAAGCGCCCGTTCGCGGAGGTCGAGCCCCTCGCCCAAGGTCGGGTATGGATGGGCGACCAAGCCAAGGCCAACGGCTTGGTGGACGAATTGGGCGGCATCGACCGGGCGCTCGAAATGGTTCGCAAGAAGGCCGGGATTCCAGCCACGGCGAAGGTTCACCTTGTGGTGTTTCCGGGCAAGCGCAGTTGGTTGGATTTGCTGACGCACGCAGCCTCGGAAACCGCTGAATCGGACGCTGAAGCGCGCATTTCGGGTCTGCTGTCGCGTTCCGGCCTGGAGCCGCTGCGCGCGGCTTGGCGCGACCCGAGGCTGCGCGTGTGGATGCGGGGCGGCATGTTGCGGATGGCACCGTTCTCCTTGGAATTCCGATGAATCGGGGGGGCGGGATTTTTCCCTTGCAATGGACCACCCCCGTGCGGGATATTGGTTCAGGTAGTCCGAACCAGATGTAGAGCGCCGCCAGTCCGCACAGTCACCTTGACCCAACCGGGTCATCGTGTGCCGCCTCTTGTTCGGAGTCCCACGACGGACGGCGCGTATGACAGCGGCAAATTTCGATTTCCTCTTCTTCACCGAACTCCTCGGCATGCCGGTATACGACCTGAAGCACAGGCGCATCGGGCGTGTGAAGGACGCCGCCATTGTTCCGTTGATCCATCCGGCCCGGGTGGATCGATTCTTGGTAGGCAACGGCGATTCGTGGCTCTCCATTCGGTACGACCAGATTTCGTCCATCTCGCTGGCCGAGGGCATCCAGCTCTGCAACGAGAAACTGTATCCGTACCATTCCGATGAATACATGCTGCGCATACAGCGCGACCTGTTGGACCAACAAATCATTGACGTCAACGGGCGCCGCGTGGTGCGCGTCAACGACGTCACTTTTGAAATCCGGAAGGATGATCGGGATTCGTTGTCGGTCATGGAGGTCGACATCGGCCTTCGCAGTATTTTCCGGCGGCTGATGCAGGGTGTGCTGCCCAGCTTGTTTGTGCGCCGGGTGCAGGAGCCGATCGCGCCGAATTCGATCAGCTGGGATTTCTGCAACATCTTGGAATCGGATCCGCTGCGGCGCCTCCGCCTGAACATCTCCAACGAGAAGCTGGAATTGATGCACCCGGCCGATTTGGCCGACATCATGGAGGAACTGGGCCCTGCCGACCGCGAGGCGATCATGGGCACCATCGACTCCGAAGTCGCAGCCGAGGCACTCTCGGAGATCGATCCGAAGATGCAGGCCAGCATCCTCGAGGCATTGGAGCCCGAGGTTGCAGCCGACATCGTCGAGGAAATGTCGCCCGACCAAGCTGCTGACGCGCTGTACGAACTCGAGGATGAGTCCGCCGAGGAAATCCTCGACGAGATGGAGATGGAGCAGGAGGATGTCCGCGAACTCCTGGAGTACGACGAGCACACTGCCGGCGGCATGATGAACACGGAAGCCATCGTGCTTGCCGAGGACACGACCTTGGACGCGGCCATGGTGCAACTGCGGACCCACGAGGACCTCTTGGAGAACACGCATGTCCTGTTTCTCTCCAGTCCCGACGGGCGCATCACCGCCGCAGTCCCGTTGGCGCGCCTATTTCTTGCTGACGGCGGGACCCAGCTACGGGAACTGGCATACGAGCGTCTGATTTCAACCCGGCCCGGGGAGAAGGAACGTCGCGTGACAGAACTTTTCGACAAGTACAATTTGCTCGCGCTTCCGGTGCTGGAAGATGACGGGACCTTGGCGGGTGTCATCACGGCAGACGATGTAATTACCGTATTGAGGAAGAAAAAATAGTGCAGAACCTCTTTGCCCGCCTCAAGCGCCATTTCCTGGTCTTCCTTGCTGTTCTTGGCCCGGGTTTCATCACCGCCGTGGTCGACAACGACTCGGGCGGCATCTACACCTATTCGCAAGCCGGAGCCCGGTGGCTGTACCTGCCGCTCTGGACGCTGCTGCCGATCACCATCGCCCTCATCGTCACCCAGGAAATGTGCTCCCGCATGGGTGCCGTCACCGGCAAAGGGCTTTCGGACCTGATCCGCGAAGAGTTCGGACTGCGCACGACGTTCCTGATCATGCTGCTGCTGGTGTTGGCGAACTTCACCAACATCGTGGCAGAGTTCGCCGGCGTGGCCACGTCGCTCGACTTGTTCGGCGTCAGCAAGTACATTTCGGTGCCGATAGCGGCGGTCGTCGTGTGGTTCCTCGCGGTGAAGGGCAACTATGCCAGTGTCGAGAAAATCTTCCTGTTCGCCTGCGTGATCTACATCGCCTATGTGATTGCCGGATTCCTGGTCAAGCCGGATTGGGAGGAGGCGCTGGTTACCAGCGTCCACCCCAAACTGATCCTGGACGGCGGCTACATCACGATGCTGATCGCGATGGTCGGGACCACGATCGCGCCTTGGATGCAGTTCTACCTCCAGGCGGCAGTGGTTGAGAAGGGGATCACCACCAAGGAATACCGGGAGTCGCGGGTTGAGGTCATTGTCGGTTGCGTGATGACCTCGGTCATCGCGTTCTTCATCATCGTGGCGTGCGCGGGTGCCTACAAGGGCCATCCGACCGACATCAAGGACGCCAAGGAGGCCGCTCTGGCGTTCAAGCCGTTCGGCCAGTATGCGTTCCTGCTGTTCAGTGCCGGGTTGCTGAACGCGTCGGTCTTCGCCGCCTGCATCCTGCCCCTTTCCACGGCCTACTCTGTCTGCGAGGGCATGGGCTTCGAGCACGGGGTCAGCCGGACATGGAAGGAAGCGCCGATCTTCTACTGGCTCTACACTTTGTTGATCGTCGGCGGAGCCGGAGTCGTGATCCTGCCGCGATTCCCAATGGTCGAGATGATCCTGCTCTCGCAGGTGCTGAACGGGATGCTGCTGCCGTTCATCCTGATCTTCATGATCATCTTGGTCAACAAGAAGGGTCTGATGCGGGAGTGGGTGAACCCGCCAGCCTACAACGCGGTCGCTTGGGTAACGGCAATCGTCGTGATCGGAATGACTCTCGCGTTGACTGGCATCTCGCTGCGTGGCGGGGAATAGGATTAGGACAATGGACGACCAACAGTTCCGCAAAGCGTCGGACGACGCACTCGACAGCCTCCGCCGCGCCTTGGAGCGCGCCTCCGAGGACCACGATTTCGATGTCGACAGCAAGGAGGGCGCACTGGCCGTCGAGTTCGACGATCCGCCGACCAAGTTCGTGGTCAGCCCGAATTCGCCGGTGCGCCAGATCTGGGTGTCAGCGCGTGTGAAGAGCTTCAAGCTGGATTGGAGCCCGGGTGCGGGGGCGTTCGTGCTGCCGGACGGGCGGACCCTGCAATCACTCATGGCCGACGTTATTGGCGAGCAACTGGGCGAATCCGTCCATCTCTGACAACCTCCGGTAATGCGATAAGCTGGAAACCAATGAAGGTATTGGGTTTCGCCATCGCCACGTGCGGGCTTTTCGTCGCCCTTGTATTGGCTCAAACGCCGCCCGGCGACCAGTTGGTCGAAGGTTTCAAGTCCGTTGAAGTGGCCTCCGTCGCCGACGCCATCGAACAGCTGTACGGGCAAAAGCTGTACATGCGACACGAGATGCGCCCCGTTTTCACGACTAAATTCGCCGGGCGAGCCGTGACCGTACTGCTGAAGAAAGAGGAGCACAAGGAAGGCTCGAAGGCATCGCAGGGCATGCTGGACGCGATTGACGCCGCCGCTCCGGGGTCCGTGTACGTCATGAAGCTGGACGATGGGACGGGCAAGGGCGACGCCGACATCGCCGGCATGGGCGGCCTGATGGCCACGGCCATGAAGGCCCGCGGATTTGCCGGGGCTGTGATCGACGCCGGGATTCGCGACATGCCTCAAATCAAGAAACTCCAATTCCCGGTGTTCAGCACTGGCGTGGTTCCCTCGACGTCCGTCAATCACTATCGTTTTGCCGGTGTTAACGTGCCGGTCACCTGCGCTGGAGCTTTGGTGAACGCCGACGACATCATCTCCGCAGACGAGGATGGCGTCGTGGTCGTCCCGAGCGCCAAGGCGGCCGAGATCCTGAAACGCGCCGAGGAACTGGACAACACCGAACACACCATGATTCCCTTCATCGAAAAGTTCAAGTCCATCCGCGAAGCGGTCGCCAAATTCGGACGGATCTAATCTTGGTCAAACCAGCTTTGACGAAACCAACCTCGAACACCGTTTGCGCCGTAGTCGCAACCCGCAACAGCGCCGAACAACTCCGCAACTGCCTGACAGCACTGCTCGCCCAGACCCGGTTGCCTGACTGCATCCTGGTAGTCGACAACGCCAGCACGGACGATACCGCCCGCATGCTGGCGAGCGATTTTCCCCAGTGCGAACGCATGTCGCTGGGCCTCAACTCAGGCCAGACCGGGGCTTTCCGGGCCGGCATGCAGTGGATGCATTGCCGACACGATTTCGGTTGGGTGTGGACCATGACCGACCGGCTGGAGCCCTTGCCGGACTGCCTCCAAACCATGCTTTCCTGGCAACACGCCGGTGATCTGATTCAACTCCGCAAGCAGACGCCGTCCGGGCTCTCCGTCGACGAAGCGTTCTGGGACGTCGAATCCGCGTCTCTGGTCCAAACACCTAGGGAACTCGGGTTCGCCAACGGCCGCAAGTGGGTTCCAGCGCAGCACTGCGATCTGGACGGGGCCCTGACCCGCCGACTCGTCATCGAACGGGCGGGACTTCCCGATCCGCAATTCTTCCATGGCGGCGGCGAGGCATACGGCTTCGTCGCGGCCTTGCACTCCAGCGTCATCCGCGTCGACCATTTGGGCGCGAAGTCCACCGGGGCACCCGTGGCATCTCCGTCGGCCGCGCTGTACCTCTCCATCCGCAACCGCTTCCTTACCTGGGAGCACCTGGTGAAGGCAGGACTGCCGTTGGACCGCAGCATATTGGTCCGACGCGGACTCGCGGACGGATTCGCTGGGATCGTCCGGGCAGCGCGGTCCGGCTCGAACATCCACGCGGCCCTCCAAGGCTTGCGGGACGGCCTGTACAGCCGCTTCGACCCTCCCGTCTGGTTGATCCAGGACGAGCCGGACTAGCGGGCGCTGCCGGCTCCGACGGGCGTCTGTACATTCCGCGCGCCCATGTTGGCCTGCTGCATGGACATGTGGAGATTCGCCAACTGCTGGCTGAATTCCGCAGGCTCGATGACCAATCCCGAGTACCAAATCGAGGCGACCGGCTCCGTGGGCGGACCCGGGAAAAAATCCGTCTTCATTCCCTGGAGTCTGCCGGCAAACGCCTTGGCGCGTTCCAGCCATGTGCTGTCGCTGACCTCGGGACCGAAGTGTTCTTGAATGGGCAATGGTGGCAACATGCCTGTCTATCGGCGTGATGAGCCAATACCTTTAGGGGTGTACGTAGAATTCCTGGCGGACTAGAACTCCTTCAGCCGGAAGTTTCGGTATTCCACCTTCATCGGCGGGCCCACGTGGACCTGCACGCCGATCAGGCCCTCCATCATCCGCCCGACGGGATCGTCGTCGATCACCACCGCCATGGTCCGCCCGTTCAGGATGTGCGTCAGTACGTTCCCCCGAATGATCATGTGGTAGGAATTCCAATCCTTTGTGATCGCCGCGGCCAACTCCTTTGGATCGCCCAGTGACGCAAGGACAATCGGCTTCCGCACGCCCAGCACGTGCGTGACTTGGCCGCGCGTGGCCAGGAACAGCCGTCCCTTCTCCTCGTAGTTTTGGCCGGTATAGACGTTGCGACCGTCGATGTCGGCCTGGTAGCCGCGCATGGCGAACTTGTTGGACGGCGTGACGGCGTCAGGCACCATCACGCTGCGGTAGTTGATGCCGCTGTTGCCTCCTTCAGTGATCCGATAGTCCGCCTTCAACTCGAAATTCTTCGGCTTGCCGCCCTGCCAGACAATGAAAGTATTGCTCTTGACCACCGTTTCGGGCGTGATCTGGCCGACCAGGTTGCCGTCCTCGACCCGCCAATATTTAGGGTCGCCCTCCCAGCCGTCGAGGTTCCTGCCATTGAAAATCGGGCGGAAGCCGTCTTCATCGCCGGTGAGCACCTCGGGGCGGTCGCTCTGTTTCGGCTTGTAGGGCTCCGCAGCTTGCTGGGCCGCCAATGGAGCCGCTACGGCGGCTCCGAGCATGGACTGTAGGAAGGGACGTCGAGTCATCTCGGAAACTACGGTATCATGCCCGTTGGGCATCGATTCCGCGGCACGCAATCCGAACTTCCAGAAGATGATCCGCCTCCAGACGGAGGCCTTCGCGCGCAACACCCCGTACCATAGCCTCGAACTGCCGGACGGATCCGTGATCGACGGCATCATCCCGGTGGCCAATCTCAAGGCGCGGCTCGATGCCTACCCGCTTCCGGCAGATTTGCGCGGTCGCCGGGTCCTCGATATCGGCTCGGCCTCCGGCTGGAACAGCTTCGAATGCGAGCGCCGGGGGGCCGAGGTCGTCGCGCTCGATTACGTCGAATACGATGAGTTCACCGCAGTCCAACGCCTCTGGGACTCGAAGATCGAGTACGTGATCGCCGACATCGAGGAACTGACGCCGGAGCGTTTCGGCTTCTTCGACTACGTCCTGTTCTTCGGCGTCTTCTACCACCTGCGCCATCCACTCTATGCGATGGAAAACGTCTGCGCCGTCACGCGCGGGCAGGCCTTCATCGAGAGCTACGTCATAGACGACGCCCCCGACCCGTCGCGATGCCACATGGAGTTCTACGAGACCGACGAACTGGGCGGCCAAATCGACAATTGGTGCGGCCCCACGATTTCCTGCCTGATGGCGATGGCGCGATCGGCCGGGTTCCCGCGTGTCGATTTCAACTATGTCGATTCGCGGCGTTGCGGCCTCATAGCCAACCGCCGGTGGGATGTTCCGCCCGTCCAGCCCGGCGCGAAGGTGCCGTTCCTGTGTTCCGCCGTCAACAACCGCCACAATGACAACGTTTTCCAGCCGCGAAAGGACGAATACCTGGTCCTCGCGTTCCTGTTCGAGGGTGAGCTGGCGAAGGACGACGTCATGGTGGAGGTGGACCGCTACGGCGTTCCCGCCATCATTCTGGTGAAACACCCGTCGGGCTACTGGCAGGTGAACTGCAAAGTGCCGCCGGGAATCATGCCGGGCGACCGGGAAGTGCGGGTGGGCGTGCGCGGCGCGGGCTTCAGCGACCCCGTCCGCATGCAGATGCTGCCCGCCGGAGCCGACCGCCGGTATGCCCGGACGCCCTTTGTGGCAGAGCCGTCGGAGTCCGTTGCGCCGCCGGTCTGGGTGCGGGTGGAAAACACCATGGACCGGGGCACAACCTTCCGGGGCTACCGGAATGAGACGCTGGCCTGCCGGTTCACCCACGGCGAAGGGCCTCTAAACTTGGGGATGGTTCAACTGACGGTGGACGGCAACTCGTATCCACTGCTTTCGGTGGAGCGGCCGGAGCCAGGCATGTGGCAGATCAACGCTCGCTTGCGTGGATTGGATAACGGCGACCACGAACTGCGTCTCAGGACCGCCCGCAGCGGGTTCTCGGACCCGTTCGTGATCGGGTTTACTGCTTGACCGCCTTGAAGGTTCCGGTCGCCTGACCGCCCAGGTCGACCGCGCCGCTCATGGATTTCCCGTCGTCCGCGATCTTGCCCTGGTACACCACGTGGACTTGGGCGTCGAATTCGATGGTCACTTCCGTGCCCTTGACGGTCCCTGTGACCTTCGCTTCCCCGAGCGCGCCCGAGTAGGTTCCGGTGATTTTCTCGCCGTTCTGTTGGAGTTTCAAGGTGGGACTGCCGTTGCCCGCGTCGGTCTGAACCTCGGCCTGCCAAGTGCCGGTGAGATCGGCCGCGAAGAGCGAGGCGGCGAGAAAAAACAGAGCCAATAGGGCAGTTGCGATGCGGGTGGACATGCGGGAAGTTTATCAAATCCGCCGCGAAAAAAGGGAGGGCCGGACTGCCCCTGTAACAGCCGGCCCTCTTCGACAGCACTCAAGACCCCTTCAGCGCAGTCGAAAGAACGGTCGCCCCTGCTGGCGACCGGATCCCAGACGGGATCTGAATCCATTCTCGCGGAAGGAAGGGCAGCACGTCATTGCCAGGTTGTAAAGAAGTGGTAAATGCTTCAACCCGCCGACAACGGCGCGATGTCTCCGCTCGCGCACTCCACGCCCCAATCCTATAACCGTGCCGGTCCCGCATGCAACAGCGCCTCTGCCTCTTCCGGCGTCACGGGCAAAGACAGCAGATTCCCTTGCGCCGCGTCGAAGCCGATATGCCGCAGGATCTCCAACTGTTCCTCGGTCTCAACGCCCTCGGCCACGACGCGCAACCGCAGGGTCCGCGCCAGCTTGACCATACCTTCAACCAGCGGCAGGCTACTGGACTTCCCGGCCAGGTCGTGGACAAAGACCCGGTCGATCTTGACAGCGTCGACCGGCAACTGGTGGAGGAACTGCATGGGTGAAAACCCGGTCCCGAAGTCGTCGAGCGCCACATGGATGCCAGCTTTGCGGATTCGGCCCAGGAGTTCGGCGGACGCGCCCGCGTCCTTCAATAGCGCCGTTTCCGTGAGTTCGAGCTCCAGTCGCGCCGGATCCAGCCCGGTCTTCCGCAGCACGCCGAACAAGGTTTGCTCAAATCCCGGTGCAGCCAACTGGACCACCGAGACATTCACCGCGATTCGGATGTGGGAGAAACCCGAATCGTGCCACAGCTTAACTTGGCGGCAGGCCTCCTCCAGCACCCACCGGCCGATCTCGATGATCAGGCCGCTCTCCTCGGCAATTGGAATGAACTCGCCCGGGGAAATGGCCTTGTCCGGCCCATGCAAGCGCAGGAGCGCCTCGAAGCCTGTCAGATGGCCGTCCAAGGAGTACTGCGGCTGGTATCGCAGCCGGAAGCCGTCGGTCTGCAGTGCTTCCCGCAGTCGGTCCTCGATGTTCTGCGGCCGCGAAGCCGCCTCCATCATGCCCTCGACAAAAACCTGGACTTGGTTTTTCCCCTCCCCCTTGGCCCGATACATTGCCGCGTCCGCCGCCGCCATCAGGGTGGAGGCCTCGCGGGCGTCCGACGGGAAGACGGCGATGCCCACGCTCATCGTCGCGAAAACGTTCTTGTCTTCGAACTGGATCGGTGTCTCCAGAAGCCGCATCAGATCCCAACCCCGGACTTCAGCCTCGCGCTTGTCGCGGAGGTCGGGAATCAGGACCGTGAACTCGTCGCCGCCGATCCTTGCGATCATTTCGTCGGGCAGCAGGCCGGAACGCAGCCGTTCTGCGATTTGTTTCAGGAACACGTCGCCGGTGCGGTGTCCCCAGGTGTCGTTGATCCGTTTGAAGCGGTCGAGGTCGATGAAGAGCACCGCTACATGGGTGCCCGACAGGTCCGCCGAGATGAGTTCCCGGCTGAGGCGTTCGCCGAACAGGAGCCGGTTGGGCAAGCCGGTGAGGACGTCGTGCCTCGACTGGTGCGAGAGTTCCCGAGTCCGCTCCGCGACCGCGTTCTCGAGGGTGCGGCGCATTGCCTCCTCCCGCGCACTCCGTCTTTGGACCAGCACCGCGGCCAACCCGATCAAGAGTCCGATGCTGCCGCCGATGAACCACCAAGTGCGCCACCAAGGGGCTTTCACCTTGAATTCGAGGAATGCGGGCGTCTCACCCCAGACGCCGCCAAGATCACGGGCCTCGACCTCGAAGCGGTAGTCGTCCGGCGGCAGGGCGGGGAACTGGAGTTCGCGGTCCGGCGTTTCTCTCCACGTGTTGACCAAGGGCGCGAGCTTGTATCGGAACTCGAGATCCCTGTCGTGTCCAAAACGGAGCGCGGTGAAATGCAGCACCAAGGGGTCGGAGGAGTATTCGAGTGTCGCCTTGCGCGCCGGGTCGAGTTCGATCTTGCCCAGGGTGGCGGAAGTCAGAATGGCCTGCGGTGGTTCCGGCTTGTTGGCCTTGGGCCGCGCCATGAAGCGGGAGAGCCCCCCGCTGGTGCCGATCCAAATATGACCGTCGGGCTCGGTGGCGAAACCGTGGAGATCGCAGTCGTCCCAGACGAGACCGTCGCGGTGGTCATACCGGTCCCAGCGCGTGCCGTCGGCGGAAAGCACTTGGACGCCAAAGTTGCTGCCAGCCCACAGACGGCCCTGTTGGTCGAAGTTTAAGAAGTAGGTGATGGTGGAGACGGGGCCGGGCAGCGTGGGTTCGTGGCGGGTAACCGGAGTGCCGTCCGGTGCCCATGTTAGATGTGTGATGGTGCCTGTGAGGCGGTATCCGATCCACGCCCCGCCGTTCTTGTCCGGCGCGATGGACAGGATGGAACTGCTGCTGAGCCCCTCCTTGACGGTCAGCCGCCGCCAGGCGCTATCGCCCGCAGCCGTTTTGGAACGACGCCACAATCCGTCGCTCACGCCGAGCCAGATGTCACCATTCGGTCCCTCTTCGATCGCCCAGCAGCGTGCGCTCGAAACCGCCGTGACCTTTTCGAAGGCCTTGGCACCCGGTGCCAAGGTGAAGACGCCGTTTTCGGTGCCGGCCCACACCGTTCCCCCGTGGTCCACCATCACCGCGTAAGCCAATCGGCCAGCCAAGCCCTGTTCCGGGCCGAACCATTTCGGAGGACCATTTTTGGGCGTAAAGAGCGCTAGACTCTTGCCGTCAGTGCCCAGCCATAGGCTGCCGTTGGAAGCTAGGCGCACGGAGTGGATGGGCAGCTTCCCCACGGAGGGCTCAAGTGCCCAAGTCCATTCGATACCTTTTCTGGTTCCGTGGAAGAGGCCGCTCTCGGTGCCCACCCACGCCTCGCCATTCGGCATGGGGACCATCTCATAGACGGTCTCGCCGGTCAGGCCGCTCTGGGCTGCGAAATTTTCCCATTCGTTGTAGCCCATCCACTTGGCAAGGCCGCGCCCGGCCAGGCCCAGCCAGACCGAGCCCTCGCGGTCCTGCAACACGGAGTAGACAGGAGGCAACAGGCCGGTAGAGCGCCCAATGATTCGGAATTTTCCGTTCTCCCGGATGGCGAGGCCATCCGTGGTGGGCACCAGAAGTTTTCCGTCCGAGTCCAGTCCGAAGGTTCCCGTGCCCGTTGGGGGCAGGACGGGCGTGGGCTCCTCGAACAGTGCGCCACCGGGCTTGAGTCCATACAGCCGGCGGTTCTGTTGGATCCAGATATTGCCCTCGCGGTCGCGCATCAGGGTCGCGACACCCAGTCGCGGGAGGCCGGTGCGCGCTCCCACATCATCGGTCTGCCAGGAGTTCGAGGAGTCTGCGGTGCTGCGGCACAGACTCAGTCCGCATCCCCACCATATTTCAGTTTCGGGTTGCGAGTTCGGGGAACTGCGGCCGACGAAGACGGAGCGTGCATCCAAGTGCGCCGCATCCGGCGAGCGCGGGCCGGCTTGGGTTGCCAGGGTGCCGCCAGCTCCCATTCGCAGGGCGACGAGGCCGATGTCGGTTGCCAGCCAAGTCGTGTTTCCAGCGCGGACGATGCCCGCATAGCCGTTAATTCGTTGCGCACCAGGAACCGGGACTGCCTCGAACCGGTCATTTCGGAGGCGAAAAAGACCGGATTGGTTTCCGACGAGGACCGAGCCGTCCGGTGCTTCCCCAAGCGACGTGGTGGAATTCGCCGGTAGCCCCCGATCCTTTCCGAACTGCCGGAAACGGGTGCCCTCGTAGCGGAACACCCCGTTCTCGGTGGCCAGCCAGATGAACCCGATCTGGTCCTGGAAAAGCGTCTTGACGCCGAGGTTGGTGAGGCCCTGCTCGACGCCAAAATACTGGAACGCGTACTGCTGGCCCCACATTTTCGCCGCTAGGCACAGCAGCACGGGCATGGCGCGAAACACGACCGTTGCCGTGCGCGCCAAACCTCCGAACCGCCCGGACTTTAGGGGAACCCTCAAACTCGCCTGTTCCAATATTACCAGCGGAATGCGACAGGGCGTTCCTCGACTATTTTAGGAATTCCTCCACGGACAACGCTCGGGGCGTCATCCGGGCTTTTGCAATGGCACCTTTGAAATAGTTCACCTTGGTGTAGCGGACGCCCAGCGATGTGCCGCCCGCTTTCTGCGGCGCCAACTTCACGTCGCCCCGGCCTTGGAGCGCGCCGTCGACGTAGTTTCGGAGCTCCTTCCCGTCATAAACGGCCTCGGCCCAGTGCCATTGATCCATGGAGTGCAACTTGGCGCGGTCCATCAGCGCAAGCCCGGCTCCGCCCATGGCGTAGCTGTCGAGGCACCAGCGTTTGGCACCCTCGGGGCCCAGAACGCGGATTTCGAACAGCATCCGGTTCTGGGTGCCGGTTTCCTGGAAGTGGAAGAACCGTTGCTCTTCCGCGCCGCCGGAGTCGGGACGAAAAAGGACCTCCCAGGTCCAGGTTTCGGCTCCGACGAGGGGGTGCGTGTCGAGGAAGATCGCATCGTCCACGCCGTTGAAGAGGACGGCCTTGCCTTTTGGGGTATCGATCACCTTGGGGTGCCCGAGGAGGGTTGCGGGGTGTCCCGCGATGCTCGTGGTGCTGTCGATGTTCCAGACGATGGCGTCGGGTCCGGCGGCGAGACAGGTGAGGGCGAGGGTGGCCGCCAATAGGGTGAGGATTCGATTCACGGGGCCATTATTTCATGCCGGAAAGGGGCTCGCAGCGTGGCTATTCGGCAGCGTCCAAGAGACCCTGGAGCTCTGGTAGAATTCTTAGGTCCTTGTCCCGGCCAGCCGCTCGCTTGGCTCGAATCAAGGCAGGCAAAAGTCAAGGGTCCAGACGCGGCGGTCGAAGACATCCAGCTCGCTTGAACTCGCACGAACATGCGAATATGGCGCCCAACCCAGTCGACGCCTTCGTCGCAGAGTTGCTGGATTGCACGTACGAAGTTCATCGCCTGCGCCGCTTGGCGGCACCACGTACTTCTTCAGCGAGCACACACAGGGAGTGCATCCGTATCGCGCGTTCGGACGGTGTCAGCCGCAACTGCGCAATGAGCAGCGACAGGTCGACACCCGCGTTACGCGCGGCCTCTATTTGGCTGCCGGGCGCGGGGTGCCGCAGCCGCTCTTCGGCAATTGCGAGCTTCACGGGGGACAGTACGCCGAGATCCATGATCGATTCCATTGTAGGCTCACCAGACAGGGTTGCCGGCAAGAGGAATCTACCCCAGCATCTGCAACGCGCCAATCAACTCGCTCCGCGTATGCCCATCGCCCGTCGCGGTCGTGACCTCGATCCCCTTCTCGTAAATCGCCTTCGCCTCGGCGATCCGGCCCAGCTTCTCCAAGGTCTGCCCGCCGTGGAAATACCCGGCGGCGTAGTTGGGGTTGTACTTCAGCAGTTCCACAAACTCCGGCACCGCAGCCTCCAGATCCCCGCCGCGCACGTACTCCATCGCGAGGCCGTACCGGCAGAAAGCGTCCTCGGGGCGCTGCTCCACCATCGATTTCAAGACTTCCAAGCGTCCATTCGGCATTCACCTGATACTATAGCGTCCGAGCCGCATGAAACTTGTCTTGATCCCCCTCCTCGCCGCGCTACCCCTCTGCGCCCAACTGGCCGAGCCGAACGCCGCCGGTGTCGCAATCGGCCATATGCACCTGAACGAGGCCGATCTCGACGTCGCCAACAAGTTCTGGGTCGACGTCATTGGTGCCACGCCCTACTCCAAGAACGGTCTGAGCGGCGTGGAAGCGCCGGGCATCATCATCCTGATCCGCAAGACCTCCGTCAAGGGCCCCATGGCGGGATCGAGCGTGAACCACATCGGCTTCACGGTCCCGGACCTCGGCCCCTACCTGCCCAAAATCGACGCCGCCGGCTACAAGCGCACCCGGCCCGGTGCCACGGTGCAAGCAATCATCGACGGCCCCGACGGCCTCCGCGTCGAACTGACCGAGGACCAGAGCCAGAAAATCCCGCTCAAGTTCCACCACGTCCACTTCAACTCGCCCGACACCAAGGCCATCCAGGCGTGGTACGCCGAAAAATTTGGCGCCACCGTGGGCAAGCGCGCCCAGTGGGACGCGGGCGACGTCCCCGGCTCCAACCTCACTTACGCCCAACTGGACAAGCCCGAGCCAACCGTCGGTCGCGCTCTCGACCACATCGGTTTCGAGATCAAGGGCCTCGAAGCGTTCTGCAAGAAACTTGCCGACTCCGGGGTCAAATTCGAAATGCCCTACCGCGCCATGCCCCAGCTGAAGCTGACCCTCGCCTTCCTGACCGACCCTTGGGGAACGCGGATTGAGTTGACCGAAGGCCTGGTGTATTAGCGGGCATTTTCGACGCGCACTCCGCACTGCCGTACGATGCTATGCTGGCCCTAACCACCATTTCCCCGTGAGGTCAACCTTGTACCAACCAGTACGCATTCTCACCGCATTTTTCCTGTCGGCAACCGCCGCCGCTTTCGCGCAGGATCCGCCACCGCCGGACGCCCCCCCCGCCGCAGCCGCTGCGATGGCCAACCTGCCCGGCGGTCGCGGTGCCGCCCCTTCATCGGACCCCCAACCGTACGAGAAGGTCATCACCAAAGAAGCGAAGACCACCAAGGGCGTCTTCTTGGTCCACCAGATCAAGGACCGGTATTATTACGAGATTCCGAAGTCCGAATTGGGCCCGGAATTTCTCTGGAATACCCGCATCTCCAAGACCACCAACGGCGTCGGCTATGGCGGCGACGAACTGACCGACCACGTCATTCGATGGGAACTGAACGGCAACAAAGTCCACATGCGCGATGTGAACTACGGGATCAAGGCCGACCCCAAGAACCCCGTGTCATCGGCGGTCAAAGCCTCGAACAACGACACCATCCTGATGACCTTCCCGGTCGCGGCATTCTCCAAGGACGGAGCGCCGGTCATCGAGATCACCCGTCTTTTCACCACCGATGTGCCGGAGTTCGGCCTCCGCCAGCATCTCAACGCCACCGCGATGGATGCATCGCGTTCCTACATTGAACGAATTTCCCCCTACCCGACAAACATCGAGGCCGAGTCCAGCATGACCTTTACGCGGATGGCGACCCCGGCGGGCCTCGGCACTGCACCCACCACCACGTTCAGTGCCGGCATGCGCCCCGGCAGCGCGACCATCGTAGCGCACCACAGCATGGTGAAGCTGCCCGAAAAGCCGATGTTGCCGCGCCTCTCCGACGACCGCGTCGGATTCTTCACCCATTCCACCATCGACTACTCGACCGACGAGCACCGCGCCTCCCGCATCAAGTACATCGCCAAATGGCGGCTGGAAAAGAAGGACCCGAGCGCCGAATTGTCCGAGCCCGTCAAGCCCCTCGTCTACTACGTGGATTCGGCGACGCCGCCCAAGTGGCGCGAATGGATCAAGAAGGGTATTGAGGATTGGCAGGTCGCCTTCGAGGCCGCCGGTTTCAAGAACGCCATCATCGGCAAGTACGCGCCGACTCCCGCCGAGGACCCGAATTTCAGCAACGAGGACATGCGCAACACCGTGATCCGTTGGCTGCCTTCGACCATCGAGAACGCCGTCGGCCCCCACATCGCAGACCCGCGCACAGGGGAAATCCTCAACGGCAGCGTCAGTTTCTACCACAACATCATGAACCTGCAGCGCGATTGGTATTTCGTGCAGGCGGGCCCCCTCGACCCGCGCGCGGCCAAGCTGCCCTTGCCCGACGATCTGATGGGTCGGCTGCTGGAATTCGTCGTTGCGCACGAGGTTGGACACACGCTCGGCTTCCAGCACAACATGAAGGCCAGCTCGATGTATCCGCAAGAGAAGGTCCGGGATGCCGCGTGGGTCCACAAGATGGGCCACGCGCCGTCGATCATGGACTACTCGCGGTTCAACTACGTCGCGCAGCCCGAGGACAAGATTCCGGTGGCGGACTTGGTGCCGCGCGTCGGGCCCTACGATGTCTTCGCCACCAAGTGGGGCTACACCCCGATTGCCGGGGCCAAGACCTCCGAAGAGGAGCGCCCGAAGCTGGACGAGATGGCACGGGAGCAGGACAAGACCCCGTGGCTGCGCTTCTCGACCGCGGGTGCGGCGGGCTCGGACTTCGGCGAATTGACCGAGGCCGTGGGCGACGCCGATGCCATCAAATCCTCCGCGATGGGCCTGAAGAATCTGCAGCGGGTGGCCAAGATGCTGATGTCCGCCACAACCGCCAAGAACGGCGAATCTTACGAGGACTTGGCGGAACTCTATGGCCGCATGCTGGGCCAGTGGACGCTGGAAATGAACCACGTCGGCGCGATTGTGGGCTCGGTCAGTTCACAGACCAAGTACGTCGGGCAGGACGGGCGCATTTTCACGCCGACCCCCAAGGCGCGCCAGCAGGCGGCGGTCGCGTTCCTCAACGAGAACGTATTTGCGACGCCGAAATGGGCGGTCGACCCGGAGATTCTGCGTCGGATCGAGCCGGTCGGGGTGCTGAGCCGCGTCCGGAACGCGCAGAATTCGGTCCTCAACAGCCTGCTCGCGAGCGCGAAGTTCGCCCGGCTGGTGGAACAAGAAGCGATTGACGGTCCCGCAGCCTACTCGCCCGTGGAACTCCTCGGCGCGGTGCGCAAGGGGATCTTCACCGAGTTGGACGGGGGCACGGTGAAGGTTGACGCCTACCGCCGCAACCTGCAGCGGGCCTACCTCGACTTGGCAAACACCAAGATCAACAGTGCGCAGACCACTCCTGTGGGCCTTCCGCCGGAGTTGGCTGGCCTGTTCGCCTCCAGCGGCGACGAAAGGCCGTTCTACCGCGAGGAATTGCGGACATTGAACGGTCAGGTTTCGGCTGCGCTGGCCAAGGCTTCCGACCGCGAGACCCGAGCCCATCTGGAAGGCGTTCGCGACCAGATCGCCCGTATCCTCGACCCGAAGTTCGCTTCCCCGGGTGCCGCTGGCGGGGCCGTGATCCGCCTTGGTTTCGACGAGATGTGCTGGCCGGACTACGTGATCCGTCCCTAGCCCGCTAATGCCCTGTCCTTTGTTTCTGCCGGATGTGGAGGCCGTCCCGATGGGGCAGCCTCCGTCCGGTCGTTGTTCCGCGGACCCGGCTTTGGAGCTTTCTGCCGATACCCGCGTTCGGCTCTGTAGCCGCGGTTACGCCCGCATCGAGTGCCCGCGAGCGGTCGCTGCGGTCGAGGACGCGTTCCAGTTTCTGATCCAAGCCCATAACGAGGGCGTTTTCCGGGTGGCGTGGTCCGCCGAGCGCGACCACGGCCCGGTTGCCGTCGGGACTCTGGAAATCCGCGAAACCGACCCCGCCGAAACACCTCTGGAGCGCCAAGCCCGCGCTGCAATCGCCGAGTATTTGCGACGGTCGGGGCGGGTCTGGTAAACATCCAGTATGGATACCCCGCACGATCTGCATCCGCAAGGGCGTTACGTCAGTGAATCGGTTTCGGAATACTCGGAGTTGGCGCTGCCCAACGACGCCAACTCGCTGGGCAACCTGTTGGGCGGCAAGATCATGCACTTGGTCGACCTCGCGGCGGCCATCGCGGCCATGCGGCACGCCCGCAATGTGGTGGTGACCGCCTCGATGGACCACATGGATTTCATCCATCCGGTGAAGCTGGGCCAGTTGGTGCGGTTGAAGGCGAGCGTGAACCGGGCGTTTCGGACATCCATGGAGGTCGGCGTCAAGGTGTGGATGGAGGACCCGGTGAAGGGGACCGTCCAGCATGTGTCGTCGGCGTACTTGACGTTCGTGGCGATCAATCCCGAGGGCAAGGCTGTGCCTGTGCCCCCGGCGATCCCGGAAACGGTCGACGAGAAGCGGCGCTACGAGCAGGCCGGACTACGCCGGGAGTACCGCTTGCTGCACCGGCGCCGGTAGGGGATGCGGCGGGGTTGACGTCGGTTTGGCAAATACTAATACTGTGGCGGCGGAGTTGTTGATCGAACAGGGGACGAGGGGGCGGCTCGCCTTGGAGTTGCCCAAACTCGACCCGAAAGCTGAAATAGAGTTGGCTGAGGAAGCGCTCGGGGACGAATCTTGGCCAGAATATTAAGAGGCGAGATCTATTGGGCTGACGTGAACCCGGTTCGCTGACGCGAACAAGGGCGACGATCTCGTGGTTCGGCGGCGGCGCGGGAGCACGCCGCCGCCGAAAAATGCCAGTTAGTCTCCCGATGCTTCCAATTCCCCGTCGACAACGCCCAAGGCCTTCGCCGATTGGTGCTCGTGCACGATATCCACCGCTTCCGCCATCAGCGCCTTGCTGCCGACTACCCGTATGTCGCGTTGCAAACGCCGGAGCGCCAGGCTCACCACGTCGCGGTGCCGGACTTCCTCGCCCGGGCAGGCGTCCACCAAGTCCAGCCAGAGCGCGTGGGTCAGTTCGACATCCTCGGGCCACATGCGGGGCGGGTGGGGGCCCAAGTTGAAGTAGGTCGAAGGGCCACCGTCGGGCCGGACCACTTCCAGCGAGAGCGACGGACGCGGGGCGGGCAACTTCTCCCAAACCGCACCCACGATCCTGCCCTGTTCGGCGGGAGTAATGGTGTGCGCCAAAGAGGTCACCATGCGCGACGCCTTCAGCCTGGCCGCCGTCTGCACCATCGCCGTCCACGGGTCGGAACCCGGCACGGTTAGAAGTTTTACATGCTTGCCGGCCTTTTCCGCCAGCGCCACCACGCGGGAGAACAGCAACGTCTCCGAGGCCGCGAACACTTGGTCGGGATCCAGTCCGTGTTCGCCCGACTCCGCCTGTCCGACCACCCGCACCGTCATCACCACCACGTCTTGACGCCGGATGTCGGCCTTTTCGAGGACCCGCTTCAAGTGTTCCAGCCGATGCGGATTGCGCGCCGCGACCAGGATGCAGCCCGGTCGGATGTCCATCACGTCCATGGAGAGGTCGTCGCTGGCGTGCAGTTGGAACTCTTCCTGCTCCTCGCCCGCGTGCGAAATCACCGCGTTGTGCCGTTTGTTGTAGCGTTCCGACATCTCGAACATCAGGAAGAACGCCACGGTGAACGAGATGCCGGAGATCGTCGCCACCTTCTTCGTTAGGACGTTGGCTGTCGCGAGGACGAAGAGACACAGTGTGATCAAAATCAGCCCGACTGGAATTTCCGTCCCGCCGATCCTGAAGTTGAGCGGCACCTTCCACTCGCGCGCCTGCGGCATCTTGTAGCGCAGCACCAGCACGGAGAGCGACTTCATGGCGAAACTCCAAACGACGCCGAACGCGTAGGCCTCGCCCAGCATTCCGACGTCGCCCATGCTGACCATGATCGTCACCAACTGGAGGATCGCCACCAGGTTGATGATGCGGCTGGTGGTCCCGTATTTGCGGTTGGGCTTGCGGAACCAGGGCGTCAGAACGCCATCCTCCGCCACCCGGTTCATCACGCCGTTTGATCCGATCAGCGCCGTGTTCACCGCCCCGGCGAGAATCAGCACGCCGACCAGCACCACGAACGCGTGGAAGGCGAGCCGCAGTCCCAGCGGTCCTACCAGGAACATCGAAAGGCCGCCGATCAGGTTGTCGAGGTACTTCTGGCGTTCCACATCCGGGATCAGCATGACCGCGAAGAACGATACCAGCGACGTGAAAACCATGCTGTAGGCGAAGATTACGAAACCGGCGCGTTCCAGGTTCAGCAGCTTCGGCGCGGCGATTTCCCGGTTGACCTGCGCCAGGCTTTCCTCGCCGCTCATCGCGAGCAGCGAGTGGCCGAGGCCGACCACGATGGCGACCGCTGTGAACGTGGGCCATGTGGTCCCTTGCAGCCAGCCTAGAGCGTCGGGACCGAACTTGATGTTGCTCATCGCCGGGAACGGCACGGGCTGGTAGCCCTTCGCGAAGATCGTGACCATGCACCAGATGATGAGCATCACCACCATCACGGTGGTCACTTGCATAATCCGCAATGCCTTCTCGCTCGACTCGTGGATGCCAATAATATTTTTCCGCCAAAAGTAGGCGGTAACGAAGATGGAAAACAGGGCCGCGAAGTGCGGCGGGTTTACAGGCGGATAGCCCCAGTGGAAGTATTCAATGGATTCGTTGACCAGTCCGGCAAGATAGAGGCCTGCACTGACGGCACTGATCGGGCCGGTTAGAACATAATCGAACATCAGCGCGGATACGGAAAACTTGGCCAAGGTCGCGCCCATGGCCTCGTGCACCACGCGGTACACGCCGCCGCGCACGAACATGCTGCAGCTTTCGATGTAGATGGCTCGCACCGCGTAGGAGAAGAGCATGATCCCAAGGATGAACCACGGCGCGGACTTGCCGATGGCCGTTTCCGCGATGCCCCCGACATAGTAGGCGGAAGACGCGAGGTCACTCAGGACGATGGCGGCTGCACGCCAGAAGGAAATGAACGACAACATGACAGTTGTCGCCACGACGACCTTGTTGGCCGTCGAAGCAGCAGGCTTCGAAACTTGCAATGTAGACTCCGCTTTCCAGCTCCCATTGCGGGAGATTTGCTCTCAAATTTGGTCTACGAGGTTAGCTGGCGGGCTAGAGCTTGAAAGTACTCCGTCCTTGCGGACTGCGCCCCGAGTGCTCGGGTCCCCCGTTCCAGCGTAAAGAGTGACACGCCGGACTCGACAATTCCAGATATAGCACAGGTGGGGCGGGGTGTGTCAAATCGGTGGTGGACGGCGGACCGTTTTATGTTGCTCAGGGAGCGCGTCCTTCACGGCTTGGGCGGTCGAAAATGGTGCTGCGACATCTGATTTCAGGACTACGACCATGCTTCCTGCCGAATACCGGGAGGCATACTTGTTGGGTGCCGAGTTGGAGAGGTCGTACTCGGGGAGAATCTCGTCTGGATCGAAGGGCTTGTCAATTTTGTTTCGTCGCATATTCCCACTCAACCGCCAGCACCAACCTCATTCTAGACTGGTTCGCGGGGCCATGCCCACTCGGGCCGTGCGCGTTCCCCGGTCGCCTTCCCCACCTCGATGCGGTCGGTCATCCGATCCAAAACAAAAATGGCCTATAATGTAGCAAAGCCATGAGTGAGCATTCCAAGATCGAGTGGACGGAAGCCACGTGGAATCCCGTGCGGGGCTGTGTCAAGGTGAGTCCCGGTTGCAAGCACTGCTACGCAGAGACCTTCACTGAACGGTTTCGGGGAGTTCCGAACCATCCGTACGGCAACGGCTTCGACCCGCGACTGGTGCCGGAAAAGCTTTTGGAGCCGCTGCTCTGGTCCGCGCCTCGCACGGTGTTTGTGAACAGTATGAGCGATCTCTTTCAGGACGCCGTGGAAGACGCCTATATTGTGGCCGTTGCGCGGATCATGCTGATGTCGCCTTGGCACACGTACCAAGTTTTGACGAAGCGTTCGAAGCGTCTGCAGGAAATGCTGCGGGGCCCGCTGCGCCAAGCCGCCGCCGCCAGCCACATTTGGTGGGGTGTGAGCGTGGAGGACCGGAAGTATGGTTTGCCCAGAATCGAACACCTTCGAGCAACGAGTGCCCGCATCCGCTTCTTAAGTGTGGAGCCATTGCTTGAGGACTTGGGTCCCCTCGATGTGCGCGGGATCGATTGGGTGATCGTCGGGGGCGAAAGCGGCGCGGGTGCGCGAAGAATGGAACAGGATTGGGTCGAACAGATTCGGCGGGCGTGCGAACGCGATGGTGCCAAGTTCTTCTTCAAGCAGTGGGGAGGCGTTCAGAAGGGGAAGCACGGACGGTTGCTCAATGGTCGTACGTACGATGAGATGCCCAAGCAATCGACGAAGGCAATACCGTCGCGCGCGGACCGGCTGCAATTGGCCAAAGGGAGCGCCAGCCTCACGGACGGCTGGGCAAGAATTCTCCCCGCCCCGGCGCTGCGGGTTGTGGCCTGACAGTCAACGAGGAGTCACCCAATTGACGCCCGCTGACCACTACAAGGATCGAGAACAGACCTACATCAAGCACATTTTCCTGCGTCAGTATTTGGAGCGGGTTGCCTACCACATTGGATACTTCAATTCAGCGTTCGTCTATGTGGACTGCTTCTCGGGCCCTTGGCAAGCGTCCGATGAGGAACTTGCTGACACCTCCGTGCGGATTGCCCTCGACATTCTGAATCGGGTTCAGTCGGGTCTCGCCAAACAGGATCGTTCCGTTTCGATACAGGCAGTTTTCGTTGAGCGGTCCGGGTCTGCCTTTAAGAAGCTCGAAGGGGTTCTCACGGAACACTGTGGAGTTGTGCAGACCCGGGCAATCCACGGAACCTTCGAAGACTCCATCCCCGCAATCCTCAATGCGGTTGGGCCAAAGTTCGCGTTCTTCTTCATCGACCCCACGGGTTGGACGGGCTTCGCCATGGACAACCTGCGACCGATTCTTCAACGTCGCCGTGGTGAGGTCATGGTCAACCTGATGTACGATTTCATCAACCGGTTCCTGACTCTTGAGACCGAGGCGAACGAGGAATCGCTGGACAGGTTGTTTGGAACACCCCGGTGGCGCGAGATCCGCAACGCCCAAGACCGCGAGGCCGCCATGGTTGATCTCTACGTACAGCAGCTGAGATCAGCAGGAGAGTTCCGGTATGCAACATGGATGCGGGTTCTGAAGCCGCTGTCCGAGCGGACATACTTCTACCTCGTCTACGCGACCAGGAACGGAAAGGGTATTGACGAATTCCGGGCCGTTGAGGAAAAGGTGGTCGCGGAGCAGGACAATCTCCGCCAGGAAGCGCAGCGTAGCCACCGGGTGACCCGCAGCGGACAGACTGAGCTGGCCTTTTCTTCCTCCGCACCTTCGAACACGCTCAAGTTGGAGCGCGACTCCCAGGTGGAGGCGGCGGCGCGCCTGATCGACGAACTCCTACATGCTGGTCCGATGCTATTCGGCGAACTCAGGCCCTTGGTCTTGGAGTTGCCGTTGGTTCGGCGCTCAGACGTCATGCAGTTGCTCCGCGATGGGCAGTCGGCGGGGAAGTATCGAATCGAAGGTATGAGCCCAAGGGAACGCACGCCCAAGGACCACCACCGGATAATCCTCGTCCGCAGTTAGCGCGCACTACCCAATGTGCTAGCCTGTTTCTCGGAGACACCTATGGTTTTCGCCAAATCCTCGCGAATCGCCGTCCTTATCCTCGCAACGCTCCTCCCCGCCGTCCTCTTCGCGGCCAAGGTCTCGGTCGCCGTCAACGACCCCAGCGGTGCCGCCATCACCGACGCCCAGTTCAGCCTCGAACCCGCACCCGCCGGAGCCGTCGCGCCCCCCTACGACCTCCCGCCCGGCACCTACAAACTCACCGTAAAGAAACAAGGCTTTGCGACCGCCGTCCGGGAGTTCCAGGTCGCCAACGACCCGGTCAGCATCGTCATCGACCTCAAGATTGAAGCGCAACAGACCACGCTCGACGTCACGGGCAAGGTTTCCCGCCTCGCCAACTCCGACCCCAACTACCGGGCACTCCGCAACGCCCTCCCATCGGCCGGTTTCCACGTCGAGAACTACCAACTGGTCCGCGACGTCGGTACTTTCACCTTCGAGACCGGCGACTTCGCCTTCCTCCCGCCCGTTCTCGGGCGTACCGTGATGGCCGTCTTCACCGGAACCGGCAAGTTCCACATGAAACCCAAGGTGCCCGCGGAAGCCAATGTACTGGGCCGGATCACAGGAACCAAGGAAGTCGACGAAGCCTTCCGCACCGTGGTCCTCTGTTTCACCGACGGCACCGACGAGGAGCTCCGCAAGGCCGCAAAAGGACCAGCCGAAGCCACGTCGCAGGCGCAGTCGGCCTTCCGCGAATTCCGCTCCCGCGTCCGCCACCGGGGCGACGAGCCCAAGAGCATGACCGAGGCCCTCCTCGGCTTCGAGAGCATCCCCAATGTCGAGGCCGAACTGCTGGCCGAGCTCTATGTCAAATCCCGGCACTCCTTCACCGCCTACATCCACGGCCAGAAGCATGCCGACCTCCGATTCCTCGTCAACACTTCCGGCGCGCTGCCGCACCTGCCCTCGCCCGAGGAGGTGGCGCTCATCAACGTCGATCCACTCGGTGAGCAGGACGGCGTCTGGTACCTCAGCCACATGGCCGGCGAGTGGGACAACGGCACCGCCTCGTCGGACGAGAACCGCCGCTGGGTGCAGGCGCTCGATTACCGCGTGAACACCGCCATCGCCTCCAACGAGCACCTCGGCGGTACCTGTACCGTCAAGCTCAAGGTCCTGGTGGACGGCACGCGCATCATCAAGTTCGGCCTGCTGCCAGCTTTGCGGGTGTCGTCCGTGAAGCAGGGGGCCCAGGAAATCGGCTACATCCAGGAAGGACGCAAGGAGGACGGGTCGTTCTTCGTCGTCCTGCCCGTCCCGGCCAAGGCCAACTCGCAAGTGGAATTGACCATCGACTACGACGGCGACAAGGTCATCCGCAACGAAGGCGGCGGCTCGTTCGCGGTCGGGGCGCGCACCAGCTGGTATCCCAGCCTCAACTCGTTTACCGACCGCGCCAAGTTCGACCTCACCTTCTCCATCCCCAAGCGCTACACGCTCGTCAGCGTCGGCAAGCTCGAAAACAGCAGCGTGGACAAGGACCAGGCGGTCTCGCACTGGGTGTCCGAAGTGCCTCTGGCGGTCGCAGGCTTCAACTACGGGGACTTCAAGAAATCGTTCAAACATGACGACCCCACGAACTATGACATCGAGGCCTATGCCACCAAGGACGCGCCGGACTACCTCAAGAAGCCCGGTGAGGGTAGCATTTTGTCCCCCGCGTCCATGGCGCAGAACTCCATCATCGAGGCGCAGAACTCCATCCGGGTATTCGAGGAGTGGTTCGGCAAGATCCCCTACGGAAGGATCGCGATCACCCAGCAGCCTCAGTTCAACTTCGGCCAATCGTGGCCAAGTCTCGTGTACCTGCCTGTCAGCGCCTTCCTCGATTCCACCCAGCGTTGGACCCTGTTGGGGGCCAACACCTTCAAGTTCGCCGAATTCATTGAGGAGGTGACGCCCCATGAGGTTTCGCACCAATGGTGGGGGCACGCGCTCGGGTGGGCGACCTACCACGACCAGTGGCTGTCGGAGGGTTTCGCGGATTTTTCCGCCGGCCTGTACCTCCAGGCGACAGGCCAACAGGATCGCTGGACCAAGTACCTCGACCGCCAAGTAGAGCGCATCACCCGCAAGAACAACTTCGGGCTACGCGCCAACGACGCCGGACCGTTGTGGATGGGCGAGCGGCTCAATACCTTCAAGACTCCCCGGGCCTACAACGACGTCGTCTATCCCAAGGGCGGCATGGTGCTGCACATGCTTCGCCAGCTCATGTGGGACCCACAGACGCAGGACAAGGACTTCATCGCACTTATGCATGACTTCGTCAAGCGTGGTTTCAACCAGAACGTCTCGACGGAGTCCTTCCGGGCAGTCGTGGAGCTGCACATGAAGCCGGGCATGGACCTGACGGGCAACAAGAGCATGGCTTGGTTTTTCTCGCAATGGGTGTACGGGACGGAACTCCCCAAGTACAAGATGGAGTACTCGCTCAAAAAGGAGGACGACGGCAAGTACCTGCTGACCGGGCACGTCACCCAGAGCGAGGTGGGCGCCAACTTCATCGGGGTGGTTCCGCTCTATGCCGAATTCGAAAACAAGCAGATTCTGCGGCTTGGGTCGACCGGTGTGGCGGGCAATCAGACGAGCAAGGATTTCCAGATCCGGCTTCCGAAGAAGCCAAAGCGGGTGGTCGCGAACCTGTACCACGACGTATTGGCGCTGGAAACCGTCAGCACCGAAAAGTCCGGCAAGTAACACGGGTATAATAGGGACCGTGGAACGGCCCTTGAACCTCGTGTGGATGCTGGCTTTAGCGCTACCTGTGATCGCCGCACCCGAGCCTCCGACAGTCCGCGCGTTCATCACAAAGAACTGCGTCGGCTGCCATAACGCCAATCTCCAATCCGGCAAGCTCGACCTCTCGGCGCTTCCCTTCGAGCCCGCGAACGCCGACAACTTCGCTCGCTGGACCAAAATCCACGACCGCGTCCGCGACGGCGAAATGCCGCCGAAGGCCCCCGCCAGCCTGACGAAGGCCGCCCGCGAAGGATTCCTCGGCGCGCTCGCCACCCCACTGATTGCCGCCGATCATGCCCGTTACGCCGCGTCCGGTCGCGCAGTCGTTCGCCGCATGAACCGGCAGGAGTACGAAAACACCCTTCGCGACCTCCTCGGCGCTCCCTGGCTTCAGATCCAGGCCATGCTGCCCGAGGACGGCGTCGCCTACAAGTTCAACAAGGTCGGCGAGGCGCTGGATGTTTCGCATGTCCACGTCAACCAGTACCTGACCGCGGCCGAATACGCCTTGCGCGAGGTCCTGCCCCAGACCCCGGCCAAGCCGGTCGCCGTCACCACGCGCTACTACGCCCGCGAGCAGAACTCCTTTTTCGGCCAGATCCGATTTCCGAAGTCCAACGAGCGCGACGCTTTCCCTGTCATCGGCGACTCCGCCGACCTCGAAGTCCTCCACAAGACCGGCCCACGCACGCCGCCCTCGAAACCCTCCCCAACCCGCGAAATCGAAGGCATCGCCGTTGTCTGCAGCAGCTACGAGCCCATCGAGCTCAAGTTCAACCGTTTCAAGGCCCCGGTTTCGGGTCGCTACAAGCTCCGCCTGAACGCCCACAGCGTCTGGGTGGGGTCCGCGGGCGGCGAAAAGTGGTGGAAGCCCGATCCCGAAAACATCACCGCCGGACGCACCGACGAGCCCATCACCCTCTACTCCGAGGCACCGCCCAGGCAGCAACGCTGGCTGGGGCGCTTTGATGTCCATCCCGATGCGACCACCAACGAAATTGACGTCTACCTGCTGAAGGGCGAGACCGTCCGCGTCGACGCCGCCCGCTATTTCCGCTCGCGACCCCCTGGCAACACATGGCGCAATCCGTGGGCGACCCCGGATGGCCAGCCCGCCGCCAACTTCCGCTGGATGGAGGCTGAGGGCCCGATTGTCGATGCATGGCCGACCCCCGGATACCAACTTCTGTTCGGCAATGGCGAAAGCAAGGACCCGGCATCCGACAGCCGCCGCCTGCTCGCCGCGTTCCTGAAGCGCGCCTACCGGCATCCGGTACCCGACGGCGAGGTCGAACGCTTCGCCAAGCTTACCGACAAGGCGATCGCGGCGGGCTATAAGTTCGAGGACGCCATGGTTTCGGCCTATTCTGCCGTGTTGGTGTCGCCCGCCTTCGTCACCCTGGAGGAGAATCCGGGGCGTCTGGAGGGTCCGGCGCTCGCCGCGCGCCTGTCCTACTTCCTCTGGAACACAGAGCCCGACGCCGCCCTGCGCCAAGCTTCCGAGCGCAACCAACTGCAAGACCCGGCGGTCCTGAGGGCCCAAACGAAACGCCTGCTGGCCGACGCCCGCTCCCAACTCTTCGTCGGCGCTTTCCTCGACTACTGGCTTGACCTCCGGAAGCTCAACAACCAGTCGCCCGACGAGAACCTCTACCCCGACTACTACCTCGACGACTACTTTGTGGAATCCGCGGGCGACGAAACGCGCGCCTTCTTCACCGAGATGCTGCGCCGCAACCTGCCCGCGCGCAACATCGTTTCGTCCAACTTCGCCATGATTAACGAGCGTTTGGCCGACCATTACGGCATCCCCGGCGTCAAGGGCGCTGCCATCCGATCCGTTCCTCTACCGCCCGACTCTGTGCGCGGCGGGCTGATGACGCAAGCCAGCGTGATGAAGATTACCGCCAACGGCACCACAACGTCGCCCGTGCTGCGCGGGGTGTGGATCAACGAACGCATTCTGGGTCACCCGGTGCCGCCGCCGCCCACTGGCGTGCCGCCTGTGGAGCCCGACACGCGCGGGGCCAAGACCATCCGCCAGCAGCTCGACCAGCACCGCAGCCAGACCTTCTGCAGGTCATGCCACGCCCGCATCGACCCCGCCGGTTTCGCGCTGGAATCGTTCGACGTGGTGGGCGGCTACCGGGATCAGTACCGGGCATTGGGCGAAGGTGGTCCGCATCCGCTTGGCATCGGCAAGGCCGGACACCTGTTCGAATTCCACATGGCGCTGCCGGTGGACGCGTCGGGAACGCTGCCCGATGGCCGCAACTTCGCCGATGTCCGGGAACTGAAGAAATTGATCCTCGCCGACGAGCGCCAGGTGGCACGCAACCTCGCTACCCAGCTCGTTACGTACGCGACGGGGGCCCCGGTGCGCTTCGGCGACCGTCCCCAGCTCGAAGCCATCCTCGACAAGGCCAAGCCGTCGGGGTACGGCACCGAATCGATCATCGATGCGATTATCCAGAGCGACTTTTTCCGCTCAAAATGATGTACAACTAAAGGGAGAACGCCCATGCCATCCGTAGCCACCCAGAACCACCTGCACCGCCGCCACTTCCTCAGAGGAGCGGGCGTCGCCCTCGCGCTGCCGATGCTGGAGGCGATGACCCCGGCCTTCGCGCGCGCCGAGATCAATCCGGTGCCGCGCCGGTTCTTCGGCATTTGCAACAACCTAGGACTGCTGCCCGAACTCTTTTTCCCCGAGGCGGCGTCGTCCGGTCGTGGCTACAAGCCCTCCACCTATTTGGAGCACCTGTCGGAACACAAGGACGACTTCACGGTGCTGTCGGGCGTCTCCCACCCCGACGTCGACGCCGGCCACCCCGCCGACAACTGCTTCCTCACTGCTGCGCCCCACCCCTCCAGCGGCGGCTTCCGCAATACGATTTCGCTCGACCAGTATGCCGCCGAACGGCTCGGCAACCAGACCCGCTTCCCGTCGCTGAGCGTCGGCGTCAACATCCAGCAGGGTTCCCGCAGCCTTTCCTGGACCCGCGGCGGGGTGCTGATCCCGTCCGAAGAGAAGGCCTCGGCCGTCTTCAAGCGCATGTTTGTAACCGGCACGCCCGCCGAAGTGCAGGCGCAGATGCGGCGGCTGTCGCTCGGTCAAAGCATCATGGACACGGTGGCGGACCAGACGAAGAGTCTCGAAAGCAAGATCGGTCCGTCGGATCGCGCGCGCCTGGACCAGTACTTGACGGGTGTCCGCGATCTGGAAGGACGCCTCGCCAGCGCCTCGGAATGGGAGTTGAAGCCCAAGCCGGTGGTCAAGGACGCGGCCCCGGTGGATCCGACCGACCCCCGCGCCTACATGGAAAAGGTTCGCCTGATGTACGACATGGCGCGGTTGGCGTTCGAGACTGATTCGACGCGGTTTGTGGCCCTGCTGCTGGATTCGGTCAACTCGCCCGCGATCACCGTGGACAACCAGCCGACCGACGACGGATACCACAACCTTTCGCACCACGGTAAGAACGCGTCGAAGCTGGCGCAGCTGGAAAAGATCGACCGCGGCCACATGAAACTACTCGCCGGGCTCTTCAGCGACCTCAAATCGCGCAAGGAAGGTGCCGAGACGCTGCTGGACCGGACGATGATCCTGTATGGCAGCAACATGGGCAATGCCAACACCCACGTGACCACGAATCTGCCCACCCTGTTCGCGGGCGGCGGCTTCAAGCACGGCCAGCACCTGAGCTTTGACCGCGACTGGAATTACCCGCTGCCGAACCTGTTCGTGTCGGTGCTGCAAAGGTTGGGGATCGAGGAAGACCGGTTCGCGTCGGGCAAGGGCACGATGCGAGGGCTGGAGATGGTGTAGCGGTCTCGCCGCAAGGCACTACAAAGCTTGGAAGAACTGATCCTTCGTTAGGCCAGCCATCCGGACGATGCTGGCGAGGGTTCCGGTCGGCAGGACCTTGTTGCCATGGACGGGGACGGGCACACTCAACGGGTGTCCCGCCTTCACCATGATGTGGTGGCTGCCTTCGATGCGGTCGATTCGGAAACCGAGAGACCGAAGCGCTCGAATCGCATCCTTGCCCGTGACGGCGGGCCGCACGGACATTAGTCGATTCCCACCAACTTCTTCAACTCCGCCAACTTCTTGCTCGATAGCGGTATCTTGTGGCCGTTTGCCTCCATGGACCGGATGTAGCCGCGGATCATCTCGCCGGTCGCCTCCAGCGCCTCGATCTCGGTGGAACCAAAAGAGGACATGCCGTGCAGTTCCTTGACGAAGGTGACGTATGACTCAGAATCGACGTCGTATTCCATGTCGATCGTAACCACATTGGTGGACGCCAAGGGATGGCCAAGGCAGGTTTCCGGGTCAGGAGTCTTCAGAAATCGGTCCGTGGCTCGCCGTTCCGCCGCCTTTCGGGAACGATCGTAGACGACGATTCCGGGCGCTTCGACGACCGAGGCCACAAAGGAGCCGTCCTTCTGGGGGAGGCTGACGATCTGGAAGCGGCGGTCACCGGATCGACCGCGCGCGGTCGGAGAGTCAATGGTGACCCGTTCCAAACGTAGGGGCGTGGGTCGAAGGCGCAGCATGAGGAACTCGGGCTATTGCCCCGCCTCATTATCATCAAGCGCCAACCCGCAAGTGCAGCAATCGCTGCACCGGGCGCACTTCTCGCACAGGTGGTTTCCGCAGGTGTCCTTCGTGCAGGACACGCAGATCCGGGTTGATTCCTCTTCGCAAATCGTACAGAAAAATGGCATCTGGTTAGGGTTTCCGCGCTCAGGGGACGCGGCGGACGGTCTTGGGGGCGGCCTTGGGCGCTGGCGGCTCCTTTGTGAGGACCCCGCGGCACCGTTGCGCCTCCTTCTCCACCACTTGGTATTCCTGTTCCTTCTGGGCCGCCAATTCGAGGATGTACTGTTGCAGCCGGGCCAGTTCGTCCTGGTCCTCCGCCGCCACTGCCTGAATTAGATCCGCCAACGCCGGATTCTGGTACCGCCGAAGTCCGCCCATCAATGAGTCCAGCGCCCGATGGAAGCCTTGGGCCCGAAACAAGGCGCGGATCGAAACATCCAAGCCCGGCGCGGTTTTGGAAAGCAACTCCATGTCCTTCTGGACCGCAGCAGCCTGCGTTCTCGCGGAGGCCACCTGTTCCACATAGGTCTCGGGAGCACCCTTCGCCACCCAATCGGCTGCCCGAACCTGGTCGAACATCGGCAAAAGCCGTCCAAAATTGCCAGCGATGCGCCCGTACATCTCGCTCACCTGCTGGTCTGACTGCGCGGGAACCGGCGCTTGTTGGGCGCGCAGACTCCACCAGCACGCGGCCAAGGCTGGCAGACAGACGAGAACGCCGATGCGCCGTTGAATCAAGATTGTCCGGATCACGGATGCGGAGGTGGTGGTGCCGGGCCCGAAGGTGGTGGAGGCGGTGCCGCCGTCGGTGGCGGCGGGGCGTTCCCCGTGTTCTTGTCCCCGGCGCTTGTTCCGCCAACCGGCGTACCCGTACGGGCTACAGTGCCTGCATTCCGGGCACCCATGCCGATCTGGTAGAGAGCGTCGGAGGCCATGCGGGCAGCCCGCTGCATGATGGCACCCTTGTCGATGGACGCCTTGGCGATCTGCTCGTTCTTATAGACGCGGACCCACTCGCCCGCCATCAAAACGCGCGACGGACCCGGCCGCAGCAGATGCCGCACCTCAACCGAGCCTTCCTCGTCCAGAACCCAAGTAATGTCCGTGCCGTCCTCGACCTCAACGTCGAACACCGTCCCGCGCACGGAAATCACCGCGCTCGGTGTCCGCACACGATTGTTGTTGGGGAGATTGCCGATGTGCTCGATCTGGACCCTTACCTTGCCGATCCAGACTTCCAGCAGGTCTTTCCAGTCCCCGCGGTTGGCGCGGAACACCACATGGGCATTCTGGAAAACCTCGAACTTGCTGCCATCCGAGACTTGGAACATGCCCCAGCCCTCGGAGCCGGTCACGATCATCTGTTGCGGCTTCACCAAGTCGCCCACATTCAGGGCCCAAGGCGTCGAATCCTTCATCACCGAAATCTGGCCCGTGAAGCTCAACAGCTTCGCGGCACCGTCCGGGATGTCCACCACGGCGCCAGTTTGCGCGCGCAGCACCGTTCCCGCTGTCAGCAGGAGTGCGACGGCCAAGCCTATCCGCGAAATGGAGGCGCTAACTGACACAGGCTACAACAAGAATAGCACCAAGCGGGCGGAAAAGTTCCGAGCCGAACGCAACAAAACCTGCCGGAACGCAACCCGCGCTACCATTAGCATAAGGCAACGTGTCAAAGCACGCTAGATTCAACGGTGAAATTCCCCGCCGCCGCGGCCCCTTTGGGGCGTGGACGGTCGTGCTGCCGTTTTTGTGGGTGGCTATCGCCCCGGCGCAGGATGCTACAGATGCGGCGTGGTCGCGGATCGGCGGCACAGTGGTTGCCTCCGGACTTGCCTCGCCGACCACCGGGCCTGTAAACAAAGTTTGGTTTGCCTCGAACGGGCGGCGCCTTCTGGCCGAAACCGCCGCTGGTCGCATTTTCGAAACTTCGGATGCCTCGCACTGGCGGCTGAACAATGCCGACCCGGCTCCTGAATCGGGCCGCGCCGCGCTCGGCGTGGTCGTACCCGAAAACGGCGCGACCGTCGTCGCCGCCGGAACGCGCCTGTACGCGGCAGGCCATTCGAATGTCTATGCGTCCGACGACAACGGCCGGACTTGGCTCAACGTGACCGGTTTCAACAACCGCTCGGTTGTTGGCGATTCCTTCACGGGCTTGGCAGTTTCGCCCGACAACCCGCTGGAAGTGGTCGCGGCCAACCGCTTTGGCGTCTGGCGCTCTCTGGACGGCGGACTTTCGTGGCGCGGCCTGAACGACGACCTGCCCAACCTCGCGGTACGGAAACTGACCGGTGCGCGCTCGGTGGTTTTGGCCGACGGCATGTCCGCCGCGGTCGAATCCGGCACGTGGGCCCTCTCAAATTCCCCGGACCCCGAACTGATTCTGCGCGCGCGGTTGATCGCCCAAGCGCGACGGGGTTTCGCGACAGCGACGCAATCGGGTGCCCAGATTTACGGTGGTGGCCTTGATGGCCGGATCGCCGTCTCCCGCGACAATGGCGTCACCTGGACCGAATCCTCCACTGCGGCTACGGGCCCGATCACCAAGATTTGGGTCGATTCGACCCGCACCGACTCCGCACTCGCCATCTCCGGCTCGAAACTTCTGCGGACCACCAACGGCGGGGCATTTTGGGATGACGTGACGGGCTCCCTGCCGCAGGCCGCCATCCACGGCGTCACTGCCGACCGGTCGGCAGGAGTGGTCTACGTCGCGACGGATCGCGGCGTCTTCGCCGGCAAGCTCGCACTCGACAGCGCGGGTCCGGTTGCGTCCGACTGGCGCAGCGTCTCCCGCAATTTACCCGCTGCGCCCGCTTGGGACGTGCGCCTCAACACGGACAATACCCTAACGGTCGCGATTGACGGCTACGGGGTGTTTGAGGCCCCCGCTCCCCACCGCACCAGGGCCATAAGGTTGCTGAACGGCGCGGACATGACAGAGCGCGCCGCCGCTCCCGGTTCTCTCGTTGGAATACAGGGAGCCAATGTCCAGCGCGCCACCGTCGGCACCCGCGACTGGCCCGTGGTCGGTTCCTCGGACCGCAGTTCGCAATTCCAAGTGCCCTTCGAAAGTCCGGCTGGCGTGTACCAGATTTCTTTGGAAGGCCCCGGCGGTCGTTGGACGGCACCCTTGGCCGTCAAGAACGCGTCCCCGGCGATTTTCGTGGATTCCGACGGCGCGCCGCTACTCCTCGACGGCGCGAGCGGCTTGGTTCTCGACCCCTCCGCAGCCGTACATGCCAGTTCGACCGTGCAATTGCTGGCGACCGGCCTCGGCCAGGTGACCCCGGAATGGCCCACCGGCGTTCCAGCCCCCTACGATGCCCCGCCAACCGTGCGCGGTGCCGTGACGGCCTACTTGGACGGTCTCCCGGTCGAAGTCACGCGCGCGACGTTGGCTCCAGGCTATGTGGGCTACTACGTCGTGGAACTGCGCATCCCGGCGATTGTGAATCGCGGCGTATCGGAACTGCGGCTCCTCATGAACGGCGAAGAGAGCAACCGGGTCCGTCTTTACCTCGAGTCCGAACTTGCCTCCAAGTAGTTTTCCCACCGAGAGTTCGATCACGGACTACCTCCGCCGGATCTCCACGATCCCCCCCGCCTCGCAAGTCGTTGTCGGCATCGGCGACGATTGCGCTGTATACCGTCCCGAGGGCTCGACCGAAGACCTCCTATTCACTACGGACATGTTCATCGAGGGGGGACATTTCCTCCGCGACACCCACACCGCCGCCGATGTCGCGCGCAAGGCGCTGGCCCGTGGACTCAGCGACATCGCTGCCATGGGAGGAGCCGCCCGGTTTTGCCTGGTTTCCCTCTGCGTCCCGAAATGGGCCGATGGGGAATGGGTCCGAATTTTCTTCGATACCTTGGTGGCCGACGCCACAAGTGCCGGTGCCGTTTTGGCCGGCGGCGACCTCTCCCATGCCGAAAAGCTGTCCTGCGACATCGTAGTCTGCGGCGGCGTTCCGCGCGACAGGGCCTTCCTTCGCAGCGGGGCACGAGCGGGCGACGAGATTTGGGTCTCCGGTGCCCTGGGCGGGTCCGCGCTTGGGCTGGAGCTGGGACACGGAGCCGCGTGGCAGCGCCACCTCCATCCCGAGCCCCGTCTGGCGCTGGCGGCCTTCCTGCAAACGAACATCCACCCGACCGCAGCCATCGACATCAGCGACGGACTTTCGCTCGACCTGCAGCGGCTCTGCCTCGCCTCCGGTGTCGCCGCCGAGATCACCGCCCCCCCGGTCTTTCCCGGAGCCACCCTCCTCCAGGCCCTTCATGGCGGGGAGGAGTACGAACTCCTGTTTACCGTGCAGCCCGACTCCGAACTGCCATTTCAGTTTCGAGGGCTCCAACTCACTCGTATTGGGATAATCGTAGATGGCCCTCCCGGTGCCGTGCGGCACAACGCCAGGCCGTTGCTGGCCTTGGGCTACGACCACTTTCTAACTGGCACTGACAACTGATGTCCGTCAACATCCAAAAACAACCTTGGGGCGGCTGGCCCAACTGCTACCGCATCGCCAACGACCAGCTCGAATTGATTCTCACTTCGGATATCGGCCCCCGCATCATGAGCTGCGGATTCCACGGCGGGCAGAACTTCCTCAAAGTCTTCGAGGATCAACTGGGGAAATCGGGCGAACCAGACTGGCAATTCCGGGGTGGGCACAGGGTGTGGCTGGCACCCGAGGACCGGATTCAGACCTATCAGCCCGACAACCTGCCCGCCGACATCCAGATTGAGAACGGCGTGGTGACCGCCACTCAGCCGGTGGAACCGGCAACCGGCCTTCGCAAGCAACTGGTGATTCGTTTGGCCGAGTCGGGCGCGAAGGTCGAAGTCGACCACCGGATGCAGAACACGCTCGATACGCCGGTTACCGTTTCGGCTTGGGTCCTCACGATGCTGGCCCCCGGCGGGACGGCTGTGACCGGATTTCCGCCGCGCGGATCGCACGCCAACCACTTGGCTCCTACCAACCCGCTGGTGATGTGGGCGTTTACCGACCTGCGAGATCCGCGCTGGAGCTTCCTCGAAAAGTACCTCGTCCTGCGCCACGATCCCTCCAACAAGGACCACACCAAGCTCGGCCATTTCAACACAGACACCTGGGGTGCCTACCTGCTGGGCTCGGAGTTGTTCCTGAAGAGCTACCAGGCCGACCCCGCGCTGCCGTATCCCGACATGGGCTGCTCCTACGAGACCTTCGCCAGCGCCGACATGCTGGAAATCGAAACACTGGGCCCCCTGACAGTCCTGCAGCCAGGGGAATGGGTTACGCACACCGAAAAGTGGTGGTTACACCGTGAAGTGTCGATCCCGGAGTGGACAGACGCGGGCATCGACGCCGCGCTGCTGCCCTTGCTGGCCCTTCGTTAGGAGCTGCCGCGCGATAATCAAGGTTTGTCGCCGCTCGTCCAAATCACGCCCGCCAGGCCCCGCCTTCCAGAGTGGGCGCGCAAGCCCCGGACGCATTTCGAGTCGCTGAACAAGCTGAAATCGGAACTGCGGGCGCACAATCTGCATACGGTGTGCGAGTCGGCGCGCTGCCCCAACATCCACGAGTGCTTCAACCGCAGTGCGGCCACCTTCATGATCCTCGGCAACCGGTGCACGCGCGGATGCGGCTTCTGCTCGGTCCCGAAGGGCAATCCCAGGTTGCACGACATGCGTTTGGACCCCTTGGAACCGGCCAACGTCGCGCGGATGGCCGCTTCCATGCAACTCAAGTACGTCGTCATCACGTCTGTGAACAGGGATGATTTGGACGACGGCGGCTCGACGCACTTCGCCGAGACAGTCCGTGAGGTCCGTGGCGCGCTACCGCAAGCGCGGGTCGAGGTCCTGACGCCGGATTTCGAGGGCAACATGGACGCCGTAGCGCGCGTGCTCGATGCCGCCCCCCACGTTTTCAACCATAATATGGAGACCGTGCCCCGGTTGTACAAGCGTGTGCGGCCGCAGGCGAACTACCGGCAGTCGCTGGATGTGCTCGCGTTTGCCCGCAGGTATAGCCCCGGTACGATTACGAAGTCCGGTTTCATGGTGGGCTTGGGGGAGACCGGGCCTGAAGTCGAGCAACTGCTGCGCGATCTCCGCGAGCAGGACGTTGATGTCGCGACAATCGGCCAATACCTGCAGCCGACCCGGCGCAATCTCCCCGTGGCCGGGTATGTGGCGCCGGAGCAGTTCGACGCCTATCGGGATTTCGGCCTCTCTCTCGGGTTCCGCATGGTTTTCAGCGGCCCTCTGGTGCGGAGTTCGTACATGGCCGACATCGTCAGCGAACAGGCGGCGCATCCGTGATCTTGAACTGGGTCCTCGCGCTGCTGTCTGGCGGGCTCCTGGTCCTGCTGTATCCCCCGTACAACCTGACGTTGTTGGCACCCTTCGCGCTTGTACCCTTGCTGCTGGCGACGGTACGGGAGCCTCGCTGGAAATTGCGGTTGGCCATGGGCTACGCGGCAGGTTTCCTCTATTGGTTCGGGCTCACCAACTGGATCCATTCTACGCTGGCGAAGTATGGCGGAGTTGGCCCGCTCGGGGCATGGGCGCTGTTTGTACTCCTATGTCTGGCGAAAGCGGTCCAGATGGGCGTGTTCGCGGCCCTCGCGGGGCGCGTATATGCAAAGCCGTTCGGCATCCCCGCAGTCGCCGCGTTGTGGGTCGTGATCGAGTGGACCCAGGTCTGGGTGGGCTTCGAGTGGCTGAATCTCGGTAACGCGGGGGCCGAGATGTCGGTGCTGGCGAGGGTGGCCCCGATCACCGGCGTTTGGGGCATGTCGTTTGCCTTTGCCCTGATGTCTGGCGTGATCACCGGGCTCTTCCTGAAGCGCCGCCTGGTAAGCCTTTGGCTGCTGGGTTTCGGCTTGCTTGCGCTCCTGCCCGACCTGCCGGAACCAACGCGCGGAAACAAGTCCGCCATCGTAGTCCAGCCGAATCTGCAGGACGACACCATCTGGAGTTCGGAACTGGTCGCCAACGTCTCCAACCACTTGGCCGAGTTGTCCCTCTCGCCGGTGTTGGGCCGCGAGGACTTCGACTTTATCGTGTGGCCGGAAATGCCTCTCACGTTGCGCGACGTCGACCCGGATGTCCAAGCCTTGGCTGCCCGGGTCACCACCGCATCCGGCGCGGCGCTCCTGCTTGGCGCGGTCGCCCGCAGCTTCGACCAGTTGCCGTACAACTCCGCGCTGCTGGTCGGCCCGGACGGCAAACAGATCAGCCGGTACGACAAGATCAATCTGGTGCCGTTCGGCGAGTACGTGCCCAAGCCCCTCGACTTCCTGGTGAACAAGATCTCGACCGAGGCGGGCGATTTCCAAGCGGGCACTAAGGTTGTCGTTTCGGCGTCGAAGGGCCATCGAAGCGGCACTTTCATTTGCTACGAGGCCGTCTACCCGGATTTCGTCCGCAAGTTCGTCCTAGGCGGTGCCGAGGTTCTGTTCAACCTGTCCAATGACAGCTGGGCCGGAAGTGTCTCGGCCCGCCACCAGCACCTGCAGATTGCGCGGATGCGGGCAGCAGAGAACGGGCGATGGCTGGTGAGGGTCACCAACGACGGAGTTACCGCAGCCATCGACCCTGCCGGACGGCTGGTAGACGCACTGCCGGAAGCGCACGAAGCCGCTGCCCGTTTTCGCTTCCAGTATCGGGGCGACCTGACCCCGTACACGCGGTATGGCGGCTGGTTCGTGGCTTTGTGCGCCCTGGTGTCGGTAGCCGCTCTGGTGCTCTAGATTCGGCGCATACCGCTATTTTCCGGCCAGGACCTTGTCGAGCATGGCCCGCAGGTTCTTCTCCTGCGAGTCTTTGATCATTTCCGGGCTGTCACCGGTGAAGTGCGCCCTGATCACGCCGGTCTTGTCGATGAAAACGATCTGGGGCACGAACATCGGGTCGTTCTCCGGGAGCCCGAGGAACTTCATGATGTAGCCCTGCTCGCTGTAGCCGACGGTGAAGGTGGGCTGGAATTGCTTCTGGAAGGCAGGAATGTGCAGCGAGGACATCGGTTCAATTGCCGACGCGATCACCTTGACGCCTTTCGCGGCATATTCTGTCTGGATCTTGTTCAGAATGCCGGTTGTGTACTGACAGTGGGGACAGGTTGTCTCAATCACAGCCATGACCACCGTCTGGCCCCGCAGCTGGCTCAGCCACGTATAGGTTTCCGGTGCCGTTTGGATGCCGATGTCCGTCGCGGGGCGCGGTATCTTGGGCGCGGCGGGGGCCGGGGACTGCGCTTGCAGTGTCAGCGTGGCGGCGAGCAGGAGGGCGGGGAAGAAGCGCTTCATGCTATTAGCATACGTCGCAGCCCGCAAATGGTGAGGATCGCGGTGGATTGGCAGATTGCCTTAGTTGCGGGGCAGAAACCGGCGGATGCCGTAGTCGTACACTGCTGCTCCCAGGATTCCACCGAGGATCGGTCCCACGATCGGCACCCAGAACAGCTTGGGGCCGTCCGTCAGGCCATTGTTCTTGAATCCGGCCACCGCTGCAAAGAGCCGTGGGCCGAAGTCGCGCGCCGGGTTGATGGCGTATCCATGCATGCCGCCGAAGCCCATGCCGATCACTACTACCACCAAGCCGACCATCAGCGGGGTCAGATTGGCACCGGGGGACTGGTTGCGCTCGTCGGTGATGGCAAAGATCATCAGCACCAGCAGCGCCGTCCCGATGGTCTGGTCCAGCAGCCCCGCAAAGGGAACATTGGGGAACGCAGCGAAGGTGGTGAAGACGCCAGCTGTCTTCTCCAAGGTGGGATCGAACTTCTGGAAGGCGGGGAGGTAGTTCCAATACACCATGGCGGCACCAACAAACGCGCCAGCCGTTTGCACCAGCGAGTAGGGTAGGACCTTGCGCCACGGGAAGTCGCGGTAAACGGCCAACGCGACTGTCACCGCGGGGTTGAGATGCGCGCCGCTGATCCTTCCGGCGATATAGATGCCCATCGTGACGGCCAAACCCCACGCGATCGTGATGTTCGTGTAGCCACCCATCACGACCTCGCCCGGCACGCCGCTGCCGAAGAGGACCACCATCGCAACGACGCCGTTGCCGAAAAGAATAAGCACCAAGGTGCCGAGGAATTCTGCGAGCAGTTCAGGGAGCATGTTTGTAGGAACCGAATGTGGATTCTATCATTCTCTGTTACGCTGTGAGGAATCGTGACGGAGGAAGACTGGAGTACGGTCGAGGCGCATTTCAGCGCCTTGATGGAATTGAGGCATGCGGATCGTGCCTCCGGCTTGGCGCGGATCGCGGACGAAGCGATCCGGCGCGAGGTCGCGTCCCTGCTCGCCAACGCGGATGAAGGCACGCTGCACCTGCCCGGAATCGGCGGTGTTGCGGCGGACCTGCAATCGGACCGCACCCGAACGGTGTCGGAGTCGATGTCGAAAGACGGCTCCGGGGCGCAGTTTGACCGCGCCGGCCGTCGCTTGGGGCCATGGCGGTTGCTCCACCGGCTGGGACAGGGCGGCCAAGGGACGGTATTCGAGGCGGTGCGGGACGACGGAGCCTATGAGCAGCGCGCCGCCGTCAAGATCGTCAACCGCGACATCGACAGCGAGCTGTCCCGACGGCGCTTTCGTCACGAGCGCAGGATTCTTGCCGCCTTGGAGCACCCCAACATTGCGAGGTTGCTGGATGGCGGCGAATCGTCAGACGGCCAGCCATACTTGGTGATGGAGTTCGTCGAAGGCCGTCCGCTGGTGGCGGCCACTGCCGGATGGAGCGTCCGACGGAAACTTGAGTTGTTCCGGGACATAGTCGACGCGGTCGCCTTCGCGCACCGGCATCTGATCGTCCACCGGGATCTGAAACCGTCGAACATCCTGGTCACGGCGGACGGAGTGCCGAAGCTGCTCGATTTCGGCATCGCCAAGCTGATTGAAGAGGAGGGAGTCGCCGAAACCGGGGCACATACCGTTACTTCGGCGGGGATGCACACGCCGGACTACGCGTCGCCCGAGCAGATCCACGGCAAACCGGCTGGAATTGCATCCGACATCTATTCCTTGGGTGCCGTGCTCTACGAACTTCTGAGCGGTTCCAAGCCTCATCGGCTGGAGAGCTACTCCACGGCGGACGTGTACCGGGCCATTTGCCTCGACGAACTCCGGTTGCCGAGTAAGCGAGTCGAGTCTTTGGAACTCGGGCGGCAACTGCGGGGCGATCTCGACACCATGGTGTTGGCGGCGATGGTGCGGCAGCCGGAAAAGCGCTACCCGTCGGCGGAGGCGTTCGCGGCGGAAATAGACCGATATCTGGAGGGACGCCCGTTATCGGTCCGGCCGGCGTCAGCCGTGGAACGCTGGTGGAAATTCGCTCGGCGCAACCGGGTCGCCGTTGGTGCCGCCGCGATGGTGTTGTTGGCCGTTGCGACGGGCACGGCGGTGTCGGTGCGGGAGGCCAAGATCGCAAACCAGCGCTTCCAACAGGTGCGGCGGCTGGCGCATAGTTTCGTTTTCGACTACAACGACGAGTTGGCGCGGGTGGAAGGCACCACGGCAGTTCGCGAGCGGATGGTGCGGACTGCCGTCGAATATCTCGACAGCTTGTCCGCAGGCGCGTCGGGCGACAGGAGTTTGCAGCTCGAGTTGGCCGACGCCTACCAGCAAGTCGGCAACGCCCAAGGTTTCCCCACGCAACCAAGCCTCGGCCACACCGACCAGGCAATTGCCAGCTACCGCAAGGCTGCGGCGATTCGCGCCGCAGTGGGCGCCACCACCGCGAAGGAACTCCTGGCGAGGGCCAATTCTTACAACCGCTACGCCCAGCTCATGCGGTTTGCCGGAAATACCTCAGAGGCTGCCCGCAACATGGCCCTGGGGCTTCACGACGTGGAGGCTGCGGCGGAATCCAGCCCCGACGATGTCTCGATCCTGCGCACGCTGGCGAATTCGTGGTGCGGCCTGGGAGATCTCGACGAGGACGAAAACCGCCACACGAAGGCGTTTCAGGAGTTCACCAAGTGCGACCAGATCGCGGGCACCGTGATCGCCAAGGCTCGTACGGTGGAGAATTTCGAGTTGGCGGCGGGTGCCAAGGAGCGGATCGCGACATCCTCCCAGGCAGCCGGTCGGATGCAGGCGTTTTTTGAAGCCGCGGCCGCCGACCAGGCCTTTGTGGACGAGGGCAGGAAGCTGGGTGCCAATACGCCGGTTCTGAATCGCCGCCAACTGTTCCTCAACCAGATGACGACGTTTTTCTACTATGATTTCGACGGGCCGAACATGTTGGATCCCGCGAAATCGTGGGAGTATGCGGAACGGTATCTCGCGTCGGCCCGCGAGGGGGTGGAGCGGGATCCGAACAACGCTTCGGCACAGTTGAGCCTGGCGATCGCGCTGTTCTCGGTGACGGTGTCACAGGAAGTGGACGATGTTGCCGGAGCTTTGGCAAATGCGAGGGAATCGATCGAACGCTTGGACAAATTGGCGGTGGCAAAGAAGCAGTCGTACCTGGTGCAATCCCGCAGGGCGCATGGCTTGCGTCGGTTCACAGAGGTTTTGATGGCCGCCGGACACTTGCAGGAGGCGCGGCAGCGAGCGGCGGAAGCGGTCGCCGAGCAACGCAAGACTCTCACGCACGACGCGGGCGATCTCCACGAAGAGGCGGAGACGGCGGAAGCGCTGATGGCGGCAGGGGCGGTTGAGGACCGGCTGGGAGAACATTCACGCGCGCTCCCGCTGTTCGAGGAGGCTGGCCGGATGGTGTCGGACGTGGTGGCGCATAAGTGGTGGCGCATAACGCGGGCGAGTTGGCGACGACCTGCCTACAGTCGTTCTATTTCGAGGCGATGGAAGCCCATTGGAGGTCCGCGAAAGACCTCGGCCAAGCTCGGCACTGGTACCAGGAAGTCGAGAAATTGTGGTTGCGGCAGGACCAATCGAACGAGTTCGTCAAGTTGAAGCTGGCGCAAGTTCGGGGGATCGCCGGCGATTCCAGTAGCCGGGGCGTATTGTGGGTAGAGGGAATGCCAGACAGGCTCAGCATCCACGCGCCAGTGTTGGTCAATACGCTCGGCCATTGCGCCGGGGCGATTGTCTTCGGCATCCTGTTCTATTTGCTGGTGCTGGATTGGCGGCGGAATAGGGGGGAGCGCGACGTGCTGCCCGCGATTGCGGCGGCGCTGGCCATGGTGTGGAACTTTGGATCGCTCATCGCGCTGGCGACGCCGGCCGGCGGGGACGCGCTGGCCGATGTCATTGTGGCGGGTAGTTTTTCCGTGCTGAGCCTGCTGCCGGCGGTCCTGTTGCACATCTCGCTGCGGGCGTCGCCGGTGGTAGCGGGTCGGCGGGCGCTGTGGGTGTCCGGGTATGTGGTGAGCGGGGCGGCCGTCGTGCTGCATTTGAGCGATCTGATCACCACTGCGCCGCGATTCCATTACGCCGCTATCCTGCTGGTCACGGTCGGATTCGGACTGCTGACGGCAGTAACGGTGGCGCGGGAGAGTCTGTCCGGACATGGCCTCCCCCGACGGCGGGATGGCAGTGGCGCCCGGTTGGCCGGGGCGATGGTACTATTCCTTTTCGCGATTTCGTTCGTGCACTTCGAGACCTCGCGCGAGACGCGCTGGTCCGGCGAGGCGGCGTTCCACCACGCCGGAATCCCGTTGGCTCTGTTTGTTCTGCTGCAGGACTACCGGTTCCTGCTGCTCGACGCGTTCCTCCGCTTCCTGGTCAACGCGGTGTCGGCTGCCGTCAGCGTCGGCGCTGCGTACCTTGCGAATGCCAAACTGTCTCTGGTGGCGCGGGCCGAACGCGATCCGTTCCATGGCGGGCTGATTTTCGTCGGGGCGTGCTTGCTGCTCAGCCTCTTCGTGTACGTGCGGGGGCGCGTGCAGCGGTGGCTGACGCGGGTCGTCTTCCTGCGGGCCAATACCGACAAGGCCGTGACGGAACTGAGGGAAATCGCCGCCCAGGCTGGCGACGAGGCGGGCTACCTTACTGCCACCGGTACCTGCATCTCCCAGTTCCTGTCCGCCCCGCGATTTGAACTGGCGGAGGCGTCGGGCGAGCGGATTCCCGACGTCGCGGTCACGGTGGTGGATCCCGAAAAGTGGACCGTGCCCGCTTGGACCCAGGCGGTCGCACCGTTGCGGTTCGCGCGGGGTGATTCGAAATTGCTGCTCCTCGGGTCGCGGTCAGGCGGGCGGCGCTACCTGAGCGAGGACATCGAGGCGCTGGACCGGTTGGCGGCCGTTGTCTGCGAGCACGTCGAGCGGATCCGGTCGTCGGAGATGCAGAATCTGGTCTCACGCGCGGAATTGAGGGCGCTCCAGGCCCAGATCAACCCGCACTTCTTCTTCAACGCCCTGAATACGCTCTACGGGACCATTGCGCGAGAGAATGCAGCGGCGCGACGGCTGGTGACAAATCTGGCCGACCTGTTCCGATATTCGTTCGCCGCGGACCGGGTCTTCATCCGTCTGGAAGAAGAGATGAAGATGGTGAGGGCGTATCTGGAGATCGAGGAATTGCGATTGGGGAAGAAGCTGGAATCCCGCATCGAAGTGGATCCGGAACTATTGGGGGTCGAGGTGCCGGTGCTTTCGATCCAGCCGCTGGTGGAAAATGCGGTGAAGCACGGCGTGGCGGCGCGGTCGGCCGGTGGTTTTGTGCGGCTGACAATCCGCCGGGAAGGACGGTCGGCAATCGTGGAGGTCGCCAATTCCGGCACCTTCGGTGCTGCGCGCCAGCCCGACGCGTCGGGAACCGGCATGGGCATGGGCAATGTCCGGCGCCGCTTGGCGCTTTGTTACGGGGAGAGCGCGAGGCTTGATATGAAAACATCGGCGGAATCGACTTTGGTGTGGTTCCAAGTGCCGCTCACTGGAGAGGCCCGGTGAACCTTCGCACGCTGATCGTGGACGACGAGCCCATCGCCCGCCAGATACTCCGAGAGGAACTGGAGTTGGTGCAGGGGGTTTCGGTGGTGGGAGAGGCTACCGACGGCTTCGAGGCCGTGGAGTCGGTGCGGGTACTGTCGCCGGATCTGGTTTTCCTCGATTTGCAGATGCCGGGCTTGGGGGGATTCGACGTGGTGCGGCGGTTGCGGCGGTCGGGGCACGTGCCGATGTTCGTGATTGTGACCGCGTTCGACCGGTATGCCATCGAGGCCTTCGAGGCCGGGGCGGTCGACTACCTGCTCAAGCCAATCTCGCCGGAACGTCTGGCACAAGCGGTGGACCGGGCGGCGAAGATGTTCGGCCAGGGCGGGGAAGTGGAGCCGCAACCGCAAGCGGCGGCTGCGGGATCCGGGCGGACCAGGCGAGTCGTTGCCCGGTCGGGCGCGGAGTATCTACTGCTGAATGCCGACGAGGTCTTGGCGTTCGAGGCGGACGGCGACTTGGTATGGATCATCACGGCCAAGAAGCGCTATCTCGCGACGGAGACTCTGAAGGTGATCCAGGAGAAGCTTGGCGGGAACGACTTCCGTCGCATCCACCGGAGCGTGCTGGTGAACATCGACCATGTCCGCAAGATGAGTCCGATGAGCAGCCAGCGGTGGCTGGTGACTTTGAGCAACGGCCAGGAGTTTGTTGTCAGCAAAAGACTGGCCCACAGCGTTAGAAAGACGCTCACGGCGTAGTCCGGTCACCGGCGGATTGCGCCCGCCTGCTGGAAATATACCCCCGCCTGCCGTAACCAAGTAAGAAGTGCGAGCCGCCTTGTTAGACACTGGTGGCATGGGAATCCTCGCGCAGGCTCGATTGGTGTTGGCGCTGCTGGTTTGCGCAGGTTTCGGCTACGGGCAGTCGCTGGGCAACGCTGGAACGATCAACGGATCGGTGACGGACCCATCTGGCGGCGTGGTCGCAGCAGCCCAAGTGACACTGCACAACGCGATTTCCGGCTACAACCAAGCGGTCTCCTCGGGTGCCGACGGTGTTTTTCGGCTTGTGAATATCCCGCCCGGAGCGTACCACTTGGAAGTGAACGCCTCGGGGTTCACCATTTTCACGCACGATGTGACGATCCGGAACTCGGTGCCGATCACCGTCGACGCGAAGTTGACCTTGGCGGGAGCCAAGAGCGAGGTCAGCGTCGAGGCTTTCGCCGACACGTTGGTGAACGATCCTTCGTCGCACACTGATGTGGATCGCACGCAGTTGCTCAAACTGCCGGATGCCGACCCGTCGGGAGGCTTGAGCCAGGCCATCGTCTACAGCACGGGCGGCGTATCGGCCGACGCCAACGGATTTTTCCATCCGCTGGGGGACCACTCGCAGGTCAGCTTCGTCGTCGACGGCCAACCGATCAGCGACCAACAGAGCAAGTTGTTTTCGACGCAGTTGCCGACCAATGCGGTCCAGAGCATGGAGGCCAATACCGGCACTCCGGCCGCGGAGTTCGGCGACAAGAGCAGCTTGGTGGCGCAGATCACGACCCGGTCGGGACTGGGTGCCGGCAAGGTTTTCGGCGATGTGGATGCACAAACGGGAAGCTTCGGACTGGTTGGCGGTGGAGCCGCCCTCGGGTTCGGCAATGAGAAGTACGGCAATTTCATCGCCGTGGGAGCGGAACGCACCAACCGGTTTCTGGATACCCCGGAGTTCGTGCGCATCCACGACGCGGGCAACGGCAGCACCATTTTCGACCGGTTCGACTACCAGCCCGACGGGAAGAATGTTTTCCACCTCAACCTGTTCGCAGCCAGGAACTGGTTCCAGATTCCCAACGACTACGACCAACTGTCGCAGGACCAGCACCAACGGGTGATGACCTGGAGCGTCGCGCCGGGCTACCAACACACGTTCAACGCGCATACCCTGATGACGGTGAACCCGTATCTGCGCAAGGATCAAGTTGACTACTACGCCAGCCGGAACCCGTTCAACGACACGCCTGCGACCCAGGGCCAATCGCGCCAGTTGCTGAATTGGGGCGTGAAGGCGGACGTCGCCAGCACGATAGGGCACCATTCCTTCAAGGTCGGCCTGGATTTGAAGCAGACGCGGCTGCTGGAGAACTTCGATCTGGGAATCACGGACCCGACATTCAATGCGCCTTGCCTGGATCCGGACGGAAGCCCCGCTGCCGGAGCCGCTCAGCGCAATCCGGGTCAATGCAAAGTGGCCGGCCTCGCGCCGAATACGGACGGGTTCTCGGCGGGCATCGCCCCGTTCGACCTCACGCGCGGCGGTTCCTTGCTGCGGTTCCATGCCACGCGGAACATCAACCAGTACGCGGTGTATGCGCAGGACACCATCACTCTGGGCAAGTTCGTCGCGAGCATCGGTTTGCGGCTGGACCAGTACGACGGGATCGTGTCGAAGTTTGCGCCCGAGCCCCGGTTTGGGCTCTCCTACAGCTTGAACAAGACCGGAACGGTGTTGCGGGTGGCTGGAGCCCGGACCATGGAGACGCCGTTCAACGAGAACCTGCTGATTGCCAACGCTTCGGGACAGGGCGGCTTGGCGCAGAATGTTTTCGCAGCGACGCCGGTCGGGATCACCCCTGGTGGGCGTAACCAGTACAACGCAGGTTTCCAGCAGTCGCTGGGCCGCTACGCGCTGGTGGACATGGACTACTTCTGGAAGTTCACGCGGAATGCATTCGACTTCTCGACGCTGCTGAATTCGACTCTGACTTTCCCGGTGGCGTGGCACAAGTCGAGTTTGGACGGCTTGTCGGGGCGGGTGAGCACGACAAACCTGCACGGATTCCAAGCGAGCCTGAACTTTGGACATACGCGGGCGCGGTTCTTCGGGCCCCAGGCTGGAGGCTTGATTCCGCAAGGAGCCGGTCTGTCTCATGGAGTGTTCCGCATCGACCATGACCAAGCGTTTGAATCGACGCTTTCGCTGCACTATCAACGTCCCAAGAACGCGGAGTGGATTTCGTTCGTTCTTCGGTACGACAGCGGCCAAGTGGTGAGTGGCGTGCCGGATACGCAGTTCGCGATGGAGAATCTGACTCCCAACCAGCAGGTGACCATCGGGTTGGCCTGCGGAGGCACGTTTGCCACCGTGTCCAAGCCGATCGATACGTGCAAAGGGCCGGTTACTTCGACGCTGTTGACCTTGCCCGCGACCGGTACCGAGAACGATGACCACAATCCGGACCGCGTGAAATCCCGCAATGTTGTCGACTTGGGATTCGGGACGGACAACTTGCTGCATGTCGAAGGTACGAGGCGCGTCAAGGTTTCGCTGGAGCTCGCCAATCTGACCAACAAGATCGCGCTGTACAATTTTCTGTCGACGTTCAGCGGCACGCATTTCCTGCAGCCGCGGGCTGCGGTGTTGAAGGTTTCCTGGGCGTTCTAGGCCGATAACGGCGGTTCCGAGAATGGCGACAAGGATGTGCCAAGCGGCGTTAGGCGCACGCGCTTTGGTCCCGATCATCCGTCCGTTCGACATACTAGGCATCTATCGGCGGAAGCGCGAGAAAACTTTATAGGTGTGCCCGCGCTTACAATTGGGGGTGACAGGCAATGAACTCCGATATGCCCTTGCACCCCGACGGCAATGCGCACCACTCTATGTCAAATCCATGGGCAAGGCTGCTCTACCGCAGGATGTCGGACGTCAGCCAAGACTCCTGGTGCGCGAGCTGGCTGTCCGAAAGCGAATTCGAGTTGTGGGAGGCTCTACACGGGAGCGCCCCCAAGTCCGGCCTATACACCCTGTCCGGGGAGGAAGTCGAGGAACTGCGGCTGCTTTCCGCGAACGCGGGAGGGTGGATTTATACCGGGCCGGAGCGGGAACACCAGCCGCGTTTGGTGACGTTCCCGGAATGGGAGGCGATCTTCGCGGAGTGGAAGAATGGTTGAGCGCGAGGAATTACAGGGTAATCGGCCCCGCCTCCGCTAGTCAGAATCCGCCGACCGGCGTGCAAGTATCATGGAAGGACCGTTGGAGGGTAATGCCGATTGCTGACTAGACTCGAAGTGGAAGGGTTCAAGAACTTGGACCGGGTCGATGTCCGGTTTGGCCCCTTCACCTGCGTCGCCGGACCGAATGGTGTCGGAAAATCAAATCTATTCGACGCGATCGCGTTCCTCGCAGCCTTGGCCGACCAACCCTTGGTCGAAGCCGCACTGGCAGTGCGTGGCGGAGACGGTCGACGGGGCGATTTGCGTTCACTCTTCCGGCGGGCTGGCGGGCAGACCGCCGACACCATGCGGTTCGCTGCGGAACTCCTGATCCCCGAGAAAGGCGAGGATGCGCTGGGCCAGGAAGCAGTCGCGTCGATGACCTTCCTTCGATATGAGCTAAAGCTGCGATTCCGACCGGACAGGTCCGTCAAGTCGATGGGAACGCTGGAAGTGGTCAGCGAGACCATGAAGCACATCAACCGGTCGGAGGCCAAGTCCAAACTGGGATTTGCGCATAAGAAGTCGTGGCGCGACTCGGTGGTACTGGGGCGGCGGACTAGCCCGTACATATCGACCGAGGCGGAAGGCGAGTCCGGTGCCGTTGTCCTGTTGCACGCGGACAGCGAAGGCGGTTACGGAGGCGGTCGTCCCCGCCGTGTTCCGGCCGCGAGTCTTCCCAGAACGATGCTTTCGTCGGTCAACAACGCTGCTGAGCACAGAACTCTGGTCCTAGCTCGCCAAGAGATGGCAAGCTGGACGCAACTGCAATTGGAGCCGTCCGCACTCCGAGCCCCCGACTCGTTCACTGCACCACGCACCATCGGGCCCAATGGCGCCCATCTGCCAGCGACGTTGTACGAACTCGCGCAAAGGGCGGAACGCGATCATGCCGGCGGATCGGACGACGTGTACGCGGGCGTAGCTACACGACTTTCGCAACTTGTTGAGAATGTGAAGCGCGTCTCGGTAGATGTCGATGAGAAACGGCAGCTACTCAACATCGCGATGACGGATCGGCACAACACCGAACACATCGCAAGCGCCCTTTCCGACGGCACATTGAGGTTTCTGGCGCTCACCGTCATGGAGGCGGATCCCAAGAGCCGGCGACTGATCTGTCTGGAAGAACCAGAAAACGGGATGCATCCACTGCGGATCGCAACGGTAATCGAGTTGCTCGGCGACTTGGCCGTCGATGTTGAAGAGCCGGTGGATGACGACAATCCTCTCAGGCAGGTCATCATCAACACCCATTCTCCTTCCGTGGTTGCTTGTGTCTCCGATGCCGCCTTGCTCCTGGCGCGACCCTCCACAGGCACTTGGAATGGCACCGAGGTATCCCGACTGTCTATTCGCCACCTTGCCAAGACTTGGCGGGACTCGGACCAACCCGGCGAGCCTACGATAACGAGGGGGGATCTGTTGGCATACTTGAACCCCGTTGCCGCGTTGGCAAATGAGGGACAGGAAGGGCACGTAGGCCGCACGATACGTGTAATGGATCGGGAAGACATGCAGATGTACCTGCCCTTGTTTCCATACCAGCAGGGGTCCCCTGAATGATGGTACAGGCCACATTGGTAACCGACGGAACCTCGGACGTTGTGCTCATCCGTATCCTCAGTTGGTTGGTGGCGCGTTTGACAACAGTGGAAGTGGAAATCCGATGGGCCGACTTTCGGTTTCTGTCGCGTAGACCCGAGGGGCTGGCCCAACGCCTCGACTCTGCCACCCAGCTCTATCCTTGCGACATTCTTTTCGTGCACCGCGACGCCGAGAAGCAGGACTCCGAACTGCGCTACAACGAGATCCAGAATGCAAACAAGACGGGCACGGGACATGTCTGCATCGTTCCCGTTCGGATGCAGGAAGCTTGGCTCTTACACGATGAACAGGCGTTGCGGGAAGCGGCTGGGCGTCCATCTGGAACCAATCCCCTTGATCTGCCTCCTGCGTCAAAGTGGGAAAAACTGCCGGATCCGAAGGAAACCCTACACTCCGCGTTGCGGGCCGCCAGCGGGGCGACCGGTCGTCGAGCCAAGAGCTTCAAGCCAGAGAGGGCGGCGCACCGGTTGGCGGACCTAGTCGAAGACTGGTCGCCGATACGGACGCTGTCGGCATTTGTGCGCTTGGAAGCGGATACACGGACCGGATTGCAGAGTCTGGGTATCCCCCTGATCGGGTAGGGCAGGGCCTAAGTGATGATATCCTTGATCACTTCGCCCCGGATCTCGGTCAGTCGTTCCTTGCGCCCCAAATGCATGAAGCTCAGCGCGTCCTGGTTCAGGCCCAGCTGATACAACAACGTCGTGTGCAGGTCCCGGAAGTGGACCGGGTTCACAGTCGCCTTCAACCCGATGTCGTCGGTGGCCCCGTAAACCGTACCGCCCTTGAACCCGCCCCCCGCCACCCACATCGAGAACCCTGTGTTGTGGTGGTCGCGGCCCTTGCTCTTTTCCGATTCCGGCGAACGCCCGAACTCGCCCCCCCACAGCACGATTGTCGAATCGAGCAACCCGCGCCGCTTCAGATCCTTGATCAGCGCCGCAACCGGTTTGTCGGTCCAACTCGCCATCCGCAGGTGGTTGTCTTCAATATCATTGTGGGCGTCCCATTCGGCCTCGGGACCGCCTCCGCCCGACACCACCGTCACAAATCGCACGCCGTTTTCCACCATCCGACGGGCCATTAGGCAGCGGCGGCCGTAGTCGTCTGTCTTCGCATCGCCGACACCGTACATGTCCAGCGTTTCCTTGGGCTCGTTGGACAGGTCGAAAACCTTCGGGGCCTCGGTCTGCATCTTGAACGCCGTGTCGTAGGCCGACATGCGGGCAGCAAATTCGAGGTCCTCGCCGGGCATGGTGGACTCGTTGAGGTCGCGCAACAGCTTGATCGATCGGCGGCGTTCGTCCAGCGAGACGCCCTTGGGAAGGTCCAGATTCAGCACCGGCTTGGTGCCCGGGCGGAACATCGTCGGCTGGTAGACCGACGGCAGGAACCCGTTGGTGTACATCGGCACGCCAGCCTCCTGGGCACCGTGCGAATCGGGCATCACCACGTACGCCGGCAGGTTTTCCGCCTCCGACCCCAGCCCGTAGACCACCCAACTCCCCATCGCCGGGAAACCGGGGATCACGCGACCCGTCATCATTTGGTACTGCGCCGCCGAATGCACCACCATGTCGCCGTGCATCGACCGGATCATGCAAAGCTCGTCGGCAACCTCGGCCTGATACGGGAAGAGGTCGGAAATTTCCATCCCCGACTTGCCGTACTTCTTGAAAGTCCGCTTCGTGCCCAGGATCCGCGACGCCGAATTCACATTCTGATACTGCACGTCGCCGAACTCCGCAGGGCGCTTCTGGCCGTCCAGCTTGTTCAGCAGCGGCTTGGGGTCGAACGTCTCGAGGTGCGACGGCCCGCCCGCCATGAACAGGAAAATGACCGACTTCGCCTTGGCGTGCGCCGGTTCGTGCGGCGGTTTGGGGGCCAAGGGGTTGAATTTGGCTGCCCGCAACTGTTCTTGCGCGGTCATGGCGGCAAATGCCACCGAGCCCATCCCGCAGAAGCAGTCGGTCAGCCATTCGCGGCGGTTGCGGTTATATCGGGTATGCATTTCAGTTCACGTACAGGAAGGAGTTCAAATTGAAGACGTCGAGCGCCATTTCCTTCAGGCGCAGTGCGTCGGACGGCCTCTCGTCCAGATAGGTTGCAGCGAGGCGCTTCTCCTTGTCGGTGGGAGCGCGCCCGATGGCCCAACGCCACGCCAGATCAATCCGCTCGGCGTCGGTCTTGCCGATCTTCAGCAGGCGTTCGGCGAAGGATTGCGCCAGATCGTTGGACAACTGCCCGTTCAGCAGCTCCAGCGCCTGAGGGGCGTGGGTCGACTGCTCGCGGCGGGAGCAGGAAAGCTGCATGTCCGGGGCGTCGAAGACCCCCATGAACGGCAGTTGCAGATTCCGCTTGTAGATCATGTAGAGCGTGCGGCGGTCGTACTGCGACTTGTCCTTGGTGGCGACCCAGTACTGCGGCCGTTTCAGCATTTTCACCAGATCTTGATCGATGGGGATCAGGACGCTGGGCCCGCCGATGTCGCCCTTCAGACGACCGGACGCGGCCAGCATGGAATCGCGGATCTCTTCGGCCTCCAAACGGCGGCGCGGGAACTTCCATAGCAGCGAGATTTCGGCGTCCTTTTCCATGCCGATCTTCTCGTTCGGCGACTGGCTCGATTGCCGATAGGCGCTCGACATCAGAATCATCCGGTGGATCGGCTTCATCTTCCAGCCCGATTCGACGTACTTGTTGGCGAGGTAGTCGAGCAGTTCGGGGTGGGTCGGCCTCGCCCCCATGCGCCCGAAATCGTTTGTTGTGGAGACGATGCCCTTGCCGAAGTGATACTGCCAGACGCGATTGACCATGACGCGCGCGGTTAGCGGATTGTCGGGGTCAGCGACCCAGTTCGCGAGTCGCGTGCGCGGATTCGCGGCGTCAAGCGGAGTCTCCGGCGTGTTTTCCGGCAGCAGAATGCCAAGAGGACGGGCACCGACTGACTCGACTGGCTGCAGATAGTCGCCCTTGAACAAGGTGTGGACCGGGCTGACCTTCTTGGGATCGTCCTTCACGGCGTAGATGGCCGTCATGGGCGGCGGCATCTTCTCGTCGATGGCGTCGAGCTGGGCCTGGATCTTGCCCTTTTCCTCTTCGGTCGCCTTGCGCATGCTGAATTGCAGTTTGCGCATTTCGGTGGTGAGGGGGTCGACGACGGCCTTCCATGCGGCCTGTTCCTCGGCGGAGGCGCGGATCAGGTCGTTTTCATTGGTCTGGGCGAAGAAGCCTTGGAGGCGGTAGTAGTCGGACTGGCGGAAGGGGTCGAACTTGTGGTCGTGGCAGCGGGAGCAGCCGACGGTGACGCCGAGGAAGGCCGCACCGACGACGTTGGTCATCTCGGTGAGAACTTCGTTGCGGGATGAGGCCACGTTCTGGTTGCCGGCGTTCTTACGCAGGGGGCCTAGGCGGTTGAAGCCGCTGGCGACCATCAGAGTTTCGTTGTTGGGGTCGATCTCGTCCCCGGCCAACTGTTCCTTGATGAACTGGTCGTACGGCTTGTCGTCGTTGAAGCTTTTCACCACGTAGTCGCGGAAGCGGTATGCATCCGGACGGTGCATGTCGTACTCATACCCGTCGGATTCGGCGAATCGGACGACGTCGAGCCAGTGGCGTCCCCATTGTTCGCCGTAGCGGGGCGAGGCGAGGAGGCGCTCGACGAGGTTTTCCCAAGCTTTGGGGGACTCATCTTTCAAGAAGGCGTCGACTTCCTCGGGGGTGGGGGGCAGGCCGGTGAGGTCGTAGGTGACGCGGCGGATGAGGGTGGCTTTCGACGCGGGTGGTGCGGGGCGCAGACCAGCCTTCTTGAGGCCGTCGAGGACGAAGGCGTCAACGGGGGTCTTCACCCAAGCCTTGTCGGCGGCGGCAGCGACAGGCGGCGCGGTGTTCTTGCGCGGCTGGAACGCCCAGTAGCCGCGCTCGGCGGGCTTGTAGACGCCAAGCGGGGCAATTTTTTCGGGAGCGGTGTTCTCGGCGGCGAACAGAAGAGCCCCGACCGACAGAAGTGCGAAGAGCTTTTGCATCGTACCTATACAATCTGGAGCCTATCACAAGCGGGCCGAAAAATCGCCCCACTATGGGTAGGTGTGTGGCTTCAGCGTGCTTCACCCTTAGCGTGTTGCGAAAATGATGACGATGTCCCTGCTCGCAACGACGGCCAAGAATCTTGAGTTCGACTCCGAAAGGGCCGAGGCCGACTGGTACGTGAGCCTCGAAGGCAAAGAGCAGACGCGGCGTGAGTTTGAGAAGGCTCTCCGTGACGGGACGCTTTGTTTCTCTCGCGGATCAAACATGATTCGAACCGATCCGGCGGTGCTGGCGAGGCTAATTGAACAAGCCCGAGAAGCGATCAGGACGTGATTGCAGGGACGGCCACTGTCATGAAAGCGGAAGGTATAGCACCCCGGCAGCCCAGTCCGCCTCATTGGAGCATTCGTCCAAGAGAAGAATGTCCTCAATGGCGATGACTGCAGCCAGCCGGTCGGGTACCAGCAAGAGTTTGGCGCAAGCTCCTGCGCGCCGCAGTTGGATGCGCATCGCAGGAATGATCGTCGACAGATCGTGGGTCAGGACAGTCCGGGCATGGATTGTGGCCCAAGCGAGCATTTCAGGATCTTCGGCACCGGAGATCTCGGGGATATCCTGAACCCGCACAACATCGAAGGTTTTCTGCCGCCTCCGGATGCCGCGCAGGATTCCATTGTCGAAATTTTCGTCGGCGAGCCACTTCACAGGCGGGCGCGGCGCTCCAATAGTCGATTCTTGAGCCCAACCGGCGACCACTCCGGGTGCTCGGCGAGAAGACGGGCCTCGCGGGCAGAACAGTCGTCGAGATACGCATCGAGTTCCGCACGATTCCTTAGGTAGTATGCGATGACTTGGTAGGCATCGGCCATCTCCAAGCTGGGAAACCTGCTGACTATGTCCTCTACCGTATCCCCTTGATGGAACGCCCTCAGGACGGAGTCCAGCGTCACCCGGGTCTGCCCGACGCGGTAGACACCTTGGGTGTCCAACTGAAGGGGGACGGCTTCCATCACGGTCGGCATGTCTTGATTGTGTCACCGGAAGTGCGGGAGCGCAAGTCGGCGAACAGCCTCCTTGAGCGGCCCATCCGTCCAGTTGTGGACGAATGGGGGAGCATTCGACCCGCTATAATCGTCCGGTGGCCGCCACCCCCGACATCGCCAGTCTCGAAGTCCACCGCCCCGCCCTGACCGGCCATTGCTACCGGATGCTCGGGTCCGTGGTCGACGCCGACGACGCCGTGCAGGAAACCATGATCCGCGCATGGAGGAATCTCGACCAGTTCGACGGTCGGTCCACCCTGCGCACCTGGCTCTACCGCATCGCGACCAACGTCTGCCTCGATGAACTGGCCCATCGGAAACGGCGCGAACGGCCCATCGGGCAAGGCTCGCCATCTTCCGGTGCACCGCCTCTCGACGCCCTGATCCAACGGCCACGCGAATACTGGATCGAGCCCATCCCCGACGCGCGAGCCATCCCGCCCGACGCCAGCCCCGCCGAGCAGGCCATCCTCCGCGAAAGCATCCGGCTCGCCTTCGTCGCCGCTCTCCAGAATCTGGCCCCGAAGCAGAGGGCCGCGCTGCTGCTGATGGAGGTGCTCGGCTGGTCCGCCGCCGAGGTCGCGGGAACGCTGGAAACCTCCGTCGCCAGTGTGAACAGCGCCCTGCAGCGGGCACGCTCGATCCTCGCCTGTCGCCATGACGCCACACCGGTATCGCTGTCGCAATCGCAACAAGAAATGCTGAAGCAATACGTCGACGCCTTCGAGCGCTACGACGTGGACCTCTTCGCAACCCTCCTCCGGGATGACGCAACCCTGTCCATGCCGCCTTATTCCCTCTGGATCCAAGGTCCCGACGAGATTCGGACTTGGATGCTGGGCGTCGGATGCGGATGCCGCGGTTCCCGGTTGGTGCCCACCGCGGCGTGCGGTTCCCCAGCCTTCGGCCACTACCGGCCCGTCGAAACCGGCGGCTACAAGCCTTGGGCGATCATCGTGCTGGAAATCGACGGCGACCGGATCGGGGCGATAAATTCGTTCCTCGATACGGAAACGCTTTTCCCGATCTTCGGCCTTCCCCTCGAACCAACTGCCGAAACTTTTTCCCGCGTCCAGCGATGAGTTTGGCTGGTGCCGCCAGTCTGAATCCTTGAAAGCTTCAAGCCATGAAAAGCGTTACCCCCTACCTCCATTTCGACGGCAACTGCCGCCAGGCCATGTCCTTCTACCAAAAGTGCCTCGCAACCGAGCTCCAAATCATGCCGATGCCCGACGAGACCGGGCAGCCATCCTCGGCCCCCGACGCCAGAGTCATGCACAGCCAGTTGCAATACGGTGCCACGCCGATCCTGATGGCGACGGACGGCCGCCCCGGCAGCGCCCCGAAAGCGGGCAACTTCATGGTGTGCATCGACTGCGACTCCACGGGTGAAATCGAGCGGCTCTTCGCGGCACTCAGCGAGGGCGGACAGATCGGGTTGCCCCTCTGTGACCAGCCGTGGGGTGGAAGGTTCGGCATGCTCACCGACCAGTTCGGCATCGAGTGGATGCTCAACTGTCAACTGTCGCCCTCCACCAAGATCACCGTGGAAACCAATATTGCCGCACCGATCGCGGAAGTCTGGCGAGCATGGACCACGCCGGAAGACATCGTACAGTGGAACGCCGCGTCCGACGATTGGCACACCACCAAGGCGGACGTGGACCTGCGTGTCGGCGGCACCTTTTCGTCGCGCATGGAGGCCAAGGACGGCAGCATGGGTTTCGACTTCGCTGGAACCTACAAGCGGGTCGTGGACCAGCGGTTGCTTGAGTGCTCCTTCGGAGACCGTATGCTGTTGGTCGAGTTCGTGCCCGGCCCGGATGGCGTGACCGTGCGCGAAACGTTCGATGCCGAGTCGACCTACACGCTCGAGCAGCAGCGCGATGGCTGGCAGTCAATCCTCGACAACTTCGCGAGGCACGTCCAGAAGTCCAAAGCGTAAGCCGCAATCGATACCGGCGGAGCGGACGTCCCCGCCGGTTCCGATCTCACTGCACCGCGCGCACGTGAAGCCACCAGAACATGGGACTCCCGCACGCTTGAGTGCTCATGCCCAGCCCCGATGGCATCATAAATAGAGATGCACTTTCTCCAGAGCAGTCTTGTCCAATTGATCACCCAGACGGCCACGAACCTGCCGCCCGATGTACGCGCCGCAATGGCCACCGCCGGCCTCGGCGAAAAGCCCAACACCCAGGCCTCGCAGGCGTTGAACATCATCTACTCCAACGTCGACATGGCCGCCGAGGACGAAGGTCCCATCTGCCAGGACACCGGCATGCCGACCTTCTACGTGCACACGCCCGTCGGCGTCAACCAACTGGAGATCAAGAAGGCCATCAAGGCAGCCGTCGCCGAAGCCACCAAGCTCGGCAAACTGCGTCCCAACTCGGTCGATTCCCTCACCGGTACCAACAGCGGCGACAACCTCGGTCCCGGCACCCCGGTCATCCACTTCGAGCAGTGGGAGGAGAACGAAATCGAGGTCAAGCTGGTCCTGAAGGGCGGCGGCTGCGAGAACAAGAACATCCAATACTCGCTCCCGATGAATCTAGAACACTTGGGCCGCGCCGACCGCAACATCGAAGGCGTCCGCAAATGCCTGCTCCACGCCGTCTGGCAGGCGCAGGGCCAGGGCTGCGCGCCCGGTGCCCTCGGCGTCTGCATCGGCAGCGACCGTGGACACGGCTACGACGTCGCCAAGCAGCAGTTGTTCCGCACCTTGGACGACGTGAACTCCGACCCGGTCCTCGCAGAACTAGAAGCGCGCGTGATGCGCGAGGCCAACACGCTGGGCGTCGGCGCGATGGGTTTCGGGGGCCAGGTTTCGCTCATCGGTTGCAAGGTGGCGGCGGCCAACCGTCTGCCCGCCAGCTTCTTCGTTTCGGTGGCGTATGAGTGCTGGGCCTTCCGCCGCCTCGGCGTCCGTCTGGACCCGGCCGATGGCGCGATCTCGCAGTGGCTGTACCGCGACCCGTCGCGTCCTGTGGAAAAGATGGCGCAGACGGCCGGCTTCCCGCTGTCGGGCCGCGAGGTCGTGCTGACAGCACCTCTCACCGAGGAAGTCGTGCGTTCCCTGAAGGTGGGCGACGTTGTGGTGATCCGTGGCGAAATGTACACGGGCCGCGACCAAGTCCACGCCTATCTGATGAAGAATCCGCCGCCGGTCGATTTGAATGGCGCGATCCTGTACCACTGCGGGCCGGTCATGATGAAGGAATCTACGCCGGACGGCGACAAATGGACCGTGAAGGCCGCCGGTCCCACCACCAGCATCCGCGAGGAGCCCTACCAGGCCGACGTGATCGGGCGCTACGGCGTCAAGGCTGTGATCGGCAAGGGTGGCATGGGTCCCAAGACCCTGGCCGCGCTGAAGGAGCATGGTGCCGTCTACTTGAACGGCATCGGCGGCGCCGCGCAGTTCTATGCGCGGACGGTCAAGGAGGTCTTGGACGTCAATCTGGTCGAATTCGGCATCCCGGAAGCGATGTGGCACCTGCGGGTGTACGATTTCCCGGCCATCGTGACAATGGATTCGCACGGCAACAGCCTCCACGCGGACGTGCTGGCGGAAACCGGCACCGCGCTCGCCGGGCTCCAGGCCGCGTAAACGCTCCGGCGCGTGACTCGCGCGTGCCGCCAGGGTATACTGGAATTTCCGTCGGCGATTGTGCGGTTCCTTGCCGACGGAACTTTCCACCCGGAATGGCCAGATAGCTCAGCTGGTAGAGCAGCGGACTGAAAATCCGCGTGTCGGCGGTTCGATCCCGTCTCTGGCCACCACATCCTTTAAACTCTCCTCAAGCTGCTAGATCAAAAGGACTCGATTTCGTCGGCTACGTCCAAGATCGGCTTTCCGTTCCTCGTTATGGGCATCCCCCAAGTGTCTGAGTGGCTCCATCCTTGCGCTTGGGCGTCTTCACTCCTCAAGGCGGCGCGGCGTTCCGAGAAGCTCTCGATCACGAACCACGTATCCTTCGATGGTCATGTCTGAATCTGCGGGCGTGCAGATTCTTTGGAGGGCTGCTGGGGTGGCCTCGCCAAGAACGCGCCGAGGGGCTGTTTTGGGGTCGTGGCTGGACGTTTTTCAACGGGCAATATTTTCGATCTTCCGTCGACCTACTTGCATGGCGGCTCGGGAAGGCGGGCTGTATGGGGCCCGTATGGCGAGACCATCGTCGATGGGCGACACCAACAGGTTTCACCCATCCATTCGCCGTGCGTGATTCCCCTTCGTGAAGTCACCATATGGGGCGGTAGAGATCGAGTTCAAGCGAAGAGTGGTTTATGTGGTAAGATCCTCTTGGCGGGGTGCTGGTGGCGCCGGGCGTCTCGAAATTCTCGGAGTAATGCTCGCCTAATCACCGGGCCAGACGGATTAGGGACTACTTTTCGGGTCGAACCGAAACCGCCGCCATTCCAAATCACGGAGAAAAACGGGATGGGTACGGCAAAGAGAGAGCTGGAACGGCAGCATGACCAACTTAGGGTCGCCGCAGGGATTGCCCTCAATGCTGGGGTGCTAAAGGAATGTGAGCCGGCCTCCGCCAACTACTCCCGACCCTTGTCAAGATCCAGCGGAGTGTTGAGCGCTCGTCGGGAAAGCGGGCTCTGAGTTGGTCCAATTCGATGCCGCTATGCCCTTCGTCGGCGTCACACCTGCCTGGCCAAACATCGTGGAAAGGATTTGATTTGACACTCAGAAGCCATACGCTCGAGGTGTTGGCTGAAATGGTCGTCGGGGATCACACGGCTTTCCCGTATCGCTCAAGCTCCTACATTACGTCCTTTTTCCGCCGTTGCGAACTTGACTACGCTCACGACGGATCAACTAGGAAACGGTGGGCTAACCAAGTCTTACAAGAGCTGAATGTTGGCTCCTCGCCCGCGCCCGACATGCCTGCATCCGCCATCCTTCGAATTGTTAGTGAGCTGTTTGAGCCTGACGATTTTGATCGCGCCAAGGAATTGAAGAGCCGGGACGAAGCTTTGGCGGCAATCAATAAGCTCTTCGAGCGTGAAGGGCTTGTAGCGTATTTCGACAACAGGGGACGTTGCTTCGTTCGAAACACAGGGTCGGGCAGCAGCTCCGCCATACTTCGCGAGACAAGGCCATTGTCTCGTGAAGAGCTAGCTGCACGAACGAAGGTTGCCGCGTTTTTGGATAACGCGAGCGAGGATGAGTTCACGGAAAGACTTCTCGTTCCCCTGTTCCAACGACTCGGCTTTCATAGGGTGAGCGCCGCTGGGCACAAGGAAAAGACTTTGGAGTTTGGTAAAGACCTTTGGATGAAGTATCAGCTCCCCACCGGTCATTGGCTGTACTTCTGCGCACAGGTGAAGCGAGACAAGATCGACGCTGGTGGAACTGGCGGCGGCAATAACGTGGCGAATGTGCTCACGCAAGTCAAAATGGCGATCGATCACCCAATCTTCGACCCAGATGCCAATCGCAAGGTCCTGCTCGATCACATGTTCGTGATAGCCGGAGGCGAAATTACGCGGGCCGCCCGCACGTGGCTCGTCGAACAGCTCGATGCTGGACAAAGACGACACATTATTTTCATGGACCGAGAGGAATTCCTGGACCAAAGCTCGCGTATCTTGTTTGACCTCGAATTGACCGAGCGGGCAGGCATTGATGATTTCCCGTTCTAGCCGCTATTGTCCTCGCGACTCGACGCCAAGAAACGTCAAAAGGGAATGTCGTCAGGGTCAAGGCCGGACGGCACAAAGGCCGTGGGCCTTGCGGCTGACTTCTTGGGACGGCGAATGACAAACAGGTCTTCGTGTCTTTCGATCCATTGCCATGCCTTATCTGTTAGATAAATCACGTCGTACTTCTCGTGCTCATCCCTGTCTTCCTTGATCTCGATATACCCACGGCTCATCAATCGGCGGATTCCAAGAGAAACGCCTACGCCTGTGAATACTTTTTCAGCCTCGGTCCTGACAGCAAACACGCTGATAGCGCCACCAGGCACCGAAATGCTTCCTGCAACCTCTGCGAGAACAAACAGCTCGGGCTGTGACAACCCTTCGATCGTGGAGACTTGTTCTTGCGCCTCGATCTGACGCAAGGTCTCACCCTTGTCCAATACCGCCTTTAGTCGGGCGGCCAATGAACTTTTCAGAGTCTCGAAGTCGCTTGGTGCATCGGCAGCGTAGGGAATTATGGCTCGATGCTGAATGTCAAATGGGTATCGGTTCTCGGGCCGTTCCTTCGAACAGACCATAACGACGGGACGAGACGAAGCAAAGGCAAAGCCCAATTCATACCAAACGTTGGGGTTATCGGTGGTTATGTCGGCCAAGCAGACAGCCGCGTTTCGAATCCCTTCTTCGATTGCATCAATTGGCACGTCCACGCCGGGATCCCGGTCCACCCGGTATGCGTCAAGACAGGCGGCTTCGATTGCTGGCTTGTAGACATCAGAGAACCGTTTGTCAAACTTCCCGGAATCAAATGGTTGAATGACGAAACAGGTTGGCATGAATCTAGTACTTTATCATCGTAGGCTTCGTATAGCGCAGCCCGCACTCAAAACGACACTCTCCCCTTCCATCCCTCCCCCTCTTCGACCGATCTGCCACCCCTGCTTTTGGCAGAAAACGCGGAACTGGGCGCGCTGGTTGTCTAATTCCTGACGCTTGCGCGGGCCGCTGCCGGTGCCGTCGCGCCGGTCGGCACGGGTAGAATAGCCGAGGTAGCGGGCGGCGTGTTTCGTGGCGCTTGGCTTGGTCGTAAGGGCGGGTGATTCGTGGGCGGGGTGGTGAGCGTGTGGGCTCTCATGCTGCACACTCCCCGATTTCAAGTCTGGGATAGAGACAATGCCGGTGATCGCGAACGGTGAACAGGCCCGAATGCCATTCTATCCCGTCTCTGGCCACCATCTCCCCTTTTTATTCCTTCTTGTCCGGCGGCGTGTACACCCAAGCGTATTTGTGCGCCGGTCGTTCCGTGCCCGCAGTCGCCGGAGCTGCTTCGCACTTCGCGTTGTCGGCTACCGTGCCAGTCTCGTCTACGCACCTCCGAGCAGCAGGGTGCGACTCCCCGCATCCAACCATCGACAACCCGAATCCAACCACCGCTGCTACGAAAAATCGCATGGTCGTACTATAACAGTGGCCCCATTTTTGGGGGCTCGCCGCTGTGCCATAGAGGACATCCATGACACACTCACAACGGACCGCGCTTTCGGGCCTCATGGCCTTTTTCACCGCCACCCCCATGGTTTTCGGATGGGGTACCCAAGGACACCGCACCGTCGCCTTGGTCGCCCAAGGTATCATTTCCCCGGCTACGGCACAGGCCATCAATGACCTGACCGGCGGGCTCCAATTGACCGACTTGGCGACCTGCCCCGACGAAATCCGAGTGGCCCAGAGCACGACCAGCCCGAACTGCCGCAAGGTATTCCCGGCCAAGAACCCGGCCAGCGAGCCTTGGCATTTCATCAACCTCGATGTCAGCACCCCCTCCCCGAACAACACCGCTGAAGACCAAATCTGCGCCTCCAACTGCGTCGTCTCCAAAATCGTGGAGTTTGCCGCCAAGGTCGGGGACAAGACAGCCTCGAAGTCGGACCGGCTGCAGGCACTGTCCTATTTGGTGCATTTCGTTGGCGATGTCCACCAGCCTCTGCACGCCGCCGAACGGAACAAGGACGAAGGCGGAAACAAGGTCTTCGTGAAGCTCAATCGCAAGCAGGTCAAGCTCCATGCGGCTTGGGACACCGGAATCGTACTCTTGATTGGCCCGAACGAAAGCGCCATTGCATCCGCCATTGCGCCGGAGATCGCCACTGCCAAGTTGGAAACGCCGAAAGCAGCGTCGGACTGGGCCCATGACTGGGCGCGGGAATCTCTGACCGACGCCATCAACGCCGCGTACAAGGGAGTTCCCCCGACCCCGGTCACCACGCTGGATGCGAACTACCAAGCAGCCGCAAAGACCCTGATCCGCACCCAGCTCGCCAAAGGCGGGTATCGCCTGGCGGTGCTACTGGACAACGCGTTCGCCGGCAAATAGCGCAAAACGCATCAAACGGGCGGCGCTGCGAACCCTTCCAGGCTCACAATCGTCGCCCCCTGCCGGACCACCGAAAAATATCCATCTTCCGACTTGCCCTGGAAAGCCGTCGCGTCCTCCTTCGAGGGTTCGACGGTTTTCCATTTGCCCCGAAGCACCCTCGTGTACGACCGCATGAACTCCGTAGCTGCGGCCTCGTTCTCCCACTCCGAAATGTAGGTCAATGTCAGACGCTCGTCCTTCTTCACCTCGTCGATGCGGTATGCCGCCCCCTTCAGCTTGGGACCCAGCACCGCCGCCGTTTCGGAATCGACGTATTGGCGCAGCAGAATCCTGTGGTCCAGCTCCCCCAGCGTGCCTCCCACCAGCGACTTGGTCCCCGGTGCCGATTTCGGTAGCTTGGGATTCGTAGGCTCGACATCGGCGAAGTACCGTTCGGGGTGCAGGATTTGCGCGGTGGAGGACGGCGGATGCTCGAACAATCGCCGGAACGCCCCCTGCCCGTCTTTCAGGAACACCGCCTGCTGGAACTTCTCGCCCTGCTCATACGGAAACATCAGTGTCGCCCGAATGTACAGAGGCGCGTTGCTGAAGACGGGGTACGCCGAATCGGGGGTGTCCGTCTGGTCGCGGAGCAGCTCGGCGGCTGTTTGGGGATCCTTCATGCTCCTGCCGTTCCGGCGCGCGGCCAGCTCCAGCATCAGCCACGACGCCTGGCCCTCCACCACCGTCTCGCGGGCCAGCGAACTCTCGCTGTCGTCGCCGCCATGGGCGAGGAACTTGCCGATGGGAATATTCTGGTCGGCCAGCGCGTGCGCCAATTCGTGGAAGACGGCGTCGTCGCGCATGCTGCGGTTGGCCCAGTCGGAGATGAACAGCTTGCGGCGGTGGAAGTCGTAGTAGGCCGCGGCTTGCTCGGTCAGCAGGTCGATGGTGGTCTTCTTCAGGTCGAAATCTTTGGGGACGAAACCGAACTTGCGCAGTGTGGCCTCTTCGGCGCGGATCTCGGAGGGCTTGACCGAATGCCGGATCTGGGCGCTGAGGAACTTGTTGACCTCCGCCTTGGTCACCATTTGGAATGGCAGTCGCTTGACCACGCGGAATCCCGTGATGTCGCCGAGTTCGCGCAACACGGAATCGATCTCCGCCGGAGTCGGCAATCCGGGCGCAGTCAAATCCTCGGGTTCCGTCTGGGCGATGGCCTGCCCCAGACCGGCACCCAAGGCCAGCCACAATCCGAAAACTCTTCCCCACCAAGCAATCGACAGCACTTGTCCCATGTTGTCATGCGGTCCGCGCTACAATGAAAATTCGATTTCGAAACATACGGAGTTCACGTGGCAGAAGACAAGCTTTACAAATCGGAATACATCGGCAGCGGCACCTTCATCATCAGCAAGCCGAAGCGCAAGAAGAGCAAGATGCGCCAGACGCGCTTGAAGAACCTGCGTCGCGGCTCCCGCAAGTAGTTCAAGACGCAAGAGAGACTGACCATGAAGACAGTTCTCGCCCTCCTCCTGTTGATCGTTCCTGCCTTCGGTGCAACCGCCGAGCAGGAGATCACCGCTGCGACCGAGGCATACAAGTCGGCTGTGCTAAAGGGGGATGCGAAGGTCCTCGAAGCACTGTACAACAAGGATCTGACCTACGAGCATTCGAGCGGCAAGACCGAGACGAAGGCCGAAGCCATCGCTTCCGCCACCAAGCCCGGCTCGTTGGCGAAGAACATTGTATTCAAGGAATCCACCGTCCGCGTCTACGGCAACACTGGCATCTTCAAGGCTAAGGGTGATTTCACCAACGCGGCGGGCGAGACCTCGCACTTGGATGTCCTCATGGTGTTCATCAAAGTCTCCGGCAAGTGGCAGTTGGTGGCGCGCCAGTCCACCAAGATCACGGTCTAGCCACACGCCATCCAATCGGAAGCGAATCGGCCCCGGGGGGACATCTCTCGGGGCTTTCGCATTCTTGAGTCGGACTTTTGTAAACTGGTTGCAATGGAGCTTCTCCCATGACTGGATCTGGAACCACAAAGCTTGACAGATTCGTCCGGAAAGTTCACATCTACGCCGGGTTGCTCAACTTCACCAGCGTCATGATCTGCGGCATGGCCGGGCTTGTGGTGACGTTCGAGGCACCCGATATATTTCACGGAGCCGCTGAGAAGCAGGTGGAGATCCGCGATTTCACCGCTCCGGATATTGCCTCCGACCAGGATCTGGCCCAAGCCATCGGGAGTGTGGTTGAGCATGCCAATTCCATTGCGCCCGTGGTGAAGCGCGATGCCCAACACCAACTGGTCGTCGACTTCTACAGCGTCAACGGACTCAAGCGCGTAACAGTTTCGGAGTCCGAGCACCAGCTCCGCATCGAGACGCTGAGGAATAGCGGTTGGCGGTTCATCGACAACCTGCACGCCACAACCATCCACGAAAAGACGGAAGACTGGGCCATCCGGGGATGGGCCTGGTATATGGAACTCTCGATCTGGTGTTTGATCGCAATGACGTTGACCGGAATTTGGATGGGCTTGCGGCGACGGTCGTTCCGTTTGGGCTTGGTCTCGTTGGCCTTCGGGCTGGCGGGTGCCTCGGCCCTGTTCTGGTACCTGAGGTGAACATGTATCGCACGCTGCGCAATACCCACTTGGTCCTCGGTCTCCTTTCGGTGCCGTTTCTGCTCATCTATCTCGTCAGCGCGGTGCAGATGGCCCACCAACTGAAGATCGACCGGGAGATCTCTGCCGACGAGTTCACGATGTCGCCGGGCTTGCAGCCTCGGCCCTTGGCCTTGGCCGTCATGGAGCGGAACGGTTACAACGGTGAGCTCGGCGTAGTGAAGATCGAGCCGGAAGTCACAACGCTCAACATCATTTCCGCCGGTGCCCGGCACCAGGTTTTTTACAACCCGAAGACGGGTAAGGTGCACTTGCGGTCAACCACGGTCGGCATTCTCGGTGTTTTGAACCGGCTCCACCACTCCCACGGTTTCGGCAACGAGTCCGCGGCATCGCGAATCTGGAGCGGAGTGCTCGCGTGCCTTTCTGTCATCTTGTTGCTGCTCGGTGCCACCGGCATCTACCTCTGGTTCCGCCTCCACGACGAGCGGGTTGCCGGTGCCCGGCTCCTCCTGTTCAATCTGATCGTCGCTGGCACTTTGATTGCAGCCCTCCGCTGGTAAATCCCGTCGACTTCATTCCCACCGCTGGATATACTTGAGCGACGCGGCCAAAGGAGCCGAGAAAACCGATGGGCGAACGACGTAGTTTGCAGGGGATGAACCTCCTCTTTTTCCTTACCGACCAGCAGCGGGCCATCCAACATTTCCCGCCCGGCTGGGCCGAGCAAAACCTTCCCAACGAGCAGCGCCTCAAACGCCACGGGCTTACATTTCCGAGGGCTTTCTGCGCCGCCTGCATGTGCTCCCCGAGCCGTGCCAGCCTGTTCAGCGGCTATTTTCCCGCTCAGCACGGGGTGAAATGGACGTTGGAGGAGAGCATGCCCGCGGACCAATATCCGCAGCAAGTACTACCCACCGATCTGCCGAATCTCGGGACGGTCATGGCGGCGGCTGGATATTCCACCCCCTACAAGGGCAAATTCCACATGACCAAGCCCGCCAACTCCGACGGGACCTATGTCCCGGAGGACGTGGACCGCTACGGGTTCCAGCGCTGGGATCCGCAGGACGCCGGTGCCAACCAGAACTCGGATCAATATGGCGCGGGCGCGGCCAACAATGACGGCCGGTTCATGCAGTCCGATGGCGATGTGGTGAACGGCCAAGAGGGCGTCGTGGCCTATCTCCAGTCGAGCGACGCGAAGTCGAAGCCGTTCGCCCTGGTCGTTTCGCTGGTCAACCCGCACGACGTGTTGGCATATCCCAACGGCACGGCCGACTACACGAATGGCTATACGGCTCCATCCTGGTTCCAAGGGGACATCGGGCTGCCGGCCACCGTGGACGAGGATCTCTCCACCAAGCCCCACGTCCAGAAGGAGTTCCTCGCACTGTCCAACCAAGGGTTCGGTGCCCTGAGCACGCCGGAAATGAAGTTGAAGTACATCAATTTCTACGGCAACCTGATGAAGCTCCAGGACAGCTATCTGGGTCAGGTTCTGGACACGCTCGAACAGGAAGGGCTGCTCGAGAACACGCTCATCGTCCGCAGTTCGGACCACGGCGAGATGGGCTTGGCCCACGGCGGGTTGCGACAGAAGAACTTCAACTTCTACGAGGAGTCGCTGCGCATACCGCTCATCTACTCGAACCCCAAGCTCTACCCGGAACCGGCCGTCTCGACCGCCATGGTCTCGCACGTCGACTTCCTGCCGACCATGGCCAGCCTGTTCGGTGCCCCGGACTCGGCGACGGCCGCTTGGCAGGGCGTGGACTACTCGCGAATCGTGCTCGATCCGTCCGGCCCGCCCACCCAGGACTATGTTGTCTTCACGTACGACGACTACCAGTCCGGACAGCCGAGCAACGCCTATCCCCGGCCCAACAACCACATCGTCAGCATCCGCGAGGAACGGTACAAGCTGGCCAAGTACTACGACGTGGAACATCCGGACGTGCCGCCCGAATGGGAGATGTACGACCTGCTGACCGATCCGCTGGAGACCCGCAACCTCGCCTACAAGGACTGTTCACGCACTCTCGAGGAGGAACGGGAATTCCAACGGCTCCAAGCGCGCCTTGCCCTGGTGCAGCAGACGCGGTTGCAGCCGCTCCCGACTACGGCGTCGTAATCCCCGAGGTGGAACCTCCGTTCGTAAAATGGAGGTTCCACCCAATTTCACCTTGGACATCCAACAACGAATCCGTGAAGTTCTTCGTGCCGAGGCGGCGGCGATTGCCTCCGTCTCCGTCACCGACGATTTCGAGCGCGCCGTGATTGCCTTGCGCGACTGCCGGGGCAAGGTGCTTGCGACCGGCATGGGCAAGGCGGGCCATGTCGCGCGCAAGTTCGCTTCCACACTGTGTTCCACAGGAACGCCCGCGTCCTGGCTGCATCCGGGCGAGGCGGCACATGGCGATTTGGGGCTGGTCGGGCCCGAAGATTGCATCGTGGCGTTCTCCACCAGCGGTAAGACCCGCGAGGTGCTGGAGATGTTGCGATTGGGCCGGCAGATCGGGCTGCGGACTGTGATCGGGGTCACCTCGCACCCGGACTCGGAGTTGCGGACCCTGAGCGACATCGTGTTGGACATGGGACGGATAGAGGAGCCGTGTCCGCACGGGCTCACACCGACTGCGTCGATCGCGGCGATGCTCGCGATCGGCGATTCGATCGCGCTCACTCTGATGGAGTTGAAGGGGTTCTCGAAACAGGACTTCGGCCTCCGCCACCACGGCGGGTATTTGGGACACCTGGCTCGGGTGGAGGCGGAGTAGCCTCCATAGCCTGTACTCGGGCGGCACCGGTGACTGCAGCCGCTGGATCTGGTCGACACTGAGGCGGCGGTGCACATGGTGGAAAACGTCCTCGGAACCCGCCACGGCCCTATTTGTATGCCATCGATCCCGATCAAAAACAGGGTTGCAGACAATCTCACAGATACTCGATCCGCCCGTCCAAATCTTCCGGCACCAGCACTTCGTGGATCAAAACCAGTCGGCGAATAATATCCCCGACCGAACGTGTTCCCTGTCGGGAGTAGATGATTCCAGCATGCGTAACGCCTTGGGAGTGGAGAACCAAATAGTCGTCGTCTTGGGTGAACAAGACCCGCTTCGCCGCACGGGCGAAACCGACATGGTCGATATCGTCGGCACCCAACAAACTGGCGTCAGCACTGGGCCAACGCCAAATCGCGAAGCCTTGACTCCAAAATGGACACGTGTCCCCGTCGGAACTCTTCTACTCTGGCGCGTTCCGACCGCATCTCCTCGTGGATTTCATCGACGTGGTCGAAATACCACGCCAGCGCGGTATAGACATCGGAGATCGTGATGCTCGGGTACTCGTTGACGATCTGGTCCGGCGTCATCCCCATCTGCTCATGCCAGACGACGACATCGCTGACGCGGATCCGGTGTCCCGCGATGCATGCCTTGCCGCCGCAGACACCGGGCGTGTGGGTGATTCTCTCAGCGCCGTTTGTCACTATGATCCTCGGTATAAGCCTACCCCAAAAGTTAGCGAAAGGCGAAAACACTCGAATCGACTATAGTGGCAGCCCGGCCACTGCGCTCGTAAACAGGGCCTCATACCGATCAATCACACTGTCAGTCGAGTACTTTTCCGCAGTCCGGCGGGCGGCGGCACCCATGGCCCGGCGACATTCTCGATCCGTCGCCAACTTTTCCAGCGCCGCCGAAATCTGGGAAAATTCGTTGTACGGGGGTGTGATGCCTTCAACCCCATCCTCGACCAACTGCCGGTTGGCGGGGATGTCGGTCACCACGGACGGCAATCCCGAGGCCATCGCCTCCAACAACGAACACGAAAAGCCCTCGTTCGGCGATGTTAGCGCGAAGACGTCGCTGGCTCGCAGCCAGAACGGCACCTCCATCAGCGGGACCCGCCCGATGAACCGGATGCGGTCGGCTATTCCGAGTTCAGCCGCGAAGGCCTCGAGTTCGGCGCGCATCGGACCGTCGCCCACCAGTAGTACTAAGGCATCGGGCACTTTGGGTAGCATGCCCGCGAAGCCTTGGAACAACTCCCGCAGTCCTTTTTCGTGGGATAGCCGTCCCGTGTAGATCACGCAGAAGGTATCCGGCGGGATGCCGTGGTCCACACGCCACCGGGTGGCCTCAGCGGGCGCGGCGGGGCGGAACTTGTCGATTTCCACCGGGTTCGGCATCCAGACGAGCTGCTTGCGAGGGAAACCGGCGGATTCCGCCTCCCGCATCATGTTCTCGTTCAGCAGCATCACCGGAACCCGCCACTTCAGCAGCCAGTCCAGCTCCAGTCGGCCCAGTCGGGACTTCTTCATCGTCGTGATGATGCCGTCGCCGCTGATCTTCATCACCGTGGTCTTGCCAAGGGCGCGGGCGGTAGGCAGCCCAGCCGCAAGATGCAGGCCCTGCATCAGGAAGTAGGCAATATCGTACTCATGGTGCCGCTTGAGCAAATTCCAAGCCACCCCGGCGGCGAAGGCGCGGTCCTTTTGTACTCCCGTCGAATCGCCCGTTAGGATGCTGACCGGAATCCCCAAGGGATCCACCCAGTCTTCGACCTTGGGCATCGGACCGCCGCCGGAACAGAGTACCCGCACTTGGTGGCCTCGCGCGATGAGACCTGCAGCGACCCTCTGCGCCTCGATTTCCGAACCGCCAAGGACGGGCGGATAGGAGTCGCACACGACAAAGACGCGGCGCTTGGGCGAGTCGGTCACTTGGCCACCGTCCTATAGATGTCTGCCAGGCGGCTTGTCCGGACCTCCGGCGCGTGGCGTTCGGCAACGAGTTCGTGGCTGCGCCGGATGAATCGGGCCGCCGTTTCCGGGTTCTGGATCAGGTGCGCGATGCGGTCGCCCAGCGTAACGGGGTCGCGGGTGTTCACCAAGTAGGCACTCTCGCCGTCCACCACGATCTCCGGGATGCCGCCGACCCGCGTGGACACCGAGGGCACACCCGCAGCCATCGCCTCCAGCAGAGCATTGGGCGAGCCCTCGCTGAGCGACGAGAGGACGGCCACGTCGGCGATGCCGTAGAATGGCTCGGCGGAATCGCGCTGGCCGGTGAATGTGACGCGATCAACGATGCCTAGTGACTGGATCTTGGCCTCGATGTTTGCCCGCTCCGGTCCTTCACCAACAATGACAAGGTGTGGATTGAGTGTGGCGGGGATGCGGTGGATGGCTTCAAGGAGCGTGATGTGGTCCTTCTCCTTGGAGAGCCGCCCCACGATTAGGACGACCTTTCGATCAGCTGGGATGCCAAGGCTTTCCTTCAAAGGCCCGGCTGCGGCAGGGTTGCGGGCTGCTTGCCCCCACGTGGGCTGGATGGCGTTGTGGATGATTTCGATCCGGTTGGCCGGAACGCCGTGGGCCGTGAGCTGGTCGCGAAACGGCTCGCTCACCGTGAGGACCCGGACGGCGGTCCGCAGCGACCAGCGGTCGAGTTGGTTATACAGTCGCGCTTTGAAGGTGGGCCAGGTGTAGCCGTGGTGGAAGGCTATCCACGGTGCTCGTGCGGGGAGTCCGGCGCGTCGCGCGAGGAAGTGCGACTTGACGGCATGGGTCTGGACGACATCGGGGCGGACGCGGTTGACCAGCGCTTGGAGCGCAGTGAGAACCTTGGGGTCCCATGCGCCCGTTTCCTCAATCGTTTCGACACGGATGCCCTGGGCGCGGGCGGTGCGGATGAAAAGGTTGTCGGCGTTGCCTCGGACGAAGGTGGCGATAGTGAGATCGACGCCTGCCGCCGGGGCGTATTTGGCGAATTCCAGGAGGTTCTTGGCCGGGCCGGTGATGGTGTAGGCCTCGATGATGGCAAGGAGCCTAGTCATTGCTCGCCCTCAACCAGTCCCTATATGTCGCTACCAGCTTGCGCCCCAGGATCTCCCAGTCATATCGGGTCTTGACCAGGTCCAACCCCGCTCCTGCCAAACCTCCGCCCAGATCCGGCGAGTCCACCAGCTGTCCGATGTGCCCAGTCCACGCCCCGACGTCGTCGGGATCGGCCATCAAAATATCGGTGTCCGGGGTGACGGCGAGACCCTCCGCTCCCAGAGGCGTCGAGACCACCGGAACCTCGGCCGCCATCGCTTCCAAAATCTTGAGCCGCGTGCCGCCGCCCGTCCTGAGCGGCACGATCGCCGCCAGCGCATTCCTGTAGTAGGGGCGGACGTCCGGCACAGTGCCTGTCACGGTGATTCCCGGCAGTTGTGCCAACTCCTGTACCGTCAAAGTCGGATTGGCCCCCACGATTGCCAACCGCACACCCGGTACCCGGCTGCGCACCGACGGCCAGATGTTCCTGGCAAACGAAATCGCCGCCTCCACATTCGGGTAGTAGTCCATCGTCCCTACGAACACCAAGTTCTTCGAGGCTGGCCCGTCGTGGTCCGTGTGGAAATACGAGGTGTCGACGCCGTTCTCCACCACGGAAATCCGCGCCTTCGGGGCAATCGCCGCCAGTTGCACGCGCTCGCGTTCGCTGCAGACGATTTGGCCGAAGTCGTCGCGCAGCATGCCGCGTTCCAGCACTTCCATCTTGTCCGCGGTGATGCGCGCGTACCACGATTTCGGGCCGGATCCCACGGTCTGCGCAAATCGCCGCATCGCCTCGGACTCGATGTTATGCCAGTTATACACGACCTTGGCGCCCGAATTCTCCGGGTAGCGGATCATGTGGATGCTGTCCAGATGGATCAGGTCGTAGCGGTTTCGAGCCAACAGCCCCTGGACCGCCTCCATCATGAGCGGACTGGTGTAGTTTAGTATCGGCAGAGGCCACTTGCCGACCAAGCCAAGCAGCTTCTGCCCGGCCGTATACGCCCCCGGTTTCGGAACCGGAATGATATTTCGGCACTCCGGCAGTTCCGCCTTGGTCAGCGGCTGCGAGCCGGAATCGACGAAGTAGGCGTAATCCACCTCTGCGTCGCGGGCCAGCGCCCGCAGGAAGTGGTATTCCCTCAGCTTGGCACCACTGCGGGTTGGCCAGCATTGCCGGGGGGACAGGAATAGGATTCTCACCGGGCGCGCAACCAACTTTCGAGGACCAGCACATACCAGAGCTGGACAGGGATTTCGTCCTGCTTCAGCGCCTTGTCGATGGCCGCCGACAGCGGCTTGCGCTCGAACCAGCCCTGCTTGACGAGTAGCGTCTCGCCCTTCAGTTCCGCGAGCCGGTCGGCCCACTTCGTGGCCAGCCAGCGCTCCACCGGTACCGTGAACCCTTGCTTGCGGCGGAAGGCGACATCGGGGCCAACGCGGCGGCGCACGATCTCGCGCAGGATGGCTTTGTATTTTCCGCCACGGAAATGTACTTCCGGTGAGATGCGGGATGCGAATTCCCAGATCTTCTGGTCCAGGAACGGTGCCCGGGCCTCCAGCGAGTAGTACATCGTGCTCCCGTCCACCTTGGTCATGAACTCCGACGTGAAGTGCATTCGTTTGTGGAATTCGAACACTTCCGCTACCAGATCGCGCGCGGATTCGAAAGATGCGGCGACCTCCCGGTACGCCACGGTGCCGCTTCGCAGCCTGTCGCCGAACAGGTTGTTTTCCTTGTAGTACGGCAGGCCGATCCGAACGCGTCCGTAGGCCCCGATGCCGCCCATCGCGTAGTCAAGTAGACTGCGGGCGCGCTTGAGCCGGGGGATCGCGGAGAGCAACGGGCGGATCGCGCTGTAAATGCCAGGAGTGAAAGCCGGAACCGAGCGGGCGAGCTTCTGGGCGCGCCACGCGTTGAATTGGAACGGATATCCAAGGTAGACGTCGTCGCCCCCATCGCCGGTGAGGAGCACGGTCGCCTTGGGCTTCACTGCCTGGGAGACGCGCAGCATGCCCAGCGCCGACGTGCTGGCGAAAGGCTCGCTGAACGCGTCGACCAGTTCGTCGAGCGGGGGCGGCTGGTTGGTGTCGAGGTGGACGATCTCGTGCGGAACGCCAAGTCGTCGCGCGATGTCCTGTGCGTCGAGGCTCTCGTCGCCGGGGTCGCCAGGCGTGCCGACCGTGAAAGTATGCGTATTGGCACCCAGTTTCGAAAGGGCCCAGCAGACCAGGGTGGAGTCTATCCCGCCCGAAAGGAGCGCGCCGATGGGCACGTCGGAGATCAGGCGGAGCCGGACGGCTTCGACGAGGAGGCGCTCGGTTTCGGCGACCGCGTCCTCGAATTGGATGGAATTATCCTGGCCGAAGCGCGGGAGCGACCAGTAGACCCGCTCGGAGGCCCTGCCGTTCTCCCATTCGAGAAGCGTGCCTGCGGGTAGCTTGTGGACGCCTTGGAAGATGGAGCGCTCGTCGGTGACGAAGCCGACATCCAAGAATTCGAGCAGGGAAGCGGGGTCGATTTCGGTATGGAAGCCGAGTCCCTCAAGCGCGCGCAGGGTGGACGCGAATGCGATATTGCCGTTCCAGACGCGGTAGACGAGGGGCTTGACCCCGAGCCGGTCCCGCGCGATGGAGAGACGCTGCTTCGGGGCGTCCCAAATGGCGAAGGCGAACATGCCGTGGAGGCGCGGGAGGAGCCGGTCCAAGCCCCACTCCAGGTAGCCTTCGATCAGGATTTCGGTGTCGCACTGGGAACGGAAGGAGTGGCCGAGGTGCTCCAGTTCGGTGCGGATTTCGTGGAAGTTGTAAATGCAGCCGTTGAAGACGACGCCGACGGAGCCATCGCGCGAGAGCATCGGCTGCGCGCCTGCGGGGCTGAGGTCGAGAATGGCCAGGCGACGGTGGCCGAAGCCGGTCGCGTTGGACGCGGAGAACCAGTCATAGTAGCCCTCGGCGTCCGGACCGCGACGGGCCATTGCCGGGAGCATGGATCTTACGGCGGATTCTACGTTGGAAGCAGCACTTCCGAAAACGGCACCCGCTATGCCACACATGGTTTGATTATCCCAAACGCGGTAGGGCAATGCGCTAGGTTCGACCGCCGTCGAGCTTGGGATGCGTACTGGCGGCCCGTGCCGCAGTTTTTCCTCAAGGACCCTTGCTCTTTGCCGATAAGTCATTCATGGAGGCGTGCGCCCGTTGCATCGGTTCGACATCACATTGAAGTTGCTGCTCCAGGGCCCTTCCGCCGCCTTGTTGAGACAACTGGGCGGGGGAACAGTCGTACGATGGCTGGAAGTGGAGGCGCTTAGGGTTGAAGAGCGCCACATGGACCTGTTATGCCAGCTGGCGGACGGCAGCCTGCTGCACATCGAATTACAAAGCAGCAACGATCCGGACATGCCCCTGCGGATGGCCGAGTACGCGCTGGCGGTCAAACGCCGCTACGGTCGCATGCCGCGGCAGATTGTCCTCTACGTCGGACGCGCTCCCATGCGCATGCCGGACGTGCTGGCGGAGGGCGGCATGGCCTTCCGGTACGAGCTTGTGGACTTCCGGGAACTGGACGGCGAGGAACTGCTCGATAGCCCCGACGTGGGGGATAATGTACTTGCGGTGCTGGCCCGATTGCGGGACGGGAAGGCAGCCGTGGCAAGGATCGTCGAACGGATCAGAGCCCTGAAAGATGCGGGCCGCGACCAGGCAGTTGCCCAGCTCGGCATCCTCGCCGGGCTTCGGGGGTTGGAAGACGAGGTACAGGAGGAACTGGAGAAGATGCCAATTGTTGTCGACTTGATGGAGAACAAGGTGTTTGCGCGGGGATACAGCCGCGCCCAAGCTGCCGGAAAAGCGGAAGGCAGGGTCGAAGGAGAGCGCACCCTGTTGCTCCGGTTGATCCGAAAGCGATTCGGCAGCGTGCCGGATTGGGTCGACGAGCGACTGGCGGGCAAGACTACCGAAGAACTGGAACTGCTCGGGTTGCGCTTTCTGGACGCCCAGAGCATTGCGGACTTGATGCTATAGTTGCTCGCGACGGGGCCGCCCCCACTCCGGATACCCCGCGATGCGAGATAATCCTTATTATGCGGTTCCTTGCGCGCCGGCTCGCGGCGATTCTGCCCCTCCTGCTTGTGGCTCCCCCCTTCGTGCCGGGACTCTCGGCCCAGAAGCGTCCCTTCGATGCCGACGCCCTCCTGCGCATCCAACGCCTCTCGGATCCGCAAATCTCGCCCGACGGCAAGACGGTCGCGTTCTCGGTCGCGGTGCCCGACGTGGCTGCGAACAAGAGCCAGCGGTCGGTATGGTCGGTGCCGCTCGACGGCGGGTCTCCCCGCAAGCTAACCGATTCCGCCGAGCGTCCGCGCTGGGCCCCGGACGGCAAGCGCATCTATTACTCCTCGGGTGGCCAGGTGTGGGCCATGGACCCGGACGGTGGCAATCCCAAACAGATCACGAAACTCTCGGTCGGCGCGGCAGACCACATCGTATCCGGCGACGGCAAGACTCTGGTTGTCCACGGCGACGTCTACCCCTCCTGCGCCACCCCCGACAACACACTCGACGACCCCTGTAACGCCCATTTGGCCGACGAGGAGAAGGCCAGCAAGGTCTCGGCGCGGGTGATCACCGGCCTACTCTACCGCCATTGGACCGCGTGGCAGGGCAAGACGCGCAGCCACTTGCTGGCCGTGCCGGTCTCGGGCGGCAAGGTCATCGACCTAACTCCGGGCGACAAAGACGTCCCTGGCTTCTCCCTCGGCGGCCCCGACGACTACGCCATTTCCCCGGACAGCACCGAAGTAGCCTTCGCGATGAACGTGGACCCGGTCCCGGCCACCAGCACCAACACGGATATTTACGTGGTTCCCATCGGCGGCGGCACTCCCCAGAAGATCACCTCGGGAGCCGGTGCCGACAGTGGCCCGCAGTACTCGCCGGACAGCAAATACCTCGCCTACCGGTCGCAGTCCCGCGCCGGATACGAGAGCGACAAGTGGCGGCTGGCCGTCCTCGAACGAGCCAACGGTCGTTTGACGTTGCCCCTTGATGCCGTGGACCGCTCTGTCGAAAGTTTTGTCTGGTCCAAGGATTCCACCCGTCTGTTCTTCGGCACGGTGGACCGCGGCCATCAGGCGATCCAGATTGTCGGCGTTGAGGGCGGCGGCGTCCGCATCGCCGTCACCGGCAACGAGACCCTTGACGACATCCAGTTCACGCCCGACGGCAAGACCATGGTCTTCACCAGCCAAAGCGGCAGCGCGCCCGTGGAAATCTGCAAGAATTCGAGCGGCGGCAAGGTGATTCCCCTCACCCATATGAACGACTCCCTGCTCTCCGGCTACCAACTCACCGCCTACGAGGACCTCTGGACCGCCCGCGAGGACGGCACGCAGATCCAGAGCTTCATCGTGAAGCCACCGAATTTCGACGCCGCGAAGAGATACCCGCTGCTGCTGCAGATCCATGGCGGTCCACAGGGCGAGTGGGGCGAAAGCTGGACCTACCGCTGGAACGCCCAGGTCTTCGCTGCTGCCGGTTACGTTGTGGTGCTGGCGAATCCCCGCGGCTCCATCGGCTACGGGCAGAAGTTCACGGACGACATCAACCAGGACTGGGGCGGAAAACCCTACGACGACCTGATGGCCGTCACCGACCAAGTCGCCAAGCTGCCCTATGTCGACTCGAACCGCATGGCGGCGGCTGGCGGTTCCTACGGCGGCTACATGGTGAACTGGCTGCTCGGCCACACCGACCGCTTCAAATGCCTGATCTCGCACGCCGGTGTCTATGACCTCCGCGCCGAGGCCGAGGCCACCGAGGAACTCTGGTTCCCCCTGTGGGAATTCGGCGGTATGCCGTGGGACAACCCCGAGGTCTACGACCGGTGGTCGCCCAGCAAGTTCGTCAAGGAGTTCAAGACCCCCACGCTGGTGATCCATGGCGAACTCGATTTCCGCATCCCCTACACCCAGGGGCTGCAACTTTACACGGCCCTGCAGATGCGCAAGGTGCCTTCGAAACTACTCATCTATCCCGACGAGGGCCACTGGGTGCTGAAGCCGCAGAACAGCCAGCTTTGGTACGCCACGTTCCTCGACTGGATCAACAACTGGACAAAATAAATTGAAAGCCATACTGGCCGTGGTCGTTTTGGTGCTGCTGCTTGCGGCGGCACCCGTGTATCTGATGGTTTCGTCCACCGAGACCGTGCTGAAGGCGGTGGACCAGCCCAAAGTGGTCGGGATGAAGACCCCGATGCGGGTGCGGGCCGAGAATCCGCACGGGGTACGTTGGATGACCGTGTCCGTTTCGCAGGACGGCAAGTCGCATGACACGCGCGTCGCCCAAGCGAAGGCGCAGCACATGTTCCCGGAACGGGGGGTGAAGCCGCAGGAGGTTTCGGTCGACCTCGGTCGCGCCGTGATGCCTGAGTTGCACGACGGCAAGGCGAAGGTGACGGTGTCCTCGGTGTCCAACGACTTCATGGGGAAGTCGAATTCCATTTCGTTCGACGTGGACGTGATGACCGCGCCCCCGCAGGTGTCCGCCGACGGCGTCCAGCATTACATCAACCTCGGCGGCAGCGAAATGGCGACGTTCACGCCGTCGGGCGCATGGACCGAGGCCGGAGTGCAGGTGGGCGACCGCAAATTCCGCAGTTTCCCCCTGCCGGGACATCCGGGCCAGTATTTCAGCCTGTTCGCCTATGCGTGGAACCTCCCGACCGACACCCCGGTGTCCGTGTTCGCGGGAAATCCGACGGGCGCGGTCGCCAAGACCAGCTTCTGGTACAAGGTGTTTCCGAAGAAGTTCCGGCAGAGCACGATTCCGCTGGAGTCGATGAACCTCGAGCGGCTGGTGAACCAGATCGACACAGAGCACAAAATCCCCGGCGACCTGGTGCAGCGTTTTGTTTACATCAACAACGAGATGCGGAAGCAGAACAACCAGACGCTGGCGGATCTGCGCTTCCAGTCGGAGAACAAGTTCCTGTGGAGCGGGGCGTTCCTGCCGATGGTGGATTCGACCGTGGAATCGCGGTTCGCGGACGACCGGACGTACACATGGCAGGGCAAGAAGGTGGACGAGCAGACCCACCTCGGCTTCGACCTCGCGAAACTGGCACATTCGCCGATTCCGGCGTCGAACGACGGCAAGGTTGTCTTGGCGGAGAACCTGGGGATTTACGGCAACTGCGTCGTGATCGACCACGGCTTCGGGCTCATGACCATCTACGGGCACATGAGCGAGTTCGCCGTGAAGAAGGGCGACTTGGTGAAGAAGGCGCAGGTGATCGGCAAGACCGGGTTCACGGGTCTGGCGGGCGGCGACCATTTGCACTTCAGCATGATGCTGGACGGCGTACAGGTGAACGCCGTCGAGTGGTGGGATCCGCACTGGGTCAAGGACCGGATTCTTTCGAAGATGGATGCGGATCTGAAGGTCGAAGGCGGGGCTGAGGAGCCGGTCAAGGGCGGATATCCTGTGCCGAAGAAGAAGGGGCGGAAGAAGAAGCGGTAGGGGGATTGGCAGGGCAACAGCAGTTGCATGCGCTTCAGCGGAGAACAGGGCATGCTTGCAAGTGTCTTGCGCGGCTGGCTCGTTGACCGGTTGGGTCAACATCTGCGCACGGCTCGAACAAACACTCCCTTGCGGTCGTGGCCCGGTAACATGTTGATTCCGCAGAGCCGCGACCGCGAGGGAGCGTTTGTTCGGGGAACGGGATGCACCGTGGCACGGCCAACTGCCGTTTCGACGTTCTTTTCCACATGATCGGCGAAAGGGGCGGACCGAAGGTCCGCCCCTTTAAGCCCCTATCGCCCGCCCTTGAAACTCTTGTCCGGATACGCAGGCGGCACAGGTACCTTCACAGGCTTCTGCCGAATCAGCTCCTGCAGGTATTTCACCGCCGCATCCAACTGCGCGTCGCCGCCTTCGAACGTGCCGTGGGGCAGGTTGTCCACCACCATGTCCGGTTCCACCCCGTGGCCTTCGATCAGCCATTTCCCCTCCGGTCCGTACACCCCGATCTCCGCCGCCGACGCGATCCCCTTGTCCGCCAGCGTATTCGATCCGGTGAGCCAAACCTCGCCGCCCCAAGTCCGCGTTCCGATCACCTTGCCCAGCCCGAGCCGCTTGAACCCTTCCGAAAACGCCTCGCCGTCCGACGCCGTCCACGCGTCGCACAGCACCACGACGTGCCCTCGGAACGCCTCCTGCATGTTCCACGTCGGGTGCCCGACCCTCGGCTGCCAGTACATCCATGCCTTCCGGGTCAAACGGTCCAAAATCCAGCTGTCGATGTTGCCGCCCCGGTTGTGACGAGCGTCGACGATCAAGCCCTCGCGGGCGAAGACCGGGATGTAGTTCTCGTTCCATTGCCCGATGTCGTCCCCTTGCATCGCCCGCAGGTGGATGTAACCGATTGACCCGCCCGCCGACTCCTCCACCTTCACGCGCCTAGTGTATTCCCATTCGCTGTAGCGGAGCTCCTGGTCTTGGTCGAGGGGAATGGCGCGCGCAACCACCTCACGCGATTCCTTCCCTCCCTTCGGCATCACCTTCAGCAGTACCTGCTTGCCTGCCTGGTTCCTCAGCGCATCGCCCAACACCAGCGACGCCAATGATTTCCCGTTGATGGCGAGGATGACGTCGCCCTCCACCACCTCGACACCCGGACGCGCCAGCGGCGACATCTTGTCGGGACGGTCCGGGTCGTGCGCGTAAACGTGTTCCACCTTGTAGCCGCCAGCCGCCGCGTCACGGGAGAAACGAGCGCCGAGCGTCGCGAGTTGCACGTCGTCGGAGCCTTTTCGCGAATCGCCGCCGTAGACGAACGTGTGCAGCGCCGATAGCTCGCTCACCATTCCCGCGATCAGCGTGCTCAACTCCTGACGGTCGCGTACCCGGCCCAGCAACTCGCCGTATTTCTGGCGCATCAACTTCCAATCCACGCCGTGCATGTTCGGGTCGTAGAAATAGTCGCGGTGCAGCCGCCACGCGTCGGCGAAGGCCTCGCGGTATTCATCGGTCGGAATCACCGAGAAACTCCAATTCCCCAGGATCACGCGCGCATCGTTCAGCGTCTTCGAATCGCCGAGGCCGCTGCTTTTCGCGCTGCCCTCCACCACGAAGATCTCCTCCTTCTTGCGGATCATGATCTTCTTCCAGTCGCCGGAGACTTCAAAATCGAGGACGTCGCCCATCAGGGTGTCGGGATTGTCGCCCTTGTTGTTGATGTCCCAGCATTGGACCGCGCCGGTATCGGCTGTCGGCACACCCTTGTCGATCCAACAGAGCCGGGTCTCGGTGGCTGCGAGTTTGGAGTAGTTGCCGGAGGGAATCGGAACCTGGCGCAGGCGGGTCATCACACCGTCCAGGTCGATCCCGGTCTTGGCTTCCGTCTTCGTTTCCTCGGCCTTCTTGTCCTTGTCGTCCGAAGTCTTGAGCGCCTCCCCGTCGGGATGCAGCTCGTCCGGTGTTTGGAACGGGGCCCGCAGCCCCTTCTGCAGCGCCACGGCATACACCCGCACGGGCCGGTCGAAAAACGGATCCGGCTGCCGCGCGCCCCAAGGCTCCTTCACCACGGAGGACAAGGCCCGGTCCGACAGGAAATAAATCCATTTCCCGTCCTTGCTCCATGCCGGATTGCGGTTGTCGTAGCGGTCGGTCGTCAGCGGCGTCTCCACCCCGGTCTCGACGTTATACAGGTACAACCGACTCATCAAATTCGCCTGTTCGCGCCCGTACGCCAGCCAGTGGCTGTCCGGCGACCATTTCACATCGAAGAACTTTGGCTCCGAATTGTCGCCCGCCGTCGCCGTCCCGATCTGCTTCTGCGTTTTCGCAGTGACATCGAACAGCCACAGCCGGTCGTTCTTGTCCTGATGCACCACCCACTTGCCGTCGGGGGAGGGAATCGCCTCCCATCGCAGTACGTTGCCGTCCGTCGTCATTTGTTCCGCCGGACCAGCCCCGTTCGCCGGTGCCTTCCACAACTCCACCTCGCCCGATTCCGTCGACAGCATCACCACCGACTTGCCGTCAGCCGCGAACCTCGCTTCCCGGATCCGCCCCGGCTTGCCGCTGCCGACCTCCGCCAACCGCCCCTGCTTGACCGGAATCACGAACGCCCTCCCTCGCGACGTCAGCACCACCCGGCTTCCGTCGGGTGCAACGTGCGCCGAGGTCGTGTATTCCAGCGGATTCTTGATCCAGTGCTCGCGCAGGTTGTCGAAATCGGATTCGACGGTGACCTGGACCGCCCTGTCCATGCCCGATGCGATGTCGAACAGCCGCAGATCCCCAGCCAACATATAGACGATGCGCCCGTTCGAAAGCGCGGCGAGATCGGCGTCGAAACCCGAGTGTTTGGTCAACTGCCGCACATCGCCACCGGATTCGTTCATCGACCACAGGTTCATCGTGCCGTCGCGGTCGGTCAGGAAATAGATGCGCCCGTTCCACCACATGGCGTTCTTGCTGGTGCCGGGCCAGTTCGCGCTGAGCGCGACCGCCTCGCGGCCGGGATCGTAGCGCCAAAGGTTCTGTGCCGTGCCGCCCTGGTAGCGCTTGGCCATGCTGCCCTGGAACTCGGTGCGGGTGAAGTAGAGTCGGCCCGACTTGTCATACGCCCCCTGCGAGGCCTCACTCAGCGGCACTTGGACCACGTTGTTTTCCATATCGACCGTGGCCAACTGCCAAGTGGGCAGGGTCGAAAACGACCGCGTCTTGAATAGCACCTTGCCCTCCGGCGTCCAACCAACGACCAAGGCGTTGCCGTCGAAGGTTCTCCTGCGTGGCTGGCCACCGTCGACCGGCATGGTGTAGACCTCGGTCGGACCCTCGTAGGTGGCGGAATAGGCGATGGTCTTGCCGTCCGGCGATATCGCCGCGTGGGTTTCGTCGCCGGGGTGCGACGTCAGCCGGCGCGCCTTGCCGCCGGAGGCCTGGACCGTCCAGAGGTCGCCCTCGGAGGTGAAGACGACGGTATCGTTGTGGATCGCGGGATACCGGTAGAAGCCCTTGTTCCCGCCCGCGGGCGTTTGAGCCAGGAGGGGGAGGGCAAGCAGAAGAACGAAGGGCGTTTTCACCCCGCCAGAATAGCGCATCATCGCCCGGGACGCCACTGAAAATGGGGCGAGCCGGCTCGATCCGAAAAATCCGCAGTTGTGCCCGCCTGCTCGGCGGTGCCGTTTGGCATGACGGTCGGTTGTCGCACTCGCGGACCTCGAGTCTACAAACCAGAACTTCTTGCAGCTACAACTCGCGCGGTGTACGGACGATCTGGGCTATCTCCGTACCCAGACGCAAGAAATCCCGAACGTTCCACGTCACCAACACGTCTGCCGCTGCCTTCATTGCGCAATGCCCAATCAGCGCATCGTACGCGGCGCTGCCCACAATTGCGGGTTGGGATTCCAAGGCCGCTATGTATTCGCTGGTACTTAAAGAGACAGGCTCCAGACGGTCGAGAATCTGTCTGATGATGAACAGACCCTCCTTGCCGCTGATTCGAGGGCGAATGGGTAGTCCTGTAAGCGTGGCGTAGACCTCGCCCAGCGTGCGGAGTGCGCAATATCCGCTACCCTTGGCGTCGCGGAATACCCGCGCGCTGTGCTCATGGTGCATATGGTCTGCATAGAAGACTGGCACAAGAACCGAAGAATCGAAGAATATCTTCACGCCGCGTCGCCCAAGATCTTTCGGGACCGCTCTTCGCGCACGGCGTGAATCGCGTCATCCACGACCCAAGTGGGAAGTGGTCTCCCGGTTCGATATACGAATAGCCCGTCTTCCCACACCATGCCGGTCTCGCGCGCCTGGGGCTCCATGGCACGTGGAGTCGGGCGACCGACCCGATCACGGACCAGCCGCTGCAGGAAATGTTCGGGCGTTAACCCCGCAGCCCGCGATTCCAGCAGTAACGCAGCCTCGATGTCTTGGTCCAGATCCAAGGTGACGGTCATAACTAAGAGTCTAGATCATCTGCGGCCCTTTTCAAAAAAGGGGGCCGCATGCCTAGGTCGCATGGCTCCGTACAAAGTCCTTAGCGGCTCACGGAGCTTTCGGTTGGCTTGGTCGGGCGGGCACGGTACCCCTGAGCGCCTCGTTGATCAAAGTCTTGGTGGCTTAACGCGCCGCCAGATTGGTCTGCCAAGGCGAAGTAATAGTCTACTAAGTCGTCACTGGTTCCGGCGCGCTGGCCACAACCCGCCCCGGGTGCCGTGGCTGAAGTCGTATTGCTCCTTCATTCGAATCCCCGCTCGTAGTCCGCGCTTGCCATGGATCGCCGGTCTGGCCCGGAATACCCGATCATCCGAAACAGGGGACGCCTAAAACGCGCTCCCGAGGATATGCAACTCAGGGATCACAGCCCGCGGCGGCATCTTGGCACACGCCAAAATCGCCTCGGCCACATGTTCCGGCAGCATCGCCATCAACCGCTGCTCCGGCGTCGGCTGCACCGGACGCTTGTCCAGCAGCTCCGAATCCACCATGCCCGGGCACACCACCGTCGTCCGGATGCCGTTTTCCTTCTCCTCCAGCCGAATCGCGTGCGACAGGCCGTTCATCCCGCGCTTCGACGCTTGGTACGCCGCACCCGACCCGTCCGGGCCCAGCGCCGACGTCGACGACACAAAAATCATATGCCCGAACTTCGCCTCGCGCATCTCCGGCAGCACCGCCTGCGCGCAATAGTAGGCCCCGTTCAGGTTGGTCGACATCATGTCGTCCCAAATCGCCGGCTTCAACCGGGGCAGGGCCCGCTCCGTCGTGTTGGTCCCGGTCACGAAAACCAGAATCTGCACCCGTCCATACGCCGTATGGGCCGCCGCGAGCATCGCCTGCACCTGGGCCACGTTCGTCACGTCGCAGACGCAGGTCTCAAGCGGCGTTCCCGCAGCTGCCGCTTCCGCCTTCAATCCCGCGAGACGGTCCGCGCGTCGGGCCGACGCCAGCACCTTGGCCCCTTCGGCGGCAAACATCAGGGCGGTGGAGCGTCCAATCCCGCTGGAGGCTCCCACCACGAGGACAACTTGGTCTTTCAATGAAGCTGGCATGATTCGATTCCTCTGTCAGTTTACAGGGCCTGCCCCTTCCGTCCGCGCGGCAGTCTCAGGCAGCAATCTAAACTCAGCCCATTGCGTCGCCGTGCCCGTCTTCTCCGGTGCCAGCTTGTCCCGTACCACCAGTTCCACCGCGTAATCGCCCGCTGGCAGGAACGCCGGCAGCTTGATCTCGCCCGACACGATCGGCTGCGCGCCTTCCTTCTGTTCGTGCATCGCGATCGGCTTGCCCGTGAAAATCAGCTCCGGCCCCCGGTGCAGCCGCACCGTGAACTCGACCTTCGGCTTCTTGTCCGCCCCCGTCCGCGCACCGTAAACGTCCGCCGCGAACGAGAACACCGCCCCCGGCTGGAATCCCCGCCCAATCCTGGCGCTCGACCCGACCGCTCCCAACTCCAAACTCGAAACTTCCAGCCTCTTCGCGCTGTAATCCGGCACCTCGACAAACGCGTTGGCCGACCCCGTCCTCCCGGACTTCGTATCCCGCAACGCAACCAGGAACTGGTACGGCCCCGGCTTCGGCGGCGTCACCTGCAACTGGTAGAACAGCCCCGCCGCCATCGTCTCCGCAAACTCCTTCTTGTTCAACGCCATCGAGTACGTCTGGTCCGCCCCCGGCACCGACTTCCCGTCCACCCCAAGCGCCGTCCCGCCAATGTCCACCACCGCCACCCGCGCACCATCCGCCCGCTCGTCAAACTGGATCGACTTCGGGTCGATCTCCACCTGCCCCCGCAGCAACACCTGCCGCCGACCGGTCTTCAGGTCCGCCGGACCCGCCGAATGCAGCACCCTGAGCCGCAATGAAATGTCTCCCTGGAACGGCGAGAGCAGCGCCTGCCGCATCAACTCCTCCCGCGACGGTTCGATCTGCGCCAACGCCACGTCCGGCGTCCCGACAAAGCCGTTGCGCGTTCGAACATGCAAGCCCGGTCGGCGCACCCGCACAGTGATCGAATGGAACGCGCTCCCGTAGTCGGCCCGGTTCGGCGTGTATCCAATAAGGTAGTAGTCGTTCGAGTCCGCGATGGCCTGGTGGAGCGCGGACGTCACATCGTTGTTGTTCTCGACCAAAACGCCGCCGGTGCCACGTGCGAGGACTGCCAGACCGTTGCGGGACGACGTATACTCCGCGCTCCTCTGGTTCTGCGCCCGGTTGATGTCGCGCATCGGATTGCCCCCGACCCGCGCGTGCACATCGTCGGCGGCCGTGAGTCCGTAGTAGACGACGCCCCGCGCATCCACCACGTCGATCACCACCCCGGCCCGATTCGCCTGGTCGATCACATCATCGAAAAAGCGCGAATACGCCAGTCCCTCCGAGACAATCACCAGCGCCCGTCGACCCGGCATGCTCGCCAAGCCCTGGATCGCATAGCGGATGCTGCCGATTGTTCCCGTGGAAAGAACGCCGTTTCGCGCGGCGCTGCTGTTTGCGAGCTGCGCGTTGATGCGCGCCATCGCGTTGGCGATTGCCGGATCGCCCATGGAAATGGCGTTGAACGGGGACATCCCGAGGCGTCCCGGAATCCAGTGCAGTCGTTCCACCGCTGCCATCAGTTGCGCCCGGTCCCGAGTAAAGCGCTGGAGCGCGCCCGTGCCGCCGCTGGCCGCGAAGACGGATACGACATCGCCCGGCTGGACGCCGTCGGCGACAAACTTCCGCATCGCGGTCTTGATCCGGGGCATGTCTGCGAACGAGATGCCGAGATCGTCCGCCATCAGGACCACGCTCCGGCTGACCTCCTCGGCTTTCGGCAACGGCGCCGCAGCGGACGTGGGCGCATTCCCGTTCGGTGTCACAGTGACAGCCTTCGCCCCCCGACCCTGCAACCCACCTGCCGGGACAAACGAAAAATGCGTGATCCGCTGCGGTTTGCCGTCCTCGAGGACTTCGAAATCGGACGCTTGGAGATCCGCGACGTGCCGACCATTTGCATCCGTTACCGTTGCGTCCACCTGCACCAAGTCCACCGATACCCGGATCACAGACTCGGCAGGCGCGGGCGCATTGGTCCCAAGTGACTGCGCCAAGAGAACGGTTGCGCTCAGAAATACGAATACACGGGACAGTAGCAATCACGCCAAGCCTAACATAGCGGCACCGCAATTTCATCATTGCCGCTGCCCCGCGTTGCCGAGCCCCGACGGCGAGGGAGCGGTTGTTGGGGCACTGCAAACCGATCAACTAATTTGTATTACCTGACCTCAGGTTATCCACAGGATCTCGCCAAGCGCCCACCCAAACACACCCATGAAGTCCTGGCCTTCGCCCCAATTCCACCCCCGAATCCCCAAATCCTTGTCCCCTCGCCCCCCGACAGCATACACTTGAATATTCCACCCATGAGCCTCCCGGCCATCTTCGACACCTGCAGACCCCGCGCCGACGTCCTCGCCGGCTCCATGCGCGACGACGAGTTCATGGCCGACCTCTCCAGCGTCGTCAACGACACCGCTCCCCCAGACTATCGCGACCCCGCCACCTTCTTCGCCAAGAGCTACCCCACGCGCGGCATGAAGGAACTCCTCAAAGCCGTCTCCCTCCGCCTCTCCGGTCGAGGGGGCGAAGTCTCCTCCATCATCCGCCTCGGCACCCAGTACGGCGGCGGCAAAACCCACTCCCTCGTCGCCCTCGTCCACGCTGTCCGCGGGATGCGCGGCGTCCCGTCACCCGAACGCTTCGTCGACCCCGCAATCCTCCCCTCCGGCCCCGTCCGCATCGCCGCCCTCGACGGCGAAAATGCCGACCCCGCCAACGGCCTCACCCTCGAACCCGGTCTCCTCGCCCACTCTCTCTGGGGCGAAATGGCCTACCGCCTCGCCGGACGTGCCGGTTACGAACGCGTCCGCGCCAGCGATGAGCGCCACATCGCCCCCGGTACCGACACCATCCGCGAACTCTTTGGCGGCCAGCCCACCCTCATCCTCCTCGACGAGGTCTCCGTCTACCTCCGCAAAGTCGAGCGCGCCTTCCCTGACGCCTCCAAGCAATTCGCAGCCTTCGTCCACGACCTTTTCAAGGCCGTCGCGTCCACCCCCCAGGTGGCCCTCGTCTATACCCTCGCCATCGGCAAGGATGAGAAGGGCGGGGACGCCTACAAGGAGGAAAACGAGCGCGCCGCCAATGCCATGGCCGAGGCCGAGAGCGTAGCTGCCCGCAGCACCACCCCCCTGAATCCCACCGAAGAGGATGAAACCCCGGACGTTCTCCGAGCCCGCCTTTTCGAGAGCATAGACCACGACGCAGCCCGCACCGTCATCGCCGCCTACGCCCAAGTCTGGAACTCCAACCGGGAAAACCTTCCCGCCGATGCGACCGACCCCGGTCTCCGCGACCGTTTCGCCGCCAGCTACCCCCTCCACCCCAAGCTCCTCGAAATGCTGACCGAGAAAACATCCTCCCTCAGCACCTTCCAGCGCACCCGCGGCATGTTGCGCCTTCTGTCCCGCACCGTCCACCAGCTGTGGCGCATCCAGCCACCTGATGCCACCGCCATCCATTGCCACCACCTCGACCCCGCGGTCGAGAAGATACGCACCGAAATCTACACCAAACTCGGCCAAGGCCAGTATGCTCCCGCCGTGAAATCCGACGTCGCGTCCGTCGCGGGCGACGAGCCCTCCTTGGCGCAGAGCCTCGATTCCCGCAAGTACCCCGGCCTACCCCCCGTAACTGCCTACGTCGCCCGCACCATCTTCTGGCACACCCTCGCCTTCGACTCCGCCAAGGGCATCACCGCCGAGCAACTCAAACTCTCCATCTGCTCTCCCGCCTTGGAGCCATCCTTTATCGAACAGGCCCGCATCCAGTTCGTCACCGACTCCATCTACTTGGATGACCGCCCCGGCGCGCCGCTCCGCTTCATGGTCGAGCCAAACCTCACCATGATCATCCGCCGGACCATGCGCGATATCGACGCCGCCGAGGTCCGGACCGAATTGGCCGAACGCATCCGCCACCTGTTCAGCCTTCCCCGTGGCGAGTTCAATGCCGTCCTGTTCCCTGCGGGACCCTACGAAGTTCCCGACGAGGTTGGCGATTTCCGCCCGCTCCTGGTGGTCATGAACCATGAATCCACCGCCGTACCCTCAGATCTCCGCGAGCCGCCCCCTGACGTCGCCGAAATCTTCCAATACAAGGGTGCCGACCGGAGAACCCGCGACCTCCAGAACAACGTAGTCTTCGTCGCCGCCGATCTTCGCGCCATCCCCAACATGCGCGACCAGGTCCGCCGCCGCCTCGCCCTCGGCATGCTCCTGAAGCCCGAGCGCGAGCAGCAATTGGTGGACTACCAGCAGCGCAAGGTCCGTGAAGAGTTCGGCAAGCTGCAGCTGGATGTCGCCATGGCCATCCTCCAGTGCTACCGCCACCTCTTCTATCCCTCAAGCTCCCGCATGCCCGGTGCGCGGATCGATCTAGGCCACACCATCATGGAGCTTTCGGGTGCCGGTGACTCGCCCGGCAACGGCCAGCACCAGGTCAAGCGCGTTCTCCAAGAGCAAAAGAAGCTGCTCGAAGGCCGCGACATCCCTGATGCCCCGACTTTTGTCCGCGACCAGACCGGCCTCCGCGTCAAGGGCGAGATGACCACCTCCCAGATGCGCACGGAGTACCGTCGGGCCCCCAAGCTCTCCATCCTCCTGCAGGACACGCCCTTCTTGGAATGCATCCGCAACGGCATTGAGCAGGGCCTGTTCATTTACCGCGAGGACAACGAGAAATGGGGACCGGGCGACCTCCGTCCCATCATCCATATCGGTGACAACCAATTCGTCCACACCATGGAAGACGCCAAGGCCAAGAAGCTCTGGCCCCGCGCCGAACCTTTGGAACTCCGCTTCCAAGCCAACCCCGTCACCATCGAACGGGGCGGTTCCTCCGAATTGGTCGTCAATGTGCAGGGAGGCATCCCCCCTTACACCTACACTTCCAGCGAGCCCCAGCTCTCAGCCACCGCAACCGACGAGACCACACAGCAACTCCGCGTCCGCCCGGAACGCTCCACCACCTACTCCATCGAGGTGTCCGACAGCCAGGGCCACCGCCAGCAAGCGACGACGGTTGTCACCATCCGCGAACGTTCGGGCGAAATCCAAGCTCCTGTTTTCGCCAGCTACCGGGCTCCCGAGCCGCCGCAGGTCGACCTAACCGCCTCCGGCCCGCTGGCACAAGCGCTCTCGGACATCTGGGACAAAGCCCGCAAGGCCAAAGTATCGAGTATCGCCAGCCTGACGGTGAGCCTCTTCGAGCCCGGAGCCACGTGGAAGGTCCACCAGGCCATGGCCACCCTGCAGGACGCCGACGTCACCTGCCACTTCGAGGTCGCCATCGAGTCCGACGGCGTAACCCAATTCGAACTCAACTTCACCGGTAGGGTGGACAAGGCCAATCCGGTCAAGTCCTTCCTCGATCCCCAGATCCGCACTGCCAGCGAATCCTCCTTCACCGCCAAGTACACGCTCACGTTCAAACAGCCACTTTCCCTGGCCGACGACACCGCCGACACCTTCTCCCGCCGCCTGACACAATACGGGGGCGGCGAAGCCTACGTGGAGGCCGTAGCCGGAAAGCTCTGATGCCACGATCTGCCTCCTGCCGCCGCCGTGTGTGTGGCGGCCAATTCTGGCCGCAGCCGACTTTCAGTCGGCTTTCCCAACCTTGCGACCCTTCAGGTCGCGATAACCGTACCGCAACTGTGGGGCGGCCAATTTTGGCCGCGGCGGACTCTCAGCCGCAGACAGGTGCCGGACTTATCCAGGTGCAAGGTCGCCGAGGCTGTGCGCCCCTGGTCAAGCCAGCCGTAACCGAACATCGGGTTGCACCAGCACCGTCTTGCTCTAGCACCGCAACCCTGTCTGACCCGACCGCAGAGTCTTCACAGCTTGCAAAGATTTCTGTTGTGGGGCAGGTTGGCAACCTGCGGCGGGGTCGCCGACACCGCCACGCGCCCTCAAGGCGCGAGTTTGGCCCCACCTCCGCCACCCCGTGGGGCAGGCATTCTTGCCTGCAGCCGCCTCTTGAGGCGGCCATAAACGCCCCCCTCGGCGCGCCAGCCCGAACCACTAGGCCTTACCAATCGCTCATTTTCTCGCCACAGTCCATTCCGCCCACCCGCCGCCCGGAGGTCCCCCGGTGACCCCCCAATACGAACTCCGCATGCTTGTGGAAACAACCAGCGTATGGCGCCTCGAAATCTGGCAACTTCCCTCCGCCGCCACCCCTCGTCTCAAAGCCCCGGAGCAGGTCGCCACCATCCAGGGCCCCGGCCTCCGCATCGCCGAAAACCGCATCCTGAAACGCCTGGCCCGTGAGAAGATTGTCCTCGGCTCGCTGAAACCGGGAAAATCCAAATCCTGGCCGATGGACGAGGAAGTCGCCATGACCCTTGGCCTCCTCTTCAGAGTCCTCGCCCCCATGCGCAACCTCGACCGCATCCGCCAAGTCGCCGACGGCGTCGAGAAAATGTCCCGCGAAGAGGCGGGCTACTGGCTGGGAATGGCCATGCACCGAGAACACCCCCGGCGCGTTCTCGCGTCATTGAGGATATTGCTGACCACCCCATGACCAAACGTAGACTGATTGAGGATTGGCTGCCGATGGCGCAGATCGGCTTGGAAGGCGTTAGGGAACGTACCCCGATGACGCCTTTTCCAGCCCCAAATCGGCTCCACGTCTGGTTCGCCCGACGTCCTCTTGTGGCAAGCCGCGCCGCGATCCTCGGTAGCCTTCTCGACGCAGACGCAAACCGGGACCAATTCCTGTATGATCTCGGCATCCATGGCGACCCGGTCGCAGCGATCAAGCGAATGCGGCAAGCAACGTCTGACGGGATCCGCCTCACGGAAAGCTATGGATATACCCGTGCCTTTCAATTCCTGCCGCCCGCGAGGAAGACCAAGTCCACGGTTCTAGACCCGACGGCGGGCGGCGGCAGCGTGCCATTTGAGGCTGCCCGACTGGGAGCCACTACACTCGCAAATGATCTCAACCCGGTCGCGGCCCTGCTACTGAAGGCCACCTTGGAGTTACCACTGGAGTTCGGCTCGGATCTGACCAGCCGATACGATCAACTCTCAACCGAGTTCATGCGTCGGGCGCGCCCGCATTTCGAGTCAGTATTTCCGACCGAGGCGAAAGACGTGGTCACGGTCGACGGCTACCTTTGGGCCCGCACCATCACCTGCCCCTACTGCGGCGGCACGGTACCGCTCTCCCCCAACTGGAAACTGTCCGGCTCCGGCCAAGGAGTGAAACTACATCCAGAAAACGGTCGGGTGCGCTTCGAAATCGTCGAGCGGGACGCAGATCACTCCCCCGCGACGGTAAAAGGCGGGGACGGCTCTTGTCCCTTCGCGGACTGTCACCGCACAATCGACGGGGACGAGATCAAGTCTCAAGCCCAAGCGGGCCGGATGGGTCACCAGCTCTACGCCATTGTCTACAAAGCTGAGCGTATCAAAGGCTACACCAAGACCGGAAAAGCCAGGACCGCGAACATCCGAGGCTTCCGTGCACCCCGTCCCGAGGACAATGTGGACGCGCTCCTCCAACAAAAGTTGGCTGAGCGAATGCCACTCTGGAAGGCCCGCAACATCATCCCCGACGAGGAAATCCCGTTCGGTTACGAGACCATGATCCGCTGGCCTCTAGATAAGTACGGGTTCACAAAATGGACCGACTTCTTCTCACCGCGCCAACTCTACGGCCATTGCGTCAGCGTCGAAGTATTCCAAGACATGGTTGATGAGTTTGTCCAAACCGACCTGGATAGAGCCGCCATGGCGTATGTAGCACTGGCGTTAGACAAGATCCTCAACTACAATGCGGTGCAGGTGCGATGGCACTCCACGCGTGAGGTAGTGGCTGGGGTATTTGACCGCCATGACTTTTCCTTTAAGTGCAGCTATGCAGAGATGGCACCAGCGATCACGGGTCTCGGCTACGACTGGGCTATCAAACAGACGGGCAAGGCCCTAACCGAACTGATCGAACTCCTTGGCCAATGCTCGGACGGGAAGCTGGCATTTACCGCCCCACGACCCAAACCCGAGGTCCACATCACCTGCGGTTCCGGCGATTCGATCCCCATCCCTGACGCTTCCGTCGACTGCGTCGTAATGGATCCCCCCTACTACGACAACGTCATGTACGCGGAGCTTTCGGACTTCTTCTACGTCTGGCTCAAACGCACCGCAGGCCTCCTGTACCCCGAACTCTTCACCAGCCACCTCACCGACAAGGACCGGGAAGCGGTCGCCAACCCCTCCCGCTTCGCTGGCCAGAAGGGCGGGGTCAAGAGTCTCGCCGGTCTCGACTACCAAAACCGCATGGCCGCGATCTTCAAGGAGCAACGCCGGGTCCTCAAACCGGATGGCATCATGACCGTGATGTTCACCCACAAGGCGTCCGGTGCCTGGGACGCCCTGGCCAGTGGCCTGATCCAGGGTGGTTTCACCATCACCGCCTCCTGGCCCATCAACACCGAGGCCGAAGGCAGCCTCCACATCCGGGAGAAATCCGCCGCCCGCTCCACCATCTTCCTCGTCTGCCGCGTCCGCGAAACGGATGCCGCCAATGCCGAACCCCGCTACTGGGAAGACATCGAGCCCACCGTCCGCCAAGCCGTTCGCCTCAAAGTCCCGGAATTCCAAGAAGCTGGCATCGGAGGCATCGACCTCTACCTCGCCTGTTTCGGCCCCGCCCTCCAAGTCTTCACCGAGGCTTGGCCGCTCACGCGCGGCACCGCCCGCCAGGAGCCGACCGGCAAACAGCGCAAGCTGTTCGAGTCCTTCGACCCCTACCAGGTCCGCCCCGAGGACGCCTTGGAATCCGCCCGCCGCGAAGTGAAGCAGTGGCGCATGGAGCAACTGGCCACCGTCAAGCGCCAGCACCACTTGGACGCCCTCACAGAATGGTACGTGCTGGCATGGGACGCCTTCCGCGCCCCCCGCTTCCCCGCCGATGAAGCCCTCAAGCTGGCCCGCGTTGTCGGTCTGGACTTCGATGTGGACGTGAAGAAGCAGGTCTGCGAAGTGAAGGGCGACGACGTCGTTCTTTGGGATAGTGTCACCCGCCAGCGCAATGGAAGCTTGAAGAGTGTTCGGGAGGACTGCATGCTCGATGTCCTCCATTGGGCGGCCAAAACCGGACGCGAGCAGAATACCGGTGCCGCCCAAGCTGTGATCGAACAGGTCGGCCTGATGCGCGACCCGACACTGCTGACCGCCCTGGAGGCGCTCCTGAACGTGCTGCCCCCGGGAGTGGGCGCGGCGGGACGCAAGAAGCCCGACGCCGTCCTCTCCGGTGCCGCCAGCGACTTCGAAGCTCTCGAACGCCTCCGCAAACTGGCGTTCTCCGAAACCGTCCCGGCCCCCAAGATCCCGGAACAGCTCGCCCTGCTCCTAACCGACGAATCCGAAGGAGAGGAGGCCGAACCCTAGCCGCCCCGGCATCGCTTCCGTTGTGGGGCAGGATGGCATCCTGCGCGGATGTCGCCGACATCCGCACGCGCCCTTCGGGCGCGCTCGTGTTCGTGCATTCGCCGCCTTGTAGGGCGGCCATTCTTGGCTGCTGCGACCTTTCCAGGTCGCCACAACCGCACATCCCACTGCGCCAGCACCACCGGTCAGGTTTCGCCAACCCCAGCTAGGCTCCAACCCGTGTCCGCCACCCTCACTCCCGAAAAGGCCCTAATCTTCCGCATCGTCCACCGCGACAACCTGCCGTGGATTCTCGACCTTGGCCTCCATGCCCGGAACAGCGCGGCCACTGACCCCAACTACCGGAACATAGGCAACCCCGACCTGATCACCAAACGGTCCAGCCGCGGCGTCCCGGTCCCACCCTACGGCACGCTCCACGACTACATCCCCTTCTACTTCACCCCGCACTCACCCATGATGTACAACATCAATACGGGGCGCGGTGTCTCGATGGTGCCGCCGGAACAGATCGTGATCTTCGTATCCTCCCTTCGGAGGCTGGCAGAACTGGGGATTCCGTTCGTCTTTACCAACCAGCACGCCTACCTGGGGGATACGGAGTACTTCACTGACCTGAACGACCTCGACCGCATAGACTGGGGCATCCTCCAAGCACGTGATTTTCAGCGCGATCCGGACGACCCGAAGAAGCTGAGCCGGTACCAAGCAGAGGCTTTGGTCTGGCAGCACATCCCTCTCAGCGCTGTGTTGGGGATCTGCTGCTGCAACCAAGCCGTCCTCAATCCCATCCAAGAAGCCATCGATGGGCGTAAACTGAATATCCGGGCGCTCGCGCGGCCCGGCTGGTACTTTTAACATGATCACCTTCCGCCAAGGCAACCTCCTGGAGGCCCCAGTCGAAGCACTTGTCAACACCGTCAACACGGTCGGAGTCATGGGCAAGGGCATTGCCCTGATGTTCAAGGAGGCCTTCCCGGCCAATTTCCGAGCCTACGACGCTGCCTGCAAGCGCAAGGAAGTGCGGGTCGGTCGCATGTTTGTGACGGAAACCGAGGCACTCCAAGGCCCCCGTTGGCTCATCAACTTCCCCAGCAAGCAACATTGGCGGAACCCGTCCAAGCTGGAGTGGATCGAAGCGGGCCTTGAAGACCTCCGCCGCATCATTCAGGAAAACCACATCCCCTCAATCGCCCTGCCGCCAGTCGGATGCGGCAACGGCGGACTCGACTGGGCTGTCGTCCGCCCCCTGATCGAAAGTGCCCTTGGCTCGCTGGACTCGGTCGAGATCCAAGTTTTTGAACCGACGCCCAAATACCAGAACGTCGCCAAGTCCGTCGGTGTCTCCAAACTCACGCCCGCCCGCGCGCTCGTCGCGGAAATGGTCCGGCGCTACTGGGTGCTCGATATCGACTGCACCAATCTGGAAGTGCAGAAGCTCTGCTGGTTCCTGGAACGGACCATCCAACGGATGGGGGTGGAAAACCTGCTCCAGTTGCAGTTCCAAGCCAACAAGTACGGCCCTTACTCGGACCGCCTCCGCCATTTGCTCGACGGCTTGGACGGCAGCTACCTGCATTGCGACAAGCGGCTGGGCGACGCGGGCCCCTCCGACACCATCTGGTTCGACCACGAAAAGCGTGCCTTCTTGGATCTGTACTTCAAGCAAGAGGAGAACCGCTCCCTGCGCGAGATCTTGGACAGGACGGAAGCCCTGATCGACGGCTTCCAATCCCCGTTCGGCATGGAACTGCTGGCAACGGTGGATTGGCTGTTGGAGCGCGAGAACTGCGAACCCACAGTCCACTCGATCCGCGAAGGCTTGGCCCACTGGCCCGCCGGACCCGACTCCGCCCAACGCAAACTAAGACTCTTTGACGAGCGCGTAATCGGCCTTGCCCTCCAACAACTAACCCCCTGATAGGCTAAACCTTTTAATCTGCCACAATCACATTGTGTTGCCGCATTTCTGTTGTGGGGCAGGTTGCCAACCTGCGGCGGGGTCGCCGACACCGCCACGCGCCGTCAAGGCGTGCATTTCTGACTGTTATGTGGGGCGGGCAATATTGCCCGCGGCAGGCTTTTAGCCAGCCATGACCGCAGCGTCTTTTGCGAACCTCGAATCCCATGCCCTTCCTAACCGAACACAACTGGCGAACCAGCTACCGGCATGAGGACGGCGACCTCATCGCGCTCTTCTACAACCCTGCGCTCTCTTGCGCGGTCCAATACGACCGCATGACGGGCTACTTTTCCGCCGATGCCCTTGCCTTGGCTTCACGCGGAATTTCCGCCTTGGTCGCCAATGATGGACGCATGCGACTCATTGTCGGCTGCACCCTACAACAACCCGAACAAGACGCCATCGGCGAAGGCTACGACTGGCGCACTCGCATCGAAAACCACCTCCTCGCGGTTGACCTCACGCCGCCCGATGAAGAAGCCAGACGCGGCTTGGAGATGCTGGCTTGGATGGTCGCCCAGGGCCACCTCGACGTCAAGGTGGCGGTCCCGGTGGACCCTTCCGGATTGCCCGTACACGCCCCGGGTCTCTACCACGAGAAAGTCGGCATCCTTACCGATTCCCAAGGCGACCGCCTCAGCTTCTCCGGCTCCATCAATGAGACTGCTGGCGGCTGGGTGAACAACCGGGAAAGCTTCCATGTCCACTGCGGCTGGTTTGGCGGCCGCGAGCTATCGCATGTTGATGACGAGGTCGATTCCTTCGCAAAGCTCTGGGAAGGTCGGACTCATTGGGTCAAGGTCTTTGACTTTCCTGAGGCGGCCCGCAACCGGCTCCTCGAATTCCTCCCTTCGGAGGACCGGTTTGTCACGCCGCCCACTCGCTCGGCCCAATCGCAGCTGGAGTCACGAAAGCTGCTTCCCTCCGAGATTCGGCGCATCGTTTGGACGTTCATCGGGGAGGCCTCGCGTCTCGCCCATGGTCTCCGGGTCGGCGAAATGACCAGCGCTGTCACGCCCTGGCGGCATCAGGTCAGAACCTACACCAGATTCCTCACCGAGTGGCCGAGCCGCATCCTCATCGCGGATGAAGTAGGCTTGGGCAAGACCATCTCCGCTGGTCTCATCCTGCGCCAGGCGTTGTTGAGCGGCGTGGCGAAGCGCGTCCTGATCCTCACACCCAAGAGCGTCCAGTTGCAATGGCAGGGCGAACTCTACGAGAAATTCAACCTGAACGTTCCCATTTACGACGGGGCCTCCCTCGTATGGAAGTCAACCCACGGAAGCCAAGGGCCACTCGAACAACCGGTTTCCAGGTCCGGGTGGCAATCGCAGAAAGTCGTATTGGTCTCCAGCTTCCTGGTGAGACGGGCCGAGCGCCAGCGCGAGATCCTCGATGCGCCGGACTGGGATCTCGTGATCTTGGATGAAGCCCACCACGCCCGCCGCCGGGGTGCCGGAAGCACTCAGGACAAGGGGCCAAATGCGTTGCTGGGACTGATGCGCGGACTCAAGGCAAAGTGCGCATCCCTGCTTCTGTTGACGGCCACGCCAATGCAGGTCCACCCGGTCGAACTCTGGGATCTGATGGACCTGCTGGGGCTACCCGATCTCTGGCACAGCAACGACGAGACCTTTTCCCGCTACTTCCAACTTGCAGGTGGCAATCCGTCCAACGAGGAGCTTGAATACCTAGCCCAATTGTTCCGCTCCACCGAAGCGCATTTCGGAGCGCTGTCCGAGACAGAATTGGAGCAAGTCCTTCCCGACGTGTCGCGCCTCCGCCGAAAGAAGGTTTCCGAGTCGCTCCGGCACGCCACCGATATCCCTCGCCGCACGCTGGATTCTGAAGCTCGCCGCAGCGCCCTCCGCCTTCTGCAGGCCGCAAGTCCGCTCCGCCATCGGATGATCCGCAACACCCGTGAATTGCTTCGCCGATACAACCTGCCGGTGCCCCAGCGGGATCCCCGCGAAATCGTTGTCGAGATGAGCGTCCAGGAGAGTGCGCTCTATTCAGCCGTCGAAGATTTCATCGGGGATATCTACCGCGCAGCCACGCCGGACAAACGGTCCGCCGTCGGTTTTGTCATGACCGTCTACCGACGGCGCTTGGCCTCAAGCTTCAAGGCCTTGGAGCGAACTTTGGTCGGCAGGTTGACCCGTGCCGGTGGCTTCACCGCCGAAGACGCCTCCGCCGACGAACTCACGGAAGCGATGTCCACCGAGGAGGATGTCCTCGCACGTGTCAACGAAGCCGTGTCGGCGGAAACGGCAAATGAGCGCGACCGCATCAACGATCTATTGCGCCGGATAGCTCAGCTCGGCACGGACAGCAAGGCCCGTCGTCTGAAATCGGAACTGGAAAGCTGTTTGGCGGATGGTTTCGACTCGATCATCCTTTTTACCCAATACGCCGACACTATGGAGTACCTCCGGGACTATCTGGCCGACCAGTTGCCAGACCTGCCGGTTGCCAGCTACTCGGGTTCCGGTGGTGCATGGCGCGAGCGCAGTGGCCACTGGTTTACCTGTTCCAAAGAGGAAATCAAGCGCAGACTTCGGGACAAGCAAGTTCGGCTTCTCGTTTGCACCGACGCTGCGGGCGAGGGCCTCAACCTGCAATTTGCTGGTGTGGTCGTGAACTACGATTTGCCATGGAATCCAATGAAGGTCGAACAGCGCATCGGCCGCATCGACCGTCTTGGCCAACCCCGCCCCGTCATCCGCATCCTCAGTTTCGCCTACAAGGACACTGTGGAGCAGGATGTGTTCTTCACTGTGGGCAACCGCATCAATCTGTTCCAAGGCATTGTTGGCCGATTGCAGCCGATCTTGTCGCTCCTGCCTCGTCGCTTCGAGGAGATGGCGTTGCTGGATAGTGACGGACGGGACGCGGCCCGAAAGCGGTTCCTCGCCGATCTCGAGCACCAAGTCAGGGAAGCCGACACTGCGGGGCTCGACATCGACCGCACGGCGGGCACCTCGCTGGAACTGCCCCCGCTACCGGAAGCAGCATTGACCCTGCACGGCTTGGATCGTGCCATCCGGTTCACCCCAGCCAATCCCCCCGAGGCGGATGTTCTCCCCCTCGATCCCGGCTCCTACGCCATCCAGCGTCCCGGTCTGCCACCGGTTCGCGTCACCACCGATCCCGGAACTTTCGATTTCTCGTCCGATAACTTCCAGTTGTTCTCACCGGGCGGTGAAGCATTCGAATCCTTCCGCGTTCCACTGCCCGAAACAGTCCCCGATGGGCATGGGGTGGCATGGCTCGCCACCTCGCCGTCCGAGCAAACCGTGCTTATAATGACAAAGTTCGGCCCCAGGACGGTCAATTCTTCCGACGAACTCTTCGAAGCGCTGGAAATGGTCGGGGAGCCCTGCGCCCCACCCGAGATGCCAGGCCTCGCCCTATCCCTCATTGCATGAGGCCGGACGCCGTATCCGGGCAAAATTCCTCCACCCCCCAACCCGGTCACAGACCAAAAAAATAAAAATCGTCCACCCCTAACCCCAACAAACCAAACCCCAAACCACCCCTCCCGCGACGTCCATCCCACGCTACAAAGTTCGTTTTTCACCCCCTCCCGCACTACAATCACGCCGAGATGGAAAACACGACCCAAACCCAAACCACCACCCCGAAAGCCCCCCGCTCCGCCGCCCAGATCGCCGCCTCCCGAGCCAACGGAGCCAAATCCCGCGGCCCCGTCACCCCC
>CAIVPR010000075.1 GCA_903907865.1 uncultured Acidobacteriia bacterium
CGTTGCTGGCAGTTGGCGCACCCCAAACATCCAGGTTGCCAGGTTCCGCACCAAAAGTCCAGGTCCGAAGCGAAGTTTTTTCAGACTTTTTTCGCCCGGCACCTTCGCATGGCAATCCGCGGGGCTGAACTGTTACTCGCAATTTTTCCGATCAACTCGGCCTTGGTGGTGAAGAGCACATCCGCCGCGCGGGTATTGGCAAAGTGAACAAGCCATTGGTGCCAATGACAATAATCCCGACCGGAACAGTCTCCATGATGGTGGCGAGCCGTTGCTCACTGGTCCGCTGTGCTTCCGTCGCTTGCAGGAGTCCGCTCAACCGGATTTCCGCAACGAGCTGGGCGGCGGTCAACTGGTTATTCACGGCTCTCAGCTTGTTGCGGGAGCGACTCAGCCAAATGAAGAACCCTAGCGATACTGCGGCAAGCATGGTGCCAAAAATGGTCCAGACGCGCCGACGGGCACGTCGCACCCGTTCCCGCAGCAATTCCGCAACCCGCTCCACCTGGAGCGTGGAAAAAGGCACGTCCTTGAGCGCGAGTTTGGCCAGGGTCCCATCCAGTGCCATGTCATCGATTCGCGCCCGCAGCGCCTGCGCGGTTGCGGTCACGCCGCGACGCGCCACCAGCCGGTATTGCCGGTCGGCACCGATGTCAAAGGTCCGCAGGTTGACGTCGCGGCACTTGGGCGACGCCGACAGCAGAAGCTCGCGCAGAAAGATCGTCTCCACAATCGCCGCATCCGTCGATCCGTCGCAAGCCAATTCCACCATCTCCTTGGTAGAACTCGGGCTCCTGTACGTGACCGTGGGATACTGGCCGAGAATCTGGTGCGCGACGGCCACGCTCATGGATAGACGGCTTCGCGGAATATCCGATTCTTGTTCGACTTTGCTGCCGACCGGTGCTACCCCCAATAGGTCGGACCACCACCAAGGTTCCGACACGTAGAAGTCCCGCAACCTCTCCGGCGTGGAATACCCCCGGACAACCAAGTCCAGCTTGCCCGCCCGCAGAGCGTCGTCATTGGAGACTTCCGTGTTCGGCTGCCAAAGAATGCGTAGATGTTCACGCCGGGCGGCCTCCTCAAGAACGGCAACCGCAAACCCCTTGGCCTCGCCGTTCGGCCCGCGGAATTCGGTGGGGGGCGCGTTGCCAAGCGGGACGCGGAGGGTGGGTTGGCCGAACAGGCCAGGCACAGCCACAACCAAGGACAGCACCGCTGATCGCCAAACAATCGCGGCACTGGGGCCGAAAAGCATAATTCGATTTTCGACCATGGGTACAATTCGCTCCCAGCACGTCAGGAACCGCGGTTAGCGGCGGGCTCGCCTATCTGTGGCCCGTACTGTCGCCGAAACAGGGAATCAGCGACCGACGCATCTGCGGATCCAGCTCCGCGAATGGAAATACGACACCCTGTGCCCCAAATAGGTTCCGCACACTCAGTGATTCGACCGGCAAGGTCTCTTTGAGTTCGATTGCACCGGGCCCGGACGTTCCGGCTTGGCCATTGCCCATCATCTCCTTACCCTCAACCTTGTAGCCGTGCGGAGTTTGGCCGTCGACCGCAACAGCCATTATCTGGCCATTGGAGGGCACTCCCGGGGACCACGCCAGCTGGATCGTACCCGACTTGTTGTCGGCGCGACACGATACCGTCAACCGGTACAAGTTCGGCTCTTCGCCGTTGGGCGCAGGCACTCCGCGCACGATACTGGCTGTGATCGTGCCCGCATTGGTTCGCGTGACCCAGCGCTCGGCCCCGACGGCCTCGGCGGCAAGCGCGGCATCCAGCGCGTCCTGCGTCGCCCGGTCCGGGAGCGGCTGGCCGGACGCCCCCAGCGCCTTGCCCCTCAATTTGCTCACCAGCATCGCGGACAGGCCTGGGTCGGGGTCCGCCGCGTCGAAGTGCTGCAGGGACAGGCCGCCGTTGGGAACCGCATCGGTGTGGCAAACGGCGCAGTACTTCCGCACCATCGCGTTCTGCTGTGCGACAGGCATGCCGGCCGTGGCCGACGACGCAATCAGGATCGCCATGGCGCCGATTGTCATGATCCTATGTTGCATGGGGTTCCGCTTCAACATATCACGAAATTGGCGACCCGCGTGCAGATCGTCCAAACATGCATACGCAAACAGGTCCAGCCCGACACCAACTGCGTGATTTCGCGCAGACCCCGCTCAACATCTATTGGGAAATGACGCAGGCGTGCGGTCTAGCCTGCCGCCATTGCCGTGCCGAGGCGATGCCTTCCGCGCACCCGCAGGAGTTGACCACCGAGGAGAGCCTCGCGTTCCTCCAGCAGATTCCGGAGTTCGGCCACCCCACGCCGCAACTGATCCTGACCGGAGGCGACCCGCTCCTGCGCCGCGACCTGTTTGTCCTGATCGACGAAGCCCGCCGACTAGGGATCGGCGTTTCCATCACCCCCGCGGCCACAGGAGCGCTCAACCGCGACGTACTGCGGCGGTTAAAGGACCACGGCGTCGAAGGTGTCGGACTGAGTTTGGACGGCTCTTCCGCCGCTCGTCACGATGCCATCCGAGGCATTCCGGGCACGTTCGACCGCACCTTGGAAGCACTGCTGCGGGCGGGCGACCTCGAAATGCCCATCCAAGTCAACACCCTTGTCTCTGCCGAGACCGCCGCCGACCTGCCCGCGATCTACGAATTGCTAAAAGGATTCCGCATCGCCCGCTGGAGCCTGTTCTTCCTGATCTCGGTGGGACGGGGCAAGGTCCTGCAACCGCTCTCCGCCGAAGGGGCCGAGGCCCTGATGGAGTGGGTGTACGAGATTTCCAAATACGCCCCGTTCGTGGTGGCGACCACGGAAGCCCCTTCCTACCGTCGCGTCGCGCTGCAGGAAATGCGCGCGGACGGGATGGGCGGCGAGGCTATCCGCCAGAGCAAGGCGGCGCGGGGTTTCGGCATCCGCGACGGCAACGGCATCATGTTCGTCTCCAACACGGGCGACATCTGCCCGGCCGGATTCCTGCCCCTCGTGGCCGGAAACGTCAAGCACGACCGGATCGTGGACGTGTACCGCACCGCTCCGTTGTTCCAAGCCCTGCACGACCCAACCAGCTTCAAGGGACGCTGCGGCATCTGCGAGTACCACACGATTTGCGGCGGATCGCGCGCGCGGGCGTTCCAGGCGACCGGCAATCCGCTCGCGTCCGATCCGTTGTGCCAGTTCGTGCCCAAGAATTCGATCTTTGCCTCCAGTGTGGGAGTTTAGAGTTTTCGCCTCCGGCGGCTCGAATAGCCGAACGCATCCGCCCCGTCGTACTTGGTTGTGGCCTCGCAAACACTTTGAGAGAATAAGTGTCATGACACTGATGCTCGACAGCGCCGGACGAATCGCGCTGCCCCTGCCACTCCTCGAAAAACTCGGCCTAGGTCCGGGTGCCGAGGTGGACGTGCAGGATACGTCCGATGGGCTGGTCGTAAAGAGGGCTCTGCCGCACTCCGGCTTGGTCAAGAAAATGGGACGTTGGGTCCACACGGCGAAATTGCCGCTAGGTTTCGACGCCACGCAATGCGTCCGCGATGACAGGGACGAGCGGATGGACCGGCTCGCCGCTTTGTAGGCTAACAACGTCAACATCTACCTCGACACGAACGTCTTGGTGGCGGCATCGATGATTGCGCATCCCCACCATTCCAAGGCTTTCGACCTTGTCGAATCGGCGCGCAACGGACTGGATCAAGCCCACTGGAGCACGCTTGGCTTGGCGGAGTTCTACTCGGTGCTGACCCGAACCCCATTTTCGCCCCGCATACAGCCGTCCGAGGCAAGTCGCATCATCGAAGACGATATGCTGCCCTTCTTCAACTTGGTGGAGGTAGATGCAGCCGACTACCGCGCGATCGTTCGCGAATGCGCTGCCGCGGGACTGGTGGGCGGCGTTGTTCACGACATGATCCACCTGCGCTGTGCCCAGAAGGCAGAGTGCGATCAGATTTGGACGTTCAATGTGAAGGATTTCCAGCGGCTGGCGGCAGTGACCCACTTCCGGGGCCGGGTCGTTTCGCCGTAGCACTCCGATGTGGGCGGGACGTCGGCTACGGACGCGCAGTGCTAAACAGGTAAGTGGCTTCAAGCAGCGTGAGTAGCTGGCCAACTACCAGAGCAAACGAACGGCATACCGTTCGAAGATCCCGTCGGCCGAAACGAGCGCCATCTCGCGCACCATGGCCTGAGCGATCAACATGCGGTCGAACGGGTGCTTGTGCCACATAGGCAGTCTCTCAGCCTCCAAAGCATCCCGTTCCGTGAGCGGAAGACTGGCAATGCCGGAGGCGTCGCGAACTGTCGGGATGAGCGTGGATGGAGGCTCTGGAAGGGTGATCCAGCCCCGAGCGTACTTTCGGGCGATCTCCCAGACAGAAACCGCGCTGAGGTAGACCTCGTTTGAGGGATCAAGAATCGCAGACAGCGCCGAATCGGAAAGCTCCGGCGAGCCCGCTTGGAACCAGAGAAAGGCGCACGTGTCGAGCAGAAGCTTCACGCCCTGTCGGTACCCGGAAACAGCGGTGCATGGTCAAACTCGGCAGCCTCTTCGTCAGTCATCGGCGCGAATACACCGGGGTCCCAATGCACCAAGCCCTTCAGCAGTCCACCAACGCGCGCCACCCGCCTCGACGACGCGGGGAGCGCCCTGAGTTCCGCCACGGGAAAATTGTGCCGGTACACGACGACGACGTCGCCCTGCTCGACCTGGTCGAGATAGTGCGACAGATTGCGCTCGGCCTCCTGCATGTTGACTTGATCATGCTAGTCCGATTCTCGCACGAGATCGCGACTTGACCGGGCGGAGTACAGTAGTGTGACGAGAGCGCCGAGTCAGGCGCAATAGGCATGGGCCGCCACCCCGGCTGCGGACGCGCAGTGCTATACAGTAGGCAGTGGAACGCTTCGCATGATCACGCTGGACAGCCTGAGGACCAACCGTCGGGACGAGATCCTTTCCCTTGCCGCCCTGCACGGTGCGCACGACGTGCGGGTCTTCGGATCGGTGGCGCGAGGCGAGGCCAAGGAAGGCAGTGACTTGGACCTTCTCGTTAGTTGGGAACCCGGCCGCGACCTTTTCGACCATGTTGAGTTAATGGAGGACTTGCGCGATTTGCTGGGTGTCAAGGTCGATGTGGTGACGGCGAAGTCGCTGCACTGGTACATCCGGGACCGTGTTCTGGCCGAGGCGCAACGTCTGTGAAGCCAGAGGTCGTGCATGATGACGGATTGTACCTGCGGCACATGCTGGAGCGCTGCCAGCGAATTGGTCGATTGATCGCGCCGGGAAGGCAGCACTTCGACGAATCCGAAGGGCTTCAGGACGGCGTGATTCGCAACCTCGAAGTGATCGGCGAAGCATCCAAGCGGGCGGCGGAAGAGACCGGTGCGTTGCTTCATCTGCAGTTCCTTAGAAAATCGTGCTGAGCCAATCCGCTACGATCTGGCGGTTCAAATCCTCCCACTCAAACTGGTTGCGATACGTCCGAAGGCAGGTATAACAGCTACTTTGAAGATCGCAATTCTGGTTGGAACAATTGGCTACACGGTCCAGAGTTCTCAGCATTACTGATCCAAGTCTGTCGCGAATCTGGAAGACGTACCCTGCTCCACCCGGCACCCGATCATATATGACCAGCTCTCCCTTGAGGCTGCCCTCGGTCTGGCTGCGATAAGTCGCGTCCAGATCGCTTCGCGGTATCGACAATTCATCTGCAGCCGCTGCTACAAATGCACTCGTGTAAGACGTCCACAATGGCCTGTTGGTCACGTCAGGCGCAGTATCGAAACGAATCTGCAGAGTTTCCGTCGTGAACTGACAGACGAGGTCTACGATCACCCTGCTGCCTTTGCAGCGAGATCCCCAAGGCGTTTCGTGGTCACCTGTCTTATCAAGAGTGCGGCCACAGAAACGGCACAGAGCAAAGTGCTTGCGCTCCCGCCCGGAATTCGCACGGAACAGTCGCCCTAACTTGCAATAGCCTGTCGTTGTTCCCGTCGTTCTGGAGAACTCCGGGTGGTGCTGGAACGCGTTCGCCACCGCACCCTCAATGAGGAAGACACGGGAAGATGCGGGTGGTCTCAACCGGGAAAACTTGACCGCCGGGGCAGTATCCTTGTGAAGGGTTAGAAATCCTTTGGGCTCGATAAACATCTGGGGTAGATGTTTCTTTGAGCCGCAGTAATGACATGCTACGCCCAGTTCGTTCCGGTCATCTGCGTCCTGAACCTGATTGCAGTTTGTGCAGGCCCTATACCAGCGCACCCGCATCTCCTTACTGCGTAGATCAACAGCGCGGCTTGTGAGGACGATCCCGTCAACCACAATTTCTGAGCCCGGCGCGTACTCGGAGATCGCATACTCGGCGTCGCGCTCCAGACGGAACCGTTCGCCAATTCCTGGCTGAAGCGTACGAAGTTTCAGGACATCCTGTGGAAACGCATAGCTGGGAAGCCAATGCGCGGATGCGAGATAGTCGATCAGTCTTTCTGCCTTCAAGTCCGAAGCGAGGCGTCTGATGACGTCAAGTGCGCCCGCCTTGCACTCGCCCTTAAGAAACAGTTCCTTCATCTCTCTTTCTCTGGATTCATAGGCATCCAGCTGTTCGATGAACGAATCGCGAACCTTGGCGAGTGCCGTCGCACTTTCGACTAAGGCAGATCCCGGTTCCAAGTCACACTTTGGACTTCGAATTGCGCCCGCTGCCTGCGTCAGCCGGACCTCGTGCTGAGCAACCCACAGACTAAAACGAGCCACGGGTGCACCTGCGGCGTCCGGCAGTCGAAAGAACTCTTCGATGGTCATCTGCTCACGAGTCCCGCGCACCCCCGCGCCGCGCAGGAAGTCTCCAAGAAGAAATGAGTTGATGTGCCGTTGTGTCAGTCTCGGGTTCGCCAGATTGATGAGCGGCACCGGCACGGTGCCATTAACGACACTTTTTGGCTCATGATAGTGGACTTGGTCGTGCGGAGCCGAGCGAGCAAAGGTGATGGCATATGCAGTCCCTGTAATGGACCCCGTTTTCTGGACAGGTCTCCTATGAGGAAGGCGGCATCGAAGATGAAGGAGAGACGATGCCACGAATCCGAAAGAACTACGCACCGAGCTTGAAGGCGAAGGTGGCGATTGAGGCGATCAAGGGGAG
>CAIVPR010000076.1 GCA_903907865.1 uncultured Acidobacteriia bacterium
CTCCCCTTGATCGCCTCAATCGCCACCTTCGCCTTCAAGCTCGGTGCGTAGTTCTTTCGGATTCGTGGCATCGTCTCTCCTTCATCTTCGATGCCGCCTTCCTCATAGGAGACCTGTCCAGAAAACGGGGTCCATTACACAAAGTCAACGCGCACCCAGTCCTCGAAGGCTCCAGAGTCCAGTTCTATCGTGGTGTTGTTCAGAAATTCCCGAGTCCGAGCGCTGTCTCCGCTTGCGACGATGACGCCACCGCACAACTCGCGCAGTGTCCTCCTGAACGGTTGCTCATCGGCTGTTAAATTTATCTCTGCGTGATCGATTTTGAATGGGTACGCACCACGATTGCTCATCGTGACACTGACGCTACGGTTCTGGCGATCTACGCGTACCTCTACGAAAATATTTGGGTGAGCCAGCAGGCGGAGGTCTTGCGCCGCAACTTCGTCGATTGCCGCAGCGACGTTCGACGATTGGTCCTGAGAATTGATAGTCAAGGACGGACTCGGTGGCGTTTCGGCGGCCGCCTTGATTTTCTGGCAAATCTCCACTAAAGCCCTATTGCGGCGCGCAACACTCAGCGATTCCAGAGGGCGGGATGGTTCACCTAGTGCTTGATACTTGGCGATTTCTGTATCTTCATACATGGAGGCTCGGACGGGTACCCAAAGGACAGTCAACCCTTCATCATTCTCGGCTTTGAGGATCGGTGCAAGCTCATTTTTCCGAATAAAGTCGGATGCAAGAAAGTGCGGGCTGACCAAAAGGACTGCGACCCGCGCCGATCTAAGCGATTTCCGGATTTCCTCCTTCCACTTCTGGCCAGGGCCAATCTTAGTGTCGTCCCATAGCATCTCGGGTTGCATAGCAGGTTTCAGCATGGTCTGAAAGTGATCCAGCCATTTTTGGTCTTTGTGGCTATAGCTGAAGAATACCTGGCGCCGCACGGGGCGGTGCGCTGATTTCTGCTGACTTTCGCGAACCACTTTGTCAACAATGCGTTGATCCCGCTCAGGCGTTGAGCGATTAACAACAGTTCCGGGCTGCCCCGGATCGAGAGCCCGAATCGCAAAGTCGAGGGTGGCCAGAAGTCGTGCCTCCTCTACCACGAGGCTGTAGCGGTCCTGACCGCCGGGCGATGGCTGCTTCCACCCGCGTGTGGGAGTCAAGAACCCTGACAGGGAAGCGCGGCCCAAGTCCGTGGGTTCCACCCTAATGCGAAAAGACCCATGATCGAGCGCCCTGTACCCCAACCGGCCAAGCCCTGTTAGAACCACCACTTCGTAATCGCCAGTACCTTCGGTGCCCGCCATGTACCAACAGTCAGGCCACTTTTCTCGCATGGGACTCCTCCAAATCCTTCCGTGAATCTACGTCGCCGTCGACGCGGAGACGCGCCGCCTGTTTCTATATCATCTTAACGAACCGAGCCAGCTATCCAAGACCGTGTGCAAACTGCCTGTCGGTTCGGCCGTATTCTGACTGAATGGCGACTCTGAGAATGGGCACAGATGTGCCACTCTCCCCCGAAGTCTCAATCGCGGAAGCGTGCGCCGCACCCAGGATCTCACCGCCGTCCGGTGCTTGGCCGATGTCTCCTGAGTTCCGGCCATTCTGGAAGCGTCGAGCGGAGCAGTGTCGGCAGGGTCCTCGCGGACTCTGGAGACTCACTAGTCCGGTTGTTTCCTGACCTTCAGCAGAGCTCTCTCGATAGTGCTCTGATACTGCCGGGAGTACCACGACGGGTCGCTCTTGTCGATTTTCAGGCCGAGAAAACCCGTGAGTGCCATTCGGTATAGACCGGGTGCGCACCAGAAGAGGCTGGTGTCGAGACCTCGCGTAAGCCGCCTAGCGCTCACTTGGTTTCCATGCAAGAAGTCGTTCCGTGCTTTGTACAACTCACCGTAGAGCCAACATGACAATGGGCGCCGAGGCCATGGTTTCTTCTTCATCGAGGGGAAATGCGCGATGTATGACTTACGCTCCATTCGACGATCCAAATACGCAACACTCTCCATTAAGCCGTAAACATTCTTGAGGTCCGATTTAGCTGTCCGAGGATGGGCCAGGATCTCGAAAGCCGAAACCCATAATGAGGCGCTACGGCCCAAATCGTACAGCGTCGTGTCCATACCGCCGGGCATTTGCGCGGCATTAGCCGCCATATTCAACGACCGAAACAGAGCGCTATCTTTCCATACGCGCCGTTTCCCAAGATAATACCGCCTCCAGACCGGGAAGAGCGCCTCAAACAACGGCTTGTCCACATCGTGCAAATCCTTCTCAGTCAGGTCTGGAGAAGATTGACCATGAAATTGATCGACCACGTGGCAGCCTTGCATCGCCGGTGTTATCGAGTAAAGGTACTGCTGGTCCTTACCCAGCATCCACGGGTAAAGCCAGAATGAATTCGCGTAGGAGAGCCGATGTCCGCCGTTAGGATAAAGTGAAGCCATCGCACGCCCATAAGGAACAGCGCACATCGAAGCCAAGTCCCTGAAGCTGGCTATAGCTGAAATGTCATTAATGTTCTGAATAATATCGTTTCTGACAATCAGTACAAGCGGCTTCAGGGGTACCCCGAAGGCGTCCGTGAACCGGGACAAAAACTCTGCCAGATTCGAGTGAGCTTTCCCGAAAGCAACTACCCGCTCGTCCTCGGATGGCACGATACCGATGACATCGCCCTCGACCCCTTCATTACCGTACAAATTCGGCAGAACTGCTGCAGGGGTCCAGTCGTAGATCACTCCATCAGTATCGCACTCCCGCGAAACGGCTTTGTGGAGGCGTCGTCGGTACACCGGGTGAGGCCGTCAGCAATCCGGAGAATGGGAACGGAGAACGGCGATAGCCCCAACTGGCGTGGTTTGCGTTCGCCACTTTACGGTAACGGGACTCTACGGGCGGACTAGTCCCGAGCAGCGCGGAATCCGTCCACGATTCAATCAACCACGCGACTATTCCCGGTGGTCTCCCTGAACGCCATTTCGTGTCAACTTTCGCAGCAGGGACGATCATTCGTTCGCGATGTTGCTGACCCGACCCAAAATTCGAGCCGCCGCCACTCGGCCGCGGTTCCGTGCAGCCCCCTGACTTCACACCCTATCCCTCGAAACCTCGTATGTAGGGTGTATTCGGCGGCCGCGGCCCCGTTTCAAACATCGGCCCGTGGATCGAGTGATATTTCATGTTCATGAACGGGGTCTCGATGCGGCGTCCGACGGCAGAGTAACGACCGTTCTCCCAGTTTGATTCCATGTAGTGGTTTACAATCCCTGTCGACAGCAGCAGTCGCTCCGCATTGTACGGCTCCTTACCGGTCAGCATCATCTCCGTGATCCAGTGCTCCTGCCCGTTCGCAGCGTGGTATTGCGAGATGGGGCCGGGCCAGCCAAGCATCGAGACGATCGTCGGGTCTTTCTGGCCTTCGATTTCGCCGGCCCAGGTCCAGCCCACATCCGTGCCCGAAATGACCGCCGCATGGGTCCCATCGTTGTAGTCCACGATACAGACGTTCGGCCTCCGGCCTTCCTGAAAGTGGCTTTCCTGAAAGTGTCGGGGCTTCAGGTCGAAATTCTTCCGCACTGCTTCCAGCAGATTGCCGGCCCAGGGAGTGCGTTCGACCCATTTCCACGCCTCGGGCCCGCGAATGGACTGCACCGAGCGGACACCTGTTTCGCCGCCCTTGCGTCGATCCACAAATGCCTGCAGCACGTCAACACAATGGAAGATGGCTCCCTCGTCCCCGGCGCCGCCGACCACAATCGAGTTCCTGATCGGCGTCTCTGCAGCGAGTTCGATTTCGGGTTTGCGGAAGTAGAACGGTATGGAAGATCCCCCGCTGAGGGGAAACTTCAGCTCGCGGGATTTGTCGAACATCCACTTCGCGTCGTCCCAGTTGTAGGAGAAGTGCTTGTCGTTGAACACGGGCACCGAGCGTTTGCTCTGCTCGAAGACCTGCACCACTTGGCTGTAAATCCACCAGCGCGGCAGGAGCCAGTGCCCTTTGAGATCTGTCGGATAATTCCCATGTTCCGCGACGATCACAACGCCATCGACCGCAAGTTCCTTGCCGCCAAGAGTGACCGCTTCACCGGCTGTCTTGAAGATGGGAATGTTTTTCGCCTTGCACACTTTCTGGGCAAGCAGACTGGTATCCAACTGATGGACGTAGACGGAAACAACATCCACTCGCGAAGGAGTGTGTGCGCCCTTCCACCAATAACCGTCGATCAGCTTGTTTACGATCCAGTCCGCATGTGAGGTCGGCAGACCCCAGTAGCTGACCAGACAGGCGATACGAGGCCGTTTCCGCGCAGTCTGCGCAACAGCATCGGGCACTGCCGCCAAACCGGCCATACCGGTTATCCCCAGCATTTCACGCCGGGTGAAGGGAGCGTTCCGCTCTGCAACTTCGACTTCTTCTCTTTTCATGTGGCCATTGACCCTGCGGCAACTCGCTTCTCTGAGACCGGATCGGTGTTGTCGATGGTGCTTCGATCACTCCGCCTGCGCGCGGCGAGACCCCTGCACGATGATTCCCAGCCAAGTTGGTCTCAAGACAACGTCGTGTTCGGCTCCGATCACCAGCGTTCGCGCCTCTGAGCGTAACGATATCACGACCAACAATTGGGGCACCCGGTCATTTCTGATTTGTCTACCACATGCGCCACTTGCAGAACTCCAGCGGGCGAACAGGCATGGAACGAGAATGTTGCAGGGAGGTTTTAGAAAGGGGGCTGCGGCTCGATCCGGACGGGCCGGTACTTCGCGGATGCGCAGGGAAACCAGGGCGATTTGCCCACCACGCTGCTCTCCTGCGCCGGTGTTCCGATTGACCGGACCGTCGGGATCGCGACGAGACGGATCGGAGGACTCAAGGCTCAGGCGTACAAACACAGTCGCCCGCGGCTACGACGTTCGGGACCAGTGGTGTCGCCGTCCGGCTTCGGCCCGGTCAGACGGTTGATTGCCGTGCCTGCAGCAGCCGGTTCACGTGGCAGACCCGCTTCAAGCATCAGGCGCAGACCTCTCGAACTTCCGGTGCATCGAGTCGCAGTACATCGCGGCGCTGGGAGACCCCGGGGCCACCTCCGGTAAAGGCGCGCAATCATGGGGCCTCTGGAGCCAGGACCCGGGGAGGGGATTATTCCTCGAAGGGGATGTCAACCTCAGCGAAGCTGCCGGGTGTTGCCGCATTCACGGCTTCCGCGAGTTTTCCGAGATGCAGTTTCACCATCGGCCATTGCTGGTTGCCGAGGATGACGAGTGCTATCTTCCGACTTCTAAGGTTCTGCTGGTACCGGATATTCTTGTCGGTGCTGAGAAGCACCTCGTAGCCAGCATCTTCCGCCTGTTGAATCAGGTCGCCGTTTCCCAACTCGTGCCAGCCAATCTGCCGCGCAAAGGTAACTTCGTGGCTGGCTAGACTACGCGCAATCGGCTTCGGCGTGCCGTTGTCGAATAGGATTCTCATTAGCCGAACGCAGGTGCTTTCGCGAGACTCTGGCTAGCGAAGTGCAAGACGGCTTTTACTTCTTCCGGCGTCACGTCGAAAACTTCGGTGATCTCGCCCACCGACATTCCGGCCTCAAGATTTTCGAACACCGTCTGCACCGGCATCCGCGTTCCCCGGAAAATCCACGCACCGCTCACCTTGCCGGGGATACTCTCCACTGCGGGGCATTGTGACCAATCCAGATTTGCTGTTGCCATGATTTGCGCTCCTTCTTTTAAGGTACGAAAGGCTCCCGCTGGACTTCGCGAATCAACCGACTGATGCGCAACGCCACCGCATGGTCACGTTCAGCCCACCATTCGAGATCGTCGAATTCGGCTGAATCAAAGTCCAAGCTTTTCGATGGCGGCATCGAACACGATCCCTTCGGTTCGTCCCCGAGCCTCCAACAAGCGCCTCGCCATAGTCGGCGATTTGAGGAGGTAGGCGGTTTCCCGCTCGGATTCGATTTCGCGCCAAAGCGGGCGAGCCGCGCGGGCACGGCTCAAAACGGTTAGCCAACCGTGCCGGTCGCGGCTAGGTCGCCCGCTGTTGCTTAGAAGCTCTATTGGAACCAGCACCGCGGTCGCACGCCCGCTCTCGTTGGAGACATATTGGACTTCTTCCAACACCATGATTCCAATTCTACTCCCCGGAGGGCTTAAGGCGGGGTCCCCAGTGTCTGCTACCGCCTGCTACCGGCCTCTCGCCGGGACGCTTCCACGCCACCACCAAGCCCACCCGCCAGCAAGGCCCACGTCCCCGGTTCCGGGGTGTCCGCCGGCAGCCCGCCCCGAAAGCCGCCCGAGCCATGTCCCAGGTGCGGCATGGGCCTCGTGGTCCGGTTGAGCGGAAAACCCGCATGCGACCTTTATCAGTCACGGCTCGGCAAGATAAATTTTCGTTCACCGCAACTCCAACAAAACAAGACCACAACTGCCAGACCCCACAGCCGCCGCACGCCCCCCGATAGTTCGTTTTAGCCCCCCTCGCGCACTACAATCGACGCGCGATGACAAACTTGACCCAAAACACATCCGACCCCCGTCCGGACACCCACAGAAGCGCCGCTCAAATTGCCGCCTCCCGCGCCAACGGAGCAAAATCCCGTGGTCCCGTCACCGAGGAAGGCAAAGCCGCCTCTTCCCGCAACTCCCTCCGCCACGGGCTCCTGGCCAAAATGGTCCTGATCGAAGGTGAATCGGAAGCCGCTTTCCGCCAGCTCTCCGAAGCCCTCCACAACGCCTTCGCCCCGGCCAGCGCACGAGCCGCGCGCGAAGAATCTGGAACAAAGGGTGAACACCTCGGCGCGGCTGGACGTGCGCTGCCTGAAGATGCCGGCTCCGACTTCGACGAATACGAAAACAACCTCCTCGACACCATGGTCCTCTCCGCCTGGCGACGGATGCGCGCCGTCGGCATGGAAACCGCCGCCGTCACCCTCCAGATCAAATCCAACCGCGACTTCGCCGCCCAAAGCGCCACGTCCGCGGACGCCGGCACCACCACCTACCAGGCCTTCACGGCCCTCCTGTCCAATAGTCCCGCCTTCGAACTCGTCCTGCGATACGAGGCCCGCCACGCCCGGGCCTACGAACGAGCCGCCAAAGCCCTCCGCGACTACCGCAAAGGCACCGGCCGCGACATCAAGGAACCGGTCCAAACGAACCCGACACCCGCTCCCGAACCCCCGTCCAACCGCACCCCAACCGAGCCGCGCGCGTCAGCAAGCGGTCCCCAAATCCCAACCGACGCAGCCTCGTCGCTCGCCACCGCCCCCGTCCAACGTCAAGAACTGCCAAACAAACCCGACAATCCCGTTCCGGCCGCCCCCAAGGGCCGCTCAGCCCGCTGGCTCAAGCGCCAAGCCCGCCTCGCCAGACGCAAAAAATAGCCCCATGCGCCCCGAAACGCCTCCATCCCGGCCCCACGACCCGCCCGCACAGGACACGTGTATCCAAACCACACCTATCCAACCTTCTGGTACCCTAAAAATAGCCTCGCGCGACGCCGTGTCTTTCCCCACGCCCGATCCCACTTCCGTAGTCCACGCCCTCCCGCCCAAGATCCGTCGGCGGGACGACCCGAAATTCGCCGCGGCCAAGATGGCCGCCTTCCAGTACGTCGCCGTCGCCATCTTCCTTTTCCTGGTCTCCGGTTTCTGGGAACTCCAAATCAAGAGCCCCGAAATCTACAACGAACGGGCCGAGCGCAACCGCATCAAGGCCTTCCCCATCGTCGGCCCGCGCGGGAAAATCCTCGACCGCGACGGGCGTGTCATCGTCGACAACCACTCCACCTGGCGACTCATCCTTTCGCGCGAAAACCTGCGCGACGAGCACCTCCACGAAATCGCCGAGGGACTCCATCTCGATTACGAGGAACTCGCCAAGAAGGTCGCCCGCTACCGCAAGCGCCCCAAGTACGAGCCCATCACCATTAAGGAGGACCTCACCCCCTCCGACCTCGCCTTCGTCGACTCGCACCGGGACCCCGAGACCTTCCCCGAGATGGAGCTCATCCAGTCCCAGCGGCGCCTCTATCCCGAAAACGGCATCCTCGCCCACCTTATTGGATACACAGGTGAAATCAGCGAGTCCGAACTCGACAATCCCGACTACGCCAAGTTCAACCAAGGCCAGATCATCGGCAAGACCGGCATCGAGAAGGAGTACAACGACTCCCTGATGGGCACCGACGGTGAGCGCCAATCCGTCGTCGACAACCTCGGCCGCGAGCACGAGGTCCTCGGCATCAAGGAGGCGATTGCAGGCAAGAATCTCAAGCTCACCATCGACCTCGATTTGCAGGTCGTAGCTGAACTCGCCCTCGGCGACAAGCGCGGTGCCCTGGTCGCTCTCAATCCCAACAACGGTGAGGTTCTGGCCATGGCCTCCCGGCCCAGTTTCGACCCCAACAAGTTCGCCGTTCGTATCCGCACCAAGGACTGGAAGGAGATCACCTCCGATCCCGCCAATCCGCTTCTGAACCGCGCCATCCAGGCCCAATTGGCACCCGGCTCGACCTTCAAGCCCTTCGTCGCCCTCGCTGGCCTCGAGACCGGCAATGTCGACGAGAACACCGCCTTCAACTGCAGTGGTGGCGCGGAGTTCTACGGCCATCGACACGGCTGCTGGTCCGTCCACGGCTCGACCTCGCTGCACAAGGGACTCGCCCAGTCCTGCGACGTCTATTTCTACAACGTGGGCAACCGTACGGGCATCGACAGCCTCGCCTTCTACGCCAGCCAAGCCGGTTTCGGGGAAAAGTCCGGCATCGACCTTCCCAACGAGGCGGTCGGCATCGTCCCGTCCCCCGAGTGGAAGCTCCGCAACTACCGCCAGAAATGGTACGCCGGGGAAACGATCTCCGTCGCCATCGGCCAAGGCGCGCTGACGGTTACGCCTCTGCAGTTGGCGCGGGCAATCGGCGGCCTGGCGATGGGTGGCATTTGGCACCGTCCCCACCTCGTCGAGGCCGACACGGGCAAGACCAAGCCGAAGGAATGGGCCCTGACGGCGTCGAATGTGAAGAAGGTGGTCGACGGCATGTTTGCGGTGGTGAATGAAGGCGGCACCGGGTCCCGCGCCCGCCTGCCCGGAATCGACGTCTGCGGCAAGACCGGTTCGGCACAGCGCGCCTCCGAGGAATACGAAAAGACCCACAAGGACTTCAAGGACAACGCGTGGTTCGTGGCCTACGCCCCCTGCTACAAGCCGGAGATCGTGGTGGCGGCCCTCTGGGAAAACGCGGGACTCCACGGCCAATACGCAGCGCCCATCGCCCGCGACGTCATCAAGTCCTATTTCGACAAAAAGGCCCGCCAAGCCGACGCCGACCTCCAGCGCCGAAACCCGGCCAACGCGTTGACGAAGGGGGTATCGATTGCTTCCCCCTTGTAGGGCAGCCATTCTTGGCTGCTGCGACACTCTACAGAGCGCCAGCCAAGCCACTCCCCCCCGTGGGGCGGGCAATATTGCCCGCGGCAGGGCTTCAGCCCGCCGTAACCGGATTACCACCCCCCCCAGGAGGCACCCCTAAGTGTTCCCCTCCACCAACACCACTTGTAGGGCAGCCATTCTTGGCTGCTGCGACCTTTCAGGTCGCCATAACCGAACTCTACAGAGCGCCAGCCTGGCCACCTCCCCCCGTGGGGCGGGCAATATTGCCCGCGGCGGGGCTTCAGCCCGCCGTAACCGGATTGCTCCCCCCCCCAGGAGGCACCCCTAAGTGTTCCCCTCCACCAACACCAATACCAAAGACTTCGATTGGGCCATGCTCGCCCTGGTCCTGGTCATCTGCGGCCTGGGTGTCCTCCAAATCTTCTCCGCCACCCGGGACACAATCTGGGCCGCCACCTGGTGGCGCCAGATCCTCTACATCCTCATCGGCATTGTCCTGATGTGGATCATGACCAAGGCCGACTACCATGCCTTGGTCCAGCGGGTATACCCGCTCTACTTCGGCTCGATCGCTCTGCTTCTTTTTGTCCTGATCTTCGGCAAGAAGGCCATGGGCGGCACCCGCTGGATCCAATTCCCCGGCGGCTTCCGCTTCCAGGTCTCCGAATTCGCCAAGATTGTCGTCATCCTCCTCGTCGCGCGCATCCTCACCGAGCTCGGCAAGGAAGTTCTCGACATCAAGGAGCTCCTCAAGATCTCCGCCCTCGTCCTGCTTCCCATGGGCCTCATCGCCAAGGAGCCGGATTTGGGCACGTCCCTCACCTACTTGCCCATCCTCGCCGTCGGAGTCTTTATCGCGGGACTCCCGTGGCGATACTGGGCAACCATAGGCGTCGTCGCCCTCGTGGTAGTCCCCGTCGCGTACAACCATTTGGAGGATTACCAAAAGAGCCGAATCGTCACTTTTCTCGATCCCGAACGCGATCCCCAGGGCAAGGGCTACCACCTCATCCAATCCAAGATCGCCGTCGGGGCCGGCGGAACCTGGGGCAAAGGGGTCACCCGCGGCAGCCAAACGCAGCTAAAGTTCCTCCCCGTCCCGCACACCGATTTTATTTTTTCCACCTTCGCGGAGGAGCACGGCTTCGTCGGCGTGGCCTTCGTTCTCGTTTTGTACTTTGTTTTGTTGATGCAAATCGTCCAAGACGCCCAGACCTCGCCCGACCGGGCCGGGGTCTACATCTGCATGGGGGTTGCGGCGCTGCTGTTGTTTCATATACTGGTAAATGTAGGAATGGTTGTTGGGCGCATGCCAGTCACCGGGATTCCACTTCCGCTGATGAGCTACGGCGGATCGAGCATTTGGTCCACGTTTTTGATGCTTGGTTTGGTGAACAGCGTCCGTGTCAGAAGGTTTGTCAACTAGCGGTTTTGATTGGGTCGGATGGGAGGGGGTCGCCTTTAGGGATCCTTGGAGTCCGCCCCAGGGCAATAACAAGAAGTCTTGATTTGGAAGTTGGGAGCCGCCAGAGACTCCAGGAGCCGAGCCCGCACAGGTGAATCGGCGTCCGGAAGATGTGAAGGCAGCGGGTTCCCCATTGGCCGAGATGCAGCATACGAGCCGCGACGCACGCGGCTCGGAAGTACAGACACGCCCCACGGCGCGGCTGGCCGTATGCTGTTTCTGAAATAGGGTGTTGACGTAAAGCGCGCCGAGCGCGCGGGATGTAGTGTGTCCCTCCACCCACCGGCCAAGGCGTGAATTACAAATTACGCGGGGCGCACTAAAGTCGGTCCGGGCCTGGGATTCTCTCGCTTCGGAGCTCTGTTCGCGGAGCCCAACGGGAGGAATTTGATGTCGAAAGAACTGATCGTCTCGACCGGAAGGCACGAGACGAGGGTCGCGATTCTCGAGGACGACCAGCTGGTCGAGCTTTTCCACGAGCGCGAAAAAGAATATTCCCTTGCGGGAAGCATCCATAAGGGGCGCGTCACCCGCGTCCTGCCCGGCATGCAGTCCGCATTCGTGGACATCGGACTGGAGCGCGACGCGTTCCTGTACGTGTCCGACTTCTTCGAGGACAACGACGAATACGATGCCGTCGTGAGCACCGTCGAAGAAAAGGTCTTGAAGATGGACCGCGGTCCGAAGCTGGCGGAGCTCGAGGCTCCCGCTTCGCCCGACGAGGATGCGGTGCCGGTTCGCGAGGCGGTCATCTTCGCTCCAACGACGCCCGTAGCCGAACGCCGCCAAGAATCCCAGCGGGGTCCCAACCGTGAAGGCGGCGATAGGCCGCCGAACCGGGATAGTGCCCCGCGAGACGGTGCTCCACGCGACAGCGCCCGCGAGGGTACCCCGCGCGAGGGTGCGCCGCGCGACGCTGCCAGCCGCGATGCGGGCCGTGACGCAGGGCGCGACGGAGGCCGTGGTCGCCGTGGCCGCCGCCGCCGTGGAGGCCGTGGACCCGGTGGGCTGCCCGACTCCAAGTTCTTCACGCCGGGCTCCGAGCCTGCGATCCAGGCCGGTGCCGACGAGGACGACGAAGAGGAATCGACGCCAGTTACGACATTTGTGCCGGGGCCCGTGGACGACTTCATGGTTCTCCCTGGCGAGTCGCTCGCCAAGTACTCCGTCCCCGTCGAATCGGAACCGGAAGTGGAAGACGAAGTCGAGATCGTGATCGCCGATGACCTCGCCGATGACGTCGCCGATGACGTTGCCGATGACGAGATTCTCGTGGACGACATCGAGATAGTCGCCGAAATCGAAGAGCCACTCCCGACCGGCCTCACGGTAGCCGAACTCGAGGCCGAAGTCGCAGCCCTGATTTCCGAGGCGGTCGCCGAAGCCATCGCCGAGGAAAATGCGGCTAAATTCCTGCTCCCCGAGCTCGAACCCGAACCCGAACCCGAACCTGTTGCTGCCGCCGAAGAGCCCGCTGTCGAAGAGGCCGTCGTGGCTGCGGTACCGGTCGAGGACGCAGTTGCCGAATCCCCCGAGGCTCCTGCCGAAGCCGAAGCCTCCGACGAGACGCCTGCCGACGAATCCGCCGAGCCCGTCGCGGACGACGACGACACCGAGGACTCCCCATCTGACGAGGAAGCCCCCGCTGACTCCGAAGGCGATCCCGACGACTCCGACGTCGACCCGGAAGCCCCGGTCGTCACCGAGGACGAAGGCCCTGAACCGGCCCGCGTCCCGACCAGCCTCACAGCAACCCTCCGCGAGCAGGGCCACCGCTACCCCCACCGTGTCTCCCGCCGCATGCGCCGCAAAGGCCGCGGGGGTGATCCAAAGAACGGGGAAGCCCGTCCCGAAGCAACCGCCGAACAACAGCCCGTTCCCGAGGCGGCCGAGGCCAAGCCTGTCGAAACCCGCGAGGAACGGCCAGCCGAACGTGGCAACGACCGACCCAACGACCGCAACGGCGACCGTGAGCGCGGCAATGACCGCCGCGGCGGTCGTGACCGCGGCGACCGTGGCGGCGACCGTGGCGGCGACCGCCCCGAGCGCACCGAAAACCGCGAGGGCCGTTCCGAACGGTCCGAGCGCCCGGAACGCGAAGCCCGTCCCGACCGCGAGCGCCCCGTGCTCCCCTCCATCTCCGACCTTCTCAAGGAAGGCCAGGAGATCATCGTCCAGATCGCCAAGGAACCCATCGGCCAGAAGGGTGCGCGCATCACCTCGCACATCGCCCTTCCCGGTCGCTTCGTGGTCTACATGCCGACCGTCGACCACGCCGGCGTCTCCCGCAAGATCCCGTCCGACGACGAGCGCCTCCGCCTGAAGAAGATCGTCCAAGCCCAGCGCCAAGGCCTCCCCGGCGGGTTCATTTGCCGCACCGCGGCCGAGAACAAGACCGAGGAAGAGCTCAAGAACGACATGCAGTTCCTCTACAACCTGTGGCTCGACATGCGCCACAAGGCTGAGAAGAAGCCTGCCCCGGTCCTGCTCCACCATGACCTCGACCTCGTTCAGCGCATCCTCCGCGACCAGCTCACCACCTCGTTCAAGACCATCTGGGTCGACAACGAGGATCACTACGAGAGCATCCTGCGTTTCGTCGAGCGCTTCCAACCCGCGCTTGTCGGTCGCGTCAAGCTCTACACCCGCCCCGCTCCGATCTTCGACGAGTTCGGCATCACCGCCGAGATCGAAAAGGCCCTCCGCCCGAAGGTCTGGCTCAAGTCCGGCGGCTACATCGTCATCAACCAGACCGAGGCCCTCGTCGCCATCGACATCAACACCGGCAAGTACGTCGGCAAGTCGAATCGCCTCGAGGACACGATCGTCAAGGTCAACTCGGACGCGATCAAGGAGATCGTCCGCCAAATCCGCCTTCGCGACTTGGGCGGCATCATCGTGATCGACTTCATCGACATGGACGACCGCAAGAACCGGCAGAAGGTCATGCTGGCCCTTGAGGACGCCATGCGCTCCGACCGCGCCCCGTACAAGATCCTCCAGTTCAACGATTTCGGACTGGTTGCCATCACCCGGAAGCGCGTCAAGCAGTCGCTCGAGCGCACCCTCTGCGCGCCGTGCCCCTATTGCGAAGGTGCCGGCCACGTCAAGTCCGTCCAGACCGTCATCACGGAAGTCCTCTCCGAGGCCGTCCGCATGAAGAAGGCACTGGCGGAGGAGAAGCAGGGCACCATCATGCTTCGCGTCAACCCGGAAGTGGCCAAGGTGCTGAAGAGCAACCACAACCAGTTCCTGCAGGAGATCGAGGAAATCCTCGGCAAGTCCGTCCTGGTCAAGAGCGACCCGCTCCTCCACCAGACCAAGTTCGACTTGGCGTAACTCGGGCATCCGCCTCACGGCAAACGGCCAACCAGTCTGACAAGGCTGGTTGGCCCTTTGCTTTTGGTGTACAGTTTTCTGTATGGGCTCGTCCGCCAACGCCACGCAGCTGGTTCCTTTGCTCAACGTCACCGACATGGAACGGTCGGTCCGGTTCTACACCGAAGGCCTCGGGTTCCGCATGCGGAACCAGTGGCTCCCGGAAGGCAAGCTCCGCTGGTGCTGGCTCGACCTCGACGACATCTCTATCATGCTCCAAGAGTACCGGCCAGGCCGAATCCCTGTCGGCACCCTCGGCCTCGGTGCCGACTTCTGCGTGATGTGCGAAGATGCCGTCGGCTACTACCAGGAACTGAAGGGCAGGGGACTCGACCCCTTGGAACCCTTCGTCGGCAACGGCCTATGGGTCACCCAAATTGATGACCCTGACGGCTACAAACTCTTCTTCGAAAGCCCAACCGACGAGGCCGAGGAGACCAAACTCTCCGAACTCGCCGCCTGATCCTACTTCAGTTCAACAGCTTTCGCGCTGCCTTCGTACAACCCGTTGAACAGGAGCTTGAACGTTCCGTGCGGCTGCGCCCGGAACGCGACCTCGGGGCCGAACAGCACCACCTTGCCTTCGCCCACCGACGCCTCCACCACCGCCGACCCGCCGGTCAGATACTGCCGACCCCAAGCCCAACCGCTCGACAGCACATCCTGGCCGTCGAACCACGCCACAGCTGAGGTCTTCTTCTTCGCCGCATCCGGGGCCAGTTTGAACACCGGGCTGTTGTCGAAGAACACGTCCACCTTTTCGGGCATCCCGAATGCGAGGGGTTGCGTGTTGTCGATATTGGTCTTCAGCAGCGATCCCGGGATGTAGAACTTCTCGCCCGGCAGCGCGTGCTCCTTGCCGTCCGCGCCCATTTCGGTCAGTGCGCTCGACACCGGCACGCCCAGCAATTCCGCCATGCTGGTTGAACTGCCGATGGTCACGATCTGCCCGCCGGATTCGACGAACTTCTTCAGCTGCGGCATCGTCTTGTCCGCGGTGATCGCCCCCGTCGTCGCGGCATACTCCGCAGAGAGGTTCGCCGGAGTACCGCCGCCCCGTCCACCGCCACCACCGCCACGTCCGCCCCCGGCTGCGCCCAAGCGGGCAGCGCCGTCGGTAAACACGATCACGTCGAACTTGCTCTTCAGGTCGCCCGCGTCGAGCGTCTTCGGATACACCACCTCGAACGGGAACTCGAACTGCTCGAAGATCCAGCGCGTCCAGCCCGACGGCATCAGCCCGCCGTATTGGTCGTAGAGCCCGATCCGGATCGGCTTGAGCTTCATCGCGTCGCCGGACGGAGCCGCAGCGACACCATGCGCAGCCACGCCCAGGCGCTTCGCGCCGTCCTCGACAATTGGCTTGGCGGCAGCGGAGAACGGCACCCAGACGGCGCCGGTCCCGAGATCTTTGCCGTCGGCCGTCATGTCGCGCCGCATCCAGTACACGTCGCACTTGGCCTTCAAGAGCCGGTTCACCACCATGAAGGAATCGTTCTCGCGGTGGCTGATCAGCCAGCCCGCCGGATTCGTCGGACCCGAGACGGGACCGGCCGACGGCGAGATCAGCTCGAAATTAGGCCCGGTTGCCGGGACGAACGGCCCGTCGAAACCCTCCAGAATCCGGTCGTACGCCACGCCCATCTGCATAGCCAGCGTCCAACCGGTGATGTCGTAGGGCCGGTTTGGCGGACCACCCGGATACGCGAAGTCGTTCGGATGGTCCTGCGGCTCGAACATGTCGAGCACGTGGGGCCGGAACGCCTGCGCCGTCTTCACCACCAAAGACCCCGCCGGGTACGACTTCCCGTTCACCGTGAACGCCGCCGACGCCTTCAACACCACGATGCCGTTCTTGACGAGCGTGTTGGCGAACTTGACAGCGGTCGGGAAATCGGCCTGGTCCGAAGGGATGATGTACCCGCGCGGATCCCGGTGCGCCGGATCATGCAGCACCGAGGCATACAACGCCGTCGGAACTCCCCCGCCGCGCCCACCACCGGCAGCAGCCCCGCCACCCCGACCGCCCCGTCCGCCAGCAGGTGGAGCCGTGACTGCCCCGGCCTCCTTCAAAGCTTCGATCCGCTTCGGCGTTACGGTCCACGAATCCTTCGAACCCTTCTCGACCGAATTCATCCCCATCCGCCAAGCGTTGAAAAGGAACGTCTCCTTGTACCGCGAGGCCAAATCGAGGATCGCGTAGTTGTTCGTGATCTCGTAGTCGATCGACTGCCTGTAATGCCATGGACCCGGTTGCACCGGCAATGGCCAGTCGCCTGACGGCAACTGCTTTTCCGGCACCAAGGCCACATCGATGGGCGTCGGGCCCCCGATGATCTCCGTCAGAATCCCCACCATGTTGTGGAAATAGGTGATCGTCCGCAGCCCGCCGTTCCACCAAGTGGAATACGTCGACCCGCTGCGCATCGCCGAACCGCCTTTGCCCTCCGCTACCAACCGGCTGTGCATCGCCGTTCCAACCATCTCGATTCCCAGAGGCACCAGCGGGTCGAAGTTGTAGTTGAACGGGTCGCGGAACGGCGGAATGAAGATCACCGCGCCCGCCGGACCCGTCTGGTGGTGGTTGTAGACGATCTGCGGATACCATTCCATGAACAGTTGGCGGTTCATGTTGGTGGTTTCCGGCATGGCCGACATGTAGAAATCGCGGTTGTCGTCGTGCCCGATGTACTTGTGATAGAGGCGCGGCAGGCTGTCCATCGACCGCTTCAGCGGGTCGGATTCCCGCATGTACCAGTTGGCGACCAGTTCCTGGCCGTCGGGATTGGCCTGAACGCAGAGGATGATGTCGTCGTTGAGGATGCGCAGCGTCTCGGGGTCGGTGCGGCTGACCAGTTGGTAGACCGTTTCCATCAATTGCTGCGAGCCGACCGTCTCGCTTGCGTGCAGTCCGCCGTCGATCCAGACGATCGCCTTCCCGTCCTGCGAGAGCTTGCGGGCTTCGCCCTCGGTCACGCCCTCGGCACGGGCGAGTCGCCGCACGATCCCTTGGTACTTGGGCAGGTTCTTCATGTTCTCGGGCGAGGAGATGACGGCCATGTAGTGCGGCCGGCCCTCGGCGGTTTTGCCGATTTCGACCAGCTTCATGCGGTCGGATTCCTGCGCGAGCTTCTTCCAGTAGGACTCCAGTTGGGTGTACGTGGCCATCTGGTAGTCGTCGCCGATGTTGAAGCCGAGGGCGGCTTTCGGCGCGGTGATTTGTTTGGCGGACGGGGCCGGGGTGGGATTCTTCGGCGCTTTCTGCGCATTCAGCAGAGCGGCGGTGAGTATGGCAAGGGGGACGATGTTTCGAAGTCGCGAGCCGGTCATTATATGGGTGAGTTTAGCGCAGGGCTCCTCACCGAATCGAATTGGCCGCCTACTCATGTGCTCTGGGAGAATCGCACGGTCCAAGACCCTTTGGCTGCCAGGTTGTCTGCCTGAAGCAGGATTCGAAACAGCTTGGTGCCCCAAGCCGAGCGCAGCCGGGCATCGTCGATCTTGATTTCCTCGATCACCGGCTGGAACAGCGCGGGATCAAACTCGATCCGCACCGTATTCCCCTCCGATACCGCGAGGGCAATGGTCCCTTGTCCTTCCTTCGTCGGAGTGCAGGACGTCATGAGGGTCTGCGTCGCCACCTTGGCCCGATTCCGGAGTCGCCACTCGTCCTTCAACTCGATTTGGTTGGCCCCTCGGTCTAGCCGGAGCACCCGTCGCCAAGACTCAATGCCGCTCTCCTTGGGATAGGCGGATTCCAAGTTCAGCGCGAATTCCGCTGCCGAGTCGTCCGTGCGAGCAGTGACGGCCCGCGCGGCGAATTGCCGACCGGCGGACTGCATCACACCGTCAACGGTGGGACAGTTGTGGAATGCCGACTGCATCGTCCAGATGTCGTACCGCTTCGCACTGAAGGTTTTGGCTGTGTAGGTTTCCACACCCACGTCGATGATGGCCGGCTTGCCGTCGGCGTAGACCATGAAGTTGCCGACATCGTTGTGGTTGTGGCTTTCGGCGTTGTGGCCACCCTGCGCCGCCAGATATAGGCCTTTCGCTGATCCTTCCGTGGTCCGTGCGGCAAAGACTTGGATACCCGGCATCCAGACGTCCCTTGACAGCGCCTGCGCCCGCGGGGCCTTCCGGAGTTCCTCCAAATCGAATAGGGCAGGCAATTGACGACCGATGCTGTCGCCGGGGACCGCATCGGGACCGGTCATGAACGCCGAGAATGCCCCGTGCTCCATCATTTGGCGGTCCTGAACGCGCTTGCCGTAGCGATAGACCAAGTCGCCATCTGGTTGGACTTTCGCGGGTGCGTCGGCGAAATTGGTGTACCACTCGTTGCAGATGTGCGCCCGACAGATGTAGCGCCCGATCTCGCGGACGAGGGGTAGCGAAAACGCCGTATCCGCACCTTTGTTGGTAGCGTCAGCCATCAGCTGCAAACAGTCGAAAAGCGACGCACCGGCGCGGCTCCAGTATCCGGGGCCCTCATCGCAGCCGCCATCGTCGGCGTATTCATCCAGCCAGTTGTCGAGGCAGCGTAGGATTTTGGTGACAGCGGCCCTGCGGCGCTCCTCGACAGGCTCCTGTAGCAGGACTGCGGTGAGCCAATTCGAGCAGATCCAGGGTGTCCAGTTGTTCAGCGAGCCGCCATGGAAGCCCATCCAGCCGAAGTTGTCGCGGGTGATGCAGGGCGTGAGGATGCGGCGGTCCATCTCAAGCTGGATGCGTTCTGGAATGCGCTTGGAGACGCCGGCCAACTGCGGGCCGAGCAAATAGGCTGTCCACGACAAGAGACTGGCTGTTTCCCCCGCGAACAGTTCGACGATTGGTTCCGCAACGTCCGGCAGTCCGACGCCCGCCCGTTGCGCACCGAGGTGTGCTGGAACTCCCCAGAAGCTCTCCTCGCAGGTCAGCCAGACGCCGTTGGAGATCTCGTCCATGAAGCGGCCCTTGCCCTCAATGCACTCGGCGACGACCAAGTCCTGGAGCCTGCGACGCCGCCGGTCCCGCAGCGTCTCGAACCGGGACCGGTTCCCGTCTCTTGCATAGTCCAGAAACACCGTCGCAGGGAGGGTCTCCCAAGGCGATTTCGACTGCTTCTCGCCAGTTTGGAGCAACTTGGCACGCGCGTCCGTCGGCAGCGCATCCCACGCAGGTCGCTCCGCAGCCCTTGGAATGGGATGGAATCGGTCACGGGGAACGAGCGAACTCGACTCGAAGGCCGCAGAAAGGAGATTTCGATGTGTTTGGCCTGCCGCGAGTAGCGGTGCGAGCGTGGATGTGGCGGTTGAGGCGGCGATGAACGTGCGGCGGGTCAGAGACTCCATGGGACACCAACCTTGCAATTTGATTGCCGCGATGCCGTTCTGATTTGGGCCCCCGCCTGCGCGGAATCACGCTAGATGGGCGCTTTTGGGAGCGTGGGCGAGGCTACGACTGCATCCCGGCCAACTCCGCCAGATCGAGCCGCCCGGTATAGATCGCCATCCCCACCGCGCAGTGGATCCCCATCGCTTCCAGCGCCTGGATGTCCTCTACGGTCGTAATGCCGCCTGCCGCGGTGATTTCCAGATCCGTCGCGGCGCGCAGGCTCCGGAACCACTCCAGATCCGTGCCCTGCATCATCCCTTCCTTGTCCACATACGTGCACAGGAAGCCCGAGCAGTACTGCTCCAGATGCTTCACCACTTCGACCGCCGTGAAGTCGGTCGATTCCCGCCAACCCTTCACCACAATCTTGCCATCCTTGGAATCCAGCGCCAGAATCACGCGGTCGCGTCCCACGGCGTCGATGAGGTTCTTCAGGAAACCCTGGTTGGGCCCATTCGGTCCGAACGCCGCCGTTCCCACGATCACCTTGAACGCGCCTTGGTCGAGCAGCGCCTCGGCACGTTCGACCGTCCGGACGCCGCCGCCCACGCGGATGGTCGCCTTGGCCGCCAGCATCTCCACCAGACCGTCGTTGCTGCCCTTGCCGATCGCTGCGTCGAGGTCGATCACTTGGATCTGCGGAAATGCGGCGAACTTGGCCAGCATCTCGTCCGGACTGTCGCCCTCAAGCGCCTTTTCGCGTCCTTGGACGAGCTGGACGACCTTGCCGTCCATCAAATCAATACAGGGAAGAATCAAGTGGTTGTCCTAGGGTGAATCAATTACTGCTGGCTCGAACAGGGATGCCCGCGCGGTCGAGGTGTTCCTTCAAGTCCGCCACCGTATAGGTCCCGTAATGGAATACTGATGCTGCGAGGGCGGCGTCGGCTTCACCTTCTGTCAGCACTTCCAGAAAATGGTCCAAAGTGCCCGCCCCGCCCGAGGCGATCACAGGGATCCGGGTGGCGCGCGAAACGGTGCGGGTGAGCTCGCAGTCGAAGCCCGTTTTTACGCCGTCGGCGTCCATGGAGGTAAGCAGGATTTCGCCCGCGCCCAGTTCCTCGCCCTTGGCGGCCCATTCGATGACGTCAATCCCCTCGTCCACGCGGCCGCCCTTGGTGAAGACGTGCCAGCCTCCGCCCGAATGGCGACGGGCGTCGATGGCGAGGATTACGGCCTGCGCGCCGAACTCCTGGCTCAGCTCCGAGATCAACTCGGGACGGCGCACGGCGGATGTGTTGACGGAAACCTTGTCGGCACCCGACATCAGGATTCGGCGCGCGTCGGCGATGGATGTAATGCCCCCGCCAACAGACAGCGGGATGAAGACCTTGCGCGCAGTGCGCAAAACGACGTCGGCCATGGTGGCTCGGTTGTCGCTGGAGGCGGTGATGTCGAGAAAGACGATCTCGTCGGCTCCCTGCTGGTTGTAGCGGTCGGCCAGTTCGACGGGGTCGCCCGCGTCGCGGAGGTCCACAAAGTTGACGCCCTTGACCACGCGGCCAGCGGTGACGTCGAGGCAGGGGATGATTCGTTTTGCCAGCATGACGTTATAGCTCCACGAAGTTCTTCACGATCGCGAGGCCGAGAGGGCCCGACTTTTCGGGGTGGCACTGCACGCCGAAGACGTTTCCGGATTCCAGGACCGCCGTGTAAGGGATTGAATATGTGCAAGTTGCAGCGGTTTGTTCAACCACCGGTACATAGTAGCTGTGGGCGAAGTAGACGTGCGGCTTCAAGGGCAATCCGGCAAGAAGACGGGACGGGCGGACCAAATCCAGTTCGTTCCAGCCCATGTGCGGGATGCGTGCTCCAGGATCCATGACTGCGGGGTCGAAGCGCTTCACCACGCCCGGGAAGATGGCGAGTCCACGTTGCTCCGGTGCCTCCTCGCTGGATTCGAACAGGCCTTGCAACCCCAAACAGATGCCGAGAAACGGCACTCCGGCGGCGATCCGGCCCAGCAGTGCGTTGCGGACGTCCATTTCGTCCAGCGCGCCCAGCATTTGGCCGAAGTGGCCCACGCCGGGGAGGATGATTTTCGTTGAGCGTTCCAGCTCGGCGGCGTCGCGGACCAGTTCGTAGGTTGCACCGATTTCGTCGAGCGTGTTCTGGACGGAGCGGAGGTTCCCGGCCCCGTAGTCAAATATCCCGATCACAACAGACCTTTCGTGGAGGGCAGTTGGTCCTTCAGGCGCTCGTCGGTGGAGCAGGCGTAGCGCATGGCGCGGGCCCAGCATTTAAAGATCGCTTCCAGCTTGTGGTGGTTGGAGCGCCCGTACATGATTTTGGCGTGGAAGTTGGCTCCGGCGTGGACGACAAAGCCGTCGAAGAAGTCGGGGACGAGCTCGGATTGCAGATCGCCGACCAGCCGAACACGCACCAAGTCCTTGTAGACCAGCGCCGGGCGGCCGCCGAGATCGACGGCGACGACGCACAGCGTCTCATCCATCGGCAGCACGAAGTAGCCTGCGCGGTTGATCCCGACGCGGTTGCCGAGAGCCTTGGCGAAGAGCTGGCCCATGACGATGCCGGCGTCTTCGACAGTGTGGTGCTGGTCGACGTCGAGGTCGCCCGTGGCCTTGAGGGTGAGGTCGAAGCCGCCGTGCTTGGTGAAAAGCTCCAGCATGTGGTCGAGGAACCGGATGCCGGTAGAGATGTCGTACTTGCCGGTACCCTCGATGGTGAGGTGGCCGTAGATCTGGGTTTCTTTTGTGTCGCGCTGGATCTCAGCGGTTCGCGGATTAGACAAGGGCGGCCTCCAAAGTATTGATATCGGGCAGGATCGCCACAGCGCCCTGCTCGTTCAGCAGCCGGACCACCTCGTCATAGCGGGAATTGTGGGGTTCTACGATGCCGATAAACGGTACTCCGGCTGCGCGACCAGCCTTGGCATCGTCGACGGTGTCGCCGATGTACCAGCAGCGGCCGTGGGGCACGGTCTCGCGGATCTTGATCAGGCCTTCGGGGTGCGGCTTGGGGTTGGCGACCTTGTCGACGCCGATGATGGGGTCGAACGGGACGGTGGTGAAGCGGTCGAGCGTCAACTGCGCCTCCCAATTGAGGCGACCGGTGAAAACGCCGAGGGTGTGTTTGGCGGCGAGGGATTCCAAGGTGCCGGGATTGGCGATCCAACGCTCCTTGAGGATTAGCCCATTCGAGCCGTCGCCGTGGAAGATCTCTTGGAACTTGGTCACGACGTCGCCGAATCGGACGTCGCCGCCGAGCCCGGTGATGAACTCGTAGGACAGCTTCCAATCGTCGTTGTAGCCGCCCTTGTTCTTCCAGTCCTGAATTTCGGGGCGGGTGGGAAGGTAGCCGGTGAAGTGGTGGATTGTGGCCTGGATGGTGGCGCGGTAGGATTCGGCCACGTCCACCAGGACGCCGTCCATGTCGAATACGATCAGGTCTTTCAAGATTGCGGACTCCAGATTGCGATGAGTTCCTCGACGACGCGGGCGGCCTGCTCGGGGGTCCCGGCGGTGATGCGGACGCCGCCAGCGATTTCGTAGCTACGGTCGCGGACGAGGATGGCCTTGTCCCGTAGACGGTCGCGGACTTCGATAGCGCGGTTGCCGAAATAGCCGAGGATGAAGTTGGCGCCCGACGGGGCGTATTGGATGCCGAGGTTTTCCAAGCCCTCCCGGATCATGGCGCGTGCTCGGAGCGCCCCGGCGACGTAGTTGGCGACGTAGTCGGTGTCGGCGACAGCGGCTTCCGCAGCGAGCGCGGCCATCGAGTTCACGCTGTAGGGCGATTGCGCCTTGTGGAGGAACTGGACGTTGGCGGCTTGCGAAAACATGCAGCCCATGCGCATGGCGGCCATGCCGTAGACCTTGGAGAATGTGCGGCTCACGAAGAGGTTGGGGTAATGGCCGATCAGCCGCAGTGCGGTGACGCCGTGGAATTCAAAGTATGCCTCGTCGATCAGCACGGCGGACTGCGGTGCCGCCTGCAGGAGTTGCTCAATTTCCGCAATGCCGACTGCGGTGCCGGTCGGATTGTTGGGGTTGGCGACGAGGATGGCGCGGGTCTTCGGGGTGATGGCCCCGATGAGTTCGGCGAGGGGGAAATCGAGGTTCGGCGGGGGCCCGAAGCCGACTTCGACGACCTTCGCCCCGGCAACCTCGGCGTAGAACCGGTACATGGCGTAGGACGGGCGGAGGGTCAGGACCTCGTCGCCGTCGTCGACATAAGTGTTGACCAGGACTTGGATGGCCTCGTCGGTGCCGTTCGAGAGCAGCATTTCGTCCGGCGAAACGTGGAAGAAGTCGGAGAGGGTGCGCTTGACGGAGGTGTAGTCGGGGTAGACGGACAAGCCTTCGGAAGTGAGTTTCTCCCGCAGGAACGCGAGGACGCCTGGCGAGCAGCCGACGGTGTTCTCGTTGAAATCGAGGCGCATCTTCTCGATGCGGTTGCCCGTGGGCGGGTGGTAGGGGGCCATCGCCTGGACTGCGGGACGGGGCGTGGGGTTAGGCAAAGCGTTACCCAAGCCTCACCTCCACCGACCGCGCATGCGCCTCCAACCCTTCGGCGCGGGCCAGTGTCGTCACCGACGGAGCCAGTCCCTCGAGCGCCGTCCGGTCCAACTGCTGCACCGAAATCACCTTCACATAGTCCGCAGCCGACAACCCGCCCCGCAGCCGCGCGACGCCGCTGGTCGGCAGCACATGGTTTGGCCCCGACGCGTAGTCCCCCGCCGCCTCCGGGCTGAACGCCCCCACAAACACCCCGCCGGCATGCCGGATCTTCGGCAGCAACTCCTCGTGGTGGATCGAAAGGTGCTCCGGCGCGAACCGGTTCGAAAGCTCGACGGCCTCGTCGAGCGAATCGACCACTAGGATCGCCCCGTTGCGGTCAATCGACTCCCGCGCGACATCGGCAGTCGTCAGCGTCTCCAACTGCCGCTCGATCTCCAGCGCGACTCTTTCCGCCAACACCCGCGAAGTCGTTAGCAGGATCGCCGAAGCGTCCGTGTCATGTTCCGCCTGGGCCAGCATGTCGGCGGCGAGGAACTTCGGATCGGCATCGGCGGCGATGATCAGGATCTCCGTCGGTCCGGCCACAAAATCAATCCCAACCTCGCCCGCCAGCAGCTTCTTGGCCGCCGCGACGTAGATATTGCCCGGCCCGACAATGCGGTCCGCGCGCGGTACGGTCTCGGTTCCGTAGGCGAACGCGGCCACCGCCTGCGCCCCGCCCATCTGGAAAACATGGTGCGCACCAAGGATGTGCGCAGTCCCCCAAACCTCGTCCACCGGTTTCGGGCAGGCCACGCAAACGTTCGGCACGCCCGCCACCAACGCCGGAACCACGGTCATGATCACTGTAGAGGGCAGGGGATACCGACCGGCAGGCACATACGCGGCAACCGTGTCGAGAGGCCGCACCAACTGGCCCAGCCGATGTCCGGGCCCGAGCTCAATGGAACTCTCGCGCGGCAATTGAGTCTGCGCGAAGCGCCGTACATTGTTCGATGCCACTTCCACGGCGCTGCGGAACTGTGCGGTCAACCGGTCCGCCGCGGCTGCGATCTCGCCACGCTCCACCGCGACCGCCTTGCGATCCAGCTTGTCGAACTTTCGCGCGTATTCCATCAGACCGGCGTCGCCACGGGTGCGGACGGCTTCGAGGATCGGATGGACGACCGCCTCGGCGTCCGTCATCTGCGCGGCGCGGCGGGCCAGCACCTGGCCCATGTCTTTGGATTCGAGGATGCGGATCATATGGGTTTACGGCAATAAAAATGCCCGCCGTCCGAGCGGCGGGCATTCGTTCCTGTTCCACTGCAAAACCGAATCAGGCCGATACCCGTCGAGACCCCGTCGCGAGGTGGTGCACATGCACCCGATGCCCGTGATGGAGGACTGAGGTTACCGCCATGAACCTCCAGTGTACCAAGAGGGTTTCGGACTATGCGACAATCATGCCCAGATGTCCCAGATGTACAAGAACACCCGGCTAGCCCCCATCGTCCAGGCAATCGGCACCGCGATCCTCTGTTCCATGCTCCCCGCCCAAACCCGCCTCCAATACCCCACAGCCCCCACGACCAACCAGGTGGATACCCTCCATGGCGTTCCAGTGGCCGATCCCTATCGCACTCTGGAGGACGCCGACGCCGAGGGTACACGCAAGTTCGTGGAGGAACAGAGCGCCCTCGCACTCGGTTTCCTGGCCAAAGTGCCGGGCCGCGAGGCCGTGAAGGCCGAACTGACGAAACTGTGGGACTACGAGCGGTTTTCCGGCCTGTCCAAAGCCGGGGGGCACTACTTCCAGAGGTACAACTCCGGCCTGCAGAACCAGGCCGTCCTGCAAGTGCTTGACAGCGTCGACGGCACGCCCCGCGTCCTGCTCGACCCCAATACCTACCGCAAAGACGGTACCGCCGCGCTCAACGGCGTCAACATCAATTGGAACGGCAAGCTGATGGCATACGCCGTCGCACAGGCCGGTTCCGACTGGGAGGAATGGCGCGTCCGCGACATTGAAACAGGCACGGACCGCGACGACCTCATCCAGTGGAGTAAAGTCGGCAGCGTCGCGTGGGCCCCGGACGACTCCGGTTTCTACTACTCCCGCTTCCCGGAACCACCCAAGGGGCAACTGCTCACGGTTTCCGCGACCGACCAGAGGATCTATTTCCACAAGTTGGGCGACCCGCAGTCCGCAGACAAGCTTGTGTACGGGCGGCCCGGAAAGTCGCAGTGGACATTTGGCACCCAAGTGCTGCAAGGCGCTAGTTATGCCATTTTCTACGGCCTTCCAGGCGAGCCGGGCAAGAACACTCTGGCGTTCCAAGACCTACGGGACCCGGGGGCGAAGATCCTCGACCTGATCGCGACGCCTGAAGCGGGCTACGACGTGATTGAAGCCGCCGACGGGAGAATCTACGTCGCAACCACGGACCACGCGCCGAAGGGCCGCATTGTTGCCATCGATCCCGCCCATCCGGCGCGCGCGAATTGGAAGGAGGTCGTGCCGGAGGGCAAGGATACTCTGGAAGGCGCGCAAATGGTGGGTCGTCGCTTGGTGCTGGAGTACATGCAGGACGCCCACGCCGCAGCCCGAATCGTGGATTTGAACGGCAAACTGGTGGCCGACGTCGTGTTGCCTGGAATGGGAACCGCGGCTTGGTCACGCACCCGACTGGGCGACGCGGAAGTTTTCTATAGTTTTACGGGCTTCACCATCCCGCCCAGTTACTACAAACTGGATGTCGCGACGGGCAAGAGCACCTTGGTGCGGCGTCCCAAGGTGGCTTTCGACCCCTCGGCCTACGAAACGACACAGGTTTTCTACCCGAGCAAGGACGGGACCAAGATTCCGATGTTCCTCAGCCACAAGAAGGGGCTGAAGCTGGACGGCAAGAACCCGACGATTCTCTATGCCTACGGCGGATTCAACATCTCGGTCACGCCGTCGTTTTCGCCCGCCTTGGTGGAATGGATGGCGATTGGAGGGGTGTACGCGTCGGCGAACCTGCGCGGCGGGTCGGAGTACGGCGAGGCGTGGCACGAGGCAGGCATGAAGTCGCGCAAGCAGAATGTGTTCGACGATTTCATCGCGGCGGCCGAGTGGCTGATCAAGAACAAGTACACCTCGACGCCGAAGCTCTGCATCTACGGGGGAAGCAATGGCGGCTTGCTGGTGGGCGCGGTGTTGAACCAGCGACCTGAGCTGTTCGGCGCGGCGATGCCCGCGGTCGGAGTGATGGACATGCTGCGGTTCCACAAGTTCGGCTTCGGCATGCAGTGGGCGCAGGAGTACGGGTCACCGGACAACGCGGAGGACTTCAAATACCTGAACGCCTACTCGCCGCTCCACACGATTCGGAAGGGTGCACAATACCCGCCCGTCCTGATCACGACGGCCGACCACGATGACCGCGTGATGCCCGGCCATAGCCTGAAATACGCCGCCGCGCTGCAGAAGGCGCAGGAGGGTCCGGCACCGATTCTGTTGAGGGTGGATGTGAGAGCTGGACATGGGGCTGGCAAGCCGACTGCGAAGGTGATCGACGAATGGGTCGACCGGTTCGCGTTCTTGAAGACGGCGTTGGGGATGTAGGGGGGCACCGTCTCAGGACATCTCGCCCGGAATCCCAATATTGCGGCAACGCCTACAGCGATGCCCGAAGGTCTTTCGTCAACATCATCAGTTGCATGGGATCAAGCGGTCAGACCTCGAAGCCGTGATGAAGGTAGAACGTCTTGGCTGCCTCGTCGATTGCGTGGACCAGCGCTCCTCTGACTCCGACCGAGTCGGCCCCCGAGGCGATTCTCCCGAGGGCGTCCCTCAAGAGCGCTTTCCCTAGTTCTCGTCCACGCTCATTTTTTGGCCACGGCCAGCCGCGCTAGCAAGATGACACCAACCGGGTGATTCGCGATACCTTGAGCCATTCGAGGCGGCACTTCATCCTTGCGGACGGACCCCGCGACCAAGGTGTGGTACCCGACGACCCGACCGCCCCCGCCTTTCTGGTTCGTCAAGGCGAACCGTGCGAGCCAAGTGTTCAGTGTGGTGTTTCCGCAATCGAACTCGGCGAGTTCGTGGTGCCGCGCCAATCTCTCAATGATCAGCGGCACCTCTGTTGGTTTCGGCGGCACTATCGGCTCTCGGCGATGGGGGGCTCCGAAAAAAGTCTCTGGATCTGCGGGATCGCACGGGGTGGTGCGTCCAAGGCGGCCATGAATGCATCCCACTGCGATGGGCTGACGACAAAATGAGCCGTGTCGGCAATGGCAGCCTCCGCTTTCTCGCAGGCGCTCTCGATGATGAAGCGGGCCACACTGACGCCCCGACGTTCGGCCGCCACGCGAATGAGTGATTCCTCACTCGGGGTTGCGCTCAGGTGAAAGCGCTTTGTTCGAACGACGTTGTCGGATGCGATGCCCATACGTTGTCGGATGCGATGCCCATATTGGATCCTTGACCCCATTGTACGCAAAGCGCAGGGGCTTCGAAGAACGGAGTCCTCACGATGGCGCTCTCGACCCGAGTTGGACTGTACAATACGGCTATGGTCGTTGCACTTGAGAACGTGGGGAGTTCGCGTGGTATCCGGATACCGGAGTCCCTCATCGAACAATGCGGTCTGGGCGAAAGTGTCGACCTCAAGGTCGTCAATGGCGACTTAGTGATTACCACTTGTCGCAACCCCCGCGAAGGCTGGGATGCAGCATTCGAACGTGCAGGTTCATCAGCCACCGACCAATTGCTTCTTGAAGGTCTGTCGCCCAACAGGTTCGATCACGAGGAATGGGAGTGGTAGTGACTTGGCCCCGCCTCGACGAGGTGTGGCTTGTCGAATTGGACCCTGTGGTCGGTTCCGAAATCAAGAAAACCCAGCCTTGTTTGGTTGTGTCTCCAGATCAGGCCAACCGGCATCTCCAGACCGTGATCGTGGCTCCTCTGACGTCGACGGTACGACCCTATCCGTCCCGGGTCGATGTAGCGTTTGGAGGCCGACAAGGCCAAGTTGCCTTGGACCAACTTCGCACGGTCGACCGGCAGCGGCTAGCTCATAGGCTTGGCATGATCGACCCGCTGACCGCGAAAAGAGTTTCCTTGGTACTGGTTGAAATGTTCAAGCGGTAGCCAAACCATCGAAGGCCGCGCTCATGGTCTGCCCCGAGCTACTTGAAAAAGTGATTGGCCAACCAAATGAACGCTCCAATCCCGGCGACGAACAGTGCTGTCGCCAACGCCGCATCCAGTATGGGAGCTGTCACCATCCCGCCAATTGCCCCAGCGATGGCCACGCCCATCAGCCCAGCGAAGCCCCCCTCATGAAATCCAAAGTGTGCACCGGCCAACGCGCGGATCACAGCCCCAATGGCATACACCACGCCGCCGTTGTCAACGTCCACGGTCGACTTCCACTATCCAGATGCCGGTGGCATTTTAATGCGAGAGGGGGAAGTCAAGGACTTCCCCACATTTCCCGGAACACCACTCTACTGCTTAATAATCTGCCCGTCCCGACGCCGCACTTCACCCCAACCGCCATTCAACGGTCCTCTTGGCCCCCGCCCATCCGCGCTGAACGGGAACTTCGCCGCAGCCTTCTCGTCCACCTCAATCCCCCAACCAGGCTTGGTGCTCGGCCAGATATACCCGTCCTCCAGCACCGGCACCCCGTGGAACACCTCGCGGGAATTCGCGTTGAACGCCGAGTATTCCTGCACGCCGAAGTTGTAGCTCACCACGTCCAGCGTCACGTTGGCCATGTGCCCGATCGGCGACACGTCGCCCGGCCCGTGCCACGCCGTCTTCACCCCGAACGTCTCGCCCAGGATCGCAATTTTCCGGCAAGGCGTGAACCCGCCCGCCTGGGAAACGTGCACCCGGATGTAGTCGATCAGCCGCTCCGACATCAGCGGAACCCATTCGTGCGGGCTGTTGAACAACTCGCCCATCGCGATCGGAGTCGCGCACTGCTGCCGGATCTGCCGGAAGTATGCGATGTCCTCGGGAGATAGCGGGTCCTCCATGAAGAACAACTTGAACTTCTCGGCGTCCTTGGCGAACTGCACGGCTTGGTTGGGCGTCACGCGCTCGTGGACGTCGTGCAGCAGGTTGACCTCCTCGCCCAGCTGCTTCCGGCACTCCTCGAACAGCTTCAGCGCGCGCCGTATGTACGGCTGCGACTCGAATACCGACCCCTCATGCAACCCCTTCACCGGAGGCACCGCATTCGCCCCGCCACGACCGCCGCCCGCGCCATAACCTTCGTACCCCGGCGTTCCAACCTGCACGCGAACATTCCGGAAGCCGGCTTCCATGAAGCCCTTCGCTTGGTCGATGCACTGCTGGTAGTCGTTGCCCGAGGCGTGCGTGTAGGCGTCCGCCGCTTCCCGGCACTTGCCGCCGACCAGATCGTACACCGGCATGTTCGCCATGCGGCCCTTGATGTCCCAAAGCGCTTGGTCGACGCCGCTGATGGCGTTGTTCAGGACCGGCCCGTTTTTCCAGTAGGAACTGTCGTAGCAGAGCTGCCACGTGTCCTCGATCTTGTCGACAGGATGATTCAGAAGCAGCGGTTTCAAGTACCGCTCGACGGCCGGCTTCACAAGGTCCGCCCGTTGCGTGAAGGTGGCGCAGCCATAGCCGTACAGGCCGTCCTGGTCGGTGACGATTTTGACCACGGTCAGGCGGACGCCCGCCGGCGCGGTCTCGATGACCTGGATGTCCTTGATCTTGGGGCGCGACAGGCCCCGGACGGCTTTCTCCACCGCCGTCTGGGCTTTCTGTTCCCGTGGCGTGACTAGGCCGGCGAGTCCGGCGGCTGCGATCGACTTCAACACGTTGCGGCGCTGCATTGTTACCTCTCCCTGTCCTCGACAAGCGATTTCAATCTCGCCAGTTCTCCGTCGATCTTCCGACCGCGCGCTACCAGCATGAGCACGAACAGCGTGATGATGATCCATCCCGCCGAGTACCCGTAGAACAAGAACGTCAGATTCGTAATGTCCATTTCGCTTGAGACCCCCTGATTCTATAACACTTCAAACTATGATTTACCGGGCGTGCAGTTCGCGCCGCAACGAGTCGATCTCACGCTGGGCCGACTCCTGGTGGAGCCGTACCAGCACCAGTGCCGACGAGATGAGGAACATCGCCAAGATGCCGATCGCGAACGGTCCCCGGAATTCTGGTGCCAGAGTGCCGGTTTCGAGCACCGGCCCCGGGTGCTGCGTCCGCACATTGGGCAGCCGGATCGCCATCAACACCAACGGTATGTCGGCATAGGCGAAGATCGAGATGATCGACGACATGGTGGCGCGTTGCGTCGGTTCGGCGATGGCCGGCCGCACCAGCAGGTAGCCCATGTAGAGCAGGAAACACATCAACTGGCCGGTCATGCGCAGGTCCCACGCCCACCAGACGCCCCATTGGTTGCGGCCCCAGATGCTGCCGGTCACCAGGTTCAAGAATGTCAGCATCGCGCCGACCTCGACGCAGGAGACCGTGATCGAGTCGTACACGAAGTTCTTCGTGGCGAGGAACAGGATGGCCGTCACCAGCGCTATCGTGAAGAAGATGTCGGCGTTGATGGCGGCGGGGACGTGGATGAAGATGATGCGGTAGACCGCGCCTTGCATGGCCTCGTCGGGAAGCTGGGTGAAGACGGTGTGGAGATTGCCGATCATCACCACGGCGGCGAGGATCGCCAGCAGGTAGGTAGCTTTTTCACGCATGGTTTGTTCCCCTAAACTATCAAAACGTATTCGATCAGGTACAGCGAGAGCGCCGTGTAGATGGCGTCGAATCCCACCAGCAGCTTGAGTGGCGCGGCGTTGTCGCCGGTGAGCGCTTCTCCGCCGAACAGGGCGGTCGTGGTCCCCATCGCCCCGATCAGCAGGGGGATGAGCACCGGATACAGCAGCACGGGCAGCATCAGCTCCCGCAGTCTAACGTTCACGGTCACGGCGCTGAACGCGGTTCCTACGACGGTGATCCCCCAGGTTGCCAGCAGAATCACTAGGACGAGCGGGCCGACGTTCTGCGTCCATCGAATGTTGTAGAAGAGCCCGAACACCGGGAGGGAGATGGCCTCGACAATGACCAACAGACAGAAGGCCGAGACGGATTTCCCGAGGAACAGGGCCCACGACGGGGCAGGGGAAGCCAGCAGGACGTCGAGGCAATCGTTGGGTACTTCGCGGGCGAAACCGCGGTTGACGATGAGGGCCCCGGCGAAGGAGTAAACGAGCCACAGGAGCCCACCGGAGATGGCGTAGAGTTCCTCGCGACCGAGGTCGAAGGCGAAGCTGAACAGGACGAGGATGACCAGCGCGAACGATGCAGCGGCGTTGATCGATTCCTTGGTGCGCAACTCGGTCCGCAAATCCTTGCGCGCGATGGCCCAGGCGGCCTGCAAGCCGCTCATGTCTGCGCCCCATAAGTCCGATACAACCAACCCGGATCGTTCAGCATTTCCTGTGCACGCGGACCCGTGTGCACGATTTGCCCACGCTCCAGCAGCGCCACATGAGTCGCCAATTCCATGGCCTCGCGGATCTGGTGAGTCGACATCACAATCGTCGCCCCGCCTCGCAGCGCATCCTGCAGGAGGGACTGCAATACCGCGATCGCCTTGTCGTCGAGCGAGGTGAATGGCTCATCCAGGAGCAGGATCTCCGGCTTGTGCAGAAACGCCCGCGCCACCGCCAGCCGTTGCCGCATCCCCCGGGAGAACTCGCGGGCCATGCCGTCCTTCACTCGCGCCAAACCCACGCGTTCCAGCGCCTCCATGGCGGCCTTGGCGGGACTTTGAACCCCGGCCAACTCCCCAAACAGGAGCAAGTTCTCGAAAGCTGACAAATCGTCGTAGACCCCGATCCCGTGCCCGAGGTATCCAACCTTGCGCCGTGCCTCAGCCCCCCGCGAGGCGTCCCCGAAGATCTTCACGTCACCTTTGGTCGGACGCGACAGGTTCGCCAGAATGCGGAGGAATGTTGTCTTCCCGGCACCGTTGCGGCCCAGCAGCGCCAGGCAGGAACCCGGCTCGACCGCCAAGTCGGCACCGCGCAGCGCCGGATAGTCGCCGAAGTACTTCCAGACGCGATCAGCCTCGACCGCGAGCATTGTTTTCCGTATCCGAATTCGGGTTGCCCTTGCGGTAAAGAATCACGAATCCGACCACCAGCATTCCCAGCACGCTCGCCAGAACCCATTTCACCGCACCTGCGGTCTCAATGATGTCAGCCGACCCCAAGGTCATCCCGTACAATTTCGGGAGGTTCATCGTCAGCGCAGGCTGGCCCCCGTTACTGTCGCCAGGCGCGCCCGATTGTCCCGCTCCTTCGTTTAGGGCACCCGTGCCCTCGATCGAAATTTTGACTGTATCGCTGTCCAAGCCCCAAATGGTCGCCTTGGTGCGGGGTTCCTGTCCCAAGTCCTTCAGCGATTCGCCCTTGAAGGTCACTCCAACCGGTGCAACCAGCCTGGTCAAACCGCCCTTGGTCAGGATCTTGTTTTCGAACTCGCCGGGAGTCTTGAACGGCATCGACCACGACAGGTCCACCCGCGATTCGCCCGGCTTCACCGGGAAATCCAGCTTGAACGTGTTCGGTTTCGGGCCTGGATCCGGTGCCTTGCGGACAGCGAGCCCGCCCGGAGCGGTCGTGTTGACCTCCACCTTGCCGTTGGCCGCCGCCGGAAGGGCGAACTGCACCGTGCCCGCGTCTGGATCGTTCCACGTCGTTGTCCCGTCGTTCTTCAGGACGTAGCTTTCGCTCACCTGCAGCACGCCGTCTGCACCGGGTTCGATCAGAATCATGTGCTGCTCGACCTTCGCGCCGCCCTGCTTCTTCGAGGACTCGTACACAGGGATTGCTACGCCGGTGGTCGGGCGGCCCGGCGGCAGCATTTTGTTGTACTGCACGCCGCCGTAGACCGCCTGCAGCAGCAGAGGCCCGGGAGGTCCAGAGGGGACTTCCTTGGTGATCGTAAACTTGCCCGCAGCGTCGGTCTTGACGCTGTCGATGAACTGCGGACCCTGTTGGGTAGGCTGGAACAGCGTGACTGTGGCACCAGCCTGAGGCTTGCCGGAAGTGGCGTTGGTGACGGTGCCGTCGACTGCGCCAAATGCGAGTCCAGCGGCCAGAATCAGAAGTGCGAAATACTTCATTTCGACACCGCCATCGGCTTGCCGCACTCGCCGCAGAACTTGAGGGACTTTTCGAAGGTGGCTCCGCAACTGGGGCATGTGTTTTTCTTCGGGGTCGGGGGCGGTGCCGCGGCGGGCTTCGCAACTGGGGCGGGGCTTTTGTCGCCCCCCAGCTCCGCCTTGATCCGGTCGATCTCGGCCAAGACGCGCGCCAACTCCTTCTGGAGTTCGAGTTTGTTCGCCTTGTAGTCCTCGTCGGACATCTTGTCGAGACGGTACTCGAACTGCAGGTCTCGCAAGCTTTCGTAAATGGCCGCCTTGCGTTCGTCCAAGTGGCGGAACGGGGAAACTGGCGCTGGAGCGGGAATGTCTTTGAGCCGGATGAACAGCAGGTAGCCGATCATGCCGACTCCCAACAGTGATCCGATGATCAGGCTATAGTCCACGGGAATTAGTCGGTGTCCTTCTCAATTGTGGCCCGGTACTTGGCCAGCAGCGGATCGTTGTCGTCCGCCACAGGGCCCGCCGCCGGAACGAGGCGTTTGCCTCCAAGCATCTTCTTCAGCACGAACGCCACCAGCACGCCGCCCAGCAAGAGGGACGCATAGGGCACGATCCAAAAGCTCGATGTCGGATCCGGCCGGAAGATCTTTTCGCCGTACTCGCGGATGAAGGACGCCACAATCTGGTCGTCGCTCATGCCAGCGCGCTGCATCTTGTAGATCTTCGTGCGTGCCGGCTTGCAGAAATGGCATTGGCCCGACGACATGTTGCAATCGAGGTTCTCTGTGCACGATCCGCATTGGCAACTCAGGTGCGTGCCGACGCGTTTTACGTCGTCCGACTCGATCTCCGACGCGGTTTGGGCCAACGCGGTAAAGACGAGGGCAAGAAACAGGAAACTACGCTTCAACCTGTGCATTCTGCTTCCTTGTTCCCTGTGCGGCACCGGCTTGCACGCCGACAACTTCCGTCTTCGCGTACGCCCGTGTCACCTTGCTCGGCACCAGCGCGACCAACGTGCCTCCGATTAGGACCAGCACGCCGATCCAGATCCAGTCCACCAGCGGGAAGACGTACGCCTGGAGGGTAGCCTTGTCGCCGGTCCGGTTGGCGTAGTTGATGTAGAGGTCCTCATTGAGGCGGCTGCGCAGGGCAACGATGGCGGTCGCTTGTTGGGCCGCCTTGTAGAACCGGCGCGTAGGCTCGAGTTGGCCCAGGCTTTCCCCGTTCTTGGAAACCTCAAGGATTGCCGTTTCCCATTGGTAGTTCGGCGTGTCGCCCTCGGTGAGGTCGAGCACCTTCAGCGAATACGCCCCGACCTTCAAAACAGACCCCTTGTCGACTTCGCCGACGGTCGTCTGGTTGAACGGGTGGCCGCTGTAGCCGATGAACATCAGCACAATGCCCATGTGGACGAGGTACCCGCCGTAGCGCCGGGTATTCCGATGCGTCAGTTCGATGACGGCGGGGACGAACGAAATCTGCTGCTTCTCCCGGATGGCGTTGGCGCCACGGAAGAATTCCAGCAGGATCGTGGCGGCCACGAAGAAGCACAGGCTGAGAGAAATGATCGAGTACGGATAGCGCATGCCGCCGATGAGAAGGGCGACCGCGACAATCAGCATCCCGATGCCGGGCAGTTGGAAGTTCTTGCGCAAACTGTCAATCGACGTGCGCCGCCATGCGAATAGCGGGCCCACGCCGGTTAGGAAAAGCAAAAACAAACCGATCGGCACCATGAGCCGGTTAAACCAGATGGCGTCCAAGCTGATCTTTTCATTCGAGAGCTTTTCGGTGATGACCGGGAACAGCGTGCCCCACAGCACTGCGAAGCAGCTCGCCAGCAGAATGAGGTTGTTGAACAGGAAGCTCGATTCGCGCGAAACCACGCTCTCCAACTCCGACTCGCTCTTCAAGTAGTCCAGCCGGTTCAAAATCAGCCAAATCGTGGCCGCAATGCCGATCGCGAGGAACGACACGAAATACTTGCCGATGGGCGATTCCGCAAACGCGTGGACGGAACTGACAATGCCCGAGCGCGTCAGGAAGGTGCCGAAGATGCAAAGGAAGAAGGTGGTCGAGATCAGCACCATGTTCCAGACCTTCATCATGCCCTTCTTTTCCTGCATCATGACCGAATGCAGGAACGCCGTACCGCCGAACCAAGGCAGGATCGAGGCGTTTTCCACCGGGTCCCACATCCAGTAACCACCCCAGCCGAGTACGTGGTAGGCCCACGCCGAGCCCAGCGCCACGCCGGTGCTTTGGAAGAGCCACGTGACCAGCGTCCAGCGGCGGGTTGTGTGAATCCAGCTTTCGCCGGGCGCCTTCTCGATCAGAGACGCCATCGCGAAGGCGAACGGCACCGAGAATCCGACATAGCCGAGGTACAGAAACGGCGGATGGATCACCATCGCCCAGTATTGGAGCAGGGGATTGAGGCCCATGCCGTCGGCAACCGAGGTCACCACGCGGTCCACGGCCAGAACTTGGAACGGACTGACGACGAAGGCGTTCAGCGTGAGGAAGAACAATTGGACGGTCGACAGGATCGCCACCACCCAAGGCAGCAGGTTCCGGTGACCGCGGCGGGTCGTGAGGACCGCGACAGCGCCGTAGGTTGAGAGAAGCCAACTCCAGAAGAGCAGCGACCCCTCCTGGCCGCCCCACCACGCCGCGAACTTGTAGAACGGCGGCATGTCGCGGTTGGTGTGCGAGGCCACGTAGGCCATCCGGTAGTCGCTGGTCATCAACCCGTAGATCAGGATGCCCGCGGCGGTGCTGACGAGCACCCAAACGGCCAGGACGGCGCGTTCACCGCTCAGCGTGAGGAAAGGTTTGTTCTTGAGGCGTCCCACGACGGACGCGACGATCGCATACAGCGAGACGCAGAAGGCGAGCAGGAGGGCGAGTGCGCCTAGGTTTTCCATGTGATTTGGGTCGGTCTGTGCTTACATTCCTGAGCGGTAGGACGTGCCTGCCGGTGCGGGTATGATCTTCTTCTGCAGTCCGTCTGGTGCCTGTCCGGGCTTCGGGGCGTACTTGGACGCGCACTTGGCCTGGATCTCCTGGGCGTGGAATACGCCGGCCGAATCGAGGCGTCCGCCCGCGAGTGCCTGCGCGCCGTCCTTGAAGGTGTCGGGCAGCGGGTCGCGGCCCTCATAGACCACGGGAAGGATGTTGGCTTCTTGGACGAGGTTGAATTTGACTTGGCTGCCCTCGTGGATGATCGAGTCCTTCTGGACGTCTCCGCCGACCCGTACGCGCTTCGTGGACGCTTCGCGACCGAGCTTGTGCAGCTCCGTGATCGTCACGTAGTAGGTCTTTGACCCTTGGATGGAGGACGTCGCCACCCACAGCAAGGACCCCACGATGATTGCCATCAGAATCGCGAACTTACCGTATTTTTTCATGCTTCCCCACCCTCCATATTATATAGCGGCTGCCCGAACTAGAGCCGCCGCCCGCCGTCCAGCGGATGCCCGTCCACATGGCACGAGGCGCAGTCCGTTGCGTTCCAGACCGCATTCCTCAACACCGATTGCGCCATCGGACGCTGGGCCGGTTCCGAATTCCACGTCGCAATCCAGTGGCCACCGGCCAGCGCGACCGCCGCGTGGCGTGGCATCTTGTTGTTCCCACTGCACTTGACCCATATTTCCGGGTTTCCGTTCCCGCCGAAATCGGCAGCCGCCACCAAGGTCCGCCCCCCAACGTTCTGCGCGATTTGACGCACTCTTTGGCGCAATGCGGCGCCACGGCCCAGTTGGAAGAGCAGGTCGGCGCACGCCACGAGGAACACAAGTGCGATCACAGGCCATAGCATCAGCCCGACCCCGTGGGCCTGCCTACGCGATGATCTTCGCTCCACGATTCCGGCCCAGAGGTGTCCCGGGGCCGCCGCCGGTGCCAGTTGTCGGGCCAATTCCCGCTCCAAGAAGCTGTTATTCGAACCCATGTCTTGCTCCCTTGCTGGTTCCCTTGCCTGCCAGCGCCGTCAAGCGCCGCTCCAGCGACTTGTGAACCCTGTTCAACTTTGAAGCGATGGTGCCTTTCGGACACCCGAGAATCTCCCCGATCTCTTCGTACGACAGCCCCTGCGTGTACCGCAACACAACCACCATCCGCTGGTCTGCCGGCAATCCGCCAACCGCCATTCGGATGTGCCCGGACATCTCCGCGCGCATCACCTCGTCCAACGCGTCACGACCGGGTGCCCTCAGGGTGCCAAGGAACTCCTCGATCATCGGAAGGATCCGGCGGTCGCGGCGCCTGCGGTCGAAGCAAGTGTTGACCACCAGACGGTAGAGCCACGATTCGAACTTCGACTCGCCCCGGAACTTGCCGATGGTGTCGAAGAGCTTCACGAAGGTCTCCTGGGAGATGTCCTCCGCAGTAGCGTGGTCGCCGGAAAACCTCAACGCGACCGAGTAGACCTTGTCCTTGTGGAGTTCGAACAGCGCGCGGAACGAATCGGAGTCGCCGCGTTGGCAGCCTTCGAGTATGTCCTGCGCCGTGTCGTTTTCCAATGCCGCCAGCACTGCCATCCAGAGGTCTCCCATGTCAGACGTGCCGACATGTCGGTTTCTTCCCTAATTATCGCGCTGACTGAAGTACGCGCAATTTGGACGCAGCGGACACTGCGGGCATTTCGGATTTGTGCGCTTGCACAGGATCTGTCCGTGCTGCTTGAGGAGCAGGTAGGCGCGCTGCCGTGACTCGATCGTTTCGGGCGTTTCCGCGCGCACGATGGCTTGGGCTTCCCGGTAGGTCGCCCCATAGTTCGTCCCTTCGTCGCCGCTGCGAATTCGCACCAGCACGTGCGGACAGTTGGACGGCACCGCCGGGACGGCCTCCTCGCCCGCAAACAGTAGGATTCGGTCGGCTCCGGGATCGGCAATATTGGGGAACGTCTTCAGAACTTTGCGGTTGAGGTGCTTCCGCAGATCCCCTTGGAGTTCTCCCTGCACCCGGGTCGCGATCTCCTGGAGGCGCTGTGCGCGGAGTTCCGGCACCATGCCGCCAACGCGCAAGATGTCCGTTAGCTGGGCCAAAGGCGCGGCAAGAAGTTGTTGCGGGCTGATCCCCACTTCGGCAGTCAAGCGACGCCATCCCTTTTCGCATGCTGCGTCCGACGCCGGATAGCCGCAGTGCAGCCAGACCAAGTACTCGTATGGCTCCGTAGGCCAAGTCGGCTCCTGCGGCCCGTATAGTGCCTCGAAGATGTCCAGAACCGCAGCCAGATTCATGCGTTCCGCCGCCCGGAAAGATGCAGGGCCGGTTGGGGACCGGTGCGCCCGTTCCCGGGCCCAACTCTGGTCCCCCTTGTCCTGCCTCAATTTCCCGATACTTGGCTTCTCCGACGCAAGTAGGCGCCGCAAAGGCTGATTCCTGCGAACGCCGTAAGGGCCGAAGCTGGCTCCGGGGCCGCCGAACCTTCCACCGAGATCGTAGCACCCGGGAGGTTGCTGTTGGACGGATTTACCTGGTACTCCCCGTACCTATTGCTCGGACTGTCCAAAAAGTCATGGTAGACCCGGTAGGAATCCAATGACAAGCCCGACAGCGAGGTGTTGGTGACGTCCAATGTGCCCAGCGAGCTAAGTACGAGGGTGAGGTAGGTCTTGCTGTAGTAGTAGTAACCGCTCCCGGCCTGCCGGCCAACCAACGTCAAATCCGCCGTGTCGGCCGTGGAACCCTGCGGTCGGTTGGTGAGGACCATCTGTGCGGAGCGGTAGCCCGCGAAGTCAAACGTCCATGGATCGCTGCCGTTGCTCCATGTTTCGGTGGAATCCGTGACACCCGTGTAAGTGTAGGTGGCGGAGTTGGCGGTCTGGGCGCTCAGGGTCCAGTTGGCGCTATCGAACGAGATGGTGCCGGTCACGCTCTTGCCCGGGTAGGCGGCCAAGACGCCAACCCCAATGTTCCCGTCCGCTCCCTCGACCCACAGGCAGCAGCTGGGTTGAACGGATTGCGTGTTAAACCCGCCGCCCTCGATGCCGGAATAGGCGAATGTGGTCGTCCCGGCGACGGCCGGCAGGTTCCCAAGGAAGAGTGCGGCGGCGTAAGCCGCGATCTGTGAAAGCCGGATTATGGTTTGCTTCATAGCCAGTTAGCGTAACACGGCCCCCTTCCGTAGCACCTGTCCGGCCGCTAGCACCAAGGCGGCTCCTGCGATCTGCCCGGCAACATCCAATGTTGCGGACGCGCCGGTCCATCCCTGCACCCACTTGTCCGCTAGGATCATGTCTCCGCCAACACGACCCAGGATGGCGGCACCAATCCAAACTATTACGGGATAACGGTCCATGAGTCGCGACAACGCATCGCTGGCGAAAACGAGAAAAGTAATGCTTAATCCGAGTCCGAAGATCAGCAAGGGCAGGTTCCCCTTGGAAGCGGCCGCCACGGCGAGGATGTTGTCGAGCGACATCGTCGTGTCGGCCAACAGGATCATCCAGATGGCGTGGCCCAGTCCGCGCGCGCGCTTCGCCTTCTGCGTGCTGTCGCCTGAGCCGCCGAGCAATTGGGCTCCGATCCAAAGGATCAGCAGCCCGCCCACGAGGCGGATGTACGGCAACTCCAGCAGCCGTGCGGCGAAGAACGTGAGCACTATGCGGAGGAGGGCTGCGGCCCCCGCACCTGTCATGATCCCGATCCGCCGCTGTTTTTCGGGCAACGATTGGACCGCCATGGCGATGACTATCGCGTTGTCGCCCCCCAGCAGCAGGTCGATGACTATGATGGACAGCGCGGATAAGAGGAAGGAGGAGAGCGAATGCATCCCGGCAAGTCCAACATAGCAGCCGTGCGAGAAGGATCATGGCCGCCGCGCTCCTTCGAGGCGGAACATGGGCCGCAATTCACGCCTCCAATCAGCTGCCAATCCGACTCGCGCGATCTCGATTTGTGGTGCAATCGCCCCAATCAGAGCCTCGCTTGTCGAGTGGAATTCCAGGGACGGGGCCACCAGCACGATCCGGGGATCCTGCCGGAGTAGGGTCACGCCCGGAAAATAACCCAGACGCTCGAAGTCCCCGGCATGGAGGTGTTTGCGCACACGCACCCAATAGTCCAGGGCCTGGAACGGCAGCTGAAGGTCCGCGTCCGTCTTCAATTCCAGCACGACCAGCCGCCCGGTGTGCTCGACACCCAGCAGATCCACCACACCGCGCTCCCTGGATTCGAATATCGGAACCTGGCCATACATCGGTGCCGCCATCAGCATCGGGTCGATCAACCTGGGCGCCTGCCGCACCATCGACTCCAACCACCCCTCGGGATGCTGGGAATACAGCGGATTGGCTCGGTCCGCGTTGGATTCCGACCGGGTCCGCACCAATTCCACTGCCATCGCGGCCACGGTCTCCAGCGAACAAGCTTTCCGCCGCCCGATTCCGCACGTCCACCGGCCTGCAGTCCACCGGGCGAACTCGAGGCCCCTCACCCGTAGACTGAGACTCCCGTCGGCCTGCTGGACCTGTTCCACTCCGCCGAGGAACGGCACTTCGGGGGACTCCGCGTTGGGCTCCACCGGACGTCGGCAGGGCGGTAGCGTCGATTCGGCGTTGCCGATGTCGGCGAAATCTATGCAGGAGCACCGGTCCCGCTCGTCGTAGATGTACAAGTGGCACTGGACGTGTCCCGGATCCACCAGCGCCGCCCGGTACGACACGTCGTTCCCGCGCGGCATCGGCGCATAGAGCAGTAGACGCGGAATATGCAGCTTCTTTTCGCGCCGCCGAAGGTGGTGCAGCCACACCAGGCCGAGCGCCGCCAGCCCGGACGCGTCGTCCTCCGTGGGCGGGACCGCCATCGCGGCCATTCCTTGTGAGCCGCAGCGCAGAAAGGCCCGGGGGAACGTCCCGGACAGGCTCTCCTCCAGATTCGGCTCCGCGGAAACCTCGTCCACCCGCCAGCCGGGAAATTCGCGCTCCAGCATCAGCCGGAACCGTTCCCGAAAAGCTATCCGCGTGGTCTTCCGGCCCAGTTCCATGCCCGACGGAGCCGCCAAATCGGCAATCCGTAGCTCTCCCGGAAGTTTCGGGAAGCGTTCGGTGGATAGAAGTAGCCGGTCCCGACGCTCTTCGAGCAGTCCGGAAACCTTGCGGACGATGTTCCGCTGGCCGTCCCAAGCCTCAATCAACAGCCGACCGTTCCACTCCCGCACGGACCACTGGTCCGGCAGCAGCCGCAACGGTTCCTCGCCTGGATCGAGAAGGGCCGGCACCGCAGCCCCGGCCACGAAGCGCTCGACGGCACCCCGCAGGTTCGATGGAATCGACACCCGATCAAATTGTGACAGAGCGGGGCAGGGAATTGCTATTCCCCGCGAACGATTTCAGAGGTATGCCCGGTCAGAATCCGACCACGCGGTTCAAGATGAAATCGACGACGCTGAGCAGAACCGAGCCGATGATCGCGCTCATCAAGCCGTACACCCGGAAGCCTGGCACCAGATCCGACGCCAGTTTCAGCATCAGCCCGTTGATGATGAAGTACACGAGCCCCAGCGACACCACTATGAGCGGCAGCAGGATCAGCTTGAGGAGGAAACCCACCACGACGCTGACGATCCCGATTACCGCCGCCGCGATCATCGCCGAGCCGAAGCCGTCGACCTCGATGCCGGGCAAAACGTGCGCCACCACCAGCAACGAGACCGCCTTCAGGATCCAGTGGATGAGCCAATGTCGCATGTTGAGATGATATCCGATTCCGGGGCGTCCTCGACTTCCGGCACCCGCTTGAAGATCACGACCCCCAGCGGCGGCACCGTGATCGAAACGCACTGGTCATACCCGTGCCGCGCCCAAGGCAGGGTCTCCACACCGCCCAGATTCCCTTGGTTGCTGCCGCCGAAGCCCACCGCGTCCGAGTTGAACAGTTCCGCGTAGAATCCCGGCAGCGGTACCCCCACATCGTACGCATACCGCACCACCGGGGTGAAGTTGCACACCACCACCACCTCGTCCTCCGGCTTCTTGCCGCGCCGCAGGAACGAAATAATCGATTTTTCCGTGTCCGAACAATCAATCCATTGGAACCCGGACTGGTCGAAATCCACCTCGTGGAGTGCCGGCTCCGTCCTGTAGAACTCGTTCAGCGCCCGGACATAGTCCGCCAGCGCCGCATTCAACCCGTTGCCCAGCAGGTGCCACGGCATGGACGAGTTCTCGTCCCACTCGTTCGGATCGCCCATGTCCGACCCCATGAACAGCAGCTTCTTCCCCGGATGCGTGAACATGTAGGCCAAAAACGCGCGCACGTTGGCGAATCTTTGCCAGTCGTCGCCCGGCATCTTGCCGATCAGCGACCGCTTCAGGTGCACCACCTCGTCGTGCGAAACCGGCAGCACGAAGTTCTCGGTGAACGCGTACATCAGGCTGAACGTGATCTTCTGGTGGTAGTACTTCCGGTGGATCGGGTCGCACTTGAAGTAGTCGAACATGTCGTGCATCCAGCCCATGTTCCACTTCATGGTGAACCCGAGGCCGCCCGCCCACACCGGACGGGTCGCGCCGGGGAAGGACGTGGATTCCTCCGCGATCGTCACCGCGCCTGGCACCTCGTGCACCAATTCGTTGAAACGGCGCAGGAACGCGATGGCATCCAGATTCTCGCGCCCCCCGTACCGGTTCGGCAGCCATTCACCAGGCTTGCGCGAGAAATCCAGGTACAGCATCGAGGTGACGGCGTCGACCCGCAGCCCGTCGATGTGGTACTCCTTCAGCCAATACAGCGCGCTTGAGATCAGGAATTGCCGGACCTCGTTGCGCCCGTAGTTGAAGACCAGCGTGCCCCAGTCGGTCTGCTCGCCTTGGCGCGGATCGGCGTGTTCGTAGACGGCGGTGCCGTCGAAACGGGCCAGGCCGTGGGCGTCCCTCGGGAAATGCGCCGGGACCCAGTCGAGGATGACGCCGATGCCGGCCTGGTGGCAGGCATCGATGAAATACATGAAGTCGTGCGGGGTGCCGAAGCGGGATGTCGGGGCGAAATAGCCGGTGACCTGGTATCCCCATGAGCCCGAAAAGGGATACTCCTGGATCGGCAGCAGTTCGATGTGGGTATAGTTCCGATCCTTCACGTACCCCACCAGACGCTCGGCCAACTCGCGATAGGTCAGGGACCGTCCCCCCGGAGAGCGCATCCACGATTCCAGATGGACCTCGTAGACCGACATCGGCTCGTTGAGCAGATTGCCCTCCGCGCGGCGCTCCATCCAATCGGCGTCCCCCCACTGGTAGCCCTCCAGCCGGGTGATTACGGTTGCGGTCTTCGGCGGCACCTCGCTCTGGAATCCGAAGGGGTCGCACTTGAGCTGCTGGTGGCCATCCGCCTTGCCCCGGACCAAGTATTTGTACGATTGCCCTTCGCGCGCCGCGGGCAGGAAGATCTCCCAAATGCCGGCCGTCCGGAGCCGCATAGGATGGCGGCGAGCGTCCCAGTCGTTGAAATCGCCGGTGACCGAGACGAATTCGGCGTTCGGGGCCCAGACTGCGAACAGCACTCCGGCAACGCCGTCCAAAACCATGGGATGCGAGCCGAGCGACTTCCACGCCTCGGCCAGATTCCCTTCGGAATGCAGGTGGAGGTCGAATTCCGAGATGACGGTCCAGAATCGGTATGGATCGTCAACGACCGCCTGCCCGCCATGGTAGTTGTCGTATCGGATCTGGTAGGAGTCCGGCTCCGTCGGCAGCGGCGCGGTGAAGAACCCGTTGTGGTGGAGCTTGTCCATCGGCACGGCCACGCCGTTGGCGAGCAACTCCGCCGACTTGGCTTGCGGCAGGAACGCGCGGACAATCCAGGATGTGCCTCCGTCGGCGCTATCGACCGGGTGCGGCCCCAGCACCCGGAACGGGTCGCCGTGGTAACCCCCAACGATGGCATCGAACTCGGCGGCCGTCATTTGAGCACGCCCGGAACGACCTTGGCAAATTCCTGCGCGGCGAGGATTCCCACTTGTTTGCGGCCCTCCGGACCGAGGTGCGTCGTATCCGGCTTGCCGTCCTTGGTGACGGCGTTGAGCTGCGCGCAGCCCTCGGGGCCGAGCTTTTCGGCCTGTTCGCGGGTGCGTTCGTACATCTCCATGACCGGCACGTTGAGCCCCAGGGCGACGGCGCGGGTGGCGGCGACGTACGGCACCAGGGAATCGGGTTTGAATTTGCCGTCCTTCGTAAATGTCCGGCGCACAATGGAGGTCACCAGGATCGGCTTGGCCCCCGCGGCCCGCGCCTCGCCGATGTAACGGGCGAGATTGTCGCGGTACGACGTTGCCGCGTCGGTTTCTCGCTCCGGCCCCTTTCCCGGAACGTCGTTGTGGCCGAACTGGATCAGGATGTAGTCGGGCTTTTCGGCGAGCGCCGGGGCCCAGTGGTCCTCGTCGCGGAAGCTCTTTGTGCTGCGGCCGTTCAGCGCGAGGTTGACCACCTTGACGTTGGGCCCGAGCGAATCGCGGAAGCCGGTCCCCCAGCCGCCTTCGTCGTTGACGGTGGAATCGCCCACCAGCACGACCTTGATCTGTTGGGCTGGCACTACCATGGCAGCCGCTCCGAGAAGCATCAGAACTTGGAAAAGCCTCACGGGTTCATAGTACAAGGTTGCGCTGGTTACAATCGAACTCTGGTGTTCCAAAAAGTCCTGGTTGCCAATCGCGGCGAAATTGCCCTGCGCGTCATCCGCACCCTGCGGGAGATGGGGATCCGTTCGGTCGCCGTTTATTCCGATGCCGACCGCGCGTCGCTGCACGTCCGCAAGGCCGACGAGGCCGCCCATTTGGGACCGTCGGCGTCGTCGGAGAGCTACCTTTCGATCCCCAAGATACTGGACGCGGCGCGCAGGCATGGTGCCGAGGCGATCCATCCGGGCTACGGCTTTCTCAGCGAGAACGCGGCCTTTGCGCAAGCTTGCGAAGACGCCGGGATCGTGTTCATCGGGCCGTCTGCGCGGTCGATCCGGCTGATGGGCTCGAAGACGGGCGCGCGGCAGGTGGCCAAGGACGGCGGCGCGCCGATTGTGCCCGGGACGGAACAGGGGCTGACGTCGCCGGACGAGGCACTGGAATTTGCCCGCGCTGCCGGGTTTCCGGTGATGCTTAAGGCGGTCGCGGGCGGCGGCGGCAAAGGCATGCGGCGCGTGGACCGCGAGGTAGATCTACGCTCGTTGTTTGAAAGCGCGTCGAGCGAGGCGGCACGGTCGTTCGGCGACGGTCGCGTGTATGTCGAAAAGCTCATTGAAAACGCTCGTCATATCGAGGTGCAAGTGTTTGGCGACCACCACGGGAACATGGTGCACCTCGGGGAGCGCGAGTGTTCGGTACAAAGGCGGCACCAGAAGGTGATCGAAGAGTCGCCGTCGCCGTTGGTGGCCAGGATGCCGGGTCTGCGTGAGCGGATGGGCGAGGCGGCGATCAAGGCGGCCCGCGCGGCTGGTTATTACAACGCGGGGACGGTCGAATTCCTGGCCGACAATGACGGGAATTTCTATTTCCTTGAGATGAACACGCGGTTGCAGGTGGAGCATCCCGTGACCGAGATGGTGACAGGCCTGGATCTGGTGCGGATGCAACTGGAGGTGGCGGCGGGCGGCGTATTGCCGATCCGCCAGGAGGACGTGGTTTTGCGCGGGGCGGCGGTCGAGTGCCGGATCTACGCGGAGGACCCGGCGAATAATTTCTTCCCGTCGCCGGGGCGGATTGCGAGGTTGGCGGAGCCTTCGGGGCCGGGCGTACGGTTGGATTCCGGTGTGTACCAGGGATGGACGGTGCCGGTGGAGTACGACCCGATGCTCGCGAAGCTGATCACGTGGGCCGGGACGAGGGATTACGCGATTGACCGGATGCTACGGGCGCTGGGGGAATACCATGTGGGCGGGATCAGGTCGAATTTGGGGTTGTTCCCGCTGATTCTCAATTCGGCGGGATTTAGGGCGGGGGATTTGGATACCGGGTTCTTGGATCGATTTCTGGCAGCCGGCGTGGATTGGGAACCGGCGGCTCCGGCGGAGTTTGCGGGGATCGCGGCGCTGGTGGCGATGGCGGACCGGAAGCCGGAAGCGGCACCGGTGGCTGCGGGCCCGTCAACCTCGCGTTGGCTGGCAACCGGCCGGGCGGAGAACCTCCGATGACGTTCTGTTTCTGTATGGGGCAGCCACTCAGCGCCGCCGCAGCCAAACGAAGAACAGGCGTCGACAGGATTGCGTGCGCCACGGGGGCAACCAATGATCCGCGTTAACGGTACCCCAACCTCCCCCACCACCGGAGCCTCCGTCGAACGGGTCGCCGACGGCCTCTATTCCGTCCTTCTCGACGGCACCTCCTACGAGGTCCGCGTCCTCGGCAACACTATCACCGTCAACAACCACCCCTTCGACGTCGAAATCGAGGATCCCCGCCGCTGGAAGCGCTCCGGTTCCGCCGCCGGTGCCCACGGACGCGCCACCATCAACTCGCCCATGCCTGGCAAGGTCGTTCGCCTCCTCGTCCAACTCGGCGACCAAGTCGAAGCCGGGCAGGGAATCGTCGTTGTCGAGGCCATGAAAATGCAGAACGAACTCAAGTCGCCGAAGGCTGGCCGGGTCGCCGAAATCCGTGTCTCGGAGAACGATGGCGTCGCGGCCGGCACCGTCCTCGTGGTCATAGGCGAATAGCTGATCGGCGTTGGCCAATAATGGAGTAGAGCGCTATGGACCAATATTGGGAAGGGCCCGCCACCGGTCCGGTCTGCCCGGAATGCAACGGCACCGGCTGGAAGATTGTCGAGCAGGAAGAGCTTTCCGGCGCCCGCCGTTGCGGCTGCGTCGCCGTGGACCGCGCCAACCGGGTTATCGCCGGTTCCGACATCCCGCTGCTTTACCAGGAAGCAGCCTTCGACAACTTCCTGCTGCCCCGTGACAACCCCATCGCCTACCGCGAGCTCACAGAGGTCTACATGACTGTCCGGGCCTACGCGCGCGAATTCCCCAACACCAAAAAGCCCGGCATCCTGCTGATGGGCGACACGGGCACCGGCAAAACCCACCTCGCCGTGGCCGCCTTCCGGGCCATCCTCGCCAAGGGTTTCGAAGGCATCTTTTTCGACTACCAGAACCTCCTCGACCGCATCCGCCAAGGTTACGACTCCACGTCGAACTCCACCGACAAGGAGACCTATCGCGTCGCACTGGACAAGGAAATTCTGCTGTTGGACGACCTCGGGGCGCACCGCGTCACCGACTGGGTCGAGGACACGGTGACCTCGATCATCACCTACCGCTGCAACAACCGCAAGCCCCTCATAGCCACCACCAATCTCATCGACCAGGACGCAGGCTACAACACCTTCGAAAAAGGCGCGGCGGGCAAAATGGACCACCGGACCACACTAACTGAACGTATCGGTCCGCGGGCCCGCTCGCGTCTATTCGAAATGTGTCGTGTCGTCAAGATGCCTGTGATCGAGGACTACCGCATCCGCAAGCAGGGTCCCGCATGATTCGCGCCCTCGCGTTGCTGCTGCTCTCCAGCGCAACGGCGTCCGCGTGGGTGGAGTCCGTGGAGTTTCCCTGGAATGCGCTGCCGCGTGAAACCTGGGAGCCGCGCCTGGTCTGGCTCAAGGAAATCGGAATCACGCGCGTCGCCCTGCCGGCTGGCGACCTCGCCCGCATGGAGGAACTGGCCCGCCTGTTGAAGCGCCTTGATCTCGAGGCGGAACTGGAAGGCCCCATGCCCGCGGCGCTCGAGCCCTACCGCCGATCCCACGCGGGGCCTTTCGCGGACCCCATGCCGGGCACCAGCCGCCTCTCAGCGACCGCGCAGGACGCCCTGCCGCGTGCGAGGAGACTGCTGTCCACCGGCAAGCCCGGACTGGTCTGGGCCGATGCCTTCGACACCCTCGGCCCGTCTGGTTACAAGGCCGGAGCTGTGGGATTCTCCGGGCAGGAGCGCGCCGGAGCACTGGCATTGCGGCGCAGCGCCCAGCTATCGCGATATTGGGGTGCGGCGATGTCCACACTGTCGCCCGCCCCCGGTGCCGCAGCCAAGATTCCGTCCGAGGTGCTCTCGGTCCAGCAATTCGCTTCCGCCAAGGGTGTCTCGTTTGTGGCCGCAGCCAACTCCGGTGCGCGGCCGTGGATGGGCGACCTTCGCGCCATCGGCCCCCAGCGCCGCGTCGTGAACCTTCCCGCCGTCACCATCCCGCCCCACGACGCGCTCTGGCTGCCGGTAAACGTCCCGTTGATGGCTGGTCCGCTCTGCAAGGATTGCACCGCCTTTGCGACTGTCGACCGCCTTGTCTACGCCACCACGGAGCTGACCGCGATGGAGTACGAAAACGGGGTCCTTGCCATGGAATTCTCCTCCCCGAACGGCGGCGAGGCTCTGCTGCAGCTTTCCCGCGAGCCCTCCGGCCCCTACGTGGCTGGCGGCCATCCCAACTCCGCAGATTGGGACGAGAAGACGAAGACCGTGCGCCTGTCCATTCCGCGCGGCACCGGTCGCGCCAACAGGGTTCGCGTTGCCTTGGCGATCGAGGCCCCGGACCAGACCGCGTTCTTCGACGATGTTCATGTGCTTCTGATCGGCGAAGAGAATCGGCTCCCTGTGAAGTTTTCCTCCGAAGCGATCGCCCAGCGATCCCGCCTTCGGACGGTGCCGACCTTCCAGGCTGCGGAGGATGCGGGACCGGACGGGTCCAAGAGCGCCCTGCAGACGGTCTACCGCGTGCAGGTTCCGGCGTCCGCCATCCCAGGGGATTGGGCGGATCTCTCGCTCGAAGCCGACGGTTCCCGCATGAGCCACTTCCGGCCCGTGCTGCTGCGCCCTGTGGAACTTCGCTTCACCGACGCGATATCGGTGCGGGTGGCGACATCGGCCAACCTGCCCCTGACGCCCGCGGCGATTCCAGTCAACCAGCGCGGCGGCCGGGACCTTGGCATAGAGGTTCGAAACAACGCCCCCGCGATCCGCACTTTTGTTGTTCGCATGGAGGCCGATGGGTTGGAGTTTTCGCCGGACCACATCCAGGTCACGGTCGGGGCCTCCACCCAGCGCGAGGTTTCGTTCCGGGTCTTCACCCGCGGGGCCGTTTCCGGGGTGCACAACGGGCGGGCGGTCGTTGGCGGGGATGCCTCTACAGAAACCCCCGTGCGCTTCCTCGTGGTGCCGCCGAACGGCGCGGTGGCCTATTCGGCCAACGGTTTCTCTTTCCTCGAAAGTGCCAAGACCCGAGCCTCGTTTCTGCCGGGCCGATGGCTGGAATGGATCAACAAGGACAATGGCCAGAACGCGATCCCCGCCGGGGGCAATGCATTTGCGCCCGGTGCGATCGACATCCGCCCGGACGCCTTGGTCGTCGGCGGCCAGAAGTCAATCCGCCTGCAGGACTTGGAATCGCTCGTTCCGGTTCCGAAACGCTGAGCCTCTCGCAATCAGCGCGAGACCCTTGCAAGCCCGCCCAAAATACTCTAATCCGCTTGGGCCAACCGGGCGCTGCCGGGACCAATGTGGATGTGCGGGCCCGTTGCCTTGCCGGGTACCGCGCTCCGGAATGCAAAATACGGAATCTGGTTCACCTCGAGGAAGTGGACCAGCCACTGGCCCTCGGTTTGGTCCGGACTTACAGCCACATCGATGCGGCCCCGATGGTCGAAGTGCATGGCCTTGTGCGTGGCCGTCTCGCCGTCGGCGCTGATCGGCATGGGACGCGCGAAACGGGCCTGGAAAGCTCCCGCGATGCGGTCCCGGTCCACGTTTGTGAAGACGCCGTGTCCATCGAACTTCGTGTAGACCGTCCCCGCCCATTCGGGATGCGACTCGACCTGCAGTTCAATGCTGGCCAGCGATCTTTCGATCCGAAGCGATTCCGCAATCTGCTGGATCAAAAGCGCCCGCGTCTGCGCCAAGCGCAGTTCATTCTGCGCGAGTTCAAAATCCGCGTCGGTGGCCTCCGCTTCCGACCGCGACACCACTCCGGAACTGGCCAATTGCCGCATGCGCATCATGTCGGCCTGGCGCCGCACCAGCATCCGCTGCGCGATGCGGATCAACTGGTCCGCCTGCTCGGGGAGCAACTCCTTGTTGTACAGATACTTGTGGAGGATCGACATGTCCTTGGCGTCCTCGATCCCTTCGAGGGCGCGCTGGTAGCGCACTAAAGGCACCGCGCCGTGCGAGATCAGGGAACGGACACGCTCCATGTTCTCCATCGCACGGGTCACGGAGGGGTCCGTCAAATCGGGCTGGAGTTCGGGAACCTGGGGCTGTTCCACTTCCTGGCCTCCGGCCTGCTGGGGGGACGGAACGGCCTCTTGGGCTGACATTGAGCTGATGAACAGCGCCGCTAGCGCGGCAAATCGGTAGAACACTCTATTTTCATAGTACGATAGGAACTGAGGATAAGTTCTGACCCCGACGGAAACCCAAGAAGCGCAGCAGGAAGAGTTGAACGAACAGGGCGAGGTGGTTGTCGACGAGACACCCAACTGGCTGGTCGCGGTCCGCGCCGCCGAGGATAAAAAGGCCACCAACATCGTGGTGCTCGATCTTCGTGAAATCACCAGTTTCACCGACTTCTTCGTCATCTGCACCGGCTCCAACCCCAAGCAGATCCAAGCAATCAGCGACGAGGTCCAAACACGCCTGAAGGCCCGGCGCGAGTACGCAAGCGGCATTGAAGGCTACGAGGCCGGCGAATGGGTGCTCGGCGACTACCTGGACCTCGTGGTCCACGTTTTCAACGAGAAGGCCCGGGAATTCTTCGACCTCGACCGCCTCTGGCGCGACGCCAGAATCGTCGAAATTCCAGCCGAGTGAAGGTTTTCCTGTACTACGTCGGCAAGGCGAAGGACGCCAACGCGAACGCGATGGCGTCGGACTACGTCCGTCGGGCTGACCGGTACTCGAAAACCACCATGGCGGAGATCCGGCCCGGCCGCGACGACTTCTTTGCCAAGCATCCCAGCGCCAAAAAGATCCTCTTGGACCCTGCCGGGAAGTCCCTCGACTCCAATGGTTTGGCGGACTTGGTGGGCCGCGCCGAGATGGCCGGGCACGACCTAGTCTTCGTCGTCGGCGGCCATGACGGCTTGGAGCCGGAGTGGAAACCAAGGGCCGACCTCCTGCTTTCGCTCTCCGCCATGACCCTGCCCCACGAACTGGCGCGCGCGGTCCTTGCCGAACAGATCTACCGTGCGTTTACAATATTGCGTGGGCACCCATATCCGCGCTGACACCGCTTGACGACACAAGAATGGCTTGGTTCAAACGAGATACCGAATCCGACAGGAAGCCCGAACCGGAAGCTTCCGAGCGCACCGTCCGTACTGAAGGGCTGTGGCTGAAATGCGACGGCTGCCGGGAAATCATCTGGAAGCGCGATCTGGCCCAGACGATGAACATGTGCGGCAAGTGCGGCTTCCACTTCCGGGTCGACGCGCGCACGCGGCTAACCTACCTATTCGACGGCGGCGTCTTCGAGGAGCATGACGCCCACCTCGAATCTTCCGATCCCCTCAAATTCACCGACCAGAAGGCCTACAAGGACCGCCTGAAGGCTACCCAGGCTTCTGTGGGCATGAAGGATGCGCTGGTCTCCGGCTCCGGCACCTTGGCCGGTCGGCACGTCAACATCTGCGCCATGGAACCGAAGTTCATCGGCGGCAGCATGGGGTCGGTCGTCGGCGAGAAGATCACGCGCGCCATCGAGCGCTCGATCAAGGAAAAGGCCCCGGTCATAGTCGTTTCCGCCTCGGGCGGGGCGCGCATGCAGGAAGGCGCGATCAGCCTGATGCAGATGGCCAAGATTTCGGCGGCCCTGATGCGTCTGGACGAAGCTGGCCTGCCCTACATCAGCGTCTTGACGGATCCAACCACCGGCGGCGTCACCGCGAGTTTCGCCATGCTGGGCGACGTCAACATCGCCGAGCCCGGTGCCCTGATCGGTTTCGCCGGACCGCGAGTCATCGAACAGACCATCCGCCAGAAGCTGCCGGAAGGCTTCCAGCGCAGCGAGTTCCTGCTCAAGCACGGCATGCTGGACGCCGTGGTGCCGCGCAATGAGATGAAAGTCTGGATCGCGACGTCGCTCGAGTTCTTCCAAGGCTCAGTCGAACAGGCGGCCTGAACTTGAGCGACAGGACCTTCGCCGACTCCCTGTCCTTCCTTTACTCGCTCGGGCATGAGTTGAAGTCCGTGAAGTGGGACTTGGCTCGCATGCGCGTCCTGCTTGCCGAAATCGGGAGCCCCCATCTCGCGGGGCGTTTCATCCACGTGGCCGGGACCAACGGCAAGGGCTCCACGTGCGCGATGCTGGATTCCTCGTTGCGCGCTGCCGGGTTCCGCACGGGTCTTTACACCTCGCCGCATCTGGCGGACCCCCGCGAACGCATCCGCATCCACGGCGAGGATATTTCCGAGGCCGGGTGGGTAGCAGCGTTCACCACCGTCCATGCCGCGGCGGAGAGGCTGTTGGCGCGGGAGGCCGTGGACGCACATCCCAGCTTCTTCGAAACCGTGACGGCCATGGCGTTTCTGGCATTTGCGGACGCCGATCTCGACTATGTCGTGCTGGAGACGGGGCTCGGGGGACGCCTCGACGCCACCAATGTGGTGGACCCCGAAATCACCGTCATCACCCCAATCGATTTCGACCACGAGGCCTTCCTAGGCTCCAGCTTGACCTTGATCGCGGGCGAAAAGGCGGGCATCATCAAGCCGGGTCGGTCCGCCGTGTTTGCCGAACAGCGCGCCGAGGCGTTCGACGTCCTGTCACGGCGTGCGGCCGAGGTCGGAGCGCGTGTCCTTCGCTCCGACGAATGGTCGGTCGGACATCTGGAAACCGGCAGGTATGGCAGTGGATTCACGTTGTCGGGGCAGGGCACCGAGATTCCCTTGCGTTGCCCCTTGGCGGGCGTCCATCAGGTGGAGAATGCCAGAACCGCCGTGGCAGCCCTGCACGCGCTCGGGGTGGCCGTGGAGGCTATCCAGCGGGGTATCGCCGCCACGACCTGGCCCGGCCGGTTGGAGCGATTCGCCGGCACCCCGGACATCATCCTCGACGGTGCGCACAACCCTGCTGGCGCCCGGGCATTGGCCGCCTATATCAAGAAGTTTTTCGCCGACGAGCCCGTCCGGATCATCTTCGGCGCGATGCGGGACAAGGCGGTGGAGGAAGTGGCGGAGACGCTGTTCCCCTTGGCCGCCGAACTGATCCTGACCGCGCCCTTGCAACCCCGGGCGATTGCGCCGGAATCGCTGTCCGGTTTCGCGGAAGGCAAGTATCGGACCGCGCCGGACATCGGCACCGCGCTCGCGATGGTAGCGGATCCTCCCATGGCGACTTTTGTCACCGGCTCCCTGTATTTGGTTGGGGAGGCTCGCGCCATCCTGAGCACGAGATCGACCAATCCCGTGGCCGCTTTCACCCCTCGTTTACAATAGTGGGATGTTGAAGGCCACCGAGAAGATCTGGCGCAATGGAGAGTTTATCGCGTGGGACGATGCCAAAATTCACGTCCTGTCGCATGTCGTCAGCTATGGCAGCTCGGTTTTCGAAGGCATCCGTTGCTACGAAACCGCTAGCGGCCCCGCAATCTTCCGGCTTCCCGAGCATGTCCGCCGTCTGGTGGACTCGGCGAAGATTTACCGGATGGATACGTTCCAATTCACTCAAGCCGAGCTTGAGACTGCGATCCTGGAGCTTGTCGCCGTCAACAACCTTCGTTCCTGCTACATCCGTCCCATCGCCCTGCGAGGCTACGGCGCCATGGGCGTGAACGGGATGAAGAACCCGGTCGACGTGTACTTGGCCTGCTGGGAATGGGGCAAGTACCTGGGCGAGGAGGCGATGGCGGAGGGCGTGGACGTTTGCGTCTCCAGCTGGTCGCGCATCGCGCCGAACACGCTGCCGGCACTCTCGAAGGCGGGCGCGAACTACATGAATTCGCAGCTCATCAACATGGAGGCCGTCGCCAACGGTTATGCCGAGGGCATCGCGCTCGACAAGTCGGGCTATGTGAGCGAAGGCGCGGGCGAGAACATCTTCGTGGTGCGCGATGGCAAGATCGTGACGCCGCCGCTTGGCACGTCGGTGCTTCCGGGCATCACGCGCGACGCCGTACTCACGCTGGCCAAGGATTTGGGTATCGAGATCGTCGAGCAGACCATCCCGCGCGAACTTCTGTACATCGCCGACGAGGTGTTCTTCTCCGGCACGGCGGCGGAAATCTCGCCGATCCGCTCGATCGACCGCATCACCATCGGCAGGGGCCGCCGGGGACCGATCACGGAAGTGCTCCAGAAGGAGTTCTTCGGGATTGTCAACGGGACCATTGCGGACCGGCATGGGTGGTTGTCGATGGTTCCAGTTCACGCTGCGTAGCGCTTCGAGCGTTACGAATGGTAGTCGATTTCCATCCCGAGTCCGAAGATGTATGGTCGGACTCCTGGACGGAGACTGACAAGGCGGAATTGGCCGCTCGTTTGGTTTAGAGCTTCCAGCAGTCCGAACGCGGGGGAAGTTCTTGGTGCCGCCGAGGCCATACGGGAACTGGCACTGCAAAAAGCGCTCTGGCGAAATGCCCGCCTTGGTCGGTCGGTGTGGTCGGGCGATGTCTCGCTATAGTCTGACTACGCCCGCCCACACCGACCTCATCGCGATTTGGTCGTTGGACCGGCCCGAAGTTGATCGCTCGCTTCGAGGTGTTTCCGCCAGGCTGATCGCTGAACTTTCTTGGCACGGTTTTTGGGAACCTCATCCGTTACTGCGAGGGATGGGTAGGCTCTCCTAAGTACGCAAGGTGCTTAGTTCGCCGAGGGCCGCTCGATACGGTCGATCACAAGGTTCTCGATCTGCTCCTTGCGAGGCTCCAGTTTCAACCCAAGCTGTTCCTGCAGAGCCGAAAAGACAGAAGGTCCGGGATCCGTAGGCCCATCCGCAGCCGGCAGGCCCGGTTGTCCCATGTCGAGGTGCATTACGTAGAGGCCGGTCAGCCCCGTCTTGTCCACGACCGGTCTGCCTGCGGGCCCCGACAGCAGCAGCGCCAATGTGCCCGTAGTTGCCCCGTAGATGTCAATGTGCCCATTCGTTTGCCCTCGAACGAAGATTCCGCTCCCGCCTGGAATCCCCACCGCCTCCGGATGCGCCGCCCGAATGGACGCCACCTCATCCGGTTGGGGTTCTTTCAGCTTTGGCCCGTTCTTCGCCACTACCAGTGCATAGACGGGCTTGTCCTTCATCTCGCGATGGACCAGTAGCTTGCATCGCTCCGCCAGCAGCGTCTGCATCATCGCGTGCAGCATCTCATTCCGCTGCTTTGGATCCCGCCAGGCCTCCGCATCGGAATCCGGTATCCGCGCGTCGACGTTATAGCGTTCCTGCGTCAGCCAATTCGGCAGGCCCACAATGCGGTTTTCCACCAGATAGCCCAACGCTTCACCTGTGGTGGGAACATACGCCGCACCCACCGCCACGGTCAGGGGACAGTTGGTCATATGAAAGCCGTTCGGCGTAGCTTGCACTTGGTCCGGACTGCACGTCCCGGCATTGTTCACATTTTGGCGAATGGACGCCACGGCGAAGGCCATTGGTTTACTGGCCGTTTGTCCACACACAACCACCGGCGCGAGTGCCATGGCAGCGGCAGCCACCCGTCCCGCGGCGACCGATAGTCCCCTTCTTAGAGAACAATGCATGTCCCCTGATACGCGGATTGACTCGCAAAGGTTCAAAAATAGCAGCGCAGGGCGACTGGCGCGAACGTTGACGGCCGAGGCGCGAATGTTCTGTCTACACGAAAAAGGGCGGGCCGGATCCGAAGATCCAACCCGCCCTTTCCCTGATACTTCCGAAAACCGCTTACAGGCCCTTGGCGGCCAGGAAGATCGCCAAGTCGATGACGCGGTTGGAATAGCCCCACTCGTTGTCGTACCAAGCCACAACCTTCAGCAGGTTGCCGCCGATGACCTTCGTCAGCTGGCCGTCGATGATCGAGCTGTTCGGGTTCTTCAGCATGTCGGTCGAAACAACCGGATCGTCCGTGTACGCCAGAATCCCCTTCAGCGGCCCTTCAGCAGCAGCCTTGAGGAGCCCGTTCACTTCCGCATCCGTCGTGTCCTTTTCGAGCAACACAACGAGGTCGACCACCGAGACGTCCGGCGTCGGCACGCGCATTGCGTATCCGTCCAGCTTGCCCTTCAGTTCCGGCATCACGAGCGAGATCGCCTTGGCGGCACCGGTCGTGGTCGGAATCATGTTGAGGGCGGCGGCGCGGGCGCGGCGCAGGTCCTTGTGCGGGAAGTCGAGGACGTTCTGGTCGTTGGTGTAGCTGTGGATCGTCGTCATCGAACCCTTGACGATCCCGAAGTTCTCCTGCAGGACCTTCACGAACGGCGCGAGGCAGTTGGTGGTGCAGGAGGCGTTGGAAATGATGGTGTGCTTGGAGGCGTCGTACTTGTTGTCGTTGACGCCCATCACGATGGTGATGTCCTCGCCCTTGGCCGGGGCTGAGATGATGACCTTCTTGACGGTGCCGCGCAGGTGCTTGGCGGCATCCTTGGCGTCCGTGAAGCGGCCGGTCGATTCCACGACGATTTCCGCGCCCACCGAGCTCCAGTCGATCTCGGCCGGGTCCTTGGTTGCGAACACTTTCAGCCGCTTGTCGCCGATGATGATGGAATCGCCGTCAGCCTTGACGTCTACCCCGAGCGGGCCCATGACGGAGTCGTACTTGGTCAGGTGGGCAAGGGTGGTGGTGTCGGTCAGGTCGTTGACTGCGACGAATTCAATGTCGGGATTGTTCAGGGCGGCGCGCACGACGTTGCGACCGATGCGGCCGAAGCCGTTAATAGCTACTTTCACTGCCATATTGGGGTGTGTATCTCCTTTGAGGATTTGAACGAGAACCAAGTGCTGGGAGCCAGAAGCGGACGGACGGGGTCACGCCGAACCTTCAGGATATCAGCAAAGGGCGAGTGGTCCGATTTGGGCCGGGTTCGGGGCGACCTCGGCTTGCTCGCGTAACGGGACCGATAGTACCATTGGGAGTGCCCGCCAGAGAGGCCGAATTCGGAGCGGCCCCAAGAATGGGTTGAGCCGGCCGCATCGGAGGTTGCGCGCCGGCTCTGCGTGGATTGCCGTACCGTACTCCTGAGCGAGAGTTCCGCCGAAAGGGGTACACGGATTACCGCGACGAATTACCTACTAGCATACATCCGTTACACCCGCATGTCACCTGGATCAGTGCGGGTATTACTATTTCCCGGATCGTGAAGTGGTACCACCGCTCCCCTTTTCCACCGTCTCCTTGAGCGACGCGAACTGTTCCCGAAGCACTCCGTCGACCGGACCGGCCAGGCCGCCAAAGCCCGACGCCGCGTAGCCCGCGACCGCGTACGTCATTGTCAACTTGGTCGCGATCCCCTCGGCCGCCAAATCGATGCTCATGCTGCCGACCGCAGCCATCGATTGCAACGGGCCCAGCGTGCCGTGCATGACCAACTTCTTGCCGGGTACGAAGTTCACGACTTCCATGTGGCGCACTCCGCCGCCTTTTGGCAACTTTTCGCAGAAACAGCCCCCGGCGCGCTCTTCGATGCTCAGGTTCTTGGCGTCGCCGGAAAAGGTATGGCTGGAACTCCACCATTCCCCGATTCGGATCAATTGGGCGTAGACGTCCATCGGCGCGGCACTGATAGCGACCGTCTGCCGCAGTGTGAAACCGCTCTGGGCGGAGTCGACGACCTCCGCTGCTACGGGTGTCGACAGGGCACCGGCAAGGATCGGGATCAGCAGGCTGCGGATTTGCATACCCACCATGATAAATTCTGTCCCATAGGATCTCAACAATGAAACGCCACCATATCCCCGTGCTGGCCCTCGCAGCCGCCAGCTTGGCCTTGTTTGTCCACCGTCCGTCCAACACGGCCAAGGCCGCGATTCCGGTCAACAAGAAGCGCATCCTGGTCATCGGTCAGACGAAAGGATTCCAGCATGATTCCGTGCCCGACGCCATGGGTTCCGTCTGGAAGATGGGCCACGACACCGGCCTCTGGGACACCTACCTGCGCACGGACACCGAACTGATCAGCAAGGGCAAGGTCGGCGCGAATGGCAAGAACCTCGACGAGTTCAACGCCATTGTCTTCGCCAGCACCACGGGCGAACTGGAACTGACCGACCAGCAAAAGAAGGACCTCATCACCTTCGTCCATGACGAGGGCAAAGGCTTTGTCGGCATCCACGCGGCGCTCGACACCAACTACAAGTGGCCCGAATACGGCGAGATGATCGGCGCCTGGTTCGACAACCACCCCTGGGGCACGTTCTGGGCCCCGATGATCAACGAGGACCAGCATTCGCCCATCACCGGCCACCTTCCGGCGGCGTTCACGAAGCGCGACGAGATCTACCAGCCCTCGAAGGAATTCGCCCGCGACAAGGTGCACGTGCTGCTCCGCCTCGACGAGCGCAAGCTCGACTACTCCAAGCCCGCCGTCAAACGCCAGGACCACGATTTCGCCGTGGCGTGGACCAAGACCTACGGCAAGGGCCGCGTCTTCTATTCGACCCTCGGCCACACCAACGAGGCATGGAACGACCCCGACGTCTACAAGATGTATTTCGAGGCGATCAAGTGGACGCTGGGGTTGACCGAATCTTCCACCACGTCGCACCCCCGTACCGCTCCACCGTCGGAATAATCCTTCGGACACACGCACTGCCACCGTTGGGTGAACTACTCCGATCCCTTGAACAATCGCTCCCTGGCGGTCGCGGCTCGGTAGAGTCCACTGGCTACCGAGCCGCGACCGCAAGGGAGTGTTTGCCGAAATTGGCATTTCGGGGATAATGCTGACCGAGTCGGACCATGATTCGTCGCACAATTTGCGCACTTGCCCTCGCCGGTTGTCAAATCGGGGTCTCCCAACCGGGACCCCGGCCTGACCATGTCCGACCTTTGCCGCCTGTTGTCGGACCACCTCGAACGCAAGGCCGTCGACCGTACCGGCATTCCAGGCACATTCGATCTCCACCTGGACCTCTCGGCGGCCGATCTTGGACACCGCAATCCCGGCGAGCCAGAGGATCCAGGCCGCGCCGAATCCGCCATCCGCGCGGCATTGGGCAAGTTCGGATTGCGCTTGGTAGCCGCGAAGGGCACAGACGAATCGTTGGTAGTGCTTGTTGCCGTACGACCGTCTGAAAACTGACCAAATACTGCCCCGGTCCAGTTTGGCTCCCATCCCGCTATACTCAAATTTCCGTGTTCCACTCCCTAGAAACCCGTATCCAGTCCGCGTTCCGCGCCTGTCTCGCCGACAAATTCGGCGTCCAGCTCGACATCGCCGGCTTTGACATAGTGATTGAACAGCCCAAGCAGACATCCTTCGGCGACTTGGCCCTGCCCGTCGCGTTCCAGCTCGCCAAGAGCCTGAAGCAGGCCCCGCGCAAGATCGCCGCCGACTTGGTGGAAGCCGTCGGCACGATCCCGGGCGTCGCAGCCATGGAGATCGCGGGCAACGGCTACATCAACGTGCGCCTAGACCGGGGTGCCTTCGGTGCCGCGCTCCTGTCGGGCGGGCCCGAGGCCGTAGCGGCGGCCGATCCCGGCAAAACCATCGTCGAGCACACCAACATCAACCCCAACAAGGCCGCCCACATCGGCCACCTGCGGAACGCCGTCCTCGGCGACACCTTCGTCCGCATGCTCCGCACGGCCGGACGCACGGTCGAGGTGCAGAATTACATCGACAACACCGGCGTCCAGGTTGCCGACGTCGTGGTCGGATTCCACTTCCTCGAACACAAGACGCCAGCCGACGTCGCGGCCCTGATCGCCGCAGATTCCAAGCACGCCCGTTTCGACTACCTCTGCTGGGACCTCTACGCCCGCACCTCGCAGTACTACAAGGACAACCCCGACTCCCTCGCCTGGCGCGCCCAAACCCTGCATGAGGTCGAGGCTGGCCACGGCGAACTGGCCGAGATGGCGCACCTCGTGGCCGACGCCATCGTCGACTGCCACCTCGCCACCATGCTCCGCTTGGGCATCCGCTACAACGTGCTGCCGCGCGAAAGCGAAATACTCCACCTGAAGTTCTGGGCCTCCTGTTTCGAGCTCCTCAAGGAGCGCAAGGCCATCTACTTCGAGGAGGAAGGCAAGAACAAGGGCTGCTGGGTGATGCCGTCGTCCGCCTTCCGCGGCGCGGACGAGGCCAACGAGGACAGCAAGGTCATCGTGCGCTCCAACGGCATCGTCACCTACGTGGGCAAGGACATCGCCTACCAGCTCTGGAAATTCGGCCTCCTCGGCAAGGACTTTTTCTACAAGCCGCACACCGCATACCCGGACGGCCAACAGGTCTGGGTATCCACTGCCACGCCCCAGTCCGAAACCTCCCAGATCGAAAATCAGGCCCCCGCGTTCGGCAAGGCCGACACCGTCTACAACGTTATCGACGTCCGCCAATCCTACCTGCAGGACGTGGTCGTCGCCGGCCTGCGCGCGCTCGACTTCGAACAACAGGCCGAGCGCTCCATCCACTTCTCCTACGAAATGGTGGCGCTCTCGCCCCGCTGCTGCGCCGACCTCGGCATCGAGCTTTCGGAAGAGGACGCCAAGCGCCCCTACGTCGAAGTGTCCGGCCGCAAGGGCCTCGGGGTGAAGGCCGACGACCTGATGGACAAGCTGATCGAATCCGCTCTCGGCGAAGTGGCCTCGCGCCACGCCGAAGATCCGGTGGAGACCCAGCGCGCCGTCGCCACAGAGATCGCCATGGGTGCCCTCCGCTACTTCCTGCTCAAGTTCACCCGGACCACCGTCATCGCCTTCGACTTCCAGGAAGCCCTCAGCTTCGTGGGTGAAACCGGTCCCTACGTGCAATACGCGACCGTCCGCGCCCGCAACATCCTGAAAAAGCTTCAGGAGCGCGGAGAGGCGCTGCCGGACTTCGGCACCGAACTTTCCGCCGAGTCCATGGCCCGCCAACTGGCCAACGAGGATGCCTGGCAGATGCTGCTGGTGGCGTCCAAGGTTGGTTCGGCCTTGGATCGCGCCATCGCCACCGGCGAGCCGGCGCACTTGGCCAAATACGCCTTCCTGCTGGCCCAGACCTTCAGCAACTTTTACCAGGAATTCCCGATCCTGATCGAGCCCGACCGCGAAAAGAAGGTCTTCCTCCTTTGGATGACCGGGTTCTTCGCCCGCCAACTGGAACGCACGCTCGCAATTCTGGGCATCACCGTTCCCGTCTACATGTAGGATTTGACGACCATGCTTCTCGCCCTTGACGCCGGGAACACCAACATCACCATCGGGATCTTCCGCGAAGGCCAGTTGGCGGACCACCGCCGCCTCCGCACGGTTCGCGAACAGACCGCCGACGAGTGGGGCATCCTGCTGATGAGCCTGCTCCGCTACGCCGATCTCGATCCGACCGAGGTCCACGGGATCGTCGTCTCGTCCGTGGTGCCACCGATCAACAGCGCGCTCGCCGAGATGGCCCGCCGCTACTTCGGTATGGACGCCATGTTCGTCACGTCGCAGACCGATACGGGCTTGACGATCCGGTACGACAATCCGTCCGAGGTCGGTGCCGACCGCATCGTGAACAGTGTCGCAGCGCTGGCTAAATACGGCGGACCATGCGTGATTGTGGACCTCGGCACGGCGATCACGTTCGACGCGGTCTCGGCCGATTCGGAGTATTTGGGCGGCATCATCGCGGCGGGAATCGGGATCTCGGCGGAGGCACTGTTCAGCCGCACCGCCCGGCTGCCTCTCGTCGATTTCCGCAAGCCGAAGTCGGTGATTGGCACCAATACTGTGGCGAGCATGCAATCCGGGCTGTACTACGGCGCGATCGGGGCCATCGACGGCATGATCGAGCGTCTGTTGGAAGAACTTGGGCCGGACACCCGGACCATCGCGACCGGCGGCCAAGCGGAATTGATCGCCGGCGGTTCGCGCTACATCAAACACGTGGACGAAAACCTGACGCTCGACGGCCTCCACATCATTTGGGACCGGTCGCGCGCGCGTTCTTGAACTCCGGTGGCGATGGAAGACTTCAACTATTTCAACTACTTCACCGAGACCGAGGAGCACTTCCAGCGCGCCCGCGGCACCAGTTTGTTCCTGCTCTCGCCGCTCGACTGGGCCTTGGTGGAGGCGTGGAAAAACTCCGGGGTCCCGCTGGAGGCCGTCCTACGCGGCATCGACGTCGCGTTCGAGAAGTGGCGGGCCAAGCGCACCCGCACGCAATTGGTGAATTCCCTGGCGTTCTGCACACAGCCGGTGATGGCCGAGGCCCAGCGCTTGGCGGATGCCGCCCAGGGACGCGATATCGAGGCTGCTCCCAAGGCGGACGTATCGCCGTTCCCCGACAACGAACTCCGGGCTTACTTCGAGCGCAACGAGGCCGAGCTGCGGTCGTTGGATCTCGCCGAATACGCCGCGATTGCCGACGTACTCGCGCAGATCCTCGCCGATCTTCCCACTCTCCAGGCCGACTTGGAGGCTTTGGAGCAGCGCTTGTCGATGCTGGAGCAGAAACTGATCGCGGTGGCGCGTGCGCGCCAGTCCGACGAACTTGCGCTCAAGGCCAAGCGCGACCTCGATTCGTACCTAAAGCCGTATAGGGGACGGATGACGGCACCGCAAATCGCGATGTTGGAGACGCAGTTCCTGGACCGGGCGACCCTCGAATCGGCAGGACTGCCGCGCCTGAGTCTGTTCTACCTCCGGTAACAACTGCGGAATCGCTGTTTGGGTCTTGAATCGTCTTATTTGGATTCCTTGGTGTAATGATGTTCACCTCCGCGCCATAAACTGGTATGGGGCCGGTTCGCAAGCCCGCGTCCTGCCACCCGACTCGTCCGATGACAGGCCTTTACCCGCCCGACCAGATCAATGAACAGTGCGAGCGCATCTGCCACAGCAGTGCCCTGACCACAGCGAACCAGAGGAAGCTGCTCCGGCACTTGGTCATGCTCCACCTCACGGGTGCGCCCGACAACGCCTATTCCGTCAAGAGTTTGGGCCATGACGTTTTCGGCTCCGATTCCTCCATGGGACAGGTCATGACCAAGCAGGTCCGCGACGCCTTGGATCTTTACTCGAAGTCCATTGGGGTCAACGATCCGATCCTGTTCGCGGTAGCCTCCCGCCCAGTGCGGTTGCTTATTACGGGCAACCAGTACCCGCTTCCCCAGCGGATCGAACACTACCTCGCCTCCGCGCGCGCTGCCGTGGACATGCGAACCTTTTCCAGCAGCGAGCAAGCTTTCGCGTACGTCAACCGGGCACTGGCGGACCACCCGGACCACCCGAGGATTCTGGCCGCGAAGGCCTTGCTGCACACTGACCGTGCTGCTGACGGCGGCCATCCGCGAACGGAACTCCAAAAGGCCGAAGTCTTGTTGGCACAAATCCGCGCCCGGGGGGCGGAGCCTTGGGAGGCATGCCTCGCCGACGCAAACGTGCGCGCTAGTCTCCACTGGGACTGGAGCGGTGCCCGGACGAGGTACGAACGCGCCATCGTCCTCAGCGGGGGCATGGCAAAATACCTTGGAGGCTGGTACGGTGTTTTCCTGACGTCGCAAGGGGAGGCCGAAAAGGCCGTCCTGCAGGCCCAGGAAGGGCTGCAACTGGCGCACGGCAGCGCGGCCTACCGGGTCGATCTTGCGCTTTGGCAGCTCTGCGCCGGTCAAATCGAGGATGCCGCGCATACCGTGGACCTCGCGATTGCCGACTACGGAAAGGTCCACCACCAACCCCATGCCCTGCGCGCTCTGATCCTGGAACACAAGGGCGATCCGCGAGGTGCCATTGAGGCCCTGAAGAAGGTACCTGCCGGATGGCATGAGACCTCCTCGTTGGCGGGGGTACGGGCCTTGTTCGAGGGACTGGCGGGGAACCGCGCCAAGGCCAAACGGTACCTTTCCGCTTTGAAAAAGGCCCGGTCCGTTGCCAAGAGGATCCCCAAACTGGGGATGTACGTTCCCTCGACGCAACTAGGGTTTGCGGCGTTGGGGGCGGGAGACCGCGACCAGGCTGTGGAACTCATCTCGGAGGGTGCGGTTCAGGAGCGGGATCCGTATACGCTGATCCTCAACATGCTCCCCGCATTCAGGCATCTCCACGACCATCCCGGCTTCCGCAGGCTGATCGAGGAGACAATGAAGCTGCCGCTGCCGGCGATCCACGCGCCGTTAACGAAGGATTAACCACGGTAACCAGCATGACGCGTCAGTGAAATGCCATACTACAAAGGCCGATACAAGCTCACCACTATCTTGGGCCCTGCGTGCAACCATGAAGAAAATACGGTTTCGAGTGCTGAATAACCTGTCGATCTGTCTGTTTCTCTTGTTTTCCACTTCGGAAGCCGCATTGTTGGCTGCATCTATGCCCGTTCTCACCATTGGCCTCTCCGCGGACACGCCTTCGAACGGTGTGCAGGAGATCCACCTCGCAAACCTGACCGGCTCGGGCGGGGCCGGTCCGCTCTTCTTTGCCAGTGCGGATTTCTCCGCAGTGCTCTCGGTCACCGGCGATTACCCGGCCAATTACTACGAGTCTGTCAACGGAACTGTTTCCCAAATCGAGGCCACGGCGCCCGAACCTCGCACGTTGACCTTGGTTCTCCCGATGGTGCTCTTGGCTGCGCGCCTCCCCCGACGGGTCGGAACACTCAACCGCAAGCGCCCGAATTAACAGCAGCAAACACAAACAGGATACAAGACGATGAAAAACCGGGTCTGTTTCACGCTTTGCGCCTTGTTGATTGCCTCGACCGTTCCGGCTCAGGGGGCGGTAACCATTACCGGCCTGAACAGTGCGTCCCCCTATGCAGGGCAGACGGTCCAGCTGGCGCTGACGCTTACGAACGCCGATGCCACCAATACGCTTTCCAGTCCGGTTGTCACCATAACGCCGCCGACAGCGTCCGGATCGCCGGTGACCTTCGCCGCGACAACCATCACTCCGGCGACGGGGGCCAGCCGGCGGGTCATCTTCTCGATGCCGCAGTCGCTCGCAACGTCGGTCCCGCTTTCCAATTCGACCGTATCTGTCTCGGCCAACGGCGGCGCGGTCGTCACGAACACGTTCACCTTTACAATCGGCGCTGTTCCCGTAATGTCGAACGTCTCACCCGGCGCGGCCACGCAAGGGACAACCCTTTCCGTAGTCGCGACACTCAAGAACACGGCATGGAGTCCCGCCGCGCCTGGGCAAGTCTCTGTTTTCTTCAGCGGCCAGAGCGGCACGGTGCCAACCGCCAAGGTCACGGCCTTTGACTCCGCGCAACAGAAGGCGACACTGACGGTTACCATTCCGGTGAATGCAACCTTGGGACTATACGCCGTTTGCGCCACGCTGGGTCCGGCGTGCGGCGCCACCGACCCCCGGATCGCAACAGGCTTCCTCGTCTCGGGCAACGCCGCCCTCAGCCTGTCTTCACTCACGCCGTCCATCCTTTCGCAGTGCGGCTCCGTCAACGTGCAGATCGCGGCCGCAAACACGAATTTCACCTCGCTGACCGGAAACCTGATCACCGCGTTCACCCAGGGTTCCACATGGGCGAATTTCGGCGACGGTGTGACCGTGAACTCGGTTTCCGTCACCGACAAGACGCACGCTGTGGCGAACATCAGCGTCGACTGCCTGGCCCCCGCAGGCAATCGGAACGTGATTGTTTTCACCGGAACGGAATACGCCACTGGGCTATTCGCAGTCACCTCGAACAATGTCGTCATCACCACGGTCGCGCCCTCTTCGGCACCACAGGGAACAAACCGGTCCATCGCGTTGCACTCGCCTGCTTCCCACTGGACGCAGAGCGGCACCGTGGTCAGTTTTGGCGGCGCGGCCACGGTTGGTGCAATCAATGTAACGTCGCCCAATGATCTTACGGCGTCGATCTCGATCCCGCAATCCGCCACGCCCGGCACGTACTCGATCACCGCGGCCACCGGCGGCGAACTGGCCGGGATTGTGAACGGTTTCACGGTAACGGCTGCGGCATTTCCGGTCTTGACCTCTTGTTCGCCCTCTTCGGTCGCCCAGGGCGCTACCATCCCATTTACATTTGCCACGACCAATACCGACTTTGCGGCGCATCCACCGACCTTTGACTTCGGAGCCAACATCACCGTCACGCCGGAAGCCCACCCGACCGGGTCCACAACGTCGCCGGTCATCAATGTCGCGCCAATCGCCGTTCCCGGTCTTCGAACGGTCGCCCTTTCGAGCAACGGGACCAACCTCAGCTGCACCCTCAGCGTGACCGCAGCCCCTTCGCTATCACTGAGCGCCAATCCCTCCTCGGGAGTCCTTGGCACCACGGTCAATGTCACCGTGACCGGAACCAATACGCACTGGGCCGACGGACCTACGAAGGCCACATTTCCTCCGAATACGCCGATTCAGATCAACAGGCTCGACCAAGTCACTCCAACCAGCGCCCGGCTCAACTTGACGATTCCATCCGGAGCGCAGCTCGGGACTTACTCCCTCCAAATGGCCACCGGCGGCGAAGTCGTGCAGACGCCGTTCACGCTGACCGGATGCTACTCCAGCCTTGCGGTCTCACCTGCCAATGCGATGCCGGGCCAGTCTGTGGCGCTTCTTCTGCAGGCGACTTGTGCCCAGTTCACATCTCAGACCCTGATGACGGTCACGGGCGGCATATCGATCCGCAATGCCGCACCCTACGTGCCGTCCTTTAGCAACGTCGCGGGCAACGCTTGGCTCGACATCCCTTCCACTGTCCTTCCCGGCCAATACAGCGTTTCCGTGATCACGCCGACAACTGGAGGCGGAGCGCAGACGCTGACGGCGCAGTTCTCAGTAATCACGACTCCGGCTGTGATTGTAACCGTCTCTCCGAATGCTTGTTTCTACCCGGGGACGTCCGGCGCTGTAACCATCGGCGGGCAGTATACGCATTTCGATTCCTCCACGGCCGTATTCTTCGGGCCGGATATCACCTCCGTCGGCACCCCGACAGCGCCCACCTCCACCCAGCTTACGCAGGCATTCAATATTTCCACCACTGCCAGCCGGGGCTGGCACGGGATTTACGTCAACACCGGTGCGGAACAGCTCACTTCCGCATTCTCAGTCTGCCAGGACCCGAGTCCCGTCGTCCCCACGCCATCGGTCCCGAATCCTCCGTCTCCACCACCTACGTTCTTCACTGCCACCCCACTTTCAGCGCTGCAGGGGCAAGGCCCGGTTTCCCTAACACTGACTGGCACCAACACGAACTTCGCGTTCACGGACATCCCGATTTTCGGCCAAGGCATCAACTTGGTAAGCGGCACGTGGATTGTCGCCAGCCCGACCCTGGCCACAGCCCAGGTCAACATCAGTCCCACGACCCCGATCGGCTCCCGCGGTCTTGAAATCGTCACCCCCCTCGCGTCTGGAGGGGTGAACGTACTCGGCGGTCCGTCCTTCTATATAGGCGTGGGACCAGCCCAGATCACTTCGGTCACCGCCGTCGGCTCCTCCTCGAAGCCCCTTACGGTCAACCAAGGCGCGACGGCACTGTTCCACATCACCGGTTCCGGCACCAACTTCCTCAACGGCGCGACCACTGTCAACTTCGGCTCCGGCATCACGGTCACCACACTGACGGTAAATAGTCCGACCGACCTAACGGGCCAGATCAACGTCGGCTTCTCCTCCCCCACCGGACTTCGCGGGATCACCGTCACAACGCTCGGCGAAATCGCAGCCTCCAGTTCCGATGTCGTGTTGGTCAACCTCTCCCAGCCCGCCAGTCTCTCCGTCTCTCCGAATTCGGCACCGCAGGGCACAGCTGTCACCCTGCTGCTGCAGGGAACGGGGACAACTTGGGCGCAAAATCAGACCAGCTTTTCTTTCGGCAGTAACAACGGCCTCAATGTGGGCGGATGGACCGTCAACGCAACCAGCCAACAGGCCACCGCCACGCTCACCATTGACGGAACCACCTACCTTGCCCCCACGCCGGGCAACCCTTACTGTTACCCGCTCACCGTCACCACCAACCACGGCGGTGGCACCATTGAGATCCAGACTCTGCTGAATGCGTTCTGTGTCACTCAGGGTGCCGCGATCATCTCCTCGGTCAGTCCGCAGTCCGGCGGGCAGGGCACCACGCAATCCCTCTCCATCGTCGGCACCAATACGAACTTCCAGGCAGGTGTCACCACCGCAACTCTTGGTGCGGGCGTCAGCGTAACGGGCGTAACAGTAACTGACAAGGCCCACGCCACACTGTCGATCGCGGTCGGTTCCACCGCCGCCACCGGACTTCGAGACCTCACCCTCACCACCTTGGGCGAAACGGCCTCGTATTCCAATGCCTTCACCGTGACCCCGGGCACTCCCACCCTGAACGGTGTCTCTCCCACGTCCGCGCAGCAGGGCCAGACCGCGACTCTCACCATCATCGGCCAATACACCCATTGGAAGCAGGGAACCACCACGGCAACTTTCGGCGCGGGCGTCACTCCGGTGAGCTTCACGATCGTCGACAGCCAGGCAGCCACTGCCGTAGTCACTATCGACCCCCTCGCCTACACGGGTTCGCGCTCATTCACCCTCACCACAGGCACGGAAATCGTCTCCGGGTCATTCTTCAGCATCACCCCCGGCGGCGCGGCGCTTTCCACCATCAGCCCGGCCACCGCCAATCAGGGCGCGTCCAGCGTTCTGGTCCAGCTGACCGGCATCGGCACCCACTGGCTACAGAACCACACTACATTCCAAATGACGGGCGACGGTATCACGGTCAACGGTTTGGATGTCACCAGTGCCACCACCGCCGTCGCCGAAATCACGATTTCCCCCATCGCATCGCTCGGCAAGCCCCGCTCCATCTACATGGCCACGGACGGTGAAAACGTGGCGCTGAACAGCAGCTTCGTGATCACCGGCGGACCCTCCGTCCCGGCCATCTCCTGCGTGCAGCCGAATGTTCTGGCGCAAGGCCAGACCCACGCCACGGTCCAGATTTGCGGCCTGAATACTCAATGGACGGCTGCTTCCACCCACATCCTGGTGGATTCGGATCTTACGCTCCTCCCGGACTCCACAATCAACAACTCCACCAATCTCAGTGCTGTGGTGAACGTCAGCACAACCGCCAGCACCACCAAGCTGCACCCGTTCCAGGTCCAGACCGGAACCCAGATCCTCACTGGCTACATCAAGGTGGTGGCACCTGCGTCAAATTCCGGCGGCACTACCGTCGTTACTCCCACCCCCACGCCGGTTCTTCCGCCGCCCTACATCTCATACGTCAACACCTACGGCGGACTTGTCAGTCAGACGCTGGATATCAACATCTCCGGCCGCTACACCAACTGGGTTCCGGGCTCCTCCAGCATCGTCTTCGGCACGGGCGTCACATTGAACAGCTTCCAGATTCTCGGCACAGGCTCGGCCTACGCGAATATCACCATCGCGCCCAACGCGGCACCCGGAACCCGCACTGTTACCCTCACCACCACTTCCCCGACGGCTTCCACCGAGGTGGAAACCTTCCCGTTCAGCGTCATGGTCGGCACTCCGGCCATCACCCTCATCGACCCGTCCACCCTCCTGCAGGGTCAAACCCGCGACGTCGATATCGTAGGCCAGTTCACCAGTTGGAGCCGGAACACCGTCTGGACCTCTTCGTGCCCGGGCATCACGTTCTCCAATCCCAGATACAACGGAACGCCGTTCTCCTACACGCTGAGCATCACGGCCGCGCCGACCGCCCCAACGGGTTCCTGCAGTCTCACCGCGACCACCGGTACCGAAGTGGTCACACCGCCGTACGGACTGCAAGTCTCAACCGGAATCGCCGTTATCAGCGCGGTAACCCCCAACATTGCCCTGCAGGGTGCCACGGTAAACGTCCACGTAACCGGCTCCGCCACGCACTGGAACGCCGGCACCACCTTCAACTTCGGCTCCGGCATCACCGCGACGCTGAACCCGGCCACCGTGACTGCCACCGACGCGGACGTGACCCTCACGCTGGCGTCTTTGGCGAGTATCGGCCTCCGGAGCATCTCCGCCCAGACAGGTGGCGAATCGGCTTACCTGAACAACGCTTTCGTGGTCCAGGTCGGCACGCCCTTGCTGCTTTCGGCCAACCCTTCCACCGCCGCCCAGCAGGCAAACTTCAGCGTTGGCATCCTCAGCCAGTTCATGCGGTTCACGCAGGTTGCCCCCACTGTCAGCCTCGGTCCGGGCATCAACAATCTACAGGTTTCCGTTACCTCTGACAACGCTATTTCCGTCACCGGGTCGGTAGACCCGTTGGCGATCGCGGGTTCCCGAGACATTACCGTCACCGCCGTGGACATGAACGGGATCACCCAGACGCTCAAGCTCTTCGGAGCCTTCACCGTGACCACTGGACCGGCGGCATTGACCTCGATCTCTCCCGTTCAGATCCAGCAAGGCCAGTCGCTCGTGCCGTTCAGTCTTACTGGCACCAATACGCACTTCGCCACGGGCTACACGACGCAACCCGCTTTCGGAGGCGGAATTATTCTCGCCGATTGGGCCGTTGCGAGCCCCACCCAGATCACGGGCCACCTCTCCGTACCCTACTCGGTTGCCGTTGGCAGCTATGGCGCAGGTCTGGCCACGCTTGGGGAAGCGGCGTCCGGGGCCGGGCTGGTCGCCATTACCCCGGGCACGCCCGTGATCTCCCTCGTGGTCCCCGCCCAGGGAACTCAAGGCCAGACCCTCCTCGTGGAACTGGACGGCTCCTTCGTGACGTGGACCGCCTCCACCTCCGTAAGCTTCGGCACCGGTATCACCGTGAATTCCACTGGCCTCAAGAACGGTGACCCGACCCGCATCCTCGCGAACATCACCATTTCACCGACAGCAACGGCAGGTTCCCGGACTGTTGCCGCCGGAACGGTCAGTCTCGGCTCGGGTTTCCAGGTTCTTTCCGAAGCCTACACCGGCACGCCGTTCACCTTTGTCTCGAACGCGGGCAGCCTCACCGGCTACTCCCTGGATGAAACCACCGGAATCCTGAGTTCCACCACCGCCTCGCCCTTCACCGGCTTCACTTCACCCTTCGGCCTCGCCACATGCCTGAATGGACAGATCCTCTATGCCGCTGACGCCGGTGCTTCGAAGATCAAAGCCTACTCCGTGACGCCTGTCACCGGAGCACTGGCCGCGATTCCCGGCTCGCCGTTCACGGCTCCGACCGATTCCGAACGACTCGTGGCCGCCCCGGACGGCCGGTTCCTCTACGCTGGCACGAACACCTCGCCCCGAAGCTACTCGGCATTCAGCGTCGATCCAGCCACCGGCGCACTCGCGGTCCCGAACGGCATCACCATCCCCGGCTCGTCCCTCGCGATTGCGCCTGCGGGTTACTTCGCGTGGGCGGGCAGTTCGGAAACCAACACTGTCACGGCCTACACGGTGAACACCGCCACAGGCGCGTTCTCCACAACCGCGCCTGCGCCGCTTTCGGTCTCGAACTTCCGAGCAATCGCGGTGTCGCCTTCCGGAAAGTTCGCCTACGTCTTGACGAACGGTTCCGTTGGCGTCTATTCCATCGACCCGGTCACCGCCGCGCTCACCAGTTCTTCTTCGGCGACCACCGGAAATTCGCCCGTCGCCCTCGTCTTCACACCGAACGGCCAATTCGCCATCGTGGCGAACAACGGTTCCGACGGATCGCTATGGGTGTACAGCGTCAACGCTTCCACCGGCGCACTGTCTGCCGTTTCCGGCTCGCCCTACGGCACCAGTCCGGTTTCCTCCGTCACAACGGATTCCTATGGCAAGTACGTCTACGCCACCGGCATCTCCGCTGCCAACATCCTCGCCTATGCGGTGAACCCGACCACCGGAGTTCTGACCCCAACCACCGCCCAGCCCTACGGTACCGGCACCGCGCCGCAATCCATTATGATTGCCCAGCCAGGCACGTTCGTTTCCGCCATTGCCCCGACCGCCGGACCCCGCGCTGCAACATCCCTGCAGGTCGCCATCTCTGGCCACAACACGCACTTTGACAACACCACTTCCATCAGCTTCACCGTCAACGGCAACAACCTAGGCATTGCCGCCAGTTCCGTGAACGTCGTCAGCCCGACGTACCTCACCGCCACCCTGACCATCTCTGGCTCCGCGCCACTCGGCTTCCAGGATATCAACGTTTCCACCGGCGGGGAAATACTTACGCTTCCGGCCGCCTTCAACGTCACGCCACTGCCCCTCGTGGTCAGCCAGACCCTGCCCTTCGGTACCACGGGAATTGGGTACTCCCAAACCATCGTCTCCAGCGGCGCCCCGCCGTACACCATCACCCCGACCTACAGCCCGGCCATCAGCCCGACGCCGTCCCTCAACTCCAGCACCGGTGTCTTCAGCTTCACGCCAGCGGCCGCCGGAACCTACCAGGTTTCCTTCCAGATTGTCGATTCCCAGGGTCAAACCGCCTCCACGCCGGCCATGACACTGAACATCTACAATCCCCTAACCATCTCGACCACCTCGCTGCCAGCCGGAATCACCGGCACCGCCTACTCGCAGACCATCGCCGCCTCGGGCGGACTCGCGCCGCTCGCCTACTCGGTCACCTCCGGGTCGCTGCCAGCCAACCTGACCATCAATAGCCAGACCGGCGTCATCTCCGGCACCCCGACCGCCCCCGGAACCTCGAACTTCACCATCCAGGTCCTCGACGCGCTCTCCCAGACGAAAACCGTCTCGCTGCAGATCGGCGTCTACTCGCCGCTGACCGTCACCCACAGCCTGCCCTTCGGCCTGACGGGAACCACCTACTCCCAAACCGTGGTCAGCGGCGGCGCGCAGCCTTACACCATCACGCCGACGTACAGCCCGGGCATCAGCCCGACGCCCGCAATCAGCTCCAGCACCGGCGTCTTCAGCTTTGCGCCGTCCTCAGCCGGCAGCTATCAAGTCGGCTTCCAAGTGTCGGACTCCATCGGCCAAACGGCCTCCGCCTCCGCCATCAGCCTGAACATCTACAACCCGCTCACCATCTCGACCACATCCCTGCCAACCGGAATCACCGGCACTACCTATTCCCAGACCGTCTCCGCCTCGGGCGGACTCGCGCCGCTCGCCTACTCGGTCACCTCCGGGTCGATGCCTGCCAACCTCACCCTCAACAGCCAGACCGGCGTCATCTCCGGTACTCCGACTGCCACCGGAACCTCAAACTTCACCATCCAGGTCCTCGACGCGCTCTCCCAGACGAAAACCGTCTCGCTGCAGATCGGCGTCTACTCGCCGCTGACCGTCACCCACACGCTGCCCTTCGGGCTGACCGGAACCCCCTACTCCCAAACCGTGGTCAGCGGCGGCGCGCAGCCCTACACCATCACGCCGACGTACAGCCCGGCCATCAGCCCGACGCCCGCAATCAGCTCCAGCACCGGCGTCTTCAGCTTCACGCCGTCCGCAACCGGCAGCTACCAAGTCGGCTTCCAGGTGTCGGACTCCAGCGGCCAGACGGCCTCGGCCTCCGCCATCAGCCTGAACATCTACAACCCCCTGACCATCTCGACCACCTCCCTGCCACCGGTGATCCTGGGCAATGCCTACTCGCAGACCATCGCCGCATCCGGTGGATTGGCCCCGCTCACCTTCACGCTGGCCTCGGGCACACTGCCCTCCAACCTCAGCCTCAACAGCCAGACCGGCGTCATCTCCGGAACTCCCAACGTTGCCGGCATCTCGAGCTTCAACATCCAAGTGAAGGATTCGCTCGGCCTCACCAGCACCGTCTCGCTCCAAATCGGCGCTTACTCCCCGCTCGTCATCTCGACCACAGGCCTACCCGCCGGACGTAAGAATGTCGCCTACAGCCAATCGCTGGACTACTCCGGCGGCGTCCCCCCGCTGACCTCCTCCGTGAATTCCGGCGCGCTGCCGGATGGCATCACGCTGAACGGCTCCGCGATTGCAGGCAACCCGACAACTCCAGGCACTTACAACTGGCAGCTGAAAGTGGTCGATTCCGCCAACGGGACCGTCACCCAGAACCTGAGCCTTGTCATCAATGACGTCCTGACCATCAACACTACCTCGCTCCCGGCTGGTACTACCACTTACCCCTACTCCCAGACCATCCAGATCTCGAACGCGGTCTCGCCCGCCTCATTCTCCATCAGCGCCGGTTCACTGCCCACCAACCTCAATCTCAACGCAAGCACCGGTGCGATCGCCGGTACTCCAACCCAGACCGGCACCTTCAACTTCACCGTCCTTGTCACAGACGCTCAAAACGGAAGTGCTTCCGCCACCTACAGCATCGTGATTACCCCCGCTCCGGTCTTCAGCAGCATCTCTCCTTCGGTTGCCACAGCAGGTCAATCCGCCACGGTAAGCATCACCACGCTGAACACCCACTTCCTCCAAGGCACCACAGCCGTCAGCCTCGGCGCGGGCGTCACGGTGAATTCGCTGACGGTGAATTCCGCCACGTCTCTGACGGCCGCGCTTTCACTCGATCCCAACGCCGCGCCCGGTTCCCGCGACCTGACGATCACCACCGGCACTGAAACCTTGACTGCCACCGTTGCCTTCAACGTGGCTGCTCCCAACCTGCCAGCCATCACCTCCGTGAGTCCGGACGGTGCCAAGTCCGGACAGACCGTCTCCGTAACGGTGCAGGGTTCCAACCTGGCCGCAGCCACCTTCTCGGTGTCCTCGAGCGGCGGCACCATCGCGCAACCCACTATCAGTTCGGATGGCACCTCGGCCACCATGCAGGTGACCGCGGGGGCGAACGCGGGCAGCTTCAACATCATCGCGACGACGGCTGCCGGAACATCGAACTCCGATGATCGGAGCCACTTCATTGTGCTAACCACTACCGGGTCCGCCGAAATGGAATACAGCATTGTCAACACCAGTGCTCCGACCGGTTCGAATGCCACGCAGTCGTCACCGCTCTCGGTGCTGAATGCCAGCGCTCCCACCGGCGGATCGGGCGTTCAGGCCCCGACGCTGTCGGTCCTGAACACAAGCTCTCCTGCCGGTTCCAACGTGTCGCCGTTGACGAGCTTGCTCTCCGTCTTGAATCTCTATCAGGCGATGTATGCGGAAGCGCTGCCGGTCTCGGTGAAGAGAACGGCTGCGACCCCCAACGCGCAAACCCTGCTCTCCAACCCCTCCGTGTTCGCAGTCACCAAGTCTACTCAAACCGTGCCTGGCTTGCGGACAACTTCGGCACCGGTCACCGACGTGATCGCCGGGGAGACCATCGAAATCAACGTTCCCGGCGCACGGGAGAGTTCGGCGGCCCTCGCCTTCAACGGGATTGCCCTGGATGCGCCGGTTCCAGTCGGAACCCAGCTCTTCACCGTCCCGGCAAACACCGAAGCCATCCAGATCCGGGCCACCATGCTGGGCGCGGAAGCCGGACTCGAATACACGCCGCTGACCCTCAAAGTCCACCCGGATGCCGGTCGAACGGTTCGCGGCACCCTGCTCAATCAGGATGGTACTCCCGCCGCTGGGCGCACGGTTCTCCTCCGGACGACCGGGCTGCAGGCCGAGTACTTCGACTGGAAGACGCCGCTCTCCCTGTTGCCGGACCTCACCGGCCGACAGCCCGGCCGCACCGGGTTCGTCTCCGCCCTCAATCTGCAAAACCCGCGGGGAGTCTTTGGCGAAGATCCGTTAGGAACCGGCATGAGCCCGGACTACGCCGCCCGCTTCTCCGGAGAGATCAACATCGAAACCGCCGGAGTCCACACCTTCCTGCTCGAAGCGCATGCCGGAGCGCGGCTGTTGATCGACGGCAAGACCGTCATTGACCTCGCAGCCGGATCGGCGGCGGAAAGCTCCACGGCAACCCTCGAGCTCACCGCCGGACGCCACCTGCTGGAAGTGACGCATTTCGAAGCCGTGGCAGCCCCCGTGTTGCGGCTGCAATGGGAACGCCCCGGACAACCCCGCGCGGTCGTCGCCCCCAACTCCCTTTCGCCTTCCACACCGTGGACGGCGGTCACAAACGATGCGGGCCAGTTCGAAATCAAGAACCTGCCCGCGATTTTGGAAGTTCTGGAAATCCGAGCGGTGTGCGAAAGCAAGTGCACCATCAACCTGGAGGTAATGAAATGAACAGAAACGTACGTGCTCTTTGTCTCATCCTGGCTGGCGCGGCCTCTGCCTGCGCGCAGTTCAGCAGTGGTTCCACCGGCACCGACGGCGCGTTGAACTACACAACCGCCGGGACCTACGTCTTCGATCCGACCGCTCTCGGATTGAATCCGGCGGGCGACAACGTCTTCAACTTCACGACGATCAACATCGGAGCGGGCGTCACCTTGAAGCTGACGAATTCCCGGCTGCGAGGGAAACCAGTTTACTTCCTAGCGACGGGGGATGTCACGATCGCCGGGACGCTGGATTTGAGCGGGGCGCAGGGCACGGACATGTTAGGCAGCAATCCTTGGAATACCCGGACTACGGCGCAACCGGGCCCCGGCGGATACTCCGGGGGCCTGGGTGCGGTGAATTTCGGTGGAGCGTCGGCATCAGCTACCGTCGGCTTCGGTCCGGGCTCTTCAACTTATCCCGGTTCCGCAGCTTCTTTCGCGACGGCTGGCGGGAGCGGAAGCACCGTTGGTCCGACTTACGGAAATGCAACCCTCAATCCTCTTCTTGGCGGATCTGGCGGCACGGGCGGGACTGTCCCGAACGTAGCTGGTGGGAACGGAGGTGCTGGCGGGGGGGCACTTCGGATTGTAAGCGCGACTTCGATCCAGGTATCCGGCTCCATACTGGCGAAGGGCGGGGGCGGCGGGTACTGTGACAACGGCGTCAATCCTACAAGCTTCGCTGGCAGTACGCGCCACGGTGGCGGCGGCTCGGGCGGCTCGATCCACCTCATCGCTCCCAGCATTTCCGGTGCCGGAACCATAGATGCCAGCGGCGGAAGCCGGAACTATACTTTCACTGGTGGCTTGGGACGCGTTCTCCTCAGTGGCAACACCGTCTCTTTCAGCGGCACACTGAACGCTTTCTCGAACACCGGTCGCCTGAACCTCCCGACCGCCATCGCCGCCCCAACCGTGACCATTACGTCGGTGAACGGCGTCTCCGCCCCGTCCAACCCGACGGCCGACGTCACCATCCCGGACATCACCATAACGGCCTCTTCCGCAGTCACGGTGAACCTGTCCGCATCCAACGTGCCGCTCGGAACCCAGGTGCAGCTGACCCTGACGCCGGAGACCGGCAACCAGGCGAGCGCGACCTGCAACCCCCTCGCCGGCACCATCGCCAGCTCCACGGCCACCTGCTCCATCACGTTCCCGACCGGCGTCAACATCACCTCAGCCCGGGCGACCTGGTAGCGTTTCTGCGGGACCGGGAGCGCTGTAAGTATCGTCGCAGCGCTCCCGGTCAAGAGCGGAAAGCCGTGCAGGGAACTGCCCGGTTGAACCGGTGCCAAAACGCCGGTGACAGTTTTACAGAATAAAGTCAACCCGCCCGCAACCACAACAAAATAAAGCCAAAAACGCCATCCGCCAGTCCTGCGACAAGCCCGCGGAAGTTCGTTTTCGCCCCCCTCGCGCATTACAATCGACGCGCGATGATAAACACGACGCAAACCGCTTCTTCCCCAAATTCCGTCCGCCACGGCCTTCTGGCCAAAATGGTCCTGATCGAAGGCGAATCCGAAACCGCCTTCCGCCAAAGATACGAGTGCAACCTCCTCGACACCATGGCCCTCTCCGCCTGGCGACGCATGCGCGCCGTTGGCATGGAAACCGCTGCAGTCACCCTCCAGATCAAATCCAACCGCGACTTCGCAGCCCAAACGGCCACCGCCCCTGACGCTGGCACCACCACCTACCAGGCCTTCACCGCCCCGCTCTCCAAGAGTCCGGCCTTCGAACTCGTCCTCCGCCACGAGGCACGCCACGCCCGAGCCTATGAACGCGCAGCCAAAGCCCTCCGTGATTACCGCCAAGGCACGGGTCGGGACATCCACGAATCGAGCCAAACGAACCCGACACCCGCCCAGCCCGAATCCCCCACCCAACCGGCACGCAAACCGAGCCGCGCGCGTGAGGGTCTGAGAAAAAATCCCCCCGCCCCAAACAAGGCACTATACATTTGTTTGAGCCCGGCGTAACCTGGAGGCAATGAGCACCTCGAGTGGAGTTCGGGACGACGGGAAAGCGTGGGAAGCCGCGCTACGTGCGAATTGATCGGGAGCAGATGTATTGGGCGATGGTGGATGTGGAAGCGCTGGTAGCGCCGAACCATCGGATCCGGGCAATTTGGGCGCTGGCTGGAAAACTGGACTTGAGCGATTGGGAGAGCCGGATCGCGGCGCGGGAGGGTGCGGCGGGACGACCAAGTTTTTCACCGCGGCTGCTGGCCTGCGTCTGGATCTATGGATACAGCATCGGTGTGGCCTCGGCGAGGGCACTGGCGCGGATGGTGGACTGGGAACCCGGCCTGCGCTGGCTGACCGGATGCGGCAGCATCAACGCGCACACTTTGTCCGACTTCCGGGTGGACGACAAGCAAAGGCTGGACGATCTGTTCACAAACCTGGTGGCATTGCTTCGCCGCGAAGGCCTGGTCGATCTGAAGGTCGTGACGCAGGACGGAACCAAGATAAAGGCGGGCGCGGGCAAACAATCCATGCACCGGCGGCCCACCATCGAAGCGGAGCTGGACCAGGCACGCCGTCATATGGCGGAACTGGACCAGCAGGCGTGCGCGGACGAGGCGCAGGACGAGCGTCGGCTGGCGGCGCAGAAACGGGGGGCATGGGAGCGGGCGGCACGGCTGGAGAACGCGCTGGAGGAACTAAAGAAGAGGGAAGAGGAGAAACCGCCCAGCCAGCGCGACCAGGTGCGGGTCAGCGGCAGTGAAGCGGAAGCCCGGAAAATGAAGCACGCGGATGGAAGCTGGGCGCCCGGCCACAACGTACAGGTGTTGACCGACGCCAAAGAGAAGGTGATCGTCGGGGTGGCTGTCAGCAGTGATGGCAACGATCAGGAGCAGTTGCTGACCGAAGTGGATGCGCTGATCAGCCGGACGGGGGAGAAACCGGGTTGCGTATTGGCCGACGGCGGCTATGTGAGCGGAAGCGGTGCCAAAGGCGGAACAGGCGGGCGTGCAAGGACAACGCGTCGCGGCAAAACCGCTCGGCTTCCGTTGTTTTCGCGATTTGGAGGGCCCCGAGGATGTTCCGCTTGAAG
>CAIVPR010000077.1 GCA_903907865.1 uncultured Acidobacteriia bacterium
CCGCCTTCTCACAGCCACCCAAACCTGCCGCGTCCAGGGCCGCAATCCTCTCGACTACCTCAAACAGGCTGTCCGCTCACACCGCGCAGGCCTTCCCGCACCTTCGCTCCTACCCGCCAAACCACGGGGCTGAACTGTTACACCGGATGAGACAACAACGTCGGCGATAGACCCGTTCTTCGCCAAATCGATCCCGAACGCCAGTCGCACCACGGCCTTGACCTCGCCAATACCCGCCACCACGACGCGAGGCTCCGACGTGTACCCGGAACCCGGACTGGTCACGGTGATCCCCACAACCCGGCCATCGCGGACCGTCGCGTAAGCCGTAGCCGGAAGCGCCCGCCACAAACCCTCGCCCCGGCCCCTGTTGTAACGGTAATAGTCCGACACGGTATCCAGCCGCTCGTTGGTGACTCCGAAAGGCCCCAGCTTCGCCAGCAGTGCCGCCTTGTTCCGCCGGACCTGTTCGGGCTCGGGCTCCCGACCGCCCGCAGCCGGTGTCACATGGCTGAACGCCTCCCGGAAGACCTCGGTCGTCACCCCTAGCGCGGCGGCGATCAGGACATCCGGACGCCCGTGGTCGCGTGGATCCGTATCATGGCCTCCCGAAAAGACAACCTCGACGCGGTCCGGGGCTTGGGACCACACCGAAGACACGGACACAACGAGGACGAACGTTGCCAGGGCGACGAGCTTCATGAACATAGGGACGAGTTCCCGCGCACAGAGGATTACTTGGCGCGACCACTTTCCATCCGCTAAGATAGTGAACGGAGGAATGGCCGAGCGGTTTATGGCGGCGGTCTTGAAAACCGTTGACGGGGAAACTCGTCCGGGGGTTCGAATCCCTCTTCCTCCGCCAGCCCCCCTGTAGTTCCCTGGCCGAAAAATACCTTTCCGCGCCGTACCGCCCCCGCATCCCCCATAATCAAGGGGTATATGCAATTGCGTCGACTCCTCCCCGCCGTACTGCTCGCGCTCACCGCCAGCGCCCAATCCCTCCCAACGAACCTCCTCGCTCCCCTGCATTGGCGTAACATCGGCCCATTCCGCGGAGGACGCACCCGCGCGGCGGTCGGAGTCCCCTCGCAGCCGAACGTCTTCTACGTCGGACAAGTCAACGGCGGTGTCTGGAAGTCCGACGACTACGGTCGCACCTGGCTCCCAATTTTCGACTCCCAGCCCACCCAGTCCATCGGAGCCATCGCCGTCGCGCCCTCCGACCCCAATATCGTCTACGTCGGCAGCGGTGAAGGACTCCAACGCCCCGACCTGTCCGTCGGCGACGGCATCTACCGCTCCTCGGACGCCGGCCGCACTTGGACACACCTCGGCCTTCGCGACGGCCAACAAATCCCTGCCCTCGCCGTCGACCCCCGCAATCCCGACCACCTCTACGCCGCCGTCCTCGGCCACCCCTATGGAGCCAACGCCGAGCGCGGCTTGTTCGTCTCCTCCGACGGTGGCGCGAGCTGGCAGAAATCCCTCTACATCGACGAAAACACCGGGGCGTCGGCGGTCGAGATGGATCCGAAGAACCCGGACACCCTATACGCCTCCATGTGGGAAGCGCGCCAAGGTCCATGGGAGTTTGGCAACACCTACGCGGGCACCCATGGCGGACTCTTCAAATCCACCGACGGCGGCAGGAACTGGCGCAAGCTGACCACTGGCCTCCCCGCCGTCGAGCAGGTCTATGTCGCTATAGCACCGTCCGATCCCCGCCGCATCTATGCGACCGCCGCCAGCGGCCGCAGCGTTCGGATCTACCGATCCAACGACGCCGGTGAAACTTGGGCCGCGGCGACCGAAGACGCCCGTCCCGCCGGTCGCATCGGTGGTGGCGATCTTCCCGTGCCCAAGGTCGATCCCAAGAACGCCGACGTCGTCTACAGCACCAGCACCGTCACCTGGCGTTCGACTGACGGGGCCAAGACATGGACCGGCATCAAGGGTGCCCCCGGTGGCGATGACTACCAGAACATCTGGATCAATCCCGACAACCCCGACGTCATCCTCCTCGTCAGCGACCAAGGTGCCGCCGTCTCCGTCAATCGCGGTCGCACGTGGAGTTCCTGGTACAACCAGCCGACCGCGCAGCTCTACCACGCCATCGCCACCAACGACTTCCCCTACCAGGTCTGCGGCGGCCAGCAGGAGAGCGGCTCCGTCTGCGTTGCCGGCCGCGGCAACGATGGCGCCATCGGCTTCCGCGAATGGCATCCAGTCGGCGTGATCGAGTACGGCTATGCCGCGCCGGACCCGCTGAATACCAACATCATCTACGGTGCGGGTCGTGGCCAGGTCTCGAAGTACTTCCGCAAGACCGGCGAAGTCCAATCCGTCACTCCAACGCCCGGACGTGACCCCAAGTTCCGCTCGGACCGCACCCAGCCCATCATTTTTTCGCCCGTCGACCCCCACATCCTCTACTACGCCGCCAACGTTGTCTTTCAGAGCAATGACGGCGCGCAGACTTGGAAGCAGATCAGCCCGGACCTCGCGCGCCAGGAGCCCGGCGTCCCCGCGAGCCTCGGCCAGATGGCGGCGTCCGACCGCAACGCCGGCAAATCGCGCGGCGTGGTCTATTCGCTGGCCCCCTCGTTCCGCAATACCCAGACCCTATGGGCGGGTACCGATGAAGGCCTCATCCACCTCACGCGCGACGGCGGCCTCCACTGGAAGGACGTGACGCCCAAGGAACTTTCGCCGTGGAGCAAGGTCACCCAGGTGGTCGCCTCGCACTTCGACGACGACACAGCTTACGCCTCGGTCAGCCGATTCCGCGTCGACGACCAGAAGCCGTACATCTTCCGGACTCGCGACGGCGGCAAGACCTGGACCCCGATCACCGCCGGTATTGATGAGGACGCCGCAGTCGACACCATCCGCGAGGATTCCGTCCGCAAGGGCCTGCTTTTCGCCGGAACCGAAAAGAGCGTCTGGGTCTCGTTCGACGCGGGGGACCACTGGCAATCTCTCCAGTTGAACCTGCCGCACACCTCGATGCGCGACCTTTGGATCAAGGACAACGACCTGATCGTGGCCACCCACGGCCGGTCGTTCTGGATTCTCGACGACATCAGCCCGCTGCGCCAGCTCACCCCCGCCATGCTGGAGGCCAAGGCCACGCTGCTCAAGCCCGGCAAGGCGGTGCGCGTCCGCTGGAACACGAACACCGACACTCCCCTGCCCCCGGACGAGCCTGTCGGCGAAAACCCACCGGACGGCGCGGCGATTGACTACTACCTGAAGGACACCGCCAAAGGCACGGTGACGCTCGAAATCCTCGACGCGGCGGGCAAGACCGTGCGGAAGTTCGCATCATCCGACAAAGTGCTGCCGACCGAGGCGACCATCGCGGAACTCAGCATTCCACCGTATTGGCCGAAGCGCGGGCGGACGCTGCAGTCGACCGCCGGGCTGCACCGCTGGGTCTGGGACCTGCATTACCGCGCCCCGGAATCCTCGCGCCACGAATACCCGATCGCGGCGGTTCCCTACAACACCCCGCGCCTACCGATGGGTCCCCGCGCATTGCCCGGCGTCTACACAGTGAAGCTGACTGTGGACGGCGAGGTGAAGACTACCACACTGACGGTTTCGATGGATCCGCGCGTGACCTCCGGCCCCGCGTCGCTCAAGCGACTTTTTGACGCCCAAGTCCGGCTGACCGCTGTCATGAACAGTACGACCGATGCCGCCAACGAGGCCCGTTCGCTGGAAGAGCAACTCGGCAAGGTCACTGGCGTCGACAAGGTACTGTTCGAGGCGAAAGTCAAAGCCCAACTCTCGGCGATAACCGCCGCGAACGCTCTCGCGTCTGCGCTGTACAAGGAGTTGGACAGCACCGACGCCGCCCCGACCGCAGCCCAAGCCGGCCTTGTCGCGACCTTTGGACGCAATGCGGACAAGGCCGTTGACCGCTGGGAAACCATCGCGGAAACGGACCTCGCGGCCTTCAACGCCAAGCTGAAGGCTGCGGGGCAACCGGAACTGAAGATCGCTTCGAAAGAATTGGACGAGGAGGAGGACGGGGACGACGACGATATCGGGTAGCCGAGAACGGCGACCCGGCCAGCCAATGGGTGCGCTCGTTCAGGCACTAAGGTCGCCGACTGGGAACGAGGTCTTGTGAAGGGGGACTCACAACGATCCGATCCTGACCTGCATCTCAGCCAAGAGCTTAACTGCGGTTTCGAGGGCCTCGGCAGCCTCGGATTCGTCGGGCTCATACGGCGCATTAGGATAGCGGAATAGTGACGCGTATCGGTGAGTCCCTGAACTTCTCGGAACAATTGCTCCAGTGACGGCTCAACCGACGCGCACTTAGCCCCCAAGTCCGATAGATCGTGGGTTTTCCTGAACGCCACTTGATGCAGAGTCAGAAACGCCTTGGCCGCCTTCTCCGCCACCTGCTGGCTGTGAAAGACAGAACGAGACGGCTCAATCTGGATTAGAGCTGCCGCCGCATTCTGGTCCTTGACTGCTTCCCGAAGCCACTTGACCGCTTCCTCAAGCGGTAATTCATCCGGCCTCATAGACCAATCTGCCTTCCCGCGCCACCGTAGCTGGCAGTGATGCAACCACGTGGGCAGCCCTGAGGTCAAAATCCCCGACGGACAACCGGACCACGTCCACGGACGCGTCCAGTCCCCAGAAACGTCCATGGATGGTGCGATCCCGAAACAGACTCGCGGGCGCATCGTCCGGAAGCACCACGCAGAAGTCGAAGTCGCTGTCCGGCCCTGAATCACCTCGGGCCTCGGAGCCGAACAAGTAGACCCTTCGCGGATGGTAGAAATCGACCAGACGGCGGGTGATCTCTCCGATCAACTGCTGCTTGTCGCGTAAGGCCATCGATTCCTCCACCTCCATTGTCTCAAACCGGACAGGGGACCCCGCAACCTCAGTTCCGCCAACTCCCCATATGCGTCAGAACCCCTTGGTAGCTCTCGGTTCCGACACTGACGGCACCCCACATGGGGTGGTCCACGGCCACGATCACGTAAATCATCACGCCGATCATCGCCGCGAGGAAGCCCACCATGAGAGCGTGCATCGTGGTGTGTTCCGTGGTGATCAGGTAGCTGATCCCGATGTTCAGAATTGCCCCGAGAATCACCACCGCCCACATGGGTGGCGGAAGCTGGGAGTGGACCGCAGCTTGGCGGGCCCGGCGCAGTGACAGCAACTCGTTCAACTGCCCCAACGCCTCGCCGTGCACCACCCGCTGCCCCTCGGTCTTCGGCTCAACGCGCAACCAGTAGGTCATCATTTCCGAGAGGACGGGTGGATCGTCGGCATCCAGTCCCCTCCGCTGCATCGGCCATTCCACATTGATAATGCGTTCCAAGTACTGTTTCAGCATCGGGCGCAGGTGGTCCCGGTCCTCGTTTGCATATCCAGACAGATCCAGGTTGAGTTTGCCGATTTGGAAGGCCTCTTTGGAAGCGATGTCCTCTGCGGCTTTCAGTGAATCCCACGTTGCGACCGCGAACAATCCAAGCACCAGCGCGTAGATGACCCCGGTGGCGCCGGCGAACGAAAACACGACATCATTTCCGGGATGCCTGTGCCGGCTGACCCAGGGCCGCACCAAATACAGACCCGCCACGGAAAGCGCGGTCAGGCTGCCGACAATGAGGAAGCCGAGCAGCCAAGTCGGAATCAGGTAGAGCCAGATTAAATATGCATTCATGAGGTCCCATTGAGTATATCCCTGTGGATCTGAAACCAGACTGTTACACGCAAGTCATTCCATTGCAGCCTTTTTCCGCTAGCTTGGGATGGGTAAACACGCTTTGAAAACACTCCAATTGGCGGCCTTGGCCGTACTACTTTCCATCACTGCCCCGGTCATGCGGGCACAATCAACCTTCGGCACCATCCTTGGCACGGTCCGTGACAGCAGCGGTCGGTCGGTCCCCGCCGCGACCGTGAAGCTCGAGTCCATCGACCAGAACGCGTCGCACGACGCGAAGACATCGCCGAGCGGCGAATACGAGGCGCTCAACCTCTTGCCCGGCACCTACCGGGTGACGATCTCCGCAGCCGGCTTCCAGGCCTTCGTGGCCAACGGACTCTCGCTGCAGGCGCGCCAGTCGGTCCGTCTCGACGCCACGTTGCAGGTTGGCAGCGTAGAACAACGCATCGACGTCACCGAAACGGTCGGCGTGATCGCGACCGACACCGCAGCCATCGCGTCCACCATGGGCAACGAACGCGTGGTGAACCTTCCGGTGAACTACCGCGGATCGGCCAACAGCAGCGCCTTCCAGCTCATTGCGACCCTTCCGGGGGTGCAGAGCGACAACAGCAATCCCGCCAGCGCCAGCTTCTCGATCAACGGCGCGCTCCCAGGCCAGGCAAACTACTCCGTGGACGGCATCACGGTGCAGACGCCCCGTGGCGGCGGCGCGCTGGCCAACCTCTTCCCCTCCGCCGAGGCCATCGGCGAAATCAAGGTCCAGGGCGTCGGCAATAGCGCCGAATTCGCCGGGGTCGGCGACGTGACGGCCGTGTCCCGCAGCGGCACCAACCTGTTCCACGGCACCGGCTTCTGGTACTACCAGAATTCCGACTTCGACTCCACCCCCTACGGTTCCGTCTCCAAGCCCCTCAAGGAAGTCAACCTCGCGGGCTTCTCGTTCGGCGGCCCCGTCCGCATTCCCAAGGTCTACAACGGCAAGAACCGGTCCTTCTTCTTCGTCGATTATGAAAACCGCCAGTTCCCGCGCCAGACCGTGATGCAGAACTCCGTTCCGACCTCATCCATGCGCTCCGGCGACTTCAGCAAGGAATCCGGCGTGATCACCGACCCGACCGGCACCGCGCCGTTCGCGGGCAAGGTCATCCCCCAGTCGCGGCTGAGCCCGATCGCGTCGAAGATGCTCTCGCAGTTCTACCCGCTGCCGAATTTCGGCACCACCGACGTCTTCCACTCCACCAACTACGTCACCAACAAGGCTTCCGACACCCCCGGCAACCAGTTCGACATGCGGATCGACCAGACGCTCAACTCCAAACAGACCGTTTTCGTCCGCTACTCGCGCAAGGATTCGACCACCATCAGCCCGTCCGCATTGCTGGTTGACCAAGTCAATTCCCACGTTCAGGACCGCTCCCTGAGCATCTCCCACAACTACATGCTCCGGGCCAACATGATCAACGAGTTCCGTGCCGGTTACTCGGGGGAGACCAACGACCGCAACTTTGCGAGCTTCGACGGCATCGGCTTCACCAAGAGCCTCGGCTTCAACGGCCTGCCCCCGCTTCCGTTCAACGGCCTGCCGGACATCTCGATCAGCAACGTGACGGGGATCGGCGTCGACCGCACGCAGTCCGGCGACACCTACAGCAACTGGGTCTTCAACGACAATCTGAGCTACGTTTTCGGACGGCACACGCTGAAAGGCGGCGTCGACATCCGCCGCAGCCGCTCCAAGACGGCGCTTGGTTTCACGGGGGCCGACAACTTCGGGACCTACAGCTTCACCGGCGCATTCAGCGGTAACGCGGTAGCCGACTTTCTGCTGGGCACCCCGCTGACCAGTTCCATCGACAACGTGCTCCAGGATAACGACGGGCGATCCATCGAATACCACGCCTACCTTCAGGACAGCTTCCGCGTCAACAGCCGTCTGACAGTGGAACTGGGCGTCCGCTGGGACCACATCCCGCCCTTCCAGGACCAGGCCGGATACATTGGCAACTTCGACCGCACGGTCGCGAAAACCGGCCGCGTGGTCTATCCTTCCAGCCAGGTCGCCGCGTCAGTCCTCGCCCCGGGCCTGTTGCTGGGAGTGAACGCCTGCCCCGGCACGCCGCAGTTGCCCGCCAACACGTTGCCAGGCATTCAAGGAGTCGCGTGCACCCCGTTCGTCACTGCCGAGAAGGCCGGTCTGCCCGAAGGACTGCGCCGCGACTACAAGTTCAACTTCTATCCGCGCCTCGGCATTTCGTACCGCTTGAACGACAAGACCACCCTCCGTAGCAGCTTCGGCATGTACCAAATGCCGATCCGTGGAGCGGTTTTCTACTCCTTGACCGGTACGGCCCAGACCGACGTCCGCACCTTCACCAACCAGGGCTCCAACGGCCAGCCGCTCTTCGCCTGGCCCAACATCACGACGGGCGGCACGGGCGTCAGCGCGGGCGGCTACGGCACGAATTACTTCGGCACCGCCAACGGGATCGAGTTCAAGAACCCCTACGCGATGCAGTGGTCGATGACGGCGGACCGCAACATTGGCTTCAACACCGGTGTGCGCGTCAGCTACATCGGACTGAAATCGACGCAGCTTCCCTGGGCGCCGAACCTCAACCAGTCCACCTACTCGACCCAGTTCTACGTGAACCAACCGCTCCAGAGCCGTCCGTTCCCTTACTGGGGACGGATCGAAAGCCGCGACACCGGGGGCAACGCGATCTACCAGGCGGGCCAGATCGAGGTCAACCGGCGCTTCCAGCACGGTCTGAGCTTCACCGCCGCATACACGCTGGCGAAGAACGTCAACGACACCGGCGGTCCCAACCCTTCCGGTTTCGGCGATGAAACTGGCAACGGGCGCGTAATGGACTCCCTGAACCGTTCCGGCAACCGCGGCAACGACTACGCCACGCGACGCCACCGCTTCATCAGTTCGTATTTCTACGAGTTGCCGTTCGGCCATGGACGGGCGTACCTCGGCAACGCCAACCGCGTTCTGGACGCCATCGTTGGCGGCTGGCAATGGAGCGGCATTTTCACCGCCCAATCCGGCCCCTACATGACTCCGGTGGAAGGTTCAGGCTACGATCCCTCCGGCACTGGCTCGGGCACCTACCGGACGCAGCGCCCGGACGTGGTGGGGAATCCAATTCCAACCACTCAGAACCGGGACAGCTGGATCAACCGTAGTGCTTTCGTGTGCGTCGGGCAGACGGTGGGCGCGGCCCAGTTTACGTGCGGCATCGGCGTGAACCCGGCCAAGGATCTCGCCCCGATCGCCCGGTTCGGCAACGCGGGGGTTGGGATCGTGGAAGGCCCCGGCACTGTGAACCTCTCCACGGGGATGGCCAAGTACTTCAGGATTGGGGAACGCGCGAAGGCCGGTTTCGAGGCCACGTTCACGAATGTGCTCAACCACACCAATCTGGCCGACCCGAATCTCAGCATCACGTCGGGCAGCTTCGGCAAGATCACGTCCGCCCGGGCAGCCGACTTCGGCGGCAGCCGTACGGGCCAAGTGGCTGTGCGAGTGCAGTTCTAGCTCCAACCACTGTGGGGGTACGAGAGGGCCACCCGGCAAGCCGGGTGGCCCTCTCTACTTTTCCCGTCGTCCAATGCCTCGGCTTCGGGCACAGGTCCGCCGATGGGGGAATCGCGGCCCAAGAACTGGCGCATTGTTGCGAGATGATCGGGGTCTTCTCCTGCGCCTCGCGGCGACCTCCTGGGTGGGTCGTGCGCGCAGCGGTCGCGAACCTGCAGGAGTAGCACCGGGGGAATCGTTATTTCGGATCCGCGATCCAGCCATCCTCCAAATGGATTGTGCGCTTGCCGAACTCCGCATTTCGTGCCGAATGCGTGACTTAGATGATGGTGGTGCCTTGTTCGTTCAAGCGTTGAAACAGCCGCATGATCTCGTCGGCTTGGGCGGAGTGGAGGTTTCCCGTGGGCTCGTCAGCCAGGATCAGTTGCGGGCTCGCGATCACCGCGCGCGATGCCGACCAGTTGCTGCTGGCCGCCGGAAAGCTGGTTGGGGTAAAGATCCTTCTTCCCGCCGATCTGAAATCGGTCAAGGGCGTCGGCGACCAGCGCCTGTCGCTCGTTGCGAGGGATGTTCCGGTAGAACAGGGGCACATCGAGGTTTTCGGCCACCGTCAGGTCGTCCAACAGGTGGTAACTCTGGAAAACAAAACCGATGTAGCGTTTGTTGAGCTCGATGCGCTGGCGCTGGTTGAGCTTGTGGACGGCGGTTACGAGGAGGTCGTATTCACCGGTCCAAGCGCCATCCAGCATCCCTATAACGTTCATCAAGGTCGACTTTCCCGATCCCGACGGCCCCATAACGGTCACGAAATCGCCAGGGTGAATATCGAGATCGATGCGCCGGAGGACATATGTCCTGGTGGGACCGGTCTGATAAAAGCGGTCGATATTGCGGAGGCGGATCAGGGGCGTCGACATTGTATCGGGTTGACGTTGCTTGCGAAACAGGCCGTTGCGGCTGTGTGATCCGGCTCAGGCTCACTATCGGCAGGTTTGACGCCATCAACTGAAGGCGGTCCACCGATACGGTATCTAAGCCGCCTGCGCGCTAACGCCCTCTTCGACAATCCGGCCGTCGAACAGGTGAATCGTCCTGTCCGCGAAGTTCGCGTAACGTTGGTCGTGCGTCACCATCACGATGGTCGCGCCATTCCTGTGCAAATCCTTCAGCAGGTCCATGACGGCCTCGCCGTTCTTCGAGTCGAGGTTTCCGGTCGGCTCGTCGGCCAGCAAGACGGAAGGCTTGCCCGCGATGGCCCGCGCCACCGCCACGCGCTGCTGCTGGCCACCGGACAGTTGCGGCGGATAGTGCTTCATCCGGTGCGCCATCCCCACTTTTTCCAGCGCCTCCTGCACCATCTGCTTGCGGTCGCTCGAGCGGATCCCGCCGCGATAAGTCAACGGCAGTTCCACATTCTCATACACGGTCAAGTCGCCGATCAGGTTGAACGCTTGGAAGATAAACCCGATCTCCTGGTTTCGGATCCGCGCCCTCTCGGCAAAGGACAGGTTGGCCACCGGCTTGGTGTTGAGCGTGTAGACCCCGGAGGACGGAGTGTCCAGCAACCCCAGGATCGACATCAGCGTGGACTTTCCACAGCCCGACGGCCCGGCGATCGAAAGATACTCGCCCTTGGCGATCTCCAGATGGATTCCCGCCAAAGCGTGGGTTTCCACCTCGTCGGTGAGGAACACCTTCGTCACGCCCTCCAAATGGATGAGCGGGGCCGCGCCCTTGCCTGTTGCCATTTCGTCCTTATTCCTTCCTATTTCACCGCTACTTTATTGTAAGCGTCCTGCTGGCTCATGTCGGAAAGGATGACGCGGTCGCCCACGTTCAGCCCCTCCAGAATCTCGATTGTGCCAACCGAGGCGCGCCCCAACTTAACAGTTACGCGCGAGGCGGTCTTGCCGTCGGCATCAAATCGAAACATCGTGACGGTGCTGTGCGGCTGGCCGACGGTCGGCCTCCCTACGAACAGGACATCGTTCAACCGTTCGATGTCGATGGTGCCGTCCACGCTCAAATCCGGTCTGGCCCCGGCGGGCAACGCTCCGGTCAACGCGACGTCCACCAGCACCGTCCCTGCCACCGCGGCAGGATCGATCCGGGTCACCTTTCCGGCGATGGTGCCGTTCCGCGTGTCGATGGAAGCGGGCTGGCCCACCGCGATATCCTTCGCCTCGGTCTCCGTGATCTTGACCTGGGCCTTCAGCTTGTCCTGCTGGGCGATCTTCGCCAAGATGGCCCCGGCCACCACATTCTGACCGGCCTCCAAAGGGGGCGCGTTGCCCGCTGCCGCGGTCGAATTCCCCAACTGCTGCAGGACGCCTGCCACCCCGGCCCGCACCAGCAACTGGTCGACCTGGTGCTTCTTCAATTCCACCGCGGCCTTTAGGGACTCGATCTTCACCTTCTGCGCCGCCGTCTGGGCCTCCACCGACTGGTGGATGATCGATAGCCGCTTCTCCTCCAGCTGGTTCCGGAACTCCAACTGCTTGGCCTTGTTCTCCGAAAGCTTGACGTCAAGTTCTGGAATGAGGCCCAGCTTTGCCAGTTGCTTGTCGCGGTCGGCGGCGAGCTTGGCATCGTTGAAGTCGGAATTGACCTGGGCTGCGACGGCCTGTTTGTCGAAGGTGGTGCTTTGCAGGGTCACCGAGAGGTCGGCGAGATTGGCCTCGGCCTGCTTGAGGTCGAACTCGGCAGCTACCAACCCCTCGCTGAGGGTGGGGTTCGAAAGCTGCATGATGGGCGTGTCTGGTTTGACGATGGTGCCGGGCTGAATGTAGATCTTTTCGACGCGGCCCTCGGTCAGGGCGGAGATCCACACCACTTCTTCGGGGACCAGTGAGCCGAGGCCGTGGACCTGCCGAAGCATGGGTCCGCGCTTGACGGTATCGGGCCAAACAGCTTCGACGGTGGGCAACGCGGGTTGCAATTGGCGGACCCACGCGTAGAGCCCCCCGCAGACCCCGAGGAGGACCACCGCGGCCACTACCGCGCGAATCGTTTTGCGTTTCTTGACGCCTGTGCGTTGGACATCCATGACTGTGATTCTACGGCGGCAGCGGGCCAGCAACCAGGTGTAGCGCTACAAGCCCAACAAACAACTGGACTTCCAGACGCAAAGTCCACCGGCGGATACTGGACAGACGGCGGGAGGGCAGTTCGGTTAGCAACAAGGCCGACTCTGTCGGTAGGATGTTTTTGATGGCCCGGCCCGCACAAATCCCGTATCTGTTCCCGGCAGGGGCACGGCTCGGTATCGACAATGTCATGCTCCATGCGCGGGCGCGGCGGCATGATGTTTCGGCCTACGCCGGACCGCTGTCGATCAAGACGGTCTTGGCTGGCGAGGTGGCTTGGATTGTCGCCGGACGCGAGCTCGTCGTAGACCAGTCCAGCGTCCTCATCATCAACGCGGGCGAGCCGTATTCCATGCACATCGACGCCCCGAAGCCGGTCGAAACCTGTTGCGCCTTTTTCGCGCCAGGTTTTGTCGAAAGGACTGCCCTCGACATGACATCGCCCTTGGACCGGGCGCTGGAGACCCCGGACCGCGCTGCGCCCGCCCTGCCGTATCTCACCGCACTGCACGGCGACCGCGAGCGGTCGCTGGCACGGCTGGTGCAAGCGTTACGTCCGTCCGGGCTTGAGGAGGATTTCCTCGTTCTCGCGGCGGATCTTTTGCACTACTACGACCAAATCCGACAGGAAGCTGCCCGCCTCCCGTCGGTGCGGGAATCAACGCGGCGGGAGTTGTTCCGACGCGTGCTGATCGGTCGGGATTACCTGCATGCCCATGCCTGCGGCGCGGTTTCGCTGGCCGAGGCGGCGAATGCGGCCTGCCTCTCGCCGTTCCACTTCCATCGCGGCTTCACCAAGGCATTCCAGCAGACGCCGCATGGCTATCTGACCGGACTACGGCTGGAACGGGCCCGCAGGATGCTGGAATCCGGCACCACGGCGCTCCATGCGTGCCTAGAAACCGGATTTTCCAGTCCGGCGGCGTTTTCCAGGCTATTCCGGACACACTTCGGCGTGCTCCCGTCGGAGGCAAGGCGCGGTTTCGCAAGATCGGGCAAGAACGGGGTCGCGGATTCCGTCAAACTGGAGCCATGAGCAACCTCCCCTCGAAAGTCTCGATGGTGTCCTTGGGCGTCAAGGACATGGCCCGGTCGGTCCAGTTCTACGCGGAAACACTCGGACTGACGATCGCCGGACAGCCCGGCGTGGTGACCTTTGTACAGGCTGGCGATGTCATGATCGTTTTGAATGGCCCGGCGCGGAGTGGTGTTGAGGTGATTTTCCCTTCCGAAAGTGTCGGAGCCACGCACGCGGAGTTGGAATCGCGGGGATGCCCGTTCGTGGCCGCTCCACACGAGGTGACGCCGGGGTTGTGGGCAGCGACTTTTGCCGATCCCGACGGCCACAACCTGACGGTTCTCGGCCCCCAGTGAGCCCGCCGCGCCACACTGGAGTTTGAGCTGGCGCGAATACCACGAGGCGACGAAGCACACTCCGGAGCGACTGCGGCGATCTCGACACTATCTTGACTGGAACAACCAGCCCAACCCTTTCCGACACTATGAGGGCGTACCGGTGCTGGATTTGCCCGCCGATTGCTCCACCTTCCTCTCGTGGCTGCTGTTCCACTCGGCGGCGATCAGCGCCACGAAGGTGTCGCCCTCGGGTGACCGGTACGCGCTGCGGGTGAACCCGTCGTCAGGGAACTTGCATCCGACAGAGTTCCATTTCGTCACACGCGGCGTGAAGGACTGGCAGGACGGGCTGTACCACTATCGGGCGTCGTCGCACATGGCGGAACAGCGGGCGTTGGGCCGTCTCGAACTGCCTTGGCCGTTGGATGAGGCGCCGCTCGTCTTCGTCCTGACCAGCATTGCTTGGCGCGAGGCGTGGAAATACCGCGACCGCGCCTATCGCTATTGCCTGCTGGACATCGGGCATGCGTGGCAGGCGCTGGAGTTGGCTGCGCAGGCTGCGGGTTGCGAGGTCGTTGCGTACGGGGGCTTCGACGACGACGCGCTATCGGATGCTCTGGGATTGCCCGACGACGAATGGCCGATGCTGGTGGTCGCGATCAGGGGCGTTCCGTTGGGCGCGGCGGACCCTGTGGAGCCGGAATGGTTCGGCGGCGACGCGAATGTCCTTTCGGAGACGGTGGTTCCGTATCCCAGGATCGATGGCGTCCATGCAGCCACGAAGTCGGGCAGAAGCGCAGGGCAACTGCAGAGCCCGAACGGGCGCTCTGGATTCTCGGAGTCCGTTGTGCGGCGGCGGCGATCAGCCCTCGACTTCATTGGCGGCAAGCGGTCCATGTCGCGCAAACAATTCGACACCTTAGTGGACGTCAAGACCCGGCTGATCCAACTCTACGCCTATGTCCATTTGGTGGACAACGTCGAGCCGGGATTGTATCGAATCACCGAGGGCAATCTGGAACTGCTGAAAGCGGGCGACCAGCGGTTGATGGCGGCGGCACTCAGTCTTGGACAGGATCTTGCCGGAAACGCTTGCGTGGCGTTTTCGATGGCCGCCGATCTGGAACAGGGCTACCGGGAAGCGTTCTTCGAAGCCGGTGCCATTGGCCAGCACTTCTACGTCGCCGCCACCTCGATGGGTCTGGCAGGAACGGGCATCGGGGCCTTCTACGACGACCGCGTCCACGAATACCTGGGCTTGGAACCCGATCAGGGACAGGTGGTCTACCATTTCGCCGTTGGCTACCCGGTGCCGGACGACCGTTTGGAGGAATAGATGCTGGGAATCCTCGTCCATGGCGACAACCACTTCATTGTCCGGGGGCCCATGCCCGATTACGATCAAGCGCTGGCACTCGTGCGGCACTGGTCGATCATCCAGATCGGCGCAACAACTCCCCCGGAACTGTCAGGGTGGACCATCTCGACCAAAGAGTTCCGCGAGGATCTGAAATGGGCGGTTGTAGTGCTCGGCCACTCCGAGGTTTCGCCCGCAGTCGCCACGCTACTGGGTGAACTGGAAGCGCGCGGAGTCCACTCCAAATTCATTTCCGCCCATGCTTCGTGTTGATCAGCTATCCTGTATCCAATATGAAACGCCTCCTCTTCGCGCTTCCAATGGCCGCCGTCCTGCTTGCACAGGAAAAGGTTGACGAGACTACCGACGCCCGCATGCGCAGCGAGGAACTGGAGCACTCGCAGATCATGCGGACGCTCCACATGCTAACCGACCGCTTCGGCCCGCGCGTTACCGGCACCCCCAACCACGAGGCTGCCGCCAAATGGGCCGTCTCGCAGATGACCCAGTGGGGCATGAAGAACGCGCATCTCGAAAAGTGGGAATTCGGGCATCCGGGTTGGCTGAACGAGTCCGCCGAGGGACATCTGGTGGCACCCGTCAAGCAGAACCTGAAGTTCGAGGTGCTGGCTTGGACGCCGCCCACCAAAGGCAAGGTCACCGGTTCGACGATGGAAGTGATTCCGCCTGTTGGTCCCGAAGCACCAGTACCGGAAGGTGGACGGGGAGGTCGTGGCGGCGGGCGCGGTGGTCCTCCCGCCCGTCTGGGCCCGCTGAAGGCGGATTTGGACAAGTGGCTGGCCGAAACCCAGGGGAAGGTCAAGGGTAAGATCGTCATGGTCGGCAGGGCCACGGTGGTGCCGGTGAACTTCGATCCCCCCGCCAAGCGCACATCCGACGAGCAGGTGAAAGCCCAGTACGATCCGGCCAATCCCAACGGCGGTCGGGGCGGCCGGGGTGGCGGACGTGGTCCGGCGGCTGAGGACCCGACCCGTTACACGGCGCAGGAAGTGGCCGAGAAGATCGACGCCATGCTGGTGGCTGGCGGGGCGCTCATGCGGATCAACGACGCGGCTCGGGGGGAAGGCATCATCGTCGCCCAGCAGCACCGGGGCTACGACCCCGCGACGGCGGTACCCACCGTGGTCCTGCGCAACGACGACTACGGCCGCGTGGAGCGCCTAATGGCGGACGGCGATGACGTGAAGCTCGCGTTCGACATCGTCAACCACATCTATCCGGAGGGCAAGACCAGCTACAACGTGATTGCCGAGATTCCTGGCACGGACAAGTCGGACGAAGTGGTGATGCTGGGCGGCCACTTGGATTCGTGGCATGGCGGAACCGGGGCAACAGACAACGCCATCGGCTGCTCGATCATGATGGAGGCCGCGCGGTTGATCCAGTGGTCGGGCGTGAAGCCGCGGCGTACCGTGCGGGTGGCGCTATGGTCGGGAGAGGAAGAAGGACTGCTGGGGTCGCTCGCCTATGTGAAGGAGCACTTCGGGACGGCGGAGGACCCGAAACCCGAGTGGTTCAAATTCAACGGCTATTTCAATGTCGACACGGGCACGGGTCGGATCCGCGGCGGCAGCATTTTCGGCCCCCCCGAGGCGGCGGCGGTGTTGCGTCCGGTGCTGGCGCAGTTCGGCGAGTGGGGCGTCGCAGGCATCAACGCGTCGACGAGTCGTAACGTCGCGGGAACCGACAGCACGTCGTTCAACAACGCAGGGCTGCCGGGAATCGGCATGCAGCAGGACCCGATCGAGTACAACAGCATGACGCACCACACGAATCTCGACACCTACGAGCGGATCATCCCCGAGGATGTGCAGAAAGACGCGGCGATCATCGCGGCGGGCGTGTTGCATTTGGCGAATCGGGACGAGATGGTTCCGAGGTTTGCAAAGGACAAGATGCCGGCTCCGGTGGCGATTCCGAAATTCTAGCAGTAAACTGAAGGCATGGCGTCGGTCCCGAATCCACTGTTCACCGTCCAGCAATATCTGGACATGGAGCGTGCTGCAGAGTATCGCAGCGAATACCTGTGCGGGGAGATTTTCGCCATGTCGGGCGGAAGCGTGAACCACGCGGTGATCGCCATGGCGCTGGGCATCGAGCTGGGACTGCAACTGCGGGGCCAACCTTGTACCGTTGCCGGAAGCGACCTGCGGTTGTATTGCGAGTCCTCCCAGATGTTGACCTACCCGGATGTGGTGGTCTTTTGTGGGCCGCGCAAGTTCCGTGATGGCAAGAAGGACACCCTGACCGATGCGACAGTCGTCGCCGAGGTCCTATCGCCCTCGACCGCGAGCTACGACCGCAGCCACAAGTTCCACTACTACCGGGGACTGCCCTCGCTCAGGGAGTATCTGTTGATATCGCAGAGCGAAATCCGAGCCGAGCTTTGCGTCCGCCAAGAGGACGGATCTTGGCTGCTCCGGGACTTCAACGGCCCCGAGTGCGAGATTCCGCTCGAATCCATTGGCTGCCGGGTCGCGTTGGGGGCCCTGTACGAACGGGTGGAATTCGAAACGGCCTAGCCCTCGCGCAATCGCAACAGGCGGCTACAGGCAATCAAGGCGGCACCGCAAAGAAACCATGTACCGGGCTCCGGGGCGCTGGAGGCCGGATTCCAGCCAAGCGTTTGCAGAACCGTGATTTCCGGGCCAACCCCGATGGGCACCGCTTGGTTGGGGCAACCGATGGCGTCTTGGATGTAGACTGTTGTCGCGGGACAGCCCGAATTGCCATATACCCAGTCATTGCGATCTGCGGTGGAGTTCCCTCCAGCGTTGTTGTCTTGGTTGAACTGGGCCACGTTGGTGGCACCGCCGTTGTACGAGAAGTACACGTTCGCGCTTGGGTTGGTGTTGACAGCGCGGGTGCCGTTGGCGCTGTACCGGTAGTAGTCCTCGGCCGCGAAGTTGGTGCTGCTGGCAACGGAGGCGTTGTTGGCGAGGCCGGTGAGCGCGGAACCGATTCCCAACGCCTCGTCGAGTTCGTGCGAGGCAACGTCCATGAAGTCGTACCGGCCCGACTGCGCCACTCCGCCGTATTCGAAAATGTTACTGGCGCTGGAAAAGGTGAGCGTGCTGTCAACGGATGTCGCCGCAGAGAACCCCAGTGCGCGGGCTTCCGGGAAGGTCAGGGTTACCTTGCCCGAGCCGAGCGGATTTGTTGCAGGCAGGGTTGCCGCCGCCGCCACGAGGTAGAGGTTTTCGGGATGGGCATTCGCTTCGCTGATGACGCTGCTGCGCCACCCGGCGTACGAAATCGTGCCAACTGCAGTGGAGCTCTGAGCTAGGCCAGTCGTGCCGAATGTTACATCGATGTTCACGGTCACATTGTTGGTGAACAGACCCTCGTAGGTGGAGATGACACTGTTAAAGGCAGCTTGGGCCGCTGCGGGAACAGTGGTGTCGTAGCTGGCGTTGATGATGAAGGAGGCTTGGGCCGGGACCGCGATGGAGGCCGCCATCAAGACTAGAATTGAGGTTCTCACGTGTTCTCCGAATGAATCTGGTGGCCTGGGGACGCCAATTGTTTCAGCTTAGCAGTTCACGGACCCCTCCGGCGAGGATCGTTTCGATTCCCGTTGGAGTCCGTACTAGAAGGAATCCGTCCGCGTCCAGGCCATCGGTAATACCCCTAATGCGCCCGTCCACCTCCACGGCCTTGCCCAGCACATAACTGGAACGCTCCTCAAACAACCGCAGGATGGCCGGTTTTGTCTTATTCACATACCGAAGGGACTCGGCGACAACCCGGTCGAGAACGGATTCAAGCGGAATTTCGCGACCGGTTTCGATACGGATGGAGGTCGCGATGGCCTGCAAGTCCTCAGGGAACGCGGTCTGGTTCAGGTTGAGGCCAATTCCGGCAATGAGCGCTCCGCCGGAGTTCTGGACGAGGATGCCCGCCAGCTTGCGATGGTTCAACATGACGTCGTTAGGCCAGCGTATGTCGGCGGAGACGAGGTCCGAAACGGCCTCCTGCACTGCCAAGCCGAGGGCGAGCGTGACTTCGGGGCCTCGTGCGGGGATACGCAGGACCATCGACATGTAGAGGCCGCCGTCGGGGGCGGAATGCCAAGTGTGGCCGTGGCGGCCGATCCCCTGGGTTTGTCTTGCCGCGACCACTACGCTGCCGTGCGGAGCACCCCGCGCGGCGAGCTCCGCCGCGTCCTTCATCGTAGACGTGGTGGTTTCGAGTCGGACAATCACAGCTTCATTTGCCCGAAAGCTTCCAGCCGGAAACTGATGTCCACAGCCGGAGCCGAGTGGGTGATCGCTCCGACCGAGACGAAGTCGGCACCGGCCTCGGCATAATCGCGGGCGCTGTCCAAGGTGATCCCGCCGGAAAGCTCCACCTTGGCGCGTCCGTTGACGATGTGGATCCACTCGCCCGCCTGCTGGGGAGACAGGTTATCGAGCAAGAGATGCGTCGCACCGTAGGCCAGAGCCTCGTGCAGCTCGTCCAACTCGCGGACCTCGATTTCCACCGGCAGGCCGCAGCCGCGCGCCGCCTCGAGGGCCTGGCGCACCCCGCCCGCCGCCGCAATGTGGTTGTTCTTGATCAGGACGGCGTCGTAGAGTCCGATCCGGTGGTTAACGACGCCACCCGCGCGCGCCGCGTCCTTTTCCAGGCGCCGCATGCCTGGAGTTGTCTTGCGGGTGTCGAGCACCTTGCATTTCGTGCCTTCCACCAGTTCGGCGTATTGGCGGGCGACCGTGGCGACGCCGGACAGGCGCTGGAGAAAATTCAAAGCCACGCGTTCACATTCGAGCAAGGTGCGGGCCCAGCCGACGACTTCGGCAAAACGCTCGCCCTCCTCGATGTAGTCGCCATCCTCTCGCAGCAGTTCGAGGTGGTCGACACCGCCGCGCGCATCGTAGACGGCACGGAGGACGTCCGTTCCGGCGAGGACGAGGGGCTGGCGGGCGAGGAAGTACCCACGGGCACGCGTGTCCTCGGAGACGCAGGCGGCGGTGGTGACGTCGCCTGTGCCGATGTCCTCGGCGAGGGCGAGTTGGATCAGTTGTTGGGAGTCGGGATGGAGCATGGCGGTCGAGACTGATTTGTCGATCCTACACCCTCTCACGGAACAGTAGGGAGTACAGGTAGGGCTGGGCGATGGACTCTTCGCGGACTTCCATCCATGCGGCGAATGCTTGGCGTGCTTGTTCGACGGCGTTCGACGCTTCCGCAGGTTCGAATTCCTCTCCCACATCGTAGTCCGCCTTGTGGCGTGCATCCTGCAATTCAACAAAGGCCCGCGCAACTCTCGACAACGAGGCGCGGTGCGGATGATCGGATTCGGGCACGGCGGTCCGCTGGGGAGAGCCCAACTCCCTCAAGAGCGTGCTTGAGGCCTCCTTCATTCGACGATGGTCAAACGCACGCGCCAATCGGTCATGCAGATCCGGCTGGCGCCAATTCAAGACGGCATCACGAATCAAGAGGTGAAACAATCCGTAGTACGCGGACGAGACTGCCCGTCGGATATTGGCCTGGGTCGGCGGAGTATCGCGCAGGAGATGCTCCGCCTGCTCAATCAGTTGCTCGGGCAGATCTGGAATCACAGGACATCCTAGCTAGGTTGCGAATCTCACGTATGTGTGCAAGCCAATATCATCTGTGTAGGCGAGACCCTGCGGGTTTTCCCGGATCTGTTGGCCCAGCTTTACGACCTCGGGTATCGGAACGTCCTTGCCGGGCAGCACCACATTGACGTAAACACACGGATCGTCGCTCCAGTCGCGGCCAATCCGGTAGTCAATCCGCTTCACGAGCGGATTGTCCGCATACGCCGCGCGCAGACGGTTGATCCGATCCTCGACTTCCTGCTTGACCGCCAACTCATTGAAGAACATCTGTACAGGTGCCTCATTTCCAGCTTAACGCGGAACCGTCGTCGTTGAAATCGCGGGCAAGACATCGACGCCAGCCGCTGCCGTTGCCATGGGTGAGGTTAGAGAATGGACGACGAAGACATTCTCGCGAAGTTTGGACATCTGGGCCCGGGCATCTTCAATCCGATCCCCGCAACCGGCCTCGTCGGGAAACAGCAACCCGAGGACGGATCCACTGTGTGCCACGGCCACACCCAAGGCCCGGGTCCGCTGGCCGATCTCAACAAGCGAATCCAGATCGCGCTTGGGATTCCGTTTCTGGTTCAAGATCGCACTGCGGGTGCTGATCCGCCCCACTTCCTCCAGATCATTCTGAAGAATGGCGGTTTCGATCGCCGGCAACAGCTCCGCATACTCGGCGCACTCGGCATCACAAAACCCCCGGTTGCGGCGGTTGTATTCGATGGTGTCGACCTTGCCTCCTTCATCAATGGCGACCACGGCCAGCCGGTCGGGCGACCCCAGACGCCGCCGCAATTCGACGCGGCGGTGGAAGAAGCTGACGAACTCGGAATACATGACGCCATCGGTCGGCTCGATGCTGCGAAGCAGGGCGTGCATAAGTTCGGACGGGACAACGCAGCCGGTAGCGGCTTCGAAGGCACGGGCGGCGGCGACGAGATCGGCGGAAGAACTCGACATTCCTTTACCTTCCGGCAATTCGCTTTCAATGTGGAGGTGGCCGCCGCACGACACACCGAAATGATCGGCGAGCAGTCGCACAAGGGCGAGCGATTTCAGCTTGTGCACGGGCGTCACGGTGAAGCGCTCGACCGAGGGGTCGGGAATGAGCGTCACCCGCGAAAAGTTCTGGATGGGCAGCGTGACGAGGAAATGCGCATCCTCGTTGGCCAAGGCACCTTGCAGCAACTCTCCGAAGCTGCCATGCGCCACGCCAATACCCACTTGCGGTTTTCCGACTACGTGGCGGTTCTTCAAGGGCCTGTACTCCGTGACACCGGACCGTGGCCGAGAACTTCCGGGTATGTGCGGCGGGCCCATGGGAACCATGCCCAGTCGGCCCCGACTTCAGTTGGGCTGTTGACCAAGACCGGCTCCGTCCAAGTACGGCTGAGTTCGTCCGCACGTGGAGTGAGCCACTCCGAGTTGTATACAGCTTTCATGTAACGTAAGCCGTTGTCGGGCAGGATGGTGAGGACGCGCTTGCCGGGATTGGTCTTGGCGATCCATTCGGCGATGCTGTAGGCGGCACCCGAAGTGGGTCCCAGAAGCAGGCCGGATTCGCGGTGAATCTGGTGAATTGTGCGGATCATTTGCGCGACCGGGACCCAATGCACTTCGTCGCAGAGGGCGTGGTCCACGTTGGGGATAACGATGTCGGAGCCCATGCCGAGCAGCGGCTCGTAACACTCCCGGCACAGGGGCGTGGCGTCGCCGGAGGTTGGACCGAAGAGCACGGACAGGTTGTGGTCGACTGCAATGACCTTGAGATGCGGATTCGTCTTGCGCAAGACGCGGGCGAAACCAGAGATGGATCCGCCGCTGCCGACGGAGGCAACCAGAAAATCAACGCTGCCGAGCGCTTGGGCCACGCCAGCCGCAACTTCCGCGTAGGCGGCCGGATGCTCCGGGTTGTCGTATTGGCGGGGCCAGAAGGTGCCGGGGGTGGTCGCCATGACCTCGCTCAAGCGGTCGAGGCGCTTCTGCTGGATGCCGCCCATATAGCCTTTGCCACTGAAAATCTTCTCAATGCCCGCTCCTAGGTGGCGAAGGCGCCATTCCAGCGATTCCTCCAGTTGGCCGGTAACGAGGGAAAGACGCAGTCCGAGATTCGCGCACACAATCGCGAGGCCCAAGGCGAAGGTGCCTGAGCTGCTTTCTACAACCAGGCCCCCTGGCGCGAGCGCCCCCGACTCCAGCGCGCGCTGGAGGATGTGGCGCGCCGGCACGATCTTCATCAGATCGAACTGGAGTGCATAGATGTCGGGGCGCATCTGCAAAAGTGCCGGCGCACATAGCTTGTCGAGTGCCGAGGACACGTCCATTCTTTCCGTCCCGGGGGTACTGTTTGCGATTTCGATGGGTGGTGTCATGCTCTCCCGCCTACGGCAAATGCAAGCTGGCGGCTTTCCGGTGCAACATATGTCTCGATCATCGGGATCAAGCGCTCGGTGCCGGAGTCAACGGAATCGCTCTCGACCCCGAGAAACCGACATAGCGCCGGCGCGAATTCATGGGCCATGAAGTCGATATTGGCGGCCGTGGCCTCAACCGTTCGCGGCGTCGTTACGGTGGCCCGGAGAGCCGTGACGCTCGAAACGCCGCCGAACCCGAAGAATCCACTTTTGCAAGTCCGTTCCCGATCCAACTTGTCGGCCACGCGGAAGGCGCTCTGCGCGCGTTGGTTGGCCAAGCCCAGCCGGTCCACGAGATCGTGCAACTTCGGGAGGTTGGCCTCGTCGTCCAGGAAATTCTGAATGGACAACTGCGAGAAGAAGGCCCAGTAACAGGCGATGTCCCACATCAGCTTGACCATGGCGACACGGTCATCGCCGAAGACCCCGTACGTTCCGTGAAACAGGCCGAGCATCACGTCCACGACCTTCAAGTACAGGGAATTGTAGGAGTCAACGATTGCCGGCGTGAGAGTTCCGGCCCTATCCAACTCGATCATGCGAATCGTGGCGCGGTTGCCGTGGGCAATCAGGTCGGTACCCATGCTGTACAAGGGATCGGTGAAGGCCGCCGATTCGCCAATGCAGGTCCAGCGATCCGCGGAGTAAGCCCGGTGGGTTGTGTGGGCGTAGTTCTTCAACGCTAAAAAGTCGAGCGGTGCATCCTGCCGAATGGCATTGTGGAGGCTCGGTTCTTGCTCCCGGAGCCAGGCCATCGACTTTTCGTAGGTATTCCGAGCACTGATCGGATGGATGGCCTCGTCGGCCGCAATTCCAATGCTGGTCATCCCGGAGCACAGCGGGATCACCCATACGAAGTAACCGGGTCCCATGAGGTGGTTGGTGGAGTTCCGCCGTTTGGCGAAAACGCGGTCATGCCATTCGCCGTTTTCCCGCGGTGCCATTTCGGAAACATCGAAGTTCCGCTGGATGCGCCACCACGTCGAGCTGGCGTTGTGCGGGGCGGGCTTGCAGAGGCCGAGCTTGGATTGAAGAAAGCGGCGGCGTCCGGTGGCATCCACCACCCACCGGCAGGTTGCAGTTTCTTCGTGCTTGTCGTCAAGGAAGGCGAACGATACAGTGTGATCCTGCTCGCCAAACTGGACATCGCGGACGCTGACGCCTTCTTGAACATGCACACCGCGCTCGCGACAGAAGCGGCGTAGATCGTTTTCGAGTATGCCTCGATCCAGCTGAAACGAGCTGTTACGAGCGAACACCACATCGCCAACCTCGAATCGCTTGTCAAAGCCTTGCTGACGGTAGCCCGCGCCGAAAAACCTTAGTCCGAGTTTCCGCACGTGCGTGGACTCGATATAGGCCTTGAGTCCGGCGAGTTCACGAAATAGCCAAGTACCACCCTCGGTCAACGATTCGCCGACCTTGTGTGTTCCGTCGGGCAGCGGCCCGGCTTGTTTCTCAAGCACGCAGACGGAGACGTCGGGCAGCTTGCTCTTGAGTTGCATTGCGAACGTCAAGCCCGCAAGTCCGCCGCCGCAGACCACAACGTCGTAGTGGTTGGTGTGTAGTGGCATGCTTTCGAACCTTACTGGCCCCCGGTCTGGCTGCGCACGAATGCGGCTAGCGCGTTGATGCTACGGAAGTTTCTCGGAACGATGTCGTTCGACCCGAACTGGATGCTGTACTGCCGCTCCAGAAGAACAATCAGACCCACCATCAGGCGCGAGTCGATGGTGCCTGAGTCTATCAGATCGTAGTCATTGGTCAAGTCCTTCGGTGCTCCGTCCGGGAACCGTTCGGCTGCGAGGTAGTTGAGGATTTCGTCTTCAATGCTCATACTGGTTGTAATCAATTCTCAATTAGTTGGGCGGCGTTGCGAAGCTTCTTGCCGCTAGCCGTGTACTTGAGTCGTTCCACCACTTGGAACCGCCTCGGAATCTTATGCTCCGCCAGGAAGCGTTTGCAATGGGCGCGGAGTTCGTCTTCGCTCGGCGCGGTCCCAGCGTCACGCAGTTCGAGATGCGCGACACAAGCCTCTCCCCACAGCCGTTCCTGCATGCCGAAGACACAAGCGGCGCGAATCGCGGGATGGCTTTCGAGCACTGATTCCACTTCGTCGGGGAAGAACTTCATCCCCGCTACGCTGATCATTTCCTTGACACGACCGACGATGTAAAGATAGCCGTCGTCATCCAGCTTGCCGAGGTCTCCCGTGCGGAACCAGCCGCCGGTTTCCTGTAGCATCGTGTTACGAGACTTCCACGGGAAGTAATATGCGTCCAGCATGCCCTTGCCCCGCAACGTGATCTCCCCGTGCGGTTCACCCGGCTCGCGCAGCAGGCGCAATTCGTAATCCGGCAGAATGCGACCGACCGAGCCTTGCTTGTCCGCGCGATTGCTCGCGTTGATGGCTGGCAGGCCGAGTTCGATGATCCCGTATGCCTCGTTGAGGACTTGGCCGAAACGTTGGTGGAACGCCGCCGCGATGTCGGATTTCAGCGAGCTGGTGGTGACGATTGTCAGGCGCAGGCTATCGGCCAGGGCGGCTCCACTATCGTCCTGAACCATCAGCTTGTAGTGCGTGGGTGATGCGTAAATAATAGTGGCAGAGTGACGTGCGGCGGTCTCGATCAACGTGATGCCAAAGCTGTTTCTGGGGAGCACGATGGCCGCACCGAACGTCATGTACGCGACGATGGAAACGGTGAAGTGATAGTCCATCGACAGTACCCACATGATTCTATCCGCGGGGCCGATATTCAGGACTTGATTGGCGGCGTGGATGCGCTCGTAAATCGACTCGTGGGAGAGAACGACGCCTTTGGCGCTACCGGTAGTTCCAGAGGTGAAGCGAATGAAACCGGCGTTGACATCCGCCAATTGCGGTGGAGCTTCGCAGGACGGAAGTCCCTTGGCGTAGACGGCGTGCCCGGCAACCGCTATGCCTCCGGGGTGAATCAGTCCGTCCAAGTGAGAGATAATCCGCGAGTCGGCGATCACGCCATCAATATGGATGAACTGAAAAATCTGGCGCTTTTCATGCGCAGTCAGGTCAATCGGCAGAGGCGTAACGCAGGCACCGCAAGTCCAAGCGGCGTAGACCAGCGCGATGTAGTCGCGACCGCTGGGATACAGCAGGCCAATGTTATCACCCTGTCGCACTCCGGCGTGAATCAGTTTTTCGGCAAGTACTCTGACGGTGGCTGCGAATTCACTGTACGTCGCAGCCACGTTCGGCTCCGGTCCGAAAATCAATGGAGCGTCGGGGTGCTGTAAAGCCCTCTCGAAGAATTTGTCCGCCAGATTCAGCTTCATTGTGTAATGTGCCGTCCCACGGCCTCCCCCATCGCCCAACACGTACCGGCAACGCGGGCGGAGGCTTGTGCGCGTGGCTCGGCGGACAGGCATTTCCCCACGGCCCAAAAATTGCCGATGCCGGCGACCTTCAAACTCGAAAGTGGAATATCGTAGTTGCATCCAGGCGGAAGATACTCCAAGCGGATGCCAGCCTGTGGATGCCACTGTTCGATGGGCCAAGCTCCCTTGCAGGCCGCGTCCGGGAAGCGCTTGCCCTGTTTGATGTCTTGTTCAGTGAGGCAGTATTCGCCGTCAATACGCCCGCTGTCGCGCCACCCCGGCTCGCCGTAGCGGTGGACAAACGCCGAGCCGAAGCCGGGCAGCGCACGCAGATGAACCAGCAGCTGCTCAGCCACGGATCGCATGGCCGCGGCGTCGAAAGTCAGCGGATCGATGCTGAACTTGGCGTAAGCTTCGTCCGGGTAGACGCCGGAATCCAGCCAAACGCTAGCGCATTCGGCTGGCAGATCGCCAAGGTCCACTGCCTTCCGTAGCTGGCTCAAGATCGCGACGCCCTTGGGAAACTCCATGGCGGCGGGCTCCATCCCTCGCACTTGGACGATGTAGCCGCCCGACGCGGCACCCTCGGCGACGAAGTTGCCAGCCTGCCGTGCGATGCTGGCGTCCCCGGTCGAGTCAACCACGGCACCGGGAGACAGGGCTCGGGTTTCCCCGCCGAACAGTTCCGAGAGCTGTTCGATCCGTCCGGAACCGACTTGCAGCTGAACAACGGTCGCGCTCCGGTGCACGTCTATACCCGGAGCCTCTTCGATCCATTCGCTGATCACGCGGGAATAGACTGCGGGATCGGCATTCAGTACCCAGGTCTTACCGATACGACGCTTGCGGGTGTGCGGACAGGCCTTATGCAAGCGACCCGCGAGCTCCATTGGCAGGCCCTCGTTCAGGAATTCCCCTTGATCGTCGAACAGTCCGGCGATGGTGTGAATGAGCGCACGCGCAACCGTGCCGCCGAGCGTCGCGGTCTTTTCCAAAAGCAAGACCGTTGCGCCCCCGGCGGCCGCGGACAAGGCGCAGCCCAAGCCGGCCGCGCCAGCTCCCACGATTACGATGTCGTATGTTTTGGCTGCGGACATATGCGCTACGGGGGATCCAACTGGTAAATATCGTAGGAGTAAATCATCTTGAATCCGAACCGCTCGGCCCAGAAAGCTGACTGTTCGTTGGAATGCCCGGTGGCGAGTTGGATGCCCAAGTCGCGCAGCACCTTCAACGCGGCGGAAATAAGAGTCTGAAAAACACCGTAGGCCCGAAACTCGGGCACCACGTACGCGCCCGTCATATGGCCGGAATCCAGTTTGACTACCAAGGCCTGGCAACCCGCCACCGCGCCCTTGTAGCGTGCCAGAAACAACCGCAGGCACGGGTCCGGTCCGGTGCCCAATTCGCGGTAGCGCCCACGACGGTGCTCCCGCTCCTCGGGAGGCAGCCCAAAACCCGCGGCCATGGTTTCGATGAAGAGATCATAGTCGGCATCCAACTCCGGGTCAACCTGCTGGACCTCAAGCCCCTCCACCATGTCGAGACGGGACCCGGTACTGCCCAGAAGAGCATGGATGGGGCTTTTCGATGCGCCGCGTGAGGCCAAGCGCTTGCCCAAGTCCCAAGGGCGGGACCAAGGGTAGACACACCAACTGATCGGGAGTCCCGCACCGTGATACTCGGACACCAATGCGTCGATCTGTTCATCGGCCCCGCTCTCATCCAGATTCGAGAAAAGCACCTCGTTGGCACCGGGCCACTGGGACGAGGGCGTCAGTGTGCGGTACCAGCCGTCACGGTCAATGACTACCGTGTCGGCGGCCAAACGTTGCGGACCGAGGGGTGCGTTGAGCGCGATCTGCAGTTCGCGGGGAACTCCCATCCGCGCCGCGAACACGGTGGAGGCGCGGTCGATTGCATGGGATATCGACATGGCTGAGAAGGGCCGACCCTGACCGCCCTACGGTCGGGGCTCGAACATCGAGCTTTGACGCCGGAAGGCGGTCCAAGTCTGGGCAGCGCTAGGCGGAGGCTGCGACGGCCGCTTTCTCCTTATTCTTCATCTCGGCGAACAGGTTGTCCCACCATTCCCTCATCAGGTCGATGGCGATGCGGCCGCCTTCGAGGGCCTGCTTCGGAACGATGGTCGGGCGGACGCCTTCGCGCTCGGCGATGGCCTGATCGCCGTAAATACCGCGCAGGAAGATGCCGAGTTCGTCCTTGTGGGACTGCTCGACGCCATCGAGGTGCAGATCGTGGAATGCGACCAAGGGTTTGCCAAGATCGCCGGAGCCGCGGCGGGCGATCACCTCCACGGATACGTCGCGGAACACCTGGTGCTCGAAAATTGCCGCGGTTTCAGTGGCAAACATCGCACCCAGAACGAACGAGGGCTCGCCCTTGCAGACGCCGCCGAGCGTATCGAGGAAGTGCGAGGTAGGCTGAAACTCCGCCCGCGCCTCGACATCGCAGCCGACCTTATTGAGCGCCGCCTTGTACAGCGCGGCATGGCCGCTCTCTTCCTTAAAGTTGCGGACCAGTTCCTTCTTCACGCCTTCGACATCGAAGCCGCCGGTGGTTTCCGCCGCGTCCCACAGGAATTTCGTGTTGCGGAAGGAGAACTGGAAGTGTTCCATCATGAGCCACTCGAGAGTTCCTGTGCTGTACTGGCTCAGGTCCCGGAGCGGCTTGCGCGCGTTGTCCGTGAAGACTTCGTTCCACTGATCAATCGTCTTTTCGACATCCAAAACGGTACTCATTGAGTGCTGTCCTTTGTATTATGTTGTGATTCGGAAAAAGCTCTACGGGCGAGTGGCCCTTTCAAGCCGGTGCTGTTGACCCTTGCGGCGGCGCGAGCAGGGCCCGCGCAACCGACTGACTTTGCTTCTGGTGCTCACGTCTATCGAATACCGGCTTCATGGCGATGGCCAAGCCGCCGAAGAGCGACACGGAGTACAGGACCTCGGTGGCGGCAAAGGTGGAACCCAGGAACAGAATTCCAGCCACTGCCGCGATGCTGATCGACGAGGTGAACCTGATGTTGTCCTTCAGATTGCGTTCAAACTCTGAGCCGAGCTGAAACAGGTTCAGCAGTTGGTTTAGGCTGCCCTCCATCAGGACGATCTGAGCGGTGTCGGTAGCGACGCTGGTGGCACCGCGGAGGGAAATCGACACTTGGGCTTGGCGCATCGCGATCGCGTCGTTGATGCCGTCGCCGATGAAGCACACCCGACGGCCTTCGGCCTGCAGCTTCGCAACAATCCCGCCCTTGGCCTCGGGCAGCGTGCCCGCGAAGTAGCCGGTCATCCCCAAGTCGTGGGCCAGCCTTGCCGTGGGGGCCTCGTGATCGCCGGAAACGATATACATCTCGATGCCCCGGGTGCGCAAACCGCGCACAATCCCGAGCGCTTCGGGCCGGATCGAAGGTTTCAGTTCGATGCAGCCTGCAATTTCGTCATCGACCGCCACCAGCACCAGCGAATGGCCATGCGCCTTGCATTGTTCCACGATTGGCTGGACGCCGGCAACTGCCGCGAGGCCCTCCATGTCCATGAACCTCGCGCTGCCGACGCGGATCACCGGACCGGTTCCATCAGGCGACGCCCCGCCCACTTTCAAACGCACTTTGATCCCGTAGCCGACTTCGTAATGGGCATCGTCGATCACGGGAAGGCGCAGGGAATTGCTCTCGGCGTGATCTAGAATCGCCTTCGCAATCGGGTGGGTTTGGCGCGCTTCGGCGGCTGCCGCGAAGGTCAGCACCTGATCGGTGCTCAAGCCATTCAGGGAGTAAATCTGGACAACTTCGGGCTGTTCAAGCGTCAGGGTGCCGGTCTTGTCGAACAGAATCACGTCCACCTTGCCGAGTCGCTCCAGAGCCGCCGCGTCTTTCACCAACACGCCACTCCGGGCCGCGAGGTTGATGAAGTTGAGCATGGCGAGGGAGCCCGACATATACGAGGCCGTTGTCGTGTTGGCACCCATCAGGCTGATGGCACCCGCGGCTCCCCGGAAGGGAAAAGTCAGCACGCTGGCCGCCAAGGTTGGCAGCGCAAGTTTGTCGGCTGTTTCCACGGCGCTGATGCTGGCAGGTTTGGCATCACGCATGGTCCTGTTGAGGACTTCGGCGATCTTTCCGGCTGTAGTTTCGGCGCTGGTCTTTTCAACCACCACGTAGACCCGCCCGGAAACAAGCATCGTGGCTGCCAGGACGCGGTCGCCCTCGTGGCATTCAACCGGCTGCGATTCGCCGGTCAGAACCTGCTGGTCGATCGTCGCCGCACCTTCCACAACGGTACCGTCCACCGGGATGACCTGCCCGGCGCTTACGACGATGGTGTCGCCCACGACCAAGCGCTCAAACGGAATCTCGATCTCAACTTCATCCCGGCGAATCCACACGCTGTCCGGCTGGAGTTGGAAGATGCTGATCAGGTTGTTGCGCGACTGGTCTTCGCCGATCGCCTTCGCCTTCAGCATCATGCCATAAAGGACGGCGCCCAAGGCACCGACAGCGGCGTAGCCTCCCAGCCAAAGATAGAGGCTGTAGACGCACATCAAATGGATGGCGCCGATCCTCTTCGTCTCTTTCCACTTGCGATAGGCGTATGGGTACTTCGCACTCGACGCAGCCAAGCCGATGACGATCGCGGCGGGCATCAGCGGACTGAAGACCCAGGTTCCAAGCAGAGACAGGGTAAGCGCCGTCAATCCCAGGCCCAGGCGGCGGTTCGCGTAGCGTTCCGCATCCGACACTGCAAACTCCTTGTTGGTCAGGAGCTTTTGGAGTCCAGCGTGATGGGTGCGACCGAGCAGGGGATCGACGTAGGTGTGAAAGGCGCGTTGATAGTGCCCATCAATGAGTCCCAGATGAGACTCGCACTGTCGCTTCACTTCGCGGAGGTTGTTGGTGGAGAAGAGGGCTGGGTGACGGCGGAGGAAACGCGTAGATCGGTCGAGCGCCGAATCCAGCACTCGATCCACAGCTGACTCGAGTGAGCGCAGCAGCTTGATCTCGACTGGTTTCGATGCCAATTTACCGTTCCTTTTCGACGCGGCGGCCACCACTGGTACAGTCCCTTCCCTTCCATGTTCGCGAGATCTCCCGCGAAAACCAAAAACCATGGTAACACGGCCGCCTTGTCGGTCTGCTGCCAACCGCCTGGGCTCGGCCCGGCCTTCCCAGGCCAGCGGATATCCGTCCAAGGCCCTTGCCATTTCCACAATAATACAGCAGAAAGTCGTGCCGGAACCCGGCGAGGGGGCTGCGGCGGAGGGCTAGCGATGGCACGGTAAAGGGGAGCGCAACGCTAGCCAGATCGACTTAGAAATAGGACTTCAACTCGCCCCGCCGCCTGACATCCAGCGTCGAACAGTGGAACGAACCGAGGAACGGATAGTAGGATTCGAACACGCAAGGAATCGGCTTGAAACCCCAGTCCTTGAGCGCGCGGATCAACGGTTCCTGCCGGGCTTCCACGACGATGCGCTCCTCGTCCAGCATCAGGACATTGATGCTGGCCCATTCGCTCATCAGCTTCAGCGGGTCGTGGATCACGGGAACTGGATCGGGCGGGATCAGCAGATCCCAGCCCCGCAAGACGTCGGGCAGCCGGTTCACGTCCACGAAGACCGGGTTGACCAGAATTTTCCCTGGCGCCAGAGGCATGAAGGTCGTGTCGATGTGGATCGCCTCGGGACTCTGATTCTCGATCAAGTGGAGGCGGTAACCCGAGCCCAGATGGCGCTGGAGCCAGTCGACACCCATCTGGTTGGTTACATTGCTCTTCTGGCCGAAAATATCCCGGCCGCAGCGCACGAAGTCCGCAGCGTCAAAGACCGGCTCGAATTCGTTGATCACGAAGCGCATGGGCTCGCCGGGGCCCGGAACAGAGTAGTTGAAGTCGTACAGGTCGTCGAGAAGTTGAGGCTTGGGTGCCGCGCTCCATTTCGCTCCGCCCTTGAAATACTCTTTGAAGAGCGACCGGTAGGCCCAGGCTTCAAAATAGCGCGAGCGGTCCGCCATCGGCGTTTCGATGATTTCATTGCCGATGATCAGGAACGGATCGCGCGGGTTTGCCGAGCAGAAGCCGCCGGACACACGCCAATCGGGCGTGCCGAAGGGCTTGGAGAAATCCGCACTTGGAAGACGCCGAACCGTGACGCCTTCGGACTCCAAAATATGAATGAACCCGGCCAAGTCCCGCCGCGCGGCCGCCACAAACTCAGGCGGATAGGGCGAACCGGCTCCGCCGACAAGCTGTTCGGCCTCCAGCCAGTCGCCCGGCGGAGCCGTGGCCACATTCACGGCGTTCCATTCGGGGAACATCGCGCCGTCCAGATTGCCGATGATCACTTCTTCCAAAGGATCCCATTCGTTATGGGAGTTGACCGGGCAAGTAGCGATTTGTCTTGACTGTGAGTTATCCATCTGTTGTCGATTCCATGAATTCGGGGGTTCAAGTCCAACTGGCCGCAATCAAAGCGGCGGGTGCATGGGGGTACTCTTCGGGGAGGCGTTGCCGGTGCGCGAGTTGTCCCTATCCGCTTCAGAACCCACGGCGGGCCACATTCCCGCGACTATGCCGGAAACCATGCTGAGGTTGTACAAGAAGATGACTTGGTAGACGCCAAGGCCCAGGAACAGAACCCCGCCCATCGAGATCAGCCCGGGCACCATGGTCGAGGCCAAGGTGACCTTTGTGGTCACGTCGAACCGGCGGGCCAATTCAAAGAGCTGCACCAGCTGCGCCAAGCTCTCATCCATCAGAATGATCTGCGCCGTGTTGGCGGCAAGGGTCGAACCGGCGCGCAAAGAGACTGACACGTCGGCCCTTTGCAGCGCGAGGGTGTCATTGATGCCATCGCCGATAAAACAAACGTGGCGGCCCTGGGCCTGCAACTCCTCGACCAGCCGCGACTTGTCGTGGGGCAGGACTTCGGCAAAAAAGTGGTCGATACCAAGATCGGTTGCCAGCGCTTGCGTCGGCGCGATGTGGTCGCCGGACATGATGTGGACCGTCAGTCCCCGCTCGCGCAACTGGCGGACAACTTCTTTCACGCCCGGGCGCAGGGCTGGCTGCAATTCGATGGCCCCGGCCAACTCGTCGCCGTAGGCTACGAAGACCAGGGAATTGCCGGCGCGGTGGCGGGCTCCCAGCATCGCCATGAATTCATCCGGCAGCGAGACCCCCTGCATGGCCATAAAGCGTTTGCTGCCCGCTCGCACAACCACGCCGCCCACGACGGCTTCCATGCCGAAACCGGCCTCGTAACGGGCGGTGTCGAGCGGGAGCCGCGGCAGCTTGCGTTCGGCCGCGGCGTGCAGTATGGCCCGCGCGATCGGATGACTTTGGTTTGCCTCAATGGCGGCCGCATGCATCAGAATGTCGTCAGCCGAGGTAGAGCCGCAAGCGTGAACCTCGGCCACATCCGGCTGGGGCAAGGTCAGCGTTCCAGTCTTGTCGAAGATAACGGTATCCACCTTCTTGACCGCTTCCAGTGCACGGGCGTCTTTGATCAAGAGACCGTGCTGTGAAGCGAGTTGCAGGAAATTCAACATGCCGAGCGGGGCGGTGATCTGCAGAATCGGCGCGAAGTTGGAACTGAGGGCGGCCACGGCGCTGGCCGGGCTCAACGCTGCGAGCGCAACGGCGGACAACCCCATCGTCGGCAGGACGGATTGGTCCGCAAGCTTTTCCCACCGGGCTTGGACGGCAACCCGGTAGTCGGCGGTGTTTGCCAAGACAGCCGCAATCTGCGCCGCGACCGTGTCTGAACCGGCGCCTTCCACCCTCACGTGGATACGGCCGGTCAACACGACGGTGGCAGCCAAGACCGAATCGCCCGGCCCTCGCTCCACTGGCTGCGCCTCCCCGGTCAGAACGTGCTGGTCGATGACCGCCAACCCGTCGGTGACGGTGCCGTCAATCGGGACCATTTGCCCGGCGTGGACCACAATCGTGCTGCCGGCAATCACCTGCTCGAACGGAATCTCGATTTCGACACCGTCCAGCAACACCCAAACAGTCCGCGGTTGTTGTCCGAAGATGTTCTTCAGACTCCGACGCGAGCGATCTTCGGTCCTGAGCATCATCTTCACGCCCGCGTAGTAAATAACGCCGCCAAGTGCGAAGGCGGTATAGTAACCCGCGGCGAGCATGCCCAGCAGGGCGGCCGATTCGAGCACGGTCCAACGCAGGTGATGTTTTCGCCTTAAGGCCGTGTAGGCGTCCCGAAAAATGGGAATGCAGGAATAGAGGCTGAGAGCTCCGCTGGCAAGGGCGAGCGGGGGCAAAAGCGGGCTCGCGACCGCGAGGCCCAACGCCCCCGAGGACATTTTCAAATGATAGGTTGCTTCCCGTTCTTCATCGGCGGCCTTCGGCGGCTGCGTCGCGGTTGCCACCGGGCCGCCGTCGAATTCCTGCAACTGCGTCTTCCGGTTGTCGCCGAACAGGAATGCCAGCTTTCCGTGCCGCCTGATGGAACGCCAAGTTGTGGTTCGACTGGCCCGGTCCACGGCAGCCATGCCGGCAACTACACCGCTGCCTAACAGGAATGGGAGGATTAAAGGCATGAAAAGGGTTCCGAGGGTCGGTCGAAATCGACCTTTAACAGCGTAGCATGTCCATACTGTTGCGCGTGGCCGCGGCTTCGTCAACCTGAAAACGGCAGTGGCCAAGCCACGGCGCATTCTCTCGCTCGAAGGCCCTAGAAGCTCCCGCCCAGAACGCAACCGTGAACCGCACCCGGATCCAATGGCGGTTCAATTCACTCAAATCCAGTTGGCCCTCCGCGTGCATGCTACGGGCAAGGGATTTTCCTCAACATGACAAACAACGAATTCAACGCATTCCGCAATACCTTGGAAAGCCGGCGCGCGGACCTGACGCACGGCAACCACAACCGCGAAACACTGGCCGTCGAAAACAGCTCCGACGACCTGGACCGCAGCCAGGCGGCCAGCGAGCGGGACTTCGCGGTGGGCGGCATCCAACGCGATGAAAGCCAACTCCGGATGGTCCTCGACGCATTGGATCGCATCAAGGACGGCAGCTACGGGATCTGCGCTTCCTGCGACGGCGAAATCCGGCTCAAGCGCCTGCTTGCCCTCCCCTGGGCCGCCTACTGCATCGGTTGCCAGGAAGAGGCCGACCAGCAGAGCAAGAAGTTTGGCTACGGCAACGATGCGCATTTCGATCTGGCAGCTTGAAACTCCCGCGAAGGTTCCGATTCCGCCAGCCTAGTGTTGGCAGATTCTTCAGCCAGCTAGGCCCCGGTCTAATCACCGGGGCCGCCGATGACGACCCGTCGGGCATTTCCACCTACTCTGTCACCGGGGCCGCCTTCGGCTATGCGCCCCTGTGGACCGCGCTGTTCTCGTTTCCCTTGATGGCGGCCGTGCAACTCATGTGCGCCCGACTGGGCATGGTGACGGGCGAAGGACTGGCAGGCGTGATCCGTCGCCACTATCCCCGCTGGGTGCTGTGGAGCGCGTGCAGCCTGCTGCTGGTTGCCAACACGGTCAACATCGGGGCCGATCTCGGCGGCATGGCGAAAGTCACGGAAATGATCACCGGGGTTCGCAGCATGTACTGGACTCCGGTTTACGCCATCATGATCGGATCATTCCTGATTTGGTCCTCTTACTACAGGATTGTCCGCATCTTCAAATGGCTGACGCTGGTCCTGTTTTCGTACGTACTCACAGCATTCCTTGCCAAGCCGGACTGGTCCGCCGTACTGCGCGCCACATTCATCCCGCACGTGGAATGGACCGGTGCATATTGGGCAACCCTCGTGGGGATTCTGGGGACCACCATCTCGCCCTACTTGTTCTTCTGGGGAGCGTCCCAGGAGGTTGAGGAAGAGCTGAAGCAAGGCGAGTTGACCTTGGAATCGCGGCGGGGCGCAACCAACGCCGAACTCCGGAAGTCAAAGGTGGACGTCTTGACAGGGATGTTTTTCTCAAATCTGATCATGTACTTCATCATCCTCACAACGGCGGCGACGCTGCACGCCCACGGCAAAACCACCATCGAAACCGCGCGCGATGCCGCGGAAGCTTTGCGGCCCCTGGCCGGCGATGGTGCCTACTGGCTGTTCAGCGTCGGGCTGATCGGCGCGGGCATGCTGGGCGTGCCTGTCCTGGCCGGATCCAGCGCGTACGCGATTGCCGAAGGCGCGGTCTGGAGGGGGTCGTTGGGTGACAAGGCCGGAATAGCGCGGGAGTTCTATGGCATCATCGCTGCCGGGCTCGGCTTGGGCCTGTTGCTGGACTTCGCGGGGTTCAACGCGGTGTCGATGCTGTTCTGGTCCGCGGTCCTGAACGGTGTGCTGGCTCCGCCGCTGGTAGTGATCGTAGTGCTTCTGACGAGCAATGCGAAGATCATGGGCAAGCGCGCAAACTCGAGGCTGCTTGCCGGGCTGGGCTGGAGTACTGTTGTCGTGATGACCGCAGCTTCCATCGCGATGTTCGTAACTTGGAGATAGCACGAGCATGAACCCGGAAACGGCAGCCGGCCGGGCAACACTCGCGCTTTACGCTCCCTCGCGGTCGCGGCTCGGCTGAAATCAGCATGTGACCGAGCCACGACCGGAAGGGAGTGTTTTGTTCGAGCCATGCGATCAGCGCAAGACCCTTGCACGCAAGGCCTTGTTCTCCGCCTGAAGCGCAACCAGCTGCCGCTTCCAGCATGAAAGCCAAATGCCCCGCACCGCCCGGAATCCGGGGTGTGCGGGGCATAGCCGTATGGTTACCGAACCGGTTACGCCTTCGGTGTCGCGGCAAAAGCGGTCTCGAGTTCGACCCGCATCGCCGCGTGCTCCCTGACTTCGCGGGCACCCTCACGCATGATGTCCCGTGCCGTATCGATGTCCTGCTGCGTTCCGTGCGCCAGCAGCAGGAACTTGTCGGACTTGATGGCCGACTCGTACTCCACGATGCTGTCCTTGGGGATTCCGACGCTGTAAAGCCCTGCGCCGATCGCCCCAAGTCCGCCCACCACGACTGCCCCTTCCAGGGCACCCACGATCCATGCCACCAGCGGTCCGGCAACGAGCACCGGCCCCAGTCCCGGAATCGCGAAGAAGGCGCTGCCGAAGAGGAGCCCCCAGAATCCGCCCCAGAAGGCCCCGCTTGAGCCCCAGCGCATCATCCGGTCGCCGGCGTTGTAATACCCGACGACGTTCTCCTCGGTGTGGTAGTCCTTCCCAACAATCGAGAGCTTCTTCATGTCCACTCCGGCATGTTGGAGTTTCTTCAACGCCTCTTCCGCCTCGACGTGTGTTTCATAGATCGCGACTACCGAATTCATCTGGGACATTGGCTTCTCACTTTCTTCCCGTCTGGTTACTGCTGTGCCAAGGGCACGCCGACTTCAAAGCCGATCAGGTCGCCCGAGATGACTAACTCGACACGCCGGTTTTGTTGACGGCCTTGCGCGTTGTCATTCGAGGCCACGGGTTGGGTTTTGCCGAAACCTTTGGACGTGACCGCGCTGGAACCCATTCCCTGTTGGATCAGGAATTGGCGCACGGTGTCGCTCCGGCGTTCGGAAAGCTGCTGGTTGTAGTCGTCGGCACCCACGCTGTCGGTATGGCCTTCCACTTCCAAGCGCAGCCCTGGGTGGCCGGAAACGATTCCGCCGACCCGTGCCAGCTTCTCGCGTGCTTCCGGGCGGAGGGTGTACATGGCGGTGTCGAAAAGCACATCGGACATGTTGACAATCAAGCCCCGCGCCGTATCGCGGGTCTGCAGGATGGTGTTGAACTGGAGCAGCAGCAGGGCGCGGAGGTCAGCCTTGTCCCTTGCGGCCTTGTCCAACCCGCTTTGAGCGGTGGCCAGTTTGGAGTCCGATTCAGCCTTCAGCCTGTCGGCTTCCAGCTTCATGCGGTCCGATTCCAGCCGTGCGGTTTCGCGGTCGGCATCGTTGGCGGCCTTGAGCTTGCTGGCGTCCGCTTGCGCATTTTGGGCGGAGGTGTCATTGGCGGCCTTCAAACGTGCGGCCTCGTTCTCGGCGCGCATCTTGGCGCTGGCGGCCTCGCGGGAGACGCGGGCCGTCTCAGATTCCGCGGCGTCACGGCTGTTTTCAGCCTTCGCCTGACGATCCGCGGCGGCCTGGCGGTCGGCGACCGCAAGTTCGTCATCCTGGCGTTTGACTGCGATGGCGCGCGCATCCTCGGCAGTTTGCACGGCCTTCCTCGCGGTCATCGTAACGGGCTTGGTGCCAGCCTTGCGCGACAGGTAGCCCTCGGCCTGCTTCAACTCGACTTCGGCCTTGTTGAATGTTTCGGTGGCGAAGGTGGCTGCACCGCTGGAGCGCGCAATCGCCAAGGCGTTGCGGGCTTCGTAGACTTCGAGCGGCACCTTTCGATCGACCTTCAGGTTGAGCACGTTGGTCAGGTGCTCGTACTGTCCCCGTTGGAGCAGTTCATATTTGGCATCCATCGATTCGATGCTGCCAACAGTCTCGGGAAGAACCACGTTCTCCATCACGACCACGTCACTGGGACGCGAGACCGCAAAGTACGGTTCGGCGGTTACCACCAGGGCGAAGGCCTGAAGTTGCGTGGTCACGTCCAGTTTGCCCTTGGTCCCGTTGCGGAGGATTTCGCCGAGATTGGCGGTTCGTCCATCCGGAGTAATGGCCCAGAGTACATAGGTAAGGTACTCCGCGCCAAACGTTGAGGCGTCTGGAAGCCCGCGAAACTCGACCTCGATGGCGATGTAGCCCTTCTTGCCTTCCACTTTTGCCTCGCCGTGGGAGTCGGGCACCAGCGCGGTGCCGCTGAACCCGATCTTGGTGGCGCCGCTGCGGTTCTGGTAGCTAATCGATTTTGCGCTGCGGCCGGTAACCGAAACGCGATACACGGGCGGAGCCGCTGTCTGTGCCGACAGGGCTCCGCATACCGCCACAAAGGCGGCAATCAACTGGGTTTGCTTCATGGCTGCTTTCTTGACGTCGGAGTTATTCCGACTTGTGGTCTTCGCGGAAGGAATACCGGTTCAGCATCGTGATGAGCTTGCTGGCCGATGCCGGCACCTTGCGTCCCCCGGTCAGAATGTTGCGGTTAGTGAGGCGCTTGCCATAGATGGCGGTGTTGTCGTCGAGGTCCTGGCGAAGGGTTGCACCCTGCAGGGAGATACCTGCAAACAGGCCCTGCGACCGCGACCACGAGAGAATCTCCGCGTGCATCATGGCATCGGTCTGCGCGGTAGCTGTGCGTCCGACCGGACCAGCCGCCACGGAACCTTCACCACCGAGGGTGAACTTGTCTTCCAGCAGCTTGTTGGCACCGGTGGCGTTCATGACGAGCATGACGAGATCGGTGGACGAACCGCCGATTTGGAAGCCGACGCTGCCGCCTTCGATGCGGACCGTGCCAGGAGCCGACCAGCCTGCATTGCCCTTGTTCCGGCAGGAGATGATGCCCTTGCCATACTTGCCGCCAACGATGAAGGCCGCGGTCTTGAGGTCCGGGACAATCACGATGCAATGAGCATGCTCGAGCAGGTCCTGCGGAATACCCTTGTCGTCCGCTGCCATGATTTCCGAGAACACGACTGCGGAATCATCGATCCGTTTTGTCGCTTCGTGATCTTTCGCCAACATCGGGGCGATTGCAACGACTGCAATCAGGAGGAGTTTCATTTGTTTCACCTTTTCCGTCACGTGGTGTGCGTGACACCATGACCAGAGCACGCACTTGGCCGAAGTGGCGAAACTGTTGAGCCCTTTAGGGAGTAGCTCGAACTGCTGCGGGCAGGCCATGAAACAGGTGCCGGATGCCGCGACCCCCGGCAGTCAAGCGACCGCCGGGCGTCAGGCAACTCAGGCCGAAACCATTACCTTCAGCGCGTTGGTGCTGGCCGCATGCCCGAACGTGTCGTAGGCGGAGAGGATGTCGGCAAGCTCGAAGTGGTGGGTGATCAACGTGGCCGGCTGCAGTTTTCCCGAGCACACCGTCCTCAGCAGCAAAGGCAATGTGGACGTGTCCACGAGTCTGGTCGTGATCATAATGTTGCGCGACCACAGGTGCTCCAGATGGAGGTCCACCTTCACGCCGTGGACACCGATGTTGGCGATTGTCCCTCCCACGGCGACCATGTCCTGGCAATTTTCAAACGATCCCGGAACGCCGACCGCGTCCATGACGGTGTTGACTCCGCGGCCGTCTGTAATTTTCAGCACCGTTGCCACGGCCTGGCCGTCGGTAGCGTTGATGACGCGGGTCGCACCGAAACCCAGCGCTGCGTCGAGACGGTGCTGGTCGAAGTCGATCATGATGATTTCGGCCGGGGTGAAGAAGGCCGCCGTCATGAGGGCCGCGAGCCCCACGGGGCCGGCTCCAATGATTGCGACAGTGCTGCCGAGCGACACCCTGCCGTTGAGCACACCGCATTCGAAGCCCGTTGGCAGGACGTCACTCAACATGACGAGGCCCTTGATGTCTGTGTCGGCTGGCACAGCGTAGAGGCTCATGTCGGCGTGGGGTATGCGGACGAACTCGGCCTGCGTGCCGTCGATTTCATTGCCAAGGATCCAGCCGCCGGTAGCGCAATGGGAGTACATGGCACTGCGGCAGAATTCGCACGTTCCGCAGGCAGTGATGCAAGAGATGAGCACGGGGTCGCCGGCCTTGAAGGCCGTGACGCCGGCTCCGACCTTTTCCACCACGCCGACGCCCTCGTGGCCCAGAATGCGCCCCGGCTGACAGGACGGCACGTCGCCTTTCAAAATGTGCAGGTCGCTGCCGCAGATTGTGGTGTGCGTGATGCGGACGATGGCGTCCGTGGGAGCCTGGAGTTCGGGAACGGGCCGGTCCTCGAGCGTTTTCTTGCCGGGACCGTGGTAGACGAGAGCTTTCATGCGGTCCCATGAGCATTCGAGGGGCCGCATTTGTGGCCAGTGGCGTGCAGTGTCCAAAGAGCGATTGGTACGCCATTCGCGGAAAGTTGAAACGATGCCAACACAAAGCCACAAAGCCGCCGCAGCCCTTCATGAAAGCGCCGCCGCACACCACAACAATGCCGCAGAGCATTGCGCCAAAGGCGACCATTCGGCGTGCCATCATGACGCCGCGGCAGCCCTCGACCATTCCGCGAAGGCGCACGCAGCCTCCACGACCGCCCACCAGAAGACCGCCGCACACACCAAGTAGTCGTTGGACGGCAGAAAGGACGCTCCTTGGCGGTCGCGGCTCGGCAACATGCTGATTCCAGTGGGCCTGGACAACCAAGGAGCGTCCTTTCCAGTTGAGCGGGCCGCTACCGGAACGCCTTGACGACCGCTTCGAACTGCGCGTGCACAGACGTCGCGTACGAGGTGACCGGGGGAATCGGGCGCTGGACCGCAAGCAGTTCGTACACGGCCATTTGGGCCGCCCTCACGGAATACTCCACGGTAAAGACAACGTCGCCCGGAATCTCGACAAACTGGCTGACGAAGGCGAGGTTGTTCGAACCCTTCGGCACCGGCAGCGGGCGGTCACCTTTCCGGCGCGGCATGAACATGCTGGTGATGTAGGGCATAGTGCAGGGAATACAGACAGCCTCCGCCACAATCGAGGGGTCGAAGCGCAGATGGCCGCAGAGTTCGTACAGGATCTCCGCGCCGTTTGATTCGCCCATCGGCTTGGCGACGAAGTTGCCGACGCGGTCCGGGAACAACGCATAGCCCCAGAAGATTTGGACATCCGCCGGCTGGCCGGGAAAGTGGGGTTGCGCGGGCAAAACGACGGAGAGCATCCAGTTCGAATCCTGGAAGGTCACGAGTCCGCCCGTGCCAGGCTGGTTCCCGCTGAACTCCACCATCTGGTTGAAGAAGTCCGGCGTGCGCAGCGTCACGGTGAAGGACTCCCAGGACGACTGCGCCCGTGAGCTGTTGAACACGGCCGGCCTGCCGAACTCCGGTCGTCCGGCCGCCAGTTTCTCCCACAAGGACCAGCCCAGGGATTCGGCCTTTCCCAACACGGCAGGTGCCTCCGTGTTCGAGCCCAGACTGGAGGCATCGGTCATCGACCCGTTCTGGATGAACACCAAGTCCGGATCTGGACCATCCGCCTGAATCGTCACGACTTCGGAGTTCCCTTCCCTCTCGCAGTGGAGCGCGGTGACGGTGAATTTTCCGTCCACGACCTTGTGTTCGAGGTCCGTGACCACGCATCCGGCCACAAAGTGGACGTTTTGGGCCTGCAACCACGCCACCAGGGGGGCGACCAAGGAATCGTACTGGTTGTAGATCGTCCGCTTCACCCCGGCCAAGGTCTCGATCCGCGAGAACTCCAGCAGAAAGCGCAGGAGGTAGCGCCGGAACTCGACCGCGCTATGCCAAGGCTGGAAGGCGAAGGTTGTGGACCACATGTACCAGAACGCCGTCTCGAAGAACGCCGGGGAGAGGTGGTCGGTGATGCGTGTGGCGTCAAGTGTTTCCTCGTCGGCCTGGCTCAACTTCAGCAGTTCGATCCGGTCCTGCATGGAGAATCCCATGGAGGCGACTGGAACCCTTGAGCGCCGCCGGTCCACCAGCCGCGCCCGAGCGTCCGACACATGCCCGGTGTTGAACTCCATCGTCTCCTCGAACACGGAACGGCCCGGGTGTCGCAGGGAGGGTATCGACTTGAACAATGCCCAGGTGCATTCGTAGTTGTCGGAGGTGAGCATCCGGCCGCCTCGCATGGAGTAGCCCTTGGCCGGATCGCCCGCTGCGTCCAAGCTGCCACCCATCACCGGCGCCGCGTCGTAAATGTGGATATTGTCACCGGCAATGCCGCCGTCGCGAATCATAAATGCTGCCGCCGCCAGTGATCCGATGCCACCGCCGACCAAGTGGGCGCCGCGCCCTGGACGGTGTGTCTTGTTGCTGCGATTGGAGTCCATAGTAGCGCTGTTGGGTGCACGCCGAAGGCCAATATTTGGCCCCTCCTGCCGTTCGGCCCTTGCCTTGCTGTGGAGAGGGCATGGGAAGACCAATCAATGACGAACTACGGACCTACGCGGATGACCGGCGAATCCTCGGCACCGGCAATCGTGCGGGTCTCGGCCCAGGTTCCGCCGGGCAATCCGGCGACACGCAGGGTCTTTCGAATGAAGCCTCGGCGGATTCAGAAAGTGTTGTGGAACTAGTCGAGTCCGGCCAATACATGGAGGCAGAGATCGTCGACGCCGTGGAGAATGCCCGCGATCCCGATGTGCGCGAACTGCACACCCGGCAAGTCCTAGAGGACGACGTGCCGGAAGAATACCGCGATGGCTCCTCCTAAGCAAAAGTTGCTCCCTCGCGGACTCACTCTACCGAGCCGCGACCGCTAGGGAGCGTTTGTGAACACCAAAGCCCAGCCCCAAGCAGGACCACGCCCGCAACTAGAACAAGGACCCCTTGACTCAAACAGGCACAATACGAAAGCTAGCTTTTCTTGGCAACCACATGCCCCGCAAATGCGGCATCGCGACCTTCATGTCCGACATCCTCGCCGCCGTAGCCGCCACGCATTCTAAAACCCAGTGCCTCGCGGTTTCGGTCAACGACATCCCCGAGGGCTACGACTATCCAGATGTAGTCCGTTGCGAGATCGAGCAACAGAATTTATCCTCTTACTTGCGCGCAGCGGACTTCCTCAATAACAACGACGTGGATGTAGTGTCGCTGCAACACGAATTCGGAATCTTCGGCGGCGTTGCCGGCGGACATGTCCTGGCCCTGCTCCGCGAGTTGAAGATGCCGGTGGTGACAACCCTGCATACAATCCTGCAGAACCCTTCGCCGGACCAGCGGCGCCTCATGGACGGCGTGGTCGACCTCTCCAGCCGCGTGATCGTAATGGCGTCCCGCGGTCAAAGGATGCTGCAGGAAATCTACAATGTGCCTGCCGAAAAGATCGACCTGATCCCGCATGGGATTCCGGACGGCGAATTTGTCGACCCCAACACCCTGAAGGCGCAGTTCGGCGTCGAAGGCAGGACCGTCCTCCTGACATTCGGACTGCTTTCCCCGAACAAGGGCCTTGAATACGTGCTCAACGCCCTGCCTCGGATCGTGGCGGAGTTTCCCGACGTTGTCTATATCGTCCTCGGTGCCACGCATCCGAACGAGTTGCGGGAGCACGGCGAGGCCTACAGGCTCAGCCTTGAGATCCTGGCAAAGAAAAACGGCGTGGACAAGAACGTCATCTTCCACAACCATTTTGTGGACTTGGAGACCCTGACCCAGTTCATCGGGGCCGCCGACATCTACATCACGCCCTATCTCAACGAGGCGCAGATCACCTCCGGGACCTTGGCGTACGCCTTCGGCTCCGGCAACGTGGTGGTGTCCACTCCCTATTGGCATGCTGCCGAACTGCTGGAGGACGGGCTGGGCGTTCTGGTGCCGTTCGCGGACGCCGGGGCCATGGCGCGCGAGGTGGTGGAACTGCTGCGGGACGACGCCCGCCGCCAGACAATGCGCACGACGGCGTGGAATGTCGGCCGCAGGATGGTCTGGAGCAACGTGGCGCGGATGTACATGGAATCGTTCGAGCGTTCGCGGCTCGAACAAGTGCCGAGGATCGGGAAATCGCTCGTACCCAAGACGCTCGACCGCAAGCCACGCGAACTCCCCACCATGAATCTGGGCCACCTGGGAGTGATGCTGGATTCGACCGGGATCTTCCAGCACGCCACCTACAGCGTTCCGAACTTCTCGGAAGGCTACTGCGTGGATGACAACGCCCGAGCCTTCATCCTGTCGGCGCTACTGGGGGAACTGGGCGCGGATACCCAACGCGTCCGGGCCTTGGCGAGCACCACGGTGGCCTTCCTGCACCACGCTTGGAACCAACCAGCGGGCCGTTTTCGCAACTTCATGTCCTTCGACCGCCGCTGGTTGGACGAACATGGCTCGGAAGACTCCCACGGCCGCGCGCTGTGGGCGCTGGGAACGGCGGTCGGCCGGTCGCAGTTCACGGAGATCCGCGGGGTGGGGGCTCAACTGTTCGCGGCTGGTCTGCCCGCGCTCGGGACGTTCACATCGCCCCGCTCGTTGGCGTTCGGCCTGCTCGGCATCCATGAATTCCTGCGCAAACCTATCGGGAACGCCGCCGCCGTCCAGATGCGGGCTTCGCTGATGGACCGCCTGATGGACCTGTTCGCAAGATCGGCCCAGCCCGGATGGGACTGGTTTGAGGACTCGCTTGCCTATGACAACGCCAAGCTGGCCCATGCCCTCATCCAAGCCGGCCAAGCGTCGGGCAACGCCAGCGTCGTCGGCTGCGGCTTGCAGGCGCTGCGCTGGTTGACTGACGTCCAGACGTCGGAACACGGCCACTTCAGGCCCATCGGCAGCAATGGCTTCCACGTTCGGGGCGGTCCCCGGGCCCATTTCGACCAGCAGCCGATCGAAGCGCATGCCACGGTTTCGGCCTGCCTGGAAGCTTGGCGCGCCACCAAGGATGTCCGGTGGTATGAAAAGGCCCAGAGCGCGTTCGACTGGTTCCTGGGCTGGAACGACGTCGGCCTCGAACTCTACTGCCCCGAGACCGGAGGCTGCCGCGACGGGCTTCATGCCGACGCGGTGAACGAAAACCAGGGGGCGGAATCCACGCTGGCCTTCCTGCTCTCGCTGGCCGAATTGCGCCAGTCGCAAAACGTGCTTACCAGCTTCAACGAACCGAACGCCGGAGACTAATCAAAATACTATGTCCATCAAAGTTACCCGCGCGGCCACCATTCTGCACCCGGATCAGACGCGCGTCCTGCTGCGCCCCTTCATACCGGGCGGGCCGCAGCGGTTCGCAGCCATCATCGCAAGGGTGATGGCCCTTCCCGAAGAACACGTCGGCCCATTGCTCGAGGGCGTTGCCGAGGAGTTCTCGCGCCGCCACGACAATATCCACCGCCTCTTTCTCGAGCGCTTCGAGGAGGTCAAAGGCCATATGGCCGGAGCCGAGGGACTCTCGGAACAGCGCCGGATGTTGATCGGGTCGTTCTTTCTAGCGGAATATTCGCTGGAGTCCGCCGCCCTGTTCAACCCTTCCATGGTGCCGCATCCCGACCAGACCGGCCTGCCGCCAGGGACAGTACGCTTCGTGCTGAGCCTCAGGGCAACCGGGGAGGGCCATATCTCGTCGATCACCTTCCGTACCGGGATCTTGCACGAAGACAACTCGATCGAGATCCTGCCACCGAAGGGCTTCCTGATCGAGCCCAAGCAGATCCCGAATCCGGTTTACAAGAAGGAGCTCTTCGAGCGGCGTCTCGGGGAACTGGGGCTGGGGGGAGAGTTCACCCACAGGGTCATGCAGCTACTGCCCGATTCCTTCTCGCTTACCGAACTGCGTGTCGCATTGAAGGCCGAGCGGCTCAACTCGCCCGAAATGATGAAGCACGACGACCAGGCTGCCTCGCACCGTATCTGGACCCTCGCGCGGTCGAACTACGAGGTCCAGTTCCAGCCCGACCAGGAATTGTCCCAGCGGATCCTGTTCCCCTCGACTCCGGCCCAACGCAACGGGATCGAGGACGCTAGGTTTGTCTGTTTCCACGAAGATGACGGGACATCGGTCTACTACGCTACATTCACAGCCTATGACGGGGTCCGGATTGTTCCCGAACTGCTCCAGACCTCCGATTTCGTCCGTTTCCGATTCCGCACCTTGAATGGCCCCGCCGCCGAGAACAAGGGGATGGCCTTATTTCCCAGACGGATTAACGGACGCTTCGCCATGCTTTCACGGCAGGACGACGAGAGCATCTTTATCATGTACTCGGATAACATACATTTTTGGAACGAACGCCAACTCCTGCTCAAGCCCGCATTCCCCTGGGAGTTGATCAAGATAGGAAATTGCGGAGCGCCCATCGATACAGATGCCGGATGGCTGGTTGTCAGCCACGGTGTGGGTCCGATGCGCAAGTACTGCATCGGGGCCTTCCTGTTGGACCGCAACGATCCCTCGAAAGTCATCGGCCGGTTGAGGGAGCCCCTGATGAAGCCCAACGCGAGCGAGCGCGAAGGCTATGTCCCCAACGTTGTCTACAGCTGCGGAGCGATGGTCCACCAGGGTCAACTGGTGATTCCGTACGGCTTGGCCGACCACGCGACCGGTTTCGCGACCGTCGCACTGGCGGACGTGTTGGCCGCGATGGAGCCGACAAAACCCTGCGGGACGCCCGAGAACCCCTGCTAAGGGCTTTCCGTCTTCTTTGCGTCCTTGGCGTGCCGCACGCCAAGGACGCAAAGAAGACAAGTTTGGGGGGTAACCAAGGTCGCCCCTTCTCGTTCTAGTTCCGCCGCTCCACAATCACCAGCGTGATGTCGTCCGATTGCGGCACACCGGCGGTGAAGTTCATGACTTCGTTCAGGAGCCGGGTTTCCAGCGCTTTGCTGCCCGCCGGTGCCTCCTGCCGAATGATTCCCATCAGCCGTTCCTCGCCGAACATGTCCTTGTGCCCGTTCTCGGCGTCCGTCAAACCATCCGAATAAACCACGAGGATGTCCCCGATGCCCAGCCGCAGCGGCTTCGATTCATACGTCGCGAAGTCGAAGGCCCCCAGGAAGAAGTGCCCTGACCACAGGACGTCAATCGTGCCAGTCTCGCACCGGAAAAGGTACGCCAAGTTGTGCCCCGCGCTCACGAATTCCCCTGTGCCGTCCGCCCCGAGGAAGAACAGGAACAGGGTCACGAACTGATAGGGGAGGGACCGCTCGCAAAGCAGCTTGTTGATCCGGTTCAGCGCTTCCCCTGGCCTTGCGTCGGAACGGAATTCCATATTCAAGGCGCCCAGCACCATGGAACTGAGCAGGGCCGCGGGGATGCCTTTCCCCGAAACGTCGGCCAACACGCCGATGCATTCGCCCGACGGCGCCTCCACAAAGTCGTAGAAATCCCCGCCGACATAGCGGGTCGGGCTGTTGAACGCACGGATGATCAGGTTGTCGAACCGGGGCAGGCAGCGGGGCAACAGGCTCTCCTGCGTCTCCTGCGCCAACGCCAATTCCGCTTGCGACCTCCGCAACTCCTCGAGCGTCGTAATCCGGAGGGCCTCGCGGCTGGTCTCCAACTCCAAGACCGCCGATTCCAATACCTTGCTGTAGTTGCTCGCCGCCAAGTGCAGCAGCCGTACTTCGATCAGATTCCGCACCCGGGCGCGGAACTCTTCAATGTTGAACGGCTTGCTGATGAAGTCGCGCGCGCCGGCCGCGAGCGCATGCAACTGATGGGATGGCTGGGCTGTCACCGCGAGCACCGGCAGGTAGCCGTCGCCTTCGATGGCCTTCAACTCCTCCATCACTTGGAACCCGTCCAGACCCGGCATCTGGAGATCCAGCAGGATCAATGCGTACCGGTTCTTCCGGTGCAGTTCGCAGACCTCAATGGAATTCGTGGTCGACTCCACCGACTTGTATCCCGCGCCCCGCAGGATTGCCTCGATCAGCCGGACATTGTCCGGCTTGTCGTCGACCACCAGGATACGTGCCTTGAGGATATCGTCGCTGCTGATGACGCTTGTCATTGGATCTGTCCCGCAACTTCCAGCGCCGTGTCCAAGGTCTTCATGAACTCGACAATGTTGATGGGCTTGGTCAAATACCGGTAGAACCCGGCGGCCAGGCCTCGTTCCTTGTCGCGCGGCATGGCGTTGGCGCTCAAGGCAATCACGGGAATGCGCAGGGTGGTCGGGTCATCCCGAAGTAACTTCAGCGCCTCGAAGCCGCTGATGCCGGGCAGATTGATGTCCATCAGAATCACATCGGGGCGCTGGCTGCGCGCCAGCTGGATTCCAGTATTCCCGTCCGCCGCGCTCAACAGCCGAAGATCGGCGCGTCGCGAAATGAGCTGCTCGATGAGGCTCAAGTTGGCGGGATTGTCCTCAACGCACAGAACCGTCCGCATCGGCATACCGGGCTGGACTTCCGATTGGGTATGCGTCTCGAATGCAGCCGGCCCCTGGTTCAGGCCGGGTGCAACCGCGTTCAGGTCGAACCAGAAAACACTGCCCGACCCCACCACGCTCTCCACCCCGATAGCCCCGCCCATCAGTTCGACCAGGCGCTTGCTCATCACCAGCCCGATCCCGGTGCCCTCCTCCGCCGTGGCATTCCGTCCGAGCCGGTTGAACGGTTGAAACAACTGGAGAAGAAGCTCGGGAATCAAGCCGGCCCCGGTGTCCCGCACGTTGATGCGGATACGCGGAATGCCCCCATCCATTCGGTCGACGCAGTTGATCGTCACCGTGCCGTTGGACCGGTTGTATTTGATCGCGTTCGAGAGCAGATTGATCAAGACCTGCTTCAGCCGCGTGCGGTCCGCCTCGACGTAGCACGGGGCCTCGAACTTGGGGAAAACCATCGCGATGCCGCGCTTTTGTCCCTGCGGCTCGATCATCGCCTGGCACTCCGCCATCACTTCCTGCAGGGAGGTGGGCTCCAGCGACAGGGCCAACTTGCCCGATTCCACCTGCGCCAGATCCAGGATTTCGTTGATCAGGTCCAGCAGGTACCACCCAGCGCGCAGAATGGGGTCGATGCTGGCCATCTGCGAGGCGCTGGGAGCCGGCACTTCCGAACTCAGCAACTGGGCGAAGCCGAGGATCGCGTTCAACGGCGACCGCAGTTCGTGGCTCATGCTCGACAGGAAGTCGGACTTGGCCAGGTTGGCCTTCTCCGCGGCAGCCTTGGCACGCTCCAATTCGACATTGTTTTCCTGCTGCAGTTGCTCGAAGCGCTTTCGCTCGGTAACGTCGCGGGCCGCAGCGAAGACGCCCTGCAGCTTCCGGTCCCGGTCGTGGAACGTGGTCGCGTTGTACGAAACCACGGTCTCCTTGCCATCACGGGCGCGCGCCGTCAATTCGTAGTCGGTGACTTTTCCCGCTCCCAGCACGCTGCGGATGGCCTCCTCGGCGCGCTCGGGATCCGTAAAGCAATCCTTGAATGGCGCACCGATCAGTTCATCGCGCGTGCAGCCGGTCAGCGCCTCCATCTGCTTGTTGACATCGGTGATGATGCCGGCCGAGTTGGTGGCCATCAGGGCGTCAATGTTGGATTCGATCAGCGAACGCGTATAGAACTGCTGGTCGCGGAGGCGTTGGTCGAGCTGCTTCTGCTCCTCCTCCACCTGCTTGCGGGCAGTATTGTCCGTGCCGATCAGCAAATAGCCGATGATGACGCCGAAATCGTCCCGCAGCGCCGTCACCGACACCACGGCGGCAAAGCGGCTGCCGTCCTTGCGGATGTACGTCAGTTCGTAGATGTCCTCAATGCCGCGCGAGGCCTTGAACACCAGCGCCTCGAAACCCGGCGTGATCTTCGTAGCCAGTTCGGCGCTCAAGGCCTTGGCCCGGACAATCACCTCGCGCGGATCCGAAATGTCCGCCGGAGTGATCTTGTCCACCACTTCCCCCGCCGTGTAGCCCAGCATCCGCTCCGCGCCGACGTTGAAGAGCTGGATCACGCCCTTCTCGTCGGTCGCGATGCACGAAAAATTGGCGCTGTTGAAGATGGCGTTCTGCAGCGCGCCTGTCTTCAGCAAGGCGGCCTCGCGACGGACTTCGGTGACACCGGCCGCAACGGCTGCGTCCTCGTCATTTCGCCCCAGCGCGACATCGGCTTCAGTCATTCGAGACGTGCTGCTCCGGAAGCCGTTTGGTCGGCCGGTCCGAGACCATGTAGTCGGCGTGGGCCTCGCCCGCCGCCGCAATGTCTTCCGCACCGGTCCTCTTGAGCAAATCTTCGGCCCGCTTGACCCACTCGTCGCTGTCGCAATGGGCCGATAGCAGGATGCCGCCACTGCGGATGCGGCCTTCGTAACGCTTGGCCTCATACTCGGGCATTCCCATCCCGACCATGCCACCAACCATAGATCCAAATGTGCCGCCGACCCCGACCCCCGCCATCAAGGCTATGATCGGACCCGCCGCAACAAACGGGCCGACGCCCGGAATCGCCAACAACCCGGCTCCAGCCAGCCACCCCAACGCGCCGCCGAGGATCCCCCCGGAGCCTGCTCCCACCACGGCGCCTTCAGGTGCCTTGGTGCTCTTGTCGAGCGCGAAGTCCTTCGAGCCCTGGTTATCCGGAAACAGCACCGAGATATCGGTACTGCGGAATCCCCCAAGTTTCAGGGCTTCCACCGCCTCCTCCACTCCGCCGCGATCCTTGTACAAACCGTAAACTGCCGTGTTCGATGACATATTGTTCTCCTTCGGTCTTCCGGTCTGCTACAGGGCCCGACGTCCCTGGATGACGCGGAGCAGAACCACGACAATTGCCAACACCAATAGAAGATGTATGAAGCCACCCATGGTGTACGAAGTGACGAGGCCCAAGGCCCAGAGGACGAATAAAACGACTGCGATTGTCCAAAGCATTGTGAGGATGCTCCTTTTCAAAAGAACTGGAAGCACGCCGGTGGCCAACGGTTCGGAGCAGGCAGGCCGCGACGGGCGGCCTTTGGACCTTGTTCGATGACATGATTGTGGGGTTTCGACGCTCGGTCTACTGACCGAGGCGGGGATCGGCCATGCCCGAGCGACACGGATTGTACCGGGCCGCGCGGCCCCGGATCACCCGGATTAGGATCGCGGCAATTGCCAACACCAATAGAAGGTCTATGAAGCCACCCATGGTGTAGGAAGTGACCATGCCCAAGGCCCAGAGGACGAATGAAGCGACTGCGACTGTCCCAAGCATTGCGAGGGTGCTCCTTTTCGGCAGGAATCTTTGCACGTCGGGGGCCGATTGCGCGACCCCGACGGACTGTGGTTACCAATGGTCAAGTGACCGCCGGTCGCCAGGCTTTCCGACGGCCCACGCCCGACTTCCCGCATGGCTACCCGCGTGCCCTGTTCGTGGCAGGACAGGAGTTCAACACATGAGACTTTCAATCGGATCGGGCGCGGCGGCGGCCACTATTCTTCTGGGAATGCTGGTGCCGCTCGGGGCACAACAGAACGAGGCACCCAAGCCACCCGGGGAACAGCAGGAGCGCCGCCAAGAACAGCAGCAGCGTCCGCAACAGCAGGAGCGCGGACAGCCCCAGCAACAACGGCAGCCGCAGCCGGAACGAGCCCAGCCCCAACACCAACAGCAACGGCAACCGCAGCAGGAACGCCCCCAACCCCAGCAGCAACGCCAGCCGCAGCAGGAACGGCCCCAACCCCAGCAGCCGGAGCGCGCCCAGCAACCCCAACAGCAGCGCCCGCAGCAGCCGGAACGCACCCAACCGCAACAGCAACAACGTCCGCAACAGGAGCGAGCCCAGCAGCAACAGCAACAGCGGCAGCAGCAGGATCAACAGCGGCAGCAGGATCAACAGCGGCAGCAGGATCAACAGCGCGCGCAGCAACAACAACAGCAACAACGTCAGATCCAACAACCACAGCAACTGCAACGGCAGCAACAGGCCTTCCAGCAACAACAACAGAACCAACGGCAACAAGCCCAGCAGCCCCGGCGCAGCGAAACCGACGCCCGGTCATGGCAGCAACAAAAGGGTTGGGCGCAGCAAGGCGGCGGCGGTTGGGGCCATGCGTCGTTCCAGCAAAGCCGGGCCGGAAACTGGCAAACTTCCCACAGAACGTGGGGCCAACGCGGCGGCTACGGCGGATATTACATCCCGCAGGACCGGTTCAGCCTCTCCTTTGGCATTGGCAATTCATTCCGCCTCGGCATTCTGCCCGGCATGTACATGGGTTATCCGCGCTTCCAGTACGGCGGCTTCTCGTTCCTCATGGTCGATCCATGGCCGGATTACTGGGGTGATAACTGGTACGACTCCGACGACATGTACATCGGCTTCGACGACGGCTACTACCTGTACAACCGGCGGTACCCATCCTCCGGCGTGGCGATCACCATCTTGATGTGATCCGCTTGAGCCATCTCGGCTCCCCGGATTGACGCTCGCTCGCGGTCGCGGCTCTGAAGAATCAGCATGTTACCGAGCCACGACCGCAAGGGAGTGTTTGTTCGAGATCAACCCGCGGCTCGGTAGAACCAACACTCTACCGAGCCCCGACCGCCAACCGGAGCGACCTACCCCCACCCTCCTCTACGCACCAGCTTTTTCGACGTGGTGCACCCGCTCTGCCTCGTCCTTCTGTATCCGGGCCCTCTCGTGTTCCTGCACCGAGAGCTCGTGGCTCGTCAAATGGTCGGACTGGCCCTTCTTTCCGGCCGCGTCATGCGCGTGCGCCGCCGCATTGTGTTGCTCCGCCGCTTGCTGCTGGCCTTGGCGGTCATTTCCCGTAAACCCGTGTTTGGACATGGTGTTCGTTATCCTTTCCTTCTCAACCGTTCTCTTGCAAACTTTCAATCCTGTGCGACTTGTCGAGGGCTTCTTTCGACAGCTTGTACGCGCGGTCGGAATACTCCATCGCGCGGGCCAAGTGGTAGTCCGCCGAAGGAAGGTCGCCCTTCTCGTTGTGTTCCGCCGCGGTCCGGTGCGACCGGGCCGCCATTTCGTGCTCCTCGGCGGCACGTCGGTTTGTCTCATGCATGATGTGAGTTCCCGTGCACGGCTCTGGCCATTCCCTGGCCCCGCGACCGCCCGACGTCGTCTGACCGCATTCCGTTAGCCATTTGCGGGGTCGCGGCAATCGCCACACCGTCCTATACCGGCCAAATCGATTCGGCCCTTCCCATGCCTCATGGAATGGCATGACCAACTTCATTCATCGAACCCCGTGGCTGGCAACAGCCGCCACCGCAGCACTTCTGGCCACCTTCACCGGTTGCTCGCCCAGCATGACCAAGTCCCCCGACATCGCCGACAACGTCCGCAAGTCGCTGGACGATTCCGGCTTCAAAGACGTGTCCTCGTCGCAGGACCGCGAAAAGGGCGTCGTGACCTTGGGCGGCCATGTTGCCACCGAGGAGGAGAAGACGCGCGCCGAGGGTGTGGCAAAAGCGCTGGCTGGCACGCAGGTGGTAGCCAACCAGATCGCCGTACTTCCCGTTGGCGACAAGGATGCCGGCAAGGTAAACACGGAACTCGACCGCGGCATCGAACACAATCTGGAAGCCGCCTTTGTCAAGGAAAAGCTCCAGGACGAGGTCAAATACACTGTGACCAACCACACCGTCACCTTGGCTGGCTCGGTCCGCAACCGTAGTGACCGCAACCGTGCCCAAGCCATTGCCAGCGGAGTCCCCAATGTGACGCAGGTCGTCAACGAACTGCAGATCACCAAGCGCAAGGCCACGTCGTCCGAGTAGTTGCCATGAGGACGATACTGGCTTCCACCGCCGCCAAACGCCTCCCGGTGGCGTGCACAACAGCCCGCGAGCCGCGGCGCGCAAGGACCAGCAAAAGCCCCCGGCTGGGGCTGGTCCTGTGCTGTTGCTGTACCGGCATCGTCCTTCTCGCGGCCGCCATCTGGCCCAACGTGCTGCCAAATGCGATGAACCACCACTTGCCAGCCGGACTCGGCTCGTTCTGGTGGTTCATCGCAATTCCCCTTGCCAGGCAAGAGACCGGCACGGAACCCTTGAGTTCCGAAATCATCCGACAACGCCCAGGAGGGCGCAAAAGACAATGTTGATGAACGCAAAGCATCTGAAGGGCCTCGCAATCCGCGCTGCGGACGGCGAACTCGGCTCGGTAGAAGAGTTCTACTTCGACGATGAAACGTGGGGCATCCGCTACCTGGTCGTGGACACGGCACCTTGGCTTGCGGGCCGCCGGGTCCTGATCGCACCACACGCACCCTCGAAAAACACGCCCCGTGGGCTTTCATTCCCTTCCTTGCGGGCCGGCCCGATAGGGAACAATCCTCCATGTGGACTGGCAGTCGCGGCTGCTCGACGTCGGACTGTCCATGAAACAAGTTCAGGACAGCCCCGACATCGATACCCGCCTCCCCGTCTCGCGCCAGCACGAGTCCGAGTACCTGGCCTACTACGGCTATCCCTACTACTGGAACGGCCCGGATTTCTGGAGCGCGGGCTACGCCCCGATCCCGGTGGACGAGCCTCGCCTTGTCACCTTGGAGAATCAGTACGCGCAGCTGAAGAATCCCATGGACGTCCACCTGCGCAGTTCCAATGCGGTGAAGGGCTACCATCTGGAGGCGGTCGACGGCGAGATCGGACACGTCGACGGCTTCATCCTGGACGACGAATCCTGGTCCGTCCGCTACATCGAAGTTGCAACGCGCAACTGGTGGCCGGGCAAGAAGGTCCTGATCTCGCCCGCTTGGATCACGCGCGTCAGCTGGCTGGATTCCAAACTCCAAGCCTCTTTGTCGCGCGAGGCCGTACAGAACGCGCCGGAGTACTTGGAGGACGTCCCCGTCACCCGGGAGTTTGAAAACCAGTTGTATGTCCACTACGGACAGTCCCCCTACTGGCTCGGCCTGAAGGACCGCGACCTGCCCTTGTAAACGCCGAGCGGCTCGGTAGAATGAAGCACTCTACCGAGCCGCAACTGCCAGTGAACGTTTTACTTACTTCTGCGGTTCTGAAAACCCCGAATGCACCAGGTGTTCGGCCAAAAACCACGTCTGCAGTTCGTTCGTCCTCAGCACATTGCTAATCAGCAGGTCGGCGGTTCCCGGATCCCCGTCGGCAACGTGCGCCGACTGTTTCCGCGCATCCTCAACAATCACTTCGTGCGCCTTGAGCAGCCGCGACAATTGCACGGCCACGTCCTCGCGACCGATCGGCGGCAACTCAATCCGGGTCTGGGCTGCTACGTGCGCCCCCATTGCGACGCTCACGCCTCCAAGAAGCTGGATCCGCTCCGCAATCAAATCCACCAAGGCCGCCTGTTCATTGAAATGCTTGTCGAACAGCAGGTGGAACTGGTAGAACCACGGGCCGGTAACCTGCCAGTGGTGCTTCTTGTACAGGTCTCGCAGCGTGATCGTGTCCGCGAGAATCTGGTTGAGCTTCTCGACGCTCCTCTTGGCCACGGCCATTCCAAGCGAGTTCGGCAGGCGCGCCACGGACCCGAAATGCTGGATCACTCCCGTGGGGGTGACCAGTTCCGGCTCCGCGCTGACGTCGTCCTTGTTCTTGCCGCTGGCGTGGTGCGAGCCGCGGTGTTTCGGTGCGGACTTCATTTCGAGAGCCCCGTCCCGGCCCGCAGGCTGGCCGCCGCGCTGTTGACGGCGTCGTGGCTGATCTTGGCACCGCTGCGGACGGCCGCGACCGTCTGCTCGATGGCCTCGTTGATGTCGCGCACTCCCGTGTCAACCGCCGAGGCGACGCTGTGCCGGGCGCTCTCCACACTGGAGACGGCCTCGTCCATGTAGCCGCTCACCGCGTTGCGAATCTCTGCCCGCATCCTGATGCCGGACTTCGGCGCCAGCAGGATGCCAGCCGCTAGGCCGGCTCCAACGCCTGCCAGCAGTGCCATCAGGATGTTCGTATTCTGTGATCCAGTCGTGCTGTTGTTGCATGTCATGCAATTGGACATGCACGCCAGGGCCCGAAATGCATTCCCGGCTCCCCAAACAACCTGCGACCCACCAATCCGGATGAAAGGCGGCTCGCACCGCGTTATCGGGCAGCCCTTCGTGGCGGCATTTGGTCGCGCCACTCCCCAAACAACCAGCCTGTTTCCGAGCCACGACCGCAAGGGAGTGTTTGTTCCATCCACACGCACTTGTCCACCCAACGCGCTATCAACGCAAGACCCTCGCCACTCACTCCTTGTTCTCCGCTACAGCGCAAGCAACTACCATTTCCAAGGGGGAAGGAAAACTAGGGACAAATTGCGGCCCTTGGCGTGCTGATGGAAGTTCGGCAACCGGACCGGCAGTCAGCACTTCCAATCGCCAGCGCGCGCGATTCGTCTTAACACTGCAGGCTTCGACATGTGGCGGACTAGCCCCGGTTGCCAACCTTAGGAGTTAGCCGATGCACGACGACACCACTTTGATCCGGTCTGCCATCGACGGACTAAACCGGAACCCGCTGATCCCGTGTGGAATCCGCGTCTCCGTTCTCAATGCCTGGGTAACATTGCATGGGCGCACCGAGTGGCCCTATGTGCGTGCCGAAGCCCTCAGGACGATCCGGGCGATCGAGGGCGTCCTGGGCGTGTCCAATCTCATCCGGGTAGACCTGCGACCAGGCCCTGGTTGGGGCGCCAGGTTCAAGCATTTCTGGAACCGGCTGTTTCCGAGCCATCGGCGCCTGAGGGGACACCGGGGCCAGCGCCTGACGGCGTGACTCGGCCAATTCCGGCCGCGCGCTGTTGATGCAGAGCCAGCCAGGATCCGCAACAACCTCAAATATCCTGCCGCGTGATCCCCAACTTGCGCATCATGGCATTCAATGTGGTCCGGTGCAGGCTCAGCCGCGTGGCCGCCATCGTCACCACGCCCTTGCTTTCCCGCAGTATCTTGATGATGTGATCCCGCTCCACCTGTTCCAGCGTTGAGCTGCCGCCGGTCGTTTTCACCGCATCTTCCTTGATCTCCGACACGGGTGCCCGCAGGGACGGCCCGCTGGAGAGAATCACGGAGCGTTCGATGAAGTTCTCGAGCTCCCGGATGTTCCCCGGCCATTGCCAAGCCATCAGCGCCTGCATGGTTTCCGCGGGAATCTTGTCGATTTGCCGCCCCATCTTCTCGCTGTATTTGGCCACAAAGTGGCGCACGAGCTTGGGAATATCCTCGGGACGGTCCCGCAGCGGGGGCGTTGTGATCGGAAAGACCCGCAAGCGGTAGTACAGGTCGCTCCGGAACAGCTTGTCCCCCATCATTTGCGTCAGGTTGCGGTTCGTCGCCGCCACCAAGCGCACGTCGATCGGTATGGTCCGCGTTCCGCCCAACCGCTCGAACGACTTCTCCTGCAAGGCCCGCAGCAGTTTCGGCTGCAAGTCGATCGGAATATCCCCCACCTCGTCCAGGAACAGCGTCCCCCGGTGGGCCATTTCGAAACGACCGATTTTCTGTGACAGTGCCCCGGTAAACGCGCCGCGCTCGTAGCCGAACAACTCGCTTTCCAGCAGGCCCGTCGGGATCGCCGCGCAGTTCAACGTCACAAAGGCCTGTTTGTTCCGCGGGCTCAGACGGTGGATCGCCCTCGCCACCAACTCCTTGCCCGTCCCGGTCTCGCCCAGCACCAGCACGGTCGCATCCGTCGGTGCCACCACCTCGATCTGGCGCATCACGCGTTGCAGCGGCGCGCTGCCGCCGATCATCTCCTCGAAGCCGGTGCGTTTCTCGCCCTCCGGCTCCCGCACCGCTTCCAAGCGGTCCCGCTCCCTCAAGTCCTGGACAAAGGTGATCCAGCGAAACGGCGAGAGCCTCATCACGGCCGAGGCGACGAGGACGGGAACCCGCGTCCCGTCCTTCCGCATCATTTCCTTCTCGTAGGGGGTACAGGCTCCGAACCGGAGACTTTCCTCGTGCGCAAGGTCGTCCAGCGGCACATACTCCGCCGGAGTCAATTCGGACCAGCGCAGGCGACCTTCAGCAAGGTCGTCCCGCGTGTACCCGGCAAGGTCCAGAAACGCGTCGTTGGCCTCGGGAACTTGGTCAAACTCACAGGACGCGACACACACGACAGCGGACTGGGAATGCGGCACCGGCCCGTGCGCCCGACTCTTGCGCAGCTTCTCATCCTTCGCGTGCCGGTCGCTGAAATCGCGCACGATCCTCGCGAAACCCTGCAGTTCACCGTGCTCGTCCCTCAGGGACATGGTGATCGAGTTGGCCCAGAATCGCGAATCGTCCTTCCGGAGGCGCCAATTCTCGGCTCCGAAGTGGCCTCCGGAGGCGGCGCGCTTGAGCTCTTGCTGCAACTCGGCGTTCACGGCTCCCTCGGTCTGGTCCGGATCCTCCTGATACAAGCAGGAAACGCTTTTCCCCAACACGGCGCTGGCCTTGTACCCGTAAATCCGTTCCGCCCCGGCGTACCACGCCACAATCAGCCCTTCGGCGTCCAACAGATACAGGGCATAATCCTGCGCCCAAGACGGGATCGGTTCGCGCGTGGGCAACAAGGGATTCTGCAACGCCACCACGTGGCGCACGGGGAGCACGTTGGGCTTGACGGAAAGCTCGACTTCATGCGGCTCGCCGTTCGGATCGGAAATCTGGACCGTCAACTCGTCCGAGCCCTGGTCGAGGAGGGTGCGCCACGACTCGGACAACTGGGTCTTGGAACCTTCGTCCACAAATTCGCCGATCTTGCCGCCGATCAGATCTTTCCTCGGCAGCCCCAGCAGGCGCGCTGCGCCTCCGCTGGCGTCGTGGGACTTGCCCTCGTTGTCAACGATCAGCACCGGTGCTCCGGGCTGGTAGACCACGGCCCGGAATAGGAGTTCCAGTTCGCCGGGTCCATTTTCAAGGAGCCAATTGGAGACCTCCACGTGTCGCTTTTCGGTGTTGGGGTTCGTAGCTGTCACGCCTACCCCTCGCTTCCCGCCGTTGGAATCCTCTTGAGCGCCTGCGGTGAATCCGGCCAGTCAGGGACCGATTACCGCTCACAGCGCGATAGAGAAATAACAGCGACGCCTATCAGTACCACATTGCGAAGCTTCATGCGCATTGCATTTTGGCTAAATTTGGTCAGATGACCATATCCAGGACACGGGAGAACAGCGCCGATTGACAGGTTTCCGGGCAGTAATGACCGCCGGGCGTCACCGGCGAGCGCCAAGTGAATTGGACCGTGAAGTGCCTGTACCGCTGCAGGAGTAACAGAACAATGCCTTTGCTGAACGTAGTTGTTTTCCTGATCATCGTGGGCGTCGCCCTCTTCCTGGTCAACCGGTTCATCCCGATGGCTTCCAGCATCAAGTCGATCCTGAACATCGTGGTGGTCGTCGCGGTGTGCGTCTGGGTGTTGCAAGCAGTTGGCTTATGGGGCGACGTGACCAACTTCCGGCTGCACCGCTGACCGCATCCCGCCAACTGGCTCCCCACGGTCGGTCGCCGCGACCGGCTGCAGGTCACCGGCGGAACGGCTGACGCTGCAACGAATGGTGCAAACGCCATTCGGCGGTCGGGGCCCTCCGCATGCACTTGTCAATTGCGCAACTGCCCGCAGTCCTCCTACCGGATGGAAGGCGGGCACCGCACCAGGAACACCAGACCTGGACAAAGGAAAAAGAAATGAAACGATCAAATGCAGTGACAACGGCAGCTTGTCTGGCACTGATGGGTGCGGTCCTCCCGACTGCCGCCATGGCCGACGAGTGGAATAGGAAGACCGTCATCACGTTTAGCGGCCCGGTGGAAATCCCCGGCGTCCACCTTAAGGGTTGGGGTGTCCTGCCGGCCGGCACCTACGTCTTCAAGATCCTCGATTCCCAGTCGGACCGCCACATCGTGCAGATCTTCAACAAGGAAGAGAACGTGGTCTACGCCACCATCCTCGCGATTCCGAACTACCGCCTCAAGGCCACGGACAAGACGACCATCACCTTCCGCGAGCGGCCCGCCGGACAGCCGGAAGCGCTTCGCGCCTGGTTCTATCCGGGCAGGAACTGGGGCGAGGAGTTTGTCTACCCCAAGGAAAAGGCCATGTTGATCGCCAAGGAAACCAATACGCCGGTCCTCTATACTCCGGCGGAAGTGCCGGTTGAAGTGGCCGAGCTGCCCATGGAAAAGGATGCTCCCGTGTTTCTGGAGATGAAGCGCGCCCCTGTTGCCGCCATCCAGCCAAGCGGCGACGATGCCGTGCTCGCTGAAGTTGTCACTCCGCCCCCGCCAGCCGAAATGGCCGTCGCAGCGGAAGAATTGCCCAAGACCGCGAGCTACCTGCCCTTGATCGGCCTGTTCGGTCTGGCCGCGCTCGGCGGAGCGTTGCTTGCCAACAAGGCCGCGACCCGCGCTTAGTCGCTTATCGGACGCTCCCTCGCGGTCGAGGCTCGGCTTCGCGCTCATTCTGCCGAGCCCGACCGCGAGGGAGCGCTTTTCACACGTTTAATTACCTATATAGAGTAGAGTTGCACTTCGCGCGCCGAGTGTTGCCTGCCTTGGCAGCGCGCAAATCACAGTCACGCACAAACGGAACGAGGAACCAAGTGTCACAGCCACTGTCCCAGAGAGAGAATCCACCCCCGACCCGTACGGCCCCCAGTCCCTTGGACCGCTATCAGACTGCAGCCCGCGGTCTCGATGTTCTCAATTCCCCTCTGCTCAACAAGGGGACGGCGTTCACCGCGGAGGAACGGGACGCGCTCGGCCTCACCGGGCTCATCCCCTCCGACGTCTGTTCGCTCGAGACTCAGGTGAAACGGGCCTACCTCCAATACGACCGTCTTCCGGATGCGTTGGGGAAGAACATCTACCTGACCGCGCTGCACGACCGCAACGAGATCCTGTTCTTCCGGCTCTTCTCCGAACACCTCCGCGAGATGATCCCCATCGTCAACGACCTTACTGTGGGCCTCGCAATCGAGCAGTATCACCACGAATGCCGACGCCCGCGCGGCGTCTATCTCTCCATCGACCATGCATCGAGCATCGAGCAGTCCTTCGAGAATTTCGATGCCAACCGTGACATGGACTTGATCCTCGCCACCGACGCCGAACAAATCCTCGGCATCGGCGATTGGGGCGTGGGCGGCATCGAGGTCTCCATCGGCAAGCTCGCGATCTACACCGCTGCCGGCGGCATCGACCCCACCCGCGCGGTACCGGTCATGCTGGACGTGGGAACCAACCGGGAGGAGCTGGTCGGGGACCCGATGTACGTCGGCAACCGCCATCCGCGTATTCGCGGGGACCGTTACGCCGCCTTCATCGATGTCTACGTCAAAACTGTCAGAAGGCTCTACCCCAACGCGCTGCTCCTTTGGGAGGACCTCGCCCCCGACAACGGCCGCCGCATCCTCGCCCGCTATCGCGAGGGGATGTGCACCTTCAACGACGATATCCAAGGAACGGGTGCCATCACGCTTGCCGCCACCATTACCGCGATGCGAGTCTCCGGAACCACCATGCGCAGCCAGCGCGTTGTCATTTTCGGAGCCGGAACCGCGGGTATTGGCGTAGCGGACGAATTGCGGAACGCCATGATGCGGGAGGGGCTCACGCGATCCGAGGCCACCAGTCGCTTCTGGTGCATCGACAGCAAGGGCCTTCTGACCTCCGATATGGCCGACCTCCACGATCACCAAGCGCCCTACGCAAGGCCGGCCAGTGAGTCGAGGGCTTGGAACCGGCCCTCCCACAAGGGTGTGGAACTGGCCGAGGTTGTACGCCGCGTCAAGCCGACCATACTTGTGGGGGCGTCGGGCGTAAGCGGTGCTTTTACCGAGGCCGTGATCCGGAACATGGCGGACTATGCGGAGCGCCCGATCATCTTTCCGCTCTCGCACCCGGCATCGCGTTCGGAGGGCAACCCGACGGAGCTGCTCGCTTGGACCGACGGTCGCGCCTTGGTCGCCACCGGGGCGGCGTTCACGCCGGTCACTTACAAAGGGATCACCTACGTGGTTGGGCAGATCAGCAACGCCATGCTCTACCCGGGCTTGGTGTTGGGAACGATCGTCTCGCGGGCCACGCGGATCAGCGACGGAATGTTTGCCGCCGCAGCCAGCGCGGTGTCCAGCCTGGTGACCGTCCGGCAGCCGGGGGCCTCTCTGCTTCCGAATATCGACGACCTCCGGAGCGTCGCCAGGACCGTCGCCGGAGCCGTGGTGGAAGCGGCGCTGAACGAAGGTCTGGCGCGTGTCAAGATGCCGGATATCGGTCGCGCCGTAGAGGAGGCCATGTGGCAGCCCAGATACCAGCCGCTCCGCGCCGTGTAGTGCGTTTTTGCAATTGCCGTAGCCCGGGCCGAACGGGCGCCATGCCAGCCGGACCGAGCCGCGCGCGTAAGCAAGCGGTCACCGACTCCAGGCCAACGCCGTTCCACGGGGTTGTGGTGACCGCTTGCTTACGCGCGCGGCTCGGCATGAACTGCCGGGTGATGCCGCTGTGTCTCCTCTTGGTGGGGGCGGCGATCCCCCTGCAGGGGCAGGAGCCGTTCCAGATCTCGGTCGACGTCAACGTGGTGTCGCTCCAGGCTACGGTCCACGACCGCAAGGGGCGGCTGGATTCGGCCCTTCATGAAAAGGATTTCGCCGTCTATGAAGACGGTGTCCGCCAGACCATCCGGCTCTTCCGGCATGACGACGTCCCGGTTACCATCGGTCTCGTCGTCGACCACAGCGGCAGCATGGCCAGCAAGCTTGCCGAAGTCGTTCTCGCGACCAAGACTTTCGTCCATTCCAGCAATCCGGAGGACGAAATGTTTGTCGTCAATTTCAATGAGAAGGTGCAGTTCGGGCTGGAGGAAGGCGTCGCGTTCACGAACCGATCCCGCGATTTGGAGGCGGCGCTTCTCAATGCGCCCGTTGCCGGACAGACCGCACTTTACGACGCCGTTCTAGTGGCCCAGGAACGATTGTTGGCCGGCAGCCGTCCGCGAAAGGCTCTTGTTGTGATCAGCGACGGTGCCGACAACGCCAGCGTCCACTCCCGTGACGAGGCGCTGAAGGCTGCGGGGCTCTCCAAGGCGCTGATTTACACCATCGGTATCTTTGAAGAAGGCAGCCAGGACAAGAACCCAGACATTCTGCGCCGCCTTGCCCGCACCACGGGCGGCGACGCCTTTTTTCCCCTGCATTTGGATACTGTGGCGGCGATCTGCGAACAGATCGCCCGCGAGATCCGCACCCAGTACACGCTTGAGTACGCCCCCACCAACACATCCAAGTCCGCGGCGTGGCGCACTATCCGCGTGACAGCCTCCGGAGCCGGTGCCGATTTGGTGGTGCGCACCAGGACCGGGTACTATCCCAAGGTGCCGGCCGGAGTGCCCGCAAAATGAGGTGGCTGGCGAGGGGGCTGTTTGCAGCGGGAGCCGCGGCTCTTGGATGGTGCCTGTTTGTCATCGGTGAAGGGCTGGCCTACCGGGAACTGGAGGGTCGCCGGTTCGATGCGGAACGGCAGCAGAATCAATCCGACGACGTGTTTGCAGCCAGCAACCGCACGGCAAGAACCGCGGTTGCCCCGAAAAGGCACCCTGTAGACTTGTCCGGTGTTTTCGGACGGGTCGACATCGCGCGGCTGGGATTGTCGGTGATGGTGGGCGAAGGGGTGGATAGTCCCGCCCTGCGCCGTTCGGCGGGACACATTCCCGGCACGGGCTTCCCCGGCGGGACGGGAAATATAGGAATCTCCGCCCACCGCGATACTTATTTCCGCCGGTTGAAAGACGTCAGGATTGGCGATGTGGTGGCGCTGTCAACGGTGTTGGCGACATACCGCTACCGGGTGGTGTCCACAACAATCGTGGAGCCTTCGAACATAGAGGTGCTGGACCCGAATGGCGGCGAAGTACTTACCCTGATTACGTGCTATCCCTTTTACTTCATCGGCGAGGCACCGAATAGGTTTGTCGTGCGGGCCGAGCGCATCCACTAATTCTGAGCATCCGGGCCGCGCGGACGCGGCCCGGATGCTCAGAATCTAAGTTCGTGACTTAGTAGCGGAACCCGCCCAAGAGGGAAAATGCCAGCACGATGACGAGGACGGTTCCCAGTCCAATGCCCGCGCCGCCGCCGTAGCCCAGCGGCTGTGGCCATAGTAACCGCCACCGCCACCCAACAACAAAATCAAAAGTATCAGTAGGATCAACATTCGTCTTCCACCCTTCCGTCTGTCATGCCCGTTTTGCAACCAGCAACAGGGCAATGCCGCCAAGCATAGCTATCGCTCCCGCGATGGGCGGCAAGTCCACTGTGTGCGTTTGATCCCGGGTCGCATGGATGGGTCCCACGTCGATGATGTTCTTCCGGGTCGTGTAGGTAAAGCCACCCCATGCGAGGCCGATAAGACCGACCACGATGAGGACCAATCCAATTGTCCGGGTCATGGGATTATGCGCCGACCTTTTCCTTGAGGTTGCCGACCTGCTTCTGCACGTGGCCGAGAGCCTGTTCCGCTTGGCCCTCCATCTTGCGCTTGGGGTCGTTGAAGACTTCCCCGATCTTCTCGTTCAAAGTGCCCTTGATCTCGTGGGCCGTGCCTTTGATTTGGTCTTTGGTGCTCGATTTCATCATCTGCTCCTTGCACCTTGCGGTGCACTCTACCAAGAGCAATTGGGGGACCGTGCGGGAGGAGTTCTTGAGAATCCGATGCCAGCATTGCACCCTTGCGCCGCTGCTTTGCAACATGCTGATTCTACTGAGGCGCGACCGATTTTAAGCCTGCCGACGCAGCAGAAGCGGAGTTGCAGCCACGGCTATGTCGAACTGCCGCCCGACAACCGGCGGTCACTTGACCGTTGCCGCGACGTCGTGAAAAGCTTCCGACTTGCGCCCTTCAGCAAGCGGGCACAACATCAGCCAAGCCCCGTGTGGCAGAACCGGGCTAGAGATTCTCCCAGTCCATCACAATCTTCCCCGAACTCCCCGACTTCATCAGCTGGAACGCCTCGGCGAAATCCCGCGCCGCAAACCGGTGCGTGATCACCGGCGAAATGTCGAGCCCCGATTCCAACATCACCGTCATCTTGTACCAGGTCTCGTACATCTCACGCCCGTAAATGCCGTGGATCGTCAGCATGTTGAAGATCACCAGGTTCCAGTCGATGGCCATTTCGCCCGGAGGAATGCCCAGCATGGCGATCTTGCCGCCGTGCGACATGTTCTCCACCATGCCCCGGAACGCCGAGGCGTTGCCGGACATTTCGAGCCCGACATCGAAGCCCTCGGACATGTTCAGTTCTTCGTGGACCGACTTCAAGCTGCGTTCGCGCGGATCGACCGCCATCGAAACGCCCACCTTGCGCGCCAATTCCAGCCGGTAGGGATTCAGGTCCGTGATCACGACGTGCCGTGCACCGGCGTGCTTCGCCACCGCCGCCGCCATGATCCCGATGGGCCCGGCACCGGTAACCAGCACGTCCTCACCCAGCACCGGGAACGCCAGCGCAGTATGGACCGCGTTGCCGAAGGGGTCGAAAACCGAGGCGATGTCGGGCTCGATCTCGTTCTTGTGGACCCAGACGTTGGTCATGGGCAGCGAAATGTATTCCGCGAACGCCCCGGCGCGGTTCACACCCACCCCGCTGGTATGCGCGCAGAGGTGGCGGCGTCCGGCGAAGCAGTTCCGGCACCGCCCGCACACCACGTGACCCTCTCCCGAAACCTGCTGGCCGGGGAAGAAGTCGGTCACGTTGGAGCCCACCGCCACGATTTCGCCCATGAACTCGTGGCCGATCACCATGGGGGTCTTGATGGTGCGCGCGGCCCAAGCATCCCAGTCGAGGATGTGGATGTCGGTGCCACAAATCGACGCCCGGCGGACGCGGATCAACACGTCGTTGATGCCGATTTCGGGCACCGGCACCTCCTCCATCCATAGCCCGGGTTCGGGACGGGACTTTACGAGGGCCTTCATGAGTTTGCTGGTCGGCATGTCTCCATCCTATCGCTGTAGGCCGCCATCGCCGCCGCCGCACTGCAACGGCAATGCAGCCGGGAACCCCTAGAACGAGATTCGGGCGACCACCAACATATTCCGCGCCGTCCCCGCCGCGATGCTGTTGACGTTCATGAACCCGAATCCGCCCGTCAGCAACCCGTTCGAATTCCGGGTGGCCGTCGTGATCGGATTCCCTACCCCGATTGCCGGAAATACGATCCTGTTGAACGGATTGTACATTTCCATGCGGATCTCGAAGAAGCGGTTGGTGTGGGCGTCCGACAGCACGAACCGGCGTCCCATGCCGATATCCTCCTGGGGCGCACGGCGCTGGCGGAAGTCGCTATACCGGGGAGCGCCGCATCCGAAGGTCGCGGTTGGCCCGCACTCGGTCCACGCCGCCGGATTCAGGATCAGTTGCTGCGTGGGATCGATCTTGCCGTTCGGGTCGACCTGGTAGAGCGGCTGTCCCGGAACCCGCGTCATATACTGCGTCGGAGCGCCGGCAAGATATGTGCCGAGGTTGTCGTTTGACGTCGGGGCATTGATCAAGGCACCACTCTGGTAGCGCAGCACTCCGCTGATCTGCCAATCGCTCAGCACCCGCTTCGTGATCCAGTTCCGGCCCAGCACCCCCGTAGTCAGGTGGGGCGTCTGGTAGATGAGGTTCATGGAAAGCGCCTGCGGAATGCTGTTGACGTCGAGGGCCTTTTGCGTGCGCAGATCCGTCCAAGTATCGAAATTGGCGATCCGGGTCAGCGATTTCGCCCACGTGTAGGTGCTGAGAACGGTCAGGTTGTACTTCAACTTCGCGTTCATCTTCATCTGCAGGGAGTCGTACCACGAATTACCCACGGCGGACGTCGGGTTGATGTTGCCGTACTGCGGGAAGGGACGGAGCGCGCTGGTCAGCGTGTTGGTGGTCGGGTAGTTCGAAAACGGCACCGAGAATCCGGCGGTCTTCGCCGCCGCCGAGCCGATCTGCGAGTTCAGCAGGGTCAGGTTGGCGGAATTCGACAGGCTGAGGCCGCGCGACTGCAGGATGCCAGGCGTGACCGAGTTCAGCGGATACAACGCACCCTGCAGCCAAGCCCCGCGGTTGCCCACATAGGCGGCTTCCAGTGTCATGCCCCGCATCACTTCCCGCTGGACCGCGATGTTGTACTGGCTGATGCGGGGCGGACGACCCAACGCGGGGTCGTAAAACGTGGGTGCGTTGAGGTTGCTGAGGCCGGTGACCGGGTTCTTGGTGGGCAGTGCTCCAACCTGATGCAGCGTGGCCGCGAAAAGCGACGTGTCGACCGGCAGACCGCCTTGGAGATTCCCCGGCAGCGACGAGGCCCCCGGCCTGGGAGCCGAGAATGAAATCGTGTCGTAGCCCGTCCCCGCGCTGGGCGACTGCGGCGCGCTACCCGCAAACGTATCGGGAGCGCCATAAAAGAAACCCCAGCCGGCGCGCACCACTGTCCTTTGGTTCAACTGGTAGGCCACGCCAATCCGCGGCCCGAACGCGAATTTGTACAGCTTCAGAAGGTTGCCGCAATTGCAGGTGCCCGCTCCCGAACCTTGATAGAGGACCGCACCCGGCAAATTGCCCGCGCTGGGATTCAACGTGGTCGGGGAGAAGGAGCTGATGCGGTTCCGGTCTTCCAACGGGGGATTCTGGAGGTCGTAGCGCACGCCGATGTCGAGCGTGAGCTTTCGCGTCAGTTTCCAGTTGTCCTGCGCATAGCCGGCAAGGGCCCGGTCGTGCCAATTGACACTCGTGCAGGGGGAAACGCTGGTGGTGTTGGGCATCCCGAGCAGGAAACTGGCGTAGCCGAGTCCGGGGCTCCCATTGGTTGTGGCCAGTGTTACGCCTCCGGCCCCGAAAGGCTGGCCGGTCTGCGCGGCGGAATAGGCATAAGAGCCCCATCCGCCTTGGCACTGGTTGAAACCTTCCATCCGCGTGTGGCCGCTGCCGCCGAACTTGAAGGAGTGCGAGCCTTTGATCCACGTCAGCGCCGCCGACGACGTGAACTCGCCAGTATTCACATACTGGTTGTAGTTGGAGCCGAGGTTGGCTGTCATCCCTCCGATTGGAGCCCCGCTGGCGGAGAAGTTACCCAAACCGGTGAGTTGGGGAAAGCCCGAGGTAATGGCACCGGCCAGTCCCAGACTGGTCTGCTGGTTGAAACCCGCCACGTCCGGGAACGAGAGTTTGGAAACCTGGGTATTGACGTAACCGACACCCAAGTGCAGCAGCACGGAGGGTCGAAGGGTGTCGTCGACATTGATGCGACCCGTGCTGGAGGCGCTGTGGTTGAATCCGGCGGTCGTGATGTTTGTCGGCAAGCCGTCCGTGCTGGTCTGCCCGGATCCCCCCACGAAGGAGTAGAAGGTCGACAGCTTCAGGTCCGGCGAGAAGTTGTGGTCCACCTTGATGGAGGGCAGGTTCTGCGGCCTCGGCGTGGTCCCGGAGAGTTGGTAGTTCAAGGACTGTAGCGCGTTGGTCGTCTTGGGCAGAAAACCTTGGATCTTCAACGCGACGGGGTCGATCCGGCTTTGCGGAATGGTATTGGCCGGAAACGCCGAACGGGTAACACCGTCCGCCGAGACCGCCAGCGGATCGAAAATCTGCCCGGCATACACGGGATTCCCCAAACCGTCCTTGCAGGCAGCACCACCGCAATTGACCTGGGCACCTAGGTCGGCGGCGAAATTGCCAATCCGGTCGTTGGCGTTCGGCACGGTCGTGAACGTCCCGGAACTGGGCACGGGCAGGACGGAGCGGAAGCCTTCAAAGGAGAAGAAGAAGAAGGTCCGGTCACGCCCGTTGTAGATCTTCGGAATGCGGACGGGACCGCCGAACGTCCCGCCGAAATTGTTCTGGCGGCTGGCGGCGCGGCTGCCGGAATATGGCTGGTGCGCGTTCAGATCCTCGTTGGTGAAGCGGTAGAAGAGCCCGCCGTGATACTGGTTCGTGCCGGACTTGGCCGTGAAGTTATAGATGCCGCCTTGTGCCTGCCCGAATTCGGCAGCGTAGTTGCCGGTCTGCAGGCTGACCTCCTCCAGAGCTTCCACCGACGGCTGCTGGTAAAAGAAGAAGCCCGGAGCGTACAAGTTGGTACTGTCCTGCCCGTCCACCAGCGTCTTGAAAGTACCCGGAGGTGCCCCGTTAATCGCCGCGCCGCCGCCCGTCAAACCGAGTGAGCCGAAATAGCTGCTGCCGCCACTCATGCCGGGCAGAATCTGGGCGATGGAAAGGGGATTCCGGACCGCTTGGTTGCCATAGAAGCCGTTCGACCACTGGATCGGGAGTTCGACAAATAGCTCGTTGCCCACCGTCGTCGTGACATCGGCGCTTTCGGTCCGAAGCGCGACCGACTCGGCTTGGACGGAAATCGTCTCGGAAGCCGCGCCAACTTCAAGCTTCACGTCGACCCGGATAGTCTGGGCAACTTCGACGGTGTTCTTCAGCGAGTTGAACCGCTTGAAACCAGGCACTTCCACCGAGACGTTCCACGTTCCGACCGGGACTTGGGGCAAGGTGAAATTGCCGGTGGCGGTAGTGACGGTCTCGAGGAGGTTGTGCGTTTCGGCATTTTCCGCCGTCACGCGGGCTCCGGCGATAACTGCGCCCGAAGGATCCGTTACGGTTCCCGTGATCGTTCCCCTGTCGCCTTGGGCGTAGAGCGCGCCCACCACGACAACGAGCAGACAAGACATTCTTACGGCGAATCTCATGAGCTGTCCCCAATCCAGTCGGTTTGGTTTTGTTCAAGTTTCCAAAAAAGGGCAACGAGGCGGACCCGACTAGTGGCGACTATATACCCGCAGTTGGAAGGTTGTCAAGGCGGTGGACGCTCGAACGCGCGCGTGGCCAGTGGCATGATGGATGACAGACATCATGAGCCCAAAGGGTCAGGACGACGCAGTCCGGCGCGAGTTGGAACTGATCGGCGGAAGTGCGACGTTCCGCCAAGTGGACAGGCTGAAGCGCTTCCTCGAGTTTATTGTTCTGGAGACGGTTGCCGGTCGCGGCAACCAGTTGAAGGAATACGTGGTGGGGGTCCAAGTCTTCGACAAGGAGCCGAGCTTCGACCCGAGAACCGACCCGATCGTGCGCGTCCAGGCGCGCCGACTGCGGGCAAGGCTGTCCAAATACTACACCGACGAAGGGCAGCAATCGTCCCTTGTCATCGAGTTGCCGAAGGGCGGGTATACCCCGTCGTTCCGCAGGAATGAAGTCGTTGTCCCCAGGCGGTCGGTAGCGGGGGCGCTCGCAAGCCAGAACACGGTCACGGTTGCGCCCTTCCAGGACCAGAGCCCCGGCGGCGATTTGGCCTATTTCTGCAGCGGTGCGGCTCAAGAGGTGGTCCATCGTTTGATCCGATCCGACCAGCTCCGGGTGATTGTGTGGGACTCCGGCCTGGCATCCATCGACGATGAGGACCCCAACCTCCGCGAAACTGCACAGCGGCTCGACGCCGCGATGGTGGTGTGCGGCAGCGTCCGCAAATCGAGAACCAGGATCCGCGTCTCGGTGCAGATTGTGGACGGCGGGAGCGGGGCGTATTTGTGGTCCGAGGTCGTCGAAGGGGATGCCGTCGACGGGGAGCCCGCCGATGCGCTGGACATACAGGATCGGACCGCGTGCGCAGTGGCGGCGAAGCTGGAGGAGTCTTTCGGCCCGAACTCGGCGCGACGCGGCTTCCCCCGCGCGACGGAGAACCTGGCGGCGCATAACCTCTACCTGCAGGGGCGCTACCACCTCAACCAGCGGTCGGAGGAGAGCCTGCGCAAGGCGGTGGACTTCTTTGAGAAGGCGCTGGTCGAAGACCAACGTTTCGCCAAGGCCTACTCCGGTCTGGCGGACGCCTACAGTTTGCTCGGCCACTACGGCGTGTTGGCTCCGGCGGAGGTGTGGACGAAGACGGCGTCGAGCGCGGCTTCGGCGGTGATGCTGGACGAAAGCTGCGTCGAGTCGCGGACGTCGCTGGCGCATGTGCGGTCCACCCAGGATTGGGACTGGCTGGAGGCGGAACGGGAATTCCGGCGCGCGATCAGCCTCGATCCACGGCATGCCACCGCCCACCACTGGTACGCGGTATCGTGCCTAGCCCCGATGGGGCGGCTGGACGAGGCGCTGGAGGAGATTCTGATCGCCCAGTCTCTGGATCCCGTGTCGTCGATTATAGGTCGGGAAGTGGCGGTGATCCACCATTACCGTCGGGATTTCGAGACGGCGCTCGAAAGCATCGACCACACGGTGGAGTTGAACCCGCACTTTTCACCCGCGTACTGGACGCTGGGGCTGATCCAGGAGCAGCGCGGGGATCTGGACGAGTCGTTGGCGGCCTTCCAAAGGGCGGTCCAGCTTTCGCCGGGGAATCCCCGGATGAAGGGCGCGCTGGCCCGGGCACATGCGCTTTCCGGAAGGCGGCGCGAGGCGTTGGAGTTATTGGAGGATTTGCGCGCCTTGGCGGGGAGGCGGTACGTGTCGCCGTTCGATCTGGCCTCCATCCACTTCGCGCTCGGGGACACGGACCACGGTTTCGACTGGCTCACGAAGGCGTTCGAAGACAGGTGCTTCGAACTGCTGTCCATAAGGGTGGATCCGCGCTTCGACCTGCTGCGGTCCAATCCGAGACTGGAGGAGCTGGCTCGGCGGCTAGGATTGGCGAAGGCTTGAGTGCCCTGCGGAAACATCAAAATATTTACCATAATTGTCACACAGCAGTCCAATATTACAATAAATAGACGAAGGCCATGCAATTCCTCCTGTCACGCCACGCCGAGAGGGAGATCTACCAGTCGCGCATTTCCTTTGGAGCCGGGACGTTATACTTGGTTCGTGTGGTGGTGGCCGAAGACCGTATCCCCCCCGTGGTCGTCACCGCGTACCGCACCAGCAAGATCGCCAAGTACTGGAGCGTTGAATGAAACTTCTATACGATCCCGATGTTGACGTGCTGAGCATTCTGTTCAGCGATGCTCTGATCGCCGAGAGCGACGAGGACAAGCCGGGAATGATCCTAGACTACGATGCCGCCGGAAACGTGGTTTCCCTCGAAATCCTTCAAGCATCGACGCGCATGACGAATCCGGGCTCGGTTGAATACACGGTGCTGCCTCCCAGTTTGACGTCGGCTTCGCAACTGGTTGCGCTTTAGACCGCAGCACCGCCAGAGTCCAAACCGGGCCGCGCAATGTCAATGAACACGGACGCGGGCACATGAAACACCTGCCCCAGCTTCCGCGCCATCGCATTGCTGATTCCGCGCTTGCCGTTGAGCACCTCCGACGTGATCCCTTTGGACCCGAAAACCTCCCATAGTTCCGTCGGCCTCATCCCGCGCGCGCGCATCAGTTCCTGCAACGACTCGAGAGGGCTTGCCTCTCCCATCGAAAAACGGTCCTGTTCGTAGCTTTCAATAAGCACTGCGAGCAGCTTGAGCAATGAAGTCTCGGCCTGCGACCGGTCTATCTTCTCCATGAGAGCGCTGACTGCCTCCAATGCGCGTTCATGTTCCGCCTCCGTCTCGATTGCTACAGGGGCAAAGTCCGTGAGTAACCGGGCATACTGTGACTCAACAACCGCAGAACTGCTTCCAGAGTGCGCCATTCTTTCGACTGTATTCCGCATGGGTCATCACCTTCTTGACGTAAACCACCTGAGTCTCAAAATCGATCTGCACGACGAGTCGGAAGTCGTTCCCACCGATGTTGAACACCGTGCACCTTCCGACAGCGTCGGCATGGGGATAGGCTGATCGAACTACCGCGAGATCGGACCACACCGCGCGGCTCACTACTTTGTGCCATGTCTTCAGCGGGCCACGCGATTCGACGTGCTCGTCGCCAAACTCGCGTAACGTCCTGTAACTGATCACGTGCAATACGTACATGTTCTCACACTGAGAACCATAAATGCGGTGGCATGAACCTTTTTCTGGCCGCTCTGCACAATCGCAACGGAACGGCCTCCAACGCTAACCGGATGCGCCCAGCACCTCCTCCTACCGCAACGTATCGTACTTGACAGCCTTCGGGCGTGCGGGCTTCTTGGGCGGATTCTTGTCCAGTTCAGCCAGCACCTGAGCGATCGCGCGCTCCAATTGCGGGTCGTGGCCTTGGCGGACCAGCTTGGGGTCGTGCTCGACCTCGATATCCGGCTCGACTCCCGTGTTTTCGGCAATGTACTGGCTTTCGACCGGGTCCCAGACTGCGGACGACGGGGCGGTCACGATGCCGCCGTCAATCAGCGCGGGAGCGCTGGCGCGTCCGATGAGCCCTCCCCAAGTGCGCTTGCCGATCAGCTTCCCGACACCGGCACGGCGAAAATACCATGGCATGGCGTCGCCGCCGGAACCGGCAAACTCGTTCACAATCATCACTTTGGGTCCGAAGATGGCTCCTTGGGGCTGGGCCTCGTCCTCGCCGTCGCGCGTCGCCACGCTCGACATGTGCTTACGGCTCAACGCCTCGATGATGTCGGTGGCGAGAGCACCCCCGCCATTGAAGCGTTCATCAATGATCACGGCCTGTTTGTCCACCTGCGCGTAGAAGTAGCGGTTGAAGTTCGTCAAGCCACCGAAGAAGGTATCCGGCATGTAGACGTACGCGACCCGTCCGCCTGTGGCCTGGTCGACCTTGCGCCGATTGTCCTCGATCCAAGCCAAGTTGCGCAGCCGGACTTCCGAGGCGACCGGCACCACCGTCACTTCGCGCGAACCAGTGCCCGATGGATCGGGGCCGACCCGGATATGGAGCTGCTTGTTGGCCGTGCCCTCGAACATGCTGAAAACATTGGTTGGGGGGGCCACGTCGCGTCCTTCCACTGACAGGAGATAGTCGCCTTCGGCAACATTGACGCCAGGCTGGGTGAGCGGGGCGCGCGCGTCGGGGTTCCAATTCTCGCCGTTGAAGATCCGGGAAAAGCGGTATCGACCGTTTTCGATCTTGAAGTCGCAGCCCAGGAGACCGGTCTGGACACGCGGCACCGCAGGCTGGTCGCCGCCAGCGACTCCGAGGTGGGACGAGACGATATTGCCGAGCATCTCCTGGAAGAGGTAGTTGAGATCCGCGCGGGAGGCGATGCCCTCGACGAAGGGCGCGTATCGCTTCTCCGCCGCCGCCAAGTCGAGACCATGGTAGTCGTAAACATGGTCGCGCTCCACCCTCCACGCCTCGTGGTACATCTGCTTCCACTCGGCCCGGGGGGAAACCTTGATCTCGATTCCCGCCGTGTTGAGTTGACCCGGACCGCCTGGTCCAGCGGCGGCAGGGGGTGCCGGGGGCGCGGGCGTGTTTCCGGGAGGCGGCGCGGGCGGCAGGTTTCGGATCGACCAGCTCGGGCCTTGGCGCACCAGCATTTTTTCGCCGTTGTTCGACACCTCGAAGAACAGGGCACCGGAGGTGACCACGTCGGACTTTCGCGATTTCAAATCATGGCGGTGCACAATGAGGCCCTTCTCGATGGCGAACAGTACACCCGCCTTGCCCGTCTGCAGTCCGACATAGTTGCGGGACGGGAGAGGCATGGCGAGGATGCGCTGACCGATGTTGTCAAAGTCGATTTTCACGACCGGAGCGGCAGGCTTGGGCACCTCAGGCTTGGGCGCGTCGAGTTTCGGGGCGTCGGGTTTGGGAGTTGGAGGTACCTCAACAACCTTCTCCTCGTCGCTTTCCGGCGCAAAGGGCGATGGCAGATCCTTCGTCAGTACCGTTATATAAAGGTTGCGAGTTGCGTTGCGCGAAGAGCTTTCCACATCCGGTTGGATCGCCGGACCGGCATCGGTGGACGCGGCGAAGTAGAGGTACTTCCCTTCCCTGTCGAATGCCGGGTACTTGGCGTCGCTAAGGCCATCGGTGATCTGTGTCGCTTTTCCGGCTTCAAGCGACCAGACGTAGATCGCCCCCAGATAATTCGGCAGGCGCTTCGAGTAAGTTAGCCACTTGGAGTCGGGCGACCAGACGGGAATCCAGTCGTCACCGGGGTTCCAGAAACGCTCCTTGTCCACGAGGGTCGTCTTCTTGGTTTCGACATCCAAGCACCAGATGCGCAGGCGCGAATCGATAAACGAGATCTTCTTGGAGTCCGGCGACCACGCGGTACCGCGATAGGTCCCCGGTTCCGGCATGGGAATCTTGACGATCTTGGTCTCGGGAGCGCCCGTCGAGGTTTGCGGTGCCAAGTGCAGCGCGTATTCGCCATTCTCATCCGAAAAGTAGGCAATCGTCTTGCCGTCGGGCGACCAGACGGGGTCGTGTTCGGCGACGCCGGGGGTGTTGGTGATGTTGCGGACGTCTCCCTTTTCGGCGGGCACGGTCACGATCTCCCCGCGGGCTTCGAAAATGGCGCGCGCGGCCGTCGGGGAGAGGTGGGCACCGGAAAGGCGGGTACTGACGTTGACCATACGATCCCGGACCTCGGGCAGGTCGCCCGCGATGCGGACCTTCACGGGTTCAAGTTTGCCCGTGCGCGGGTCGAAGAGCGACAGCGCGCCGAATTGCTCGATCACGATGGCTCCCGGCCCGGCACCTGCGGACTTGAAGTCGAGGCCGGTGTTCTTGATCTCCTCCTTCACCTTGCGCGAAGCGGTGTCGTACGAGAAGAGCGTTGTGGGGCCGCTGCGGTCGCTGAGGAAGTAGACTTTGGTGCCGACCCACAGCGGGTTGAAGTCGTTGGCGTTCTCGTGCGGGACCTTTTCGACGCTGGAATCGGCGAGGTTGGCGATCCAAATAGGTGTTACCTGACCTCCGCGGTAGTGCTTCCACGCGGCGAAGGCGCGCGCCAACGGCACGTAGGCGATCTTGGCGGCGTCGGGCGAGTAGGAGCCTTCCCAGCCCCACGGAAGCGGGAGCTTTTCAGGGAAGGAGCCGGAGGTGTCAACGGTGTAGAGGCTGGCAACCCTCGAGTAGCTGTCGCGGGTCGATGTGAAGAGGATGCGCTTGCCGTCGGGCGTCCAGCCGAGGACCGTGTCCGCCGCGGGGTGGTAGGTGAGCCTCTTGGGAATACCACCGTCGGCGGGGATCGTGTAGACGTCCACGTTGCCGTCATACTCGCCGGTGAAGGCCAGCGTGTTGCCGTCCGGGGAGAAGACGGGGTTGGTTTCGACTCCGGCACCACTGGTCAGCCGACGCGCATCGCCCCCGGCACGCGCGACGGCCCAGATGTCGCCAGCGTAGACAAAGGCAATCTGGGTGCGGCTCAGCGTGGGTTTTTGCAGGAGCAGCGGGGGATCCGCGGACGGCGCGGCGACGGCAATGGACAGGAAAGGGCCAACCAGCAAGGCGATAGTCGAGAGGCGCATCTTAGATGACACATTAGCATGTTTTGGGGGGTGAGGGTTGGCGGTGGTCACGGTTGGCTCCTGGGTTTTGTTTCGGTTGGGTGGGGGGGCTGGCTATCCCGGGGAAGAACCGCTGTCGAAGGTGAATCGGGACCGCACTAGCCGGACTTCGGTTCAGCGACCAACATGCGTCGAGAAGATTCTCGACGCGGCACGCAAGATTGCGCGCGCCACGACGGGTTGGGTGAAAGGCAACCGTTATAGGCGGCAGTGGTAGCGGAGGACGGGGTCGTAGTCCTGGGTGCGGTCGTTGGAGGTGGTGCCGCAGCCGCTGCGGCGGGCTTTCCAGACGGCGAGGGCGATGGCGATGGCGAGGTCGTCCTTTTCGCCGGGGGCGGCCCGGAGGGTGTGGGAGCTGAGGGCTCCAAGTTCGCGGGCGATGGCGGCGGAACAGGGGAGCTTTTTGGCGATGACCAGTTGCTCGCGTTCGAGCATGATGGCGAGTCCGGCCCAGAGGTCGACCTTGGGGACGTTGTAGACGGTGCCGACGAGGGAGGCCTTGTCGCCGCCGGTGATGGATACGGGGGTGATGTGGCAGCCGAGGTTGGCTTGGCGGAGGAGGTCAACGACGGGGGCTCCGA